>CAZNRN010000003.1:0-205956 GCA_964575605.1 uncultured Micavibrio sp. | reverse complement strand
CGATATCATGGATATCCTGCGCCGCTGCTGCGAGAAGGGGTTGAGGACGGATATTTCCACCAATGCCTCGACCATCACTCCCGATATCGCGCGCGAGCTTGCGGCGATGAAACTGGAAATGGTGCATGTCAGCCTCGACGGGCATACGAAAGTTTTGCAGGAAACGGTGCGCGGCAAGCGCACCTGGGAGCCGACGCTGGAAGGCTTGAAATACCTTGTCGCGGCAGGGCTTTATGTGCGCGTCGGCTGCGTGATTTACGACCTGAACGAAAACGAATTGTGGAACATTGCCGCGTTTTGCGCCGATATGGGGGTGCAGGAAATCATTTTCTCGCGCATGGAACCGGTGGGGCGCATGCGCGGGCGGGAGGAACTGGTATCGAAACTCTCCGACGCCGAGCTGGAAAAACGCGTCGCGACCGCCGCCGTCATGAATGCCGGCCGTATCAGGGTGAGCGGCAGTTTCGCGGCGGTCAAGCCCGGCACCAACTGCGCCGCCTGCCCGGGCGGCGAGCGGTTCCTGTTCATCGACCACAAGGGCCGCGTGTCACCCTGCACCTGGGTGGCGGAAAGAAAACCGGAATACCGTGCGGCGCGCAGCCTTCATGACGCAAGTTTAAAAGAAATCCTCGACGGCGCCGAAAACCGCCAGTTCCGCCGCGTTGTGGTAAAGCTGCGCGATGCCGGACTGGAACGCTGCCCGATGCAGGCGGTGCCGGATGTCGCGGCGGCCGAAGATATTGAAAAATTGTTTGCGGGGGATTTGGAAGCCGGGTTGACAGCGGGCGGTCGGTTTTCGGCGCTGTCGCCGGTTTATCCTTTCGCAACGGAAAATATCGGCGGTTATTTCGGCAGGCTGGATTTCGCGGGGAAAGCGGTGTTGACGGCAGCAGGCTCGGGCGACCATGCGATCAACGCCTTTGCGGCAGGCGCAGGGAGCATCACCTGTTTCGATATCAATGCACTGGCAGGGCATATGGTGGAACTTAAATTCGCGGCTTTGCAGCGGCTGGGGCGGGAAAGTTTTATCGATTATTTTGCGACACTGGATGCCGAGGTTTATGACGGGGTGAAGGATGCCCTGCCGGTGGCCAGCCGTTATTTCTGGGGCAGGGCTTATGCCTGCTTCAAGGGCGACGGCAAGGCCTTGCGGGCCTCTGCGCTGTTTAAGGATAATGCCGACGCGCGCCCTGCTAGGGACAAGGAGAAGAATGCGCTGCTCAACAATCCGTATTTGAAAGATAACAAGGCTTATCTGGCGGCGCAGGCGGCCTGCAGGGGTAAAGCGGTTATCTTTATACAATCCGATGTGACGGGGCTTGCGGCGCAGGTTAAACAGGATTTTGATGTCATCCTGCTTTCGAATATTTCCGATTATGCGCACCGGATGTTCGATGGCGATTGCCTTGCACAGTATCGCGACAAGGTTGTGCTGCCTTTAAAGGAAAAGCTGGTTTCCGGCGGTGTGATGGCCTTCGGATATGTCTATGATGCTCTCGACCTGCACCGCTCCAGGGCGCGCAGCCCGATCAATGACACAGCGGCGCGGCGCGCGGCATTCGGCGCTTATGAGGAAATCGAGCTGCCCAGCACGATTGATGAGAATAATTTCGACACGCTGCTGGTGCTGCGCGCATGAGCAACCTGCAGGAAAAATCGGGCATATACTATTCCCAGGCTGATATTTACGAGGCCTTCAGCCGTGCGGAGGATGCGGAAGGGCTGGTGTTGAAAGAACTGCTGCCCGCAGTAAAGGGCAAAACCGTACTCGACCTCGGCTGCGGTACGGGGAAATATATCGAACTGCTGGCGCCGCATGCGAAGCATATTACAGGGCTCGACGCCGCGCCGGCGCAGCTGGCGGTTGCGCGGCAGCGCGCCAAAAATTTTGCCAATGTCGACTTTATCGAGGGCGACGCGGCCGAAGTGGCGTTGGGGCGCACCTATGACCTTGCGGTTGCCTGCTGGATGCTGGGCACGATTGCGGAAGAGGGCAGGCGCGCGGCGATACTTGGGAAACTTGACCGGCATATCACTTTTGGTGGCGAAGTTTTTCTGGTGGAGAATGCCGAGGGCAGCGAATTCGAGGCGATCCGCGGGCGTACGAACGACCAACGCACAAAAAAATATAACGACTGGGTGGAAGCGCAGGGGTTTCGTGTCCTGGTGAACCTTGATGCGCATTTCAGGTTTGAAAGCCATCAGGCGGCGGGGCATATCATCGGCGCCATCTGGGGCGCGGAGGCGGCGGCACGCGTGGCGGACGCGACGATCGGCCATAAAATAACGATATATCGCAAGGCATTAGGGCGTTGATTGACGCTGCCTGCGGCGGGGCATACAATTATATAAGGATCACAAGGGAGTTCAGCATGTCGGAAAACCTGACCAGCGGCAGCAGCAGCGGCGAAAACGCGGCTTCCGCTCCGGTACGCAACAAGCGCAGCAGCGAGAACCTTGCTTCGCCCGCTCCGCGCCAGTCGCAGCCCGCGCAACCCCGCCGCCCCGCGAAAGTGGTCGAGGAGCCGAAGGCCAGCCAGCCGATCAAGGTCATGAAGCCGCTCGAGCTGAAAAAGAAAAAAGACTGACTGGGGCTGATTTTTGGCCGACCTCAAACTGCTCCACACCAACCAGCGCCTGCTGCTCGAGGAACTTGCCGCGCGCGGCGCCGCCATCGAAATCATGGATGTCGAAAACGAATGGGTGCGCGTGACGCTGGATGGCGTGACGCACGACCTGATCGACCGTACCGGACCTGTGGTGGCGCATGTGCCGGCGGTGCTGGCGGCGGATAAATTCATGACAAAACGCATTTTACGCGCGGCCGGCGTCCGCGTGCCCGACGGCGGACTGTTTTCGGAGGAAACGGTCGAAGACGCGCTCCGGTTCGCCGCCGCGCGCGATTACAAGGTGGTGTTCAAGCCCAACCACGGCTCGCACGGCAAGGGCGTAGAAACCGAAATCAACGGAGAGGAAGGCCTGCTGCGCATCATCGAGCGGCACCTGTCAAACGCGGGCGGTGCCGCTGATTATATCATCGAGGGGCTGGTCGAGGGGCTGGAACACCGTGTTTTAATCACCACCAGGGGCGATTACGCTGTGCTGCAGCGCGAACCCGCCCATGTGATCGGCGACGGCATCAGCACGATCGACGACCTTGCCGCGGCCGAAACCGTGCGCCGTGCCAAGGTTAAACAGGATCGGGGCAGCGCGCTCTGCCCCGTCGCCATCGACAAAGGGGTCGAGCGCTTCCTGAAAAACGCGGGGCGCAACCTCGCGGATGTGCCCGCGGCGGGGGAAAAAGTCTATTTGCGCCGCATTTCTAACCTTGCGCTGGGCGGCGTCTCACGCGACATGACCGAGGTGACGCATCCCTCCGTCATCGCCATCGCCGGAAAAATCCTCGATTGCTTCAAGGGGCTGGTGGTGATCGGGGTCGATTTCATCACCACCGACATCACGCGCGACCAGCGAAGCATCGATTACGGTATTATCGAGGTGAATGCGAATCCCGGCCTTGGCATGCATGTCATGCCGGCCATCGGCGACCCGCAGCCGGTCGCGCGCTATGTTGCGGACGTGATGTTTCCGCGCTGATTTAAGCCACAAATTTTTTGGCAATACCGATGCATGGTTTTGCGGCGGAGCGACGAGGCGGTGGAGGTGGCAAACAGCATCGTGATTGTTACTTCATATATATGTAACTTAAGGCTTATTTCGGCTTTGCGCGCGCGCAGGTTTTGCGGTATATATACATAAGTTTTGTATCCGACAGGACTTATCCGCAATGCCCCGCCAGAAACTTTCGCCCAAATCATCATCGTCATCCATCGACACCGTCGCCCGCGAGCTTTCCACCGTGCGCGATTTCGTGCGCTACGCGGTGAGCCGCTTCCAGAAGGCGGGTTTGAGCTTCGGCCATGGCACGCATTCGGCGTTTGACGAGGCGGTGTTCCTCGCGCTCGAGGCGCTGCGCCTGCCCATCGACCAGCTGGAACCCTATTACGACGCGAAGTTGCTGCCCGAAGAGCGCAAACATATTGCAGAGCTGATCGAGAAACGCGTCACGACGCGCAAGCCGCTTGCCTATATCCTGAAAAAAACCTATTTGCAGGGCGTACCGTTTTATGTGGACGAGCGCGTGATCGTGCCGCGCTCCTACATCGCCGATTTGCTGTTCAGCGACGTGCTGAACCTCGAGGGCCATGCGCTGATCGACAATCCCGAGGAAGTCGTGAGCGTGCTGGACCTCTGCACAGGCTCGGGTTGCCTTGCCATCCTGGCCGCGATGCTCTTCCCCAATGCCGAGGTTGATGCGGTTGATTTGTCGCCCGAAGCGCTCGAGGTTGCGAAGATCAACGTGAAGCAATCGGGTATGGAAGACCGTATCACCCTTTACAAGGGCGACCTGTTCAAGCCGCTGAAGGGCAAGAAATACGATTTCATCATCACCAACCCGCCCTATGTCGAGGCCGAGCTGCTGGTCGATATGCCGAAGGAATACCAGCACGAGCCGATGATGGCGCTGGCCTCCGGCCCCGACGGGCTCGACATCACGCGTCGTATTTTAAAAGAGGCGCCGAATTACCTGAACCCCGACGGCCAGATGATCTGCGAAATCGGCTATGGCCGGGAGCGTCTGGAAGAAGAATATCCGGGCATCCCCTTCCTCTGGCTCGACACCGAAAACAGCGAGGGCGAGGTTTTCTGGCTCACGCGCGACCAGATGGCGGTTCACTCTTAACATCAGGGCTATAAGGGCAGCATATCATGCAGAGACTCGAACTTTCCCCGCAAGACCACGAACTCGTGAAAATCGCCTGTGACGCGGCCAAGAAGCCCGTCCTGCACATCAATAGCGAAAAATGCCCCGCGCTGGTGACGGCGGCGGGCAGGCTGGACAACGGCGACGTGATTACGGGCTCGAACCTGATGACCGACGTGGGCAGCATTTCGATGTGTGCAGAGCCTTTCGTGATCAACGAATCCAACCGGCGCGAGGGGCGCAGCGTCGCCACTATCGTCGCCGTATACCACCAGCCGGGGCATGAGCCCAAAGTCATCCCGCCCTGCGGCCGCTGCCGCGAGGTGATTGTCGATTTCGTGACGGCGGGCCATGTGATTCTGCGCGACCCGGGCAGCGAGAAGCTATACAAGGTGCGCCCCGCGGACTTGCTGCCGCTGCGCTACGGCGATTTCTGGAAGGGCGATATCCTTACCTGATCAGCGTTTTGCGTTTTTCTTTGCCGGAATTTCCTTCAAACGGCGCAGCAGGGGCGTCATTGTCAGGCCCTGCACAAAGACGGAGAAGGCGACGACGGTGAAGGTGACCGTCACGATTTCTTTTCGCATCGGCATTTCTTCGGGCAGGCCCAGCGCCAGCGCCAGCGCGAGTGCGCCGCGCAACCCGCCCCAGAACAGCACATGCTGGTGCTTGGCCTTGATTTTCAGCTTCGTCCCGCGGAACAGCGCGGCAAACGGGTATATGGCGAAGGCGCGCCCCAGCGTCACCAGCAGGATCGCGCAGAAGGCCGCACCCAGCACGGGGCCGAAATTCTGCTGCGTTTCATGGATGCCGATGAGGATAAAGACCAGGGAGTTCGCGACAAAGGCCGCGTACTCCCAGAAATCGGTCACCGCGTCGCGTCCCTTGTCCGATATCGAACCGATAAAACCGAAATTGCCCGTGATGAGCCCGGCCGTCATGCAGGACAAAACCCCCGAGAAATGAAAATGCTCGGCCAGCAGGAACGAGCCGTAGGCGATGATGGTGGTGAAGGTGATCTCGACCAGGTGGTCGTTGGTGCGGCCCGCGATCACCAGCACCGTGCCGGCGACCGCGCCGCCTATCAGCACGCCGCCGCACACGGTCTTGACCAGCAGCCACGAGATATGCCCCGCGCCCAAAGTTTCTGCGCCTGTCGCGATCGCGACGGCAATGACGAAGGCGACGGCGGCGGTGCCGTCGTTCATGAGGCTTTCGGCCTCGACCAGCAGACGCAGGCGGCCGTGGACGCCCGCTTCCTTGAAAGTGGCGATGACCGAGACCGGGTCTGTCGCGGCGATGAGGATGCCGAAGACAAGCGATGCTTCCCACATCCAGCCGGCGATGAAATGCATGCCGGCTGCCGTGATCGCGGCGGAAAGCGCCAGCCCCGCCGTCACGAAGACCGAAATCGGCGGCAGGTCGCGTTTCAGTTCCTTCCAGGGGATAAGCAGCGCGGCCTCGAAAATCAGGGGCGGCAGCAGGACGGTGAAAATGAGCTCTTTGGTGAAGGGGAGGTCGAAGGGCTGCACGAAGGTCAGCGCCGCCCCCGCCAGCACCAGTCCCACGCTGTATGGGAGGTGCAATCGCCTTGCAATCATTGCGACGACCCCCGCCAGCAGCAGCAGTAACTCAATTTTGTAGACAACGTTTTCCATTCTAGTCCAGCCCGTTGATAGAAATATGCGCGGCTATGCCAGCCGCGTAGCCCAGCGCGATTGCCCATGTCCACTTCAGGTGGGCGAAAAAGGTATAGGTGCCGCGCGCCTGCCCCATCAGGGCGACGCCTGCGGCGGAGCCCACTGACAGCATCGACCCGCCGATGCCCGCCGTCAGCGTGACCAGCAGCCACTGGTTGTGGGCCATGTCCGGCTGCATGCTCAGCACGGCGAACATGATGGGGATATTGTCGATAATGGCAGACAGTACGCCTACCAGCACGTTGGCGGTGGTCGCGCCCAAATCCTTGTAGAAATAATCCGACATCAGCGCCATGTAGCCCATCGCGCCCAAGCCGCCCACGCAAAGCATGACGCCGTAAAAGAACAGCAGCGTATCCCACTCGACGCGCTTCAGGCTGACGAAGATGTCGAAGGGCTTCAGCGCGGGTTTATAAAGCGGCATGCCTGGCAGGGGCGGGATGTCCACCCAGTCTCGGCGCTCGCGCTGTTCGATGAAATAGCCGTAGATTTTCAGCATCCCCAGCCCCGTCATCATGCCCATGAATGGCGGCAGGTGAAGGACGTGATGCACGAAAACGGTCATGCCAATGGTCAGCAGGAACAGGAAAATGACCATAAAACCACCCTTTTTTACGGTTTCCTTGTGGCTTGCGGGGGCCGGTTTTTCCTTCGGGACGGCGAACCACATGGCGGCGGCGGGGATAATCCAGCTGACAAGCGACGGGATGAAAAGCGCGAGGAACTCGGTGAAATCTACCAGACCTTTTTGCCAGACCATCAGCGTGGTGATGTCGCCGAAGGGGCTGAAGGCGCCGCCGGCGTTCGCCGCCACGACGATGTTGATGCAGGACACAACAAGGAAAGCGGGCTGGTTCTGGCCTATCGCCAGCACCACCGCGCCCATGACCATGGCTGTCGTCAGGTTGTCGGCGATGGGCGAAATCACGAAAGCGAGGATGCCTGTCACCCAGTAGATCGCCCGCAGCGACATGCCCGAGGCGACCAGCCGGCCGCGCAGCGCGCCGAAGACGTTACGCTCGTCCAGCGTGTTGATATAGGACATCGCCGCCATCAGGAAGAGCATAAGCTCCGCGAATTCAAGCAGGTTGTGGCGGAGCAGCGGCGCCACCTGGTCCTCGATGCCCGCCTGCTGGTAGCGCCAGGCGACCAGCATCCAGATAAGCCCGGCAAAAAGCATGACAGGCTTGGATTTTTTCAGGTGTATGTTTTCCTCGATCACCACCAGCGAATAGGCGATGCCGAACAGCGCGAGGCAGGCGTGGCCCATCCAGTGTTCGGTGAAATCCGGCGCTCCCGCGGCGGCCATGGCGCTGGCGGGCAACATGCACGCAAGGCAGATCAGCGCTGCGAAGATAAGGCGTATCATGATTCCCGTATTCCTGCCGGTTAACTCTGCCAGAAGTCTATAAGAGGCGTGAAAAATATTCAAGAAAATCAGGATTTTCAGGCTATGGTACCGTCACTTGGCGGATGCGCTGCCTTATGGGACAAGCCTGGGGCGCAAAAGTGGACAAACACGTATTTTCCGGCAGTTACAGCCGGTCAGCCCGCAACGCAGCTGCGCACAGCGTGGCTGAGCGCCTGTATAGCTTTCACGTTTTTGTTTTCGACCCGGAAAATAAGGCAATGTTCGTCGTAAAAGACAGGCGCCTTTGCAATCCGCGTCAGTTTCTGACGTGTCCGTACGGCAACACGAGCGGGCAAAATCCCGATCCCCGATCCATGCGCGGTGAGGTCGGCGATAACCTCCAGGTTGCCGGAGGTCATCATGCGCGTGAATTCCATGCCGGCCTTTTTCAGTTTTTTCAGCAAGGACTGGGATTGCAACAGGTCGGGGTCGCAGATGAGTACAGATTTATTGGCGTTCCTGGCCGCCGTCCATAGCGTCACTTCGTCCTGGCAGAGGTGATGGATAACCAGATCGGGATGCGCGACGGGGTTCACGACGATGCCGATATCGGCCTTGTGGCTGACCACATCCTCCGCCACCTTCCGCGAGAGGTCGTGGCGCAGCGTGATGTCGAGTTTGGGGTGTTCCTGCAGCAACCGCGGCAGGAAACCTGGCAGCATATTGAGCGCAACCGAGGGGTGGCAGCCGATGGTGTAGCTGCCCTGTATTTCATTGACCGAGGCGAGCGCCTGCGTGCGCACGCCTTCCCAAGTCTGTAATAAATGCCGTGCGTGGTTGAGCAGCTGTTTTCCGGCCTGAGTCAGGTTCACGCCGCGCTTGCTGCGCGAGAGCAGCGACGCGCCGACCGCATGTTCAAGCCGCTGCATGGCCAGCGATAGCGACGGCTGGCTGATGCCAAGGCGCTCCGCGGCGCGGGACACGTTTAATGTCGTGGCCACTTCAATGAAGTAGGTCAGGTCTGCGGGGGAGGGCATCATAGCTTTCACCTATCATAAGGATACACTGTTAATATTATACCTATGTTTTGCAGGCCGCTAGGGTTTACTCATGGGGCGGTAACAAGCCCCTGATTTTGGAAAACATTTAAACCCGAGGAGATGATGATATGTGCGGCAATTACGGAGATTTCATCAGGAACTGGCGCGAATACGACCGCGAGATCAGCAAGGTGTTCAACAAGTTTGCGGGCAAGGAAGTAGACCCCGCCAACCCCAAGGACCCCGTGCTGGAAGAAATGCGCACCGAAGCAACGATGCGCTACAGCTTCCTTCGCCTGGTCGCCCCCGGCACGACGCGCGACATTTTCGATGCACCCATCACCCGCATCAACGCCGAACTGGAAGACGCCGGCAACGGCAAATGGAAGATCGGCAACCGCTTCTTCCGCGGCTAACCCTTTATCAGGAGAAACACCATGGCTAAAAACGTTTTCAACATCAAAGCGACGCCTGAGCCCGAATTCAAGCCAGACGCCTACCACATCCATATCTACTTCAAGCCCGGCGAGGCGTCTGAGAAAAACGCCATCGAGGTCGCGCGCGCCATCGACGCACGCTTCCCGGGCGCGGTGGAAGACATGCACCGCGTCGGCAAGGTCGGCCCGCATACCGAGGCGAATATCGGCCTGACCATTACGGCGGAATCTTTCGGTGCGGTACTGGGCTGGCTGCAAATGAACAACAAGGGGCTCAGCATCCTTATCCACCCGCGCACGGGCGATGAATTGCTGGACCACGGCGACGCCGCGCTCTGGCTGGGCAAACCGGTGCCGTTCAACGAAAAATTCTTTGACCAGTTCAGGCCGGCGGCGCCTAAGGGGCCATCAGTATAAATATCCGGATAGAATGCAGGGCGCGGGGTGGCAACATCCCGCGCTTTCCTATTTCGCCAGTGCGTGGGCCGAAATGGTTCGTTTCATAAACCATGTGTTACCGTAGCTGACGCAGATTTCTTCGCCCTTTGGAATATCGCGGCTGGCGCGCAGGATGGCAAAGGGCGACATATCATCGACTTTGAAGTCGTATTCTGCATTCGGCTCGGCCAGATGGTTGCATATCGAGGTAATCCCCATTGGCAAGGCCAGCGCGCTTTCGGGATTGTCGTAGCCTGCAGATTTCAGGAATGGCTCTGGCAGATGTGAAGCGCCGAAAACGTAGTTGACCAAGGTGGTCTTTAATAACGCCGGATGTTCATCAACCGGAAAAAGGATCAAGGGCGCAACTTCCAACACTTCCCGGGCCTTGAGGTCCTGCTGGCAGAAAACGCCGCGGCCCTTGTCCTGGACAAGTTCAAGGTAAAGTCCCGGGTGGCGGAAGAGGGTCAGCGGCTTTTTTCCAAACATGCGGTTTGCTCCTGTCTTATCCAGAGTAACAGAAACGGGCGCGGGGAAGAAGGTCGCGCCTTATGGCAACATTTCAAAGTTCTGCAGCTTGTGGTATAGTTAAAAAGGGGTGCGGCAGGCATTCCCCCGCATAAATTTTGCAAAAGGATAAAATGACAGACGCGCCCGTTGCCGCCAAGGCAGTCAACGAAATCCTGGCCTATTTCGACCGCACGGCGGACCAGTTCCTGTCGCGCGCTGAACTGCGCGCGAAATTGAAATCGGGCAAAAAGCTGCGCATCAAATACGGTGTCGACGTTACGACGCCCACCTTGCATATAGGCCATGCCGTGAACCTCTGGCTGATGCGCTACATGCAGGATAGGGGGCATAAAATCGTCTTCGTCATCGGCGACTTCACAACGCGCGTCGGGGATCCCGACGGGCGCATTGAAACCCGCCCGCGCATTACGCCCGAGGATATCGAGCACAACGCGAGCTTGTTCATCGAGCAGGCCCGCATGGTGCTGCGCTTCGACAATCCCGACCTTATCGAGGTGCGCCGGAATTCGGAATGGTATGGCAAAATGCCGCTGTCGGAATTCATGGACCTGCTGTCTCTGGTGACGCATGCGCGGCTGATCGCGCGCGACATGTTCCAGATGCGCATGGCGCAGGGGAAAGAGATTTACGCCCACGAACTGGTTTACCCCATTTTGCAGGGCTATGATTCCATGACGGTGAAATCGGACCTTGCCATCATCGGCTCCGACCAGATGTTCAATGAATCGCTGGGCCGCCTGCTGCAGGAAAAATTCGGCGGCGACCCGCAGACGCTGGTGACCACAAAAATCACCCCCGGAATCGATGGCAAAGGCAAGCAGTCGAAAAGCGCCGGAAACTATATCGGCCTGACGCACAGCCCGCGCGACAAGTTCGGCCGCATCATGAGCATTCCCGACGAACTGATCGAGGAATATTTCCGCATCTATACAGATGTGCCGCTCAAGGATATCGAGGATATGCGCCCCTTGATCGAGGCAAAGCCGCGCGATGCGAAAATCCTTCTGGCGCAGGCGCTGGTGGCGCGTTACCACGGCGACAAAGCGGCCGAACATGAACACGAATGGTTCACGAACGCCATTTCACATGGCGGCGTGCCGGAGGATATCCCTTCGCTGCCCGTGATGGCGGATCGTATCGATTGCTTCGAACTGGTCAAGCTGACGCGGCCTGAAAAGAGCAACAGCGACACAAGGCGCCTGATCAAACAGGGCGGGGTGGAGCTGAACGGCAAGAAAATCGCCGAGCCTGAAACGGTGCTGGGCCTCGCCACCAACGACATCCTGAAGGTCGGCAAGCGCAACTGGTACCGCATCGTCGTCGTCAAGCTGACCGACCTTGTGACCGACAAGCTGCTGCTGCGCGAGATGAAGGTCGACGATATCGACCTTGCCGTCAAATACGTGCCTGAATGGGAGGTGTCGAAATACATCAGCCAGCTGCCGCAATCGCGCGTGTTGCAGAACACGCTGGTGACGGACGCCTTCCGCCGGGTTATCAACCAGCCCCCGCCGCGCACCGAATGGCTGTTCACTATCGCCGCCAAGGACGACCCGAACCAGGTTATCGGCGTCGCGCATCTGCGGCGAGAGGCGGAAAGCGGCAGCCAGAACGTATGGCTGGGGCAGCAGTTCCAGAACGACGAATTCGTGCACGAGGCCATGGCCGCGCTGAACGAACATGCCTTTAACGAGCTTGGTTTCAACACCATGCTCTACCGCAACGCCTTCAAGCATGCTACGCGCGACGCGGACGCGCTGCGCACGCAGTTTATGAAGCTGGAACCGGGCCTGCGTCATCACGACGATTCAACGTTCAGCGTTTCACGCGATGCATGGCGCCTCTCGCACCCGCCGGGCGGGCAGCAGCTGGCGCGGGACAAGGTATCGCCCACGCTGGCGCTGGAAAAAACCGCGCGGGGCCTCAGCCTGCCGAAATGGGTGCTGCCGGGCGAGGATGTGCCGCCGGGGTTCGAGCGCGTCTGCCTGCCGCCGCTCGATATCTCGCGCGCGATCGGCTTGCCGGTCTGGTCGCTTCCGGGACAGGCGCTGCCGCCGGGGTTTACGCTGTCGCAGGTTTTATCACTTGACCTTGCGCCGGGCGAAATCCTGCCGCTGGGCTTCGTGCCCGGGCGCATCCTGCCGCCGCATGCCTCGATCAGCACGCTCATGGAATTGAAACTGATGCCGGGCCAGATGCTGCCGCCCGGTTACGTTCTGGGGGCCGGCAAGGACCTTGGCGAAACATGGCTGCCGGGATTGATGCCGGGCCAGGTCCTGCCGCCGCAGTACGGCAAGCAGGAACAAAGCGGCACGCTGCCCGGCTTCGAAGCGCCGAAGTGGCTGCTGTCGAAACAGCCCGCGCCGGGATTGGAAGAAGGCGTGCGGCTGAAAATCGCGCCCGGCACGCAGCCGCCGTTGCAGGTAAAACCGCGGCCCGAGAAAAAACCGCGCAAGCTGCCGAACCCCTTCGAGCCTCCGAAGCCCGCAGGTCCGGATGGGGAAGATTGACATTACGAAAAATTATGATATAGTAGACGCCATGAAACAGGTGTTCACCAGCTTTGTCTTTTCCTATTACCCCGTCCGGGGACAGTAATATTTATTGCCCTTTTGGGCCTTTCATCACAGTACAATGCAATTCTGATACCCGGGAGTTAGACCATGGGTGCCATACCCGTATCCACGAAAACGATTAACGATATCCTTGCGCATTTCGAGCGCACGGCAGACCAGTTTTTCTCGAAAGACGAATTCAAGGCGCGATTGAAATCGGGCCAGAAGCTGCGCATCAAATACGGCGTCGACGTCACCGCGCCGACGCTGCACATCGGGCATGCCGTGAACCTCTGGCTGATGCGTTACCTGCAGGACCGCGGGCACAAGGTGATATTCCTGATCGGCGATTTCACCACGGCCATCGGCGACCCCGATGGCAAAATGGATACGCGCCCTGTCATCCCGCAGGAAGATATCGAACGCAACGCCAAGGAGTTCATCGAACAGGCGCGCATGGTGCTGCGCTTCGACGATCCGGAACTGCTGGAGATACGCCGCAACAGCGAATGGCTGGACAGGCTTTCGCTGCGCAATTTTCTCGAGCTCGCCTCGACGGTCACGCATGCCAAGCTCATTTCGCGCGACATGTTCCAGAAGCGCATCGAGCAGAAACGTGAAATACATATCCACGAAATGCTCTACCCTATGCTGCAGGGCTGGGATTCGGTGGAGATGCAGGCGGATTTGACGATTATCGGCTCCGACCAGCTGTTCAACGAAATGATGGGCCGCACCTTCCAGGAGAAAAACCGGCAAAAGCCGCAGACCATCATCACGACCAAAATCACCCCCGGCATCGACGGCAAGCAGAAGCAGTCCAAAAGCCTTGGCAACTACGTCGGCCTGGCGCACAGCCCCCGCGACAAGTTCGGGCGCGTGATGAGCATACCGGATGAATTGATCGAGCAATGGTTCGTCGTCTACACCGATTTGCCGATGACGGAGATAGCCGAGCTGCGTCCGCTGATAAAGTCAAAACCGCGCGATGCGAAAATCAGGCTCGCGGCGGCCATTGTTGCGCGTTACCACGGGGTGGAAGTCGCTGCGGCTGAAACCGAGTGGTTCGAGGATACGATTTCACGCGGCAACGTGCCGGACGACATCCCGACGCTGCCGCTGATCACCGACCGCATGAGCTGCTTCGACCTTGTGAAACTGACGCGTCCCGACAAGAGCAAAAGCGACACGCGCCGCCTGATACAACAGGGCGGGGTGGAGCTGAACGGCGACAAGGTGGAGGAGCCGGAAGAGCAGCTATACCTGAAAACCAACGATATCCTGAAGGTCGGCAAGCGCAACTGGTTCCGCATCGAAATCATCGGCGTCAACGACATCGAGACCGAAAAACTGTGGATGAAGCCGCTCAAGATCGAGGATATCGATGTTATCCGCAAATACATGACCAGCTGGGAAATCGTGAAATACCTTGGCAAGCTGCCCGCCAAGAAAATTGCGCAGAGGGTGGCAGCCGAAGTGTTCAAGAAAGTCATCGCCCAGCCCGAGCCCAAGGACCAGTGGCTGTGGAAAATCATGCCGAAATCCTCGCCCGCCGACATCATCGGCGTCGCGCACCTTGCGCGCGAAGGCGAGGGCGGCAACCAGAACGTCTGGCTGGCGCCCGAACACCAGGATACCGGATTGGCGCACCAGGCCATGGTGGCGCTGAACGAACACGCCTTCAACAACCTCGGCTTCAACACGATGATTATCAAGGACGCCTTCGCCCATGCCGTCCGCGATGTGGAAGACCTGCGCACCCATTTCATGAAGATGGAACCCGCGCTCCAGCCCACCGCGCAGCCGGGCGGCATGAGCGTGACGCGGCAGGCCTGGCAGCAGACGCATCCGCCCGTTACGCCACCACCAGCCGTGCCCGCCGTTATCGACCCGATGCTCGAGGAAGAAATGATGCGCGTGGCGAACCCCTATAACCCGCTGCTGCCCGAGCGCATGTTTGCCCCGCCGCCTACACCGCCCGTGCCGCCTGCCGCGCCGCTGCCCGCGCCACCCGTTGTAACGCCGCCCACGGTAACGATTTTGCCGGTGCCGCTGATGCCGCTCGCGCTGCCGTTCCCGCCCGCGCAGCCTGTGACGCCGCAGGCAGTGCCTCCTGTTCCCCCTCCTGTCCCGCGGAAACCGACGCCCGAGGAAGAGGTCGAGATCGAGCGCATGATGCAGGGTCCCCAGCCGCCCAAGCCGCCCATGGGTAAGTAATATTCATTAAAAACAGCCTTTTATAGACAATTGACAGAATATTCGCCCACGCATAGACTGCCCGCAGATTGTCATATTTATAAGGACTGGCCCCATGGCTGAATATCGCGGCATCGACAAATCCATCATCCTCGCAACGCTGAACGAGGCGTTTGAATTGCTGGAAACCTATTCGCCCGGGCCCGAGACGCAAAAGCGCATCGACGCGCTGCGCCAGCCCGGTGAAGACGGCGTCGCGCCGCTGAACAAGATCGCGAATGCCAGGGACGACGCCGAGCTTGCCATGGCCATCCGCTCCACGCCCGCGACCTATATCGTCAACCGCCTCTACCCCGTGCTGGAATTCCACGCGCTGAACGACACCGACGGCAAGGGCAGGGGCGTGCTGGTCGCGCTGCACAAATGGGGCGCGGTCGGCGGCGCAATGACGATGGAATATAATGCGCTGGATGGCGAGGCCGATACCTTCCGCGCCGTCAATTACGCCCGCCATACGGTGCTGGACGAAAAAACCACGAACGACGTCTTCGACATCATGCAGCATGTCTCGCAGGACCATGGCGCGCGCGGCCGCGCCTGGCAGGCGATCACCGACCTTGTTGCCATGGGCCAGAAAGACGCAACCGACGCAGAGATGGGCAAGGTCTTCCTGAAGCTCGACCTGCACGAGCGCCATATCCTCACCACCGTCCTCACGAACGTATCTGAACTGGGCTCCCCCCGCGACCTGAAAACCGACAACGCCATGGGCCGCTTCGGCGTCGCCATCGACGAGTACACCAAGGGCAAAGTCAACCACACCGACCCCGCGGTTAAAACCGTGCGCGACAAAGTGGAGGCTGCGCTCTCGCCCTTTTACGACACAGATGAAGTCAACATGACCGGCATCGGCATCATCGTCAGCGGCGAATTCAAGAAGGGCGAAAGCCCGCTCGGCATCGTCTTCGGCAGCACCCGCCGCGCGGCCGAAGCCGTGGCGCTGGCTGTACCCGACCGCGAAGTGCTGGACCACACCGGCAAGCGCGTCTTCCCCAAACCCGGTGCCAAGGCGCCGAAAAAAACTGCGGATTCAGGCCCGAAACCGTAATACTGGACAGTTTTCGCGGTTAGGGCTATCTTACAGCCATCTCAGCGGGTGTAGCTCAACGGTAGAGTTCTAGCCTTCCAAGCTAGCTGTGCGGGTTCGATTCCCGTCACCCGCTCCAATTTTTTGTTGGTGTACTCTCCACATGGTCCCTCCAAAACCAAAATCTTCCCAGCAATCGGTTAAAGCTTTTGGCGATCTTTGCCACGGGTATGTCGGCGAGATTTATGCGCAGATTGAAACGGCGCCGCCGCCGGAGAAGATCTATCACTATACCGACATGACGGGGTTCGAGGGGATCATTCATAACGGCACGATACGCCTGACGGATATTTTCTGCCTGAACGACCCCAAGGAATTGCGGCACGGGATGGATTACGCCTTTGCAGCGCTGCAGGAGGAAATCCAGAAGAACGAGAACCCGGCGCTGGGCACCTTCTATTACCGCTTCCAGCAGGACGTGGCGGGGGGCATGGAAGACGTGGGGCGCTTCTTTGTCACGGCTTTCAGCCCTAGAGGCGACCACCTCGACAAATGGCGCGCCTATGCGGAGAACGGCAACGGCTTTGCGCTGGGCTTCAAGACCACGGCGCTGGAGAAAAAGGGATTTTTGCAGCGCGCCGACCATGCCGACAACTTCCAGAACCATACCTTTTCAATACAGTACAGCGACGCGGAGCTGCGGAAGCGTCACCGCAAGCTGG
Source organism: uncultured Micavibrio sp. (assembly GCA_964575605.1). Lineage (GTDB taxonomy): Bacteria > Pseudomonadota > Alphaproteobacteria > Micavibrionales > UBA2020 > JAPWJZ01. The sequence goes on along the minus strand of CAZNRN010000003.1, from coordinate 189,134 downwards.
CGGGGTTCCTGGCCGAACATCTGCCTCATAACGCGGATGCGTCGGCGATGCGGAATTTCGTTTTGGAATACGCGCTGCATTGCATCACCATTTCGCTGCTGCATAAACATTCATCCTATCAGGACGAAAGCGAATACCGTTTCCTGCAGGTCTGGAACCCCGAGAACTACGGCAAGCTGGCTAATGTCATCAAATGCCGCCGCCGTCCGAACGGGCTTTTCATGCCCTTTGTCGACCATGACTGGAGATCGCCGGGGCCGGAGTCGCTGGTGGAAGTCATCGTCGGCCCCACCATTTGCGCGCGGCCGGGTGAATTCGAGCGGGCGAGGGCCTATTTGCAGATGTATTTGCGCGACAGGGGTTATGATCTGGCGAAGATCAATATCTTGCGTTCTGAAATACCCTATCGCGGGTGATTCAGGCAGCGTCAAGACGCGGTGCATAAGAACAGCGCCTGATTTGTTCCCGCATAATTTATAAATAATTCAATGACTTTAGTCGCAAATTTGGAGCTATGTTAACCGGACATTAAGCGGCGCGGGCATAATATGACCTTAACAGGGATAGCTTGGTAAGGAGTCATATATTATGTCAAAAATGAAATTCCTGCTTCCGGTGAAGAAGCCCCGCCCCATTCCGCTTCAGTCTGTTGCTCTTGTTTTAGCCTTCATGCTCTTTGCGGCCCCTGCCTTCGCCGGGGATGTGAAACTGCGTGGCGACGTGCTGGGCGAAGTGTCGTCCTACACGGTGAAGAAAAACGAAAGCCTCTATTCCATCGCGCGCAAGTTCGACCTCAGCATCACCGAGCTGCAGGCCGCGAACCCCGGCGTTGATCCTTACAAGCCCAAGCCCGGCACCGAGCTGAAAATCGCCGCGATGCACCTGCTGCCCTCGATAAAGCGGGACGGCATTGTCATCAACCTCGCGAAGTCGCGCCTCTATTATTTCAAGAACGACAAGGAAGTGATGAGCTTCCCCATCGCCTCGGGCAAAACCGGATGGGAAACGCCGCAGGCTTCCACCGTCGTGACGCTGAAACGCAAAGATCCGATCTGGACGCCGCCGCCCCGCATCCGCGAGGAAAACCCCGATCTGCCGGATTTCATTCCGGCGGGTCCCGATAACCCGCTCGGCGGCTATGCCATCTCGCTCGGCATCAGCGGCATCATGATCCACGGCACGACCAGCCCGAATTCCATCGGCAAGAAGGCAAGCCACGGCTGCATCCGTATGTATTCCGAACACGTCGAAAAACTGTTCGAACAGGTGCAGAAGGGTACGCCCGTGCTGATCATGAAATCGAACTACGAGCTCGGCTGGAATGGCGACAGGCTGTTCATGGAGGTCGCACCCAAGGTGAAATCCATGCCCAAAAAGACCAAGGCCGCCGACGCCAAGCCTGCCAAGCCGAAACTCAACACGCAGCTTTACCAAGCTATCATGAAACAGGCGCCTGACGCCGCGGTCGACTGGGAGGCTGTCGAGGCCGCCCTGCAACGCGCCGACGGCATCCCTGTGCCGGTGGGCGTGCGCCTCAACGGCTTGAAACGCGATGCGATGCTGATGACGGGCAAGCGCCAGGCGCTCTTCGTCACCGACTATCGCCAGCAGCATTATTAAGACAGGATTGATGACAAAAAACCCCTTCCGCAAGGAAGGGGTTTTTTAATGGCGCGATGCTTACGATTAATCGTGCGCGAAGCGCGAACGGGTGGGGCGCGGCTTGGTCGTGCAGATGCCGAATTCGCGGCGCTCGCTGTGGTCGTCCGCGGGGGCTTCGCGCAGGTTGCCGGTCAGGCGGAAATCGTAGGTTTCGCCCTTGGTCAGGCCTTTCAATATCTTCTTCGAGATGTAGAAGGAAACCTTGCGGCCGTCCTTGTCGAGGCCCAGCAGCGAATAGCGGTTATGCGGCTTGCGCCCTGCAACGCCCTCGCCAACGATTTCGGTCGACACGCTGTCAAAGCGCACCCGATAGGTATTTTCGCCCGGTTTTTCGGACTCTTCGTTGAATCGGAGGTTGAGATATGTGAATCCCATGCGGAATACCCTGACGTGATAGGCTCATCATATCCCATAATCGTGAAAATCCGGTAAACGGGCAGGGGGCGTTTTTCCCGTTTAAACTCAAGCGGCTAGGCATTTTCCATTCTTCGTTGACAGGCAGGACTGGCCGTGTTACTAAATTGCGCATGTTGAACGAAACTTTCTATATGGCCCTGCTGGCCTCAGTTTCCCTCGCCTGGGCGGCTCCGCTCTGGTGGCGTTAAGCCACATTGTTCAACTGTGACGGTTTTTCGCCGTCCCTAAATAAAATCCCATTCCCTGAAAACTACGCATCGCTACGGAGCCATAGCCATGTCCCGCGTTTACCGCCCGGCACAGCCGAACCATATCTTTACGTCCCGCGCCGAAATCGAAGAACACATGCTGTCGAAAGTCACCGGCAATACGGATGGCAAGATCGGCACAGAACTCGAATTGTTCGTGACCTCGCCCGAAGGCCTGCCGATTACTTTCGATCAGGTCGAGATGGTGCTGGAACACATGGCCGCGCAGTTCCCCGGCGCAGTTTTGGGACAGGAAAAGGGGCGCACGGTCGCACTGTCGATCCCGAATATTGGCGATGTGAGTTTGGAGCCCGGCGGGCAGGTGGAGCTGTCGACCAAACCCTGCAAGGATTTGGACGAACTGGAAGACATGAACCGCGTGTTACGCGCGGCGCTGGAAAAAACCGCGGCGTTTTTCGATTTGCGCGTGACAGGGCAGGGGCATATGCCGTCATTCCTTGATGCCGACGACATGCCGCGCTCGCGGTTCGCGGCCTATTGTGAATATTTACGCGGCGTACATGGCAAGAAGGCAGATGACCTCATCGACACGATGAAATCATGCTGCGGGTTGCAGGTGAATGTCGACCCGATGGGGGCGGATTTCCACGAAATTTACCGTGCCCTGATGCTGGCCGATGTGGCGCATAGCCTGTCGCAGCGCACCGTGCGGCAGGAAAGGCTGCATAAAACCTATGCGAAACTGGTGCCCGCGCAGATGACGCCGCTGTTTGAAGCGCTGGAGGCGAAAAGCAACGAAGACGTTATGCGTCATATCGTCGGCCGCCTGCTGACGCTGAAGATTCCTTTTGTGCCGGATAATTCGGCGGAAGGCTTCGCGAGCACAGAAAAAGTATTCGGCGCGACGCCGACTGTCGGTGGGCTGCTGGAAAAAGGTGCGCTGACAACGCAGATTCTAGACAACGCGTTATCTTTGCAACTAACCATGCCCAATATCCGCCGCCACGGCGTCGTTGAAACCCGTGCGCCCGATACGCCCGCAACGACGGAAGCGCTGATGGACGTAGCAACGGTCTATAACCGTTTCGCCTATGACTCCGCCGCCAGGCAACAATTTCTGGACGATTTCAGCGGCATCGAGCCTGAAAAGCTGAAAGCTGTTTTCCTGTCGCGGTTCGATATGAAAGATGTTTTATCGGTTGATATCGGCGGCGGCAAAACGGTAAAGGACCTTATTGCCGCCATCGAGGGGCCGAAAGCGCTCAGCGTCCCGTCAGCTTCCCCGACAACTGCTTCCCGTCCGCGGTTGTGACGATAAAGCCGTCTTTCGCGGGCAACAGCATTTCGATGAAAAGTGCACGGTCGGGCGGCACCGGGGCCTTGTTGCAGCGGTTGCCCTGCGCGTACATGTCCGATTTGCAGTCTTCTCCCGTCTTGTCGAGAAAGAAGATATTTTTCTGCATATCCGTCATGCCATGCTTGTGGGTGATAGGCGCAACCATGGCCTTTGCCGGCAAGATGGAGCCGTAAGACTGGACAATGGGCAGCATCGCGCGGGCATCCGTCACGTCAATCCAGTCCCCGCAACGGTTGATGATGCTGATGCCCGAAAGCGTTTCGCCGCTCTGCTTGTCGATATACCATTCGCTTTCGGCCGAAAGACAGGGGCGCGGGGAATGCAGGGCTTCGATGCTTCCGGCGCGCACGAAGATCGCATCTTCGATGTCCCAAGCGGCGACAGCGGGGTGATCATGGGCAATTTTCAGGGCAGCGAGGCGGAGTTCATGCCAGTAAGACACCCCCACCAAGACCGCCATCAGGAAGGCAATGCAGGCAAGGATGACGGGGCGCATGCCGGCCTATATCCCCGCAACATGAACCTGGTTGCGGCCGGAATGCTTGGCTTTATAAAGCGCCGCATCGGCGCGCTCGATGAAAGAAGAAATATCCTCGCCCATGCGGTATTGCGCGATGCCTACGGAAATGGTGATGCCGCCGAGGCTCTGGCCCGAGGCCTTGTTGGTAATTTCCTTGCTCTCGACCGAGCGGCGCAAGGTTTCTGCGACGGTTTGCCCGGCGCTGAGCGGCGTACCGGGCAGGATGATTGCGAATTCTTCGCCGCCGTAACGCGCGGTAGTGTCCTGGCCTTTGACGTTGCTCACGAGCGTGCGGGCGACAAGCTTCAGCACCTGGTCGCCCATGGGGTGGCCCCAGGTGTCGTTGAACTTCTTGAAATGGTCGATGTCGAGCAGCATCAGTACGAGGGGCGTGCTGGCCTTTTGTGACGCCTCGACCGTTTCGGCCATGGCGCGGTCGAAAGCCTTGCGGTTGGCGATGCCGGTCAGGCCGTCAGTCGTGGCTTCCTTTTTTGCGGTTTCAAGGTACTGGCGAAGCTCGGCCACCTGCTGTGACGAGGTAACAAGCTCGGTTTCGAGCGCCTTGTTCTTTTCCAGCATACGGCTGGTATCTTTGATGATCTCGGAGACAACTTCGGAAAGGCTTTCAAGCGTTGAAGCGTCCTTGATGCGCGTGCCGGCCGCGCCCAGCTGGCCGCTGTACTCGCTGGTCGCGGTATTGGCGGTTTTCAGCATAGAGACAAGCTTGGTGAGCGAGCTTTGCACACCGTCGCTGACCTTGTTGACAGCTATATCCTGAGCCGTATTGCTGAGCATGCGGTTGTATATCCGCAGGCAGGCCGCTTCGTCTATTTCCGACCCCAGTGCGTCAATCGCCCGCACCACGCCGGGCTCGCCTTCGAAATAACGGAACCAGAGCTCATAGAACTCAGGCGTCGAAACGATGCCGAGGCTGTCTAGTTTTTCCAGTGTGCGAACTGTCAATGCGCTGGCGCGTTCGGCTGCCTTGCGGGCGGCGTCGCTTAAAGGGGCTTTTGGAGGTTTGGGTGTTTCAGAGGTCATGACTTGAATAAACTAGCGCGATGCCCCCGCCTTGGGAAGGCGCTAAGCCGCTGCTTTCTCATAACAAAAGCAACGCATTGACATAACTATTTGTTTTTCCTATCATACCGGCTGAATAAATTTTCGCAGCCGGAGAACCGACTGATGCCGTCCAAGCCCGCGCCGGACAGGAAACTTGTTGAACTGGCCTTTCGCATCAAGCCTTTGATGAAGGACGGGGACGGTATGCTGCATTTTATCAAAAGCCCTGACATTTACCGCATTCCGCTGGATAGCGACATCACGCAAGGCTCCGCCGCGCGCCAGATGAAGCGCCTGACGGAATTGAAGGTAGAATTGCCGGTCGGCATGTACGACCTTCGCTTCCCGACAGTGGCGCAAGTGCTGTCGCAGCTGCCGAAGCGTTATCACAAGACTGCCACTGCCTATACTGTTGCGGTCAATGACGGCTTCCTGTCAGGCGAGGAGGGCTGTGTCAACGCGACAGTCACACTCTATAAAGGCGCCCTCCCCAAAACGGTGGCGGAGGAAACTATCACCGCGATGGGGCAGAAGTTCAGGCACCCCTCGACGGTAAAACCTGTTTTCAACCCCGCTGCCGCCGTAACTGCTGAAAAACCGATTACAGTTATGAAGCCCCTCACGTTTAAAAAGCCGGATGGGCCGCAGCCGTGAAAAAGCCTGTCCCGCCAGACAAAAACCTGATCAACCGAGCCTTTGGGCTCAAGCCCGTGATGCGCGACCAAGGTGGCCGCACGCATTTTATCGACGCCATCGACCTCTACGAAAACCTGCACCAGATCGAGGTTTACCCGCAGGCGCCGGCCGACCACCTCAAGGAATTCGCGCGCGTGGATGTGCTGATACCGGCGACGCTGGTGCGGGGGCTGGTCTTTTCGCCGACGCAGGCGCAGGTGCTGCCCCAGGTGCCCGAAGATTTGTTGCCGCAAGCGACGGGTTTCCGCCTTGAGCTGGATGACGATCGCGACGGGCAGAATGGTTATGTGCGCGGCGAGATGGTGCTTTACAGCGGCGACATGCCCGCCAAGATCAAGGCGCAGCCCGTGATTGCCTGGAAAGCGCAATACGACAAGCCTTTCCCGCCCGAGGAGAAACCCAAGCCGGTTTTCAACACCGTCGCCGCCACGACGCTGGGCGAGGACGTGCATGTGCGAAAGCCTCTCGAAATCAAGAAACCTGTAACCCCTCATCCCGGTTTTTAGCCATGCCTAAAAAAGAACTTCCTAAACTGTCCAGGGACGAACTGCTCGCGCGTGCTTTCCGCATCAAACCCATGAAAGCGGACGAAAAAGGCCGGCCGCATTTCATCAAGCCCTGCGACCTTGAAACCACGGCCTTTACCTGGGATCCCGAGCTTATGGAAGCCGCGAAAGGGTTGACGGAAATCGATACGATCGTGACTTATCACAGCTACGGTGCGCCGTCATTTTTCAAACCGGATATTTCCGAAGTGCTGGCACAGATCCCCAAAGAGCTCGCAGGAAAAGTCACGGCTTTTATGACCGATACCGATGACGCGCAGCCCTTCGCAGAAGGGGGCAGTTACCACCGCGGTATCACGAGGCTTTTTACCGGGGTGTTGCCTGAAAGCGTGAAGGGATATCCTGTCGTCTACAAAGGCAAGGCAATCTATCCGGAAAAAGAACCGCCGAAGCCTATCAAAGTGATGCATCCGATTAAATTGAAACCGAACTAAGTACGACGCGGACTGCCACGCGGCAGTTTGTATGTGAATTTCGAGGTTTCTCTTAACGGGTTCATGCAAGGCATCAGGAACCGCAGCTGTGACAAGGCGCTTTCGCGTAAGTTCAGCAAAAAAACCTATTCCCCTGATTAAATTATTGATTGCGCCATGTCTTTGTCGCATAATGGCTTCAGCGGGCGGCTAGAGGCGTGTAAATCTCTCGTATAAGGGAAAATCAATGGCAGCTCCGCAGCAGGAAGCCCAAAAGGCACCGTCTTTTATCGTCCAGTGCTCGGCCGAGAACTTCGAGCATGCGTCGTGGCTTTCTGCCGTCTTTGCCGAGGTGCTCTCCGTTAACGAACAGGCGCACCGCCTCCACATCGCCCAGATCAGCGACGCCCTGCGCCGCCAGCTCGACAGGCTGGGGGCAACGGTCCGCGAAGCGGTCGAACCTTTGCTGAAGCAACCCTGCCAAATCTGACGTCCCGAGAAATGCGCAAGAAAAACAACAAGAAAGACAAGAGCGAGATCGAGCAGGAGCTCAAGATCGCGCTCTCTCCCGCCGACCTTGAAAAGCTGTTCAGGGCGCTCAAGAAAAAAGCCATCGGCAAGAAGATCGAACATAAATATATGCCGCGCGCGTATTACGATACGCCTGACCTGCGCCTTTACCAGAATTCAATTTCACTACGCATGCAGTACAAGCCCGGCAAGAACGGCAAGATTGGCGGCTACGAGCAGACCGTGAAATTCGACGTGCCGCCTGCCGACATCAGGCAAACATTAGCCAAGGGTGTATTCCTGCGTAAGGAATGCAAGGACATGATCCGCTTCCATGCGCCCGTGCTAACAAAGGTTTCCGATCGTCAGTGCCGTTCAGCCGTAAAACCTTTTCACAACAAGAAAATGGTTCACATCTTTACAGCAGCGATTGAGCGCCGCGCGTTCAACTTGAGAGTAGGGCGCGGGAAGAAGCGCGGCATCCTCGAGGTGGCATTTGATGTGGGCGCCATCATTATCGGTAGCGACCGCAAGCACTATCCATTTTATGAGGTTGAACTTGAGGTAAAGAGCGGAAGCCCTGAAACAATCGAGCTTTTACGCGGCAAGATTAAAAAGATCGCGCGCTCCGCCAAGGTGCAGACGCTTTCGAAGGCGCAGCAGGGTAGCCGTCTTTACCGCCGCGCGCATGCAAAGAACAGGGCCTTCTGACCTTTGCTTTGAATGTTTCATGTGAAATATTCATTTTAAATACATGATATAAATGCAAAACTTTTATCCCCTTGCGGGGCGGGCACTGAATTTCCGTTTGTTACGGTAAGAAGGCAGGCTGCTGAAAAAGCCTGTTTTTTTTATTCCACCTAGCGCATATACTGGCAGAGTCTTTATTCTCGGGGGATTTGTGAAACGTCTCGCTTATCTGTTGATTATGGTTCTTGGACTGGCTCTTGCCGTACCCGCTATCTCGGCTGCCAGCACCGTGGACCAGCAATACCTTGGTCTCGTCGAGCAGGCGATGTCTGGCAAGGCCGAACCTGACTGGCCCAAGCTCCGCGACCTGTACATCAAAACCTCGTTCTACGAGCCTTATGGCGGGGCGCAGGCGATCTGGTATGCGTTGCAGCGCGCCGGGCAGCTGGCCGTTTCTGATCCCAGTCCCGAGGCCCAGATGTCGTACAATACCCTTCTGGCTCAGCACTTTGCCCATTACCGTTCGCACCTACAGGCGCTGGACATGATCGACAAGGCGAAGCTGACCCGTACCGACCGCAGCTTCCACCAGAAAGCACTGGCGGGCATTGTCAGCGCGATCACTGCGAGCGGGGATGGCAAGACACCTGAAACCGCCTTCAAAGTTATCGACCCGGCTGAGGAAAACCTGATCCTCAAGACATATTTCCACTACCAGCTGGTCAGCCAGGAATTCAGTCAGCGTGACGGCCACTTCTGGGACGTGCTTAATTACGTTAATCCGGCGACCGATGAAACCGGTAGCCTTTATTTCAACGTCGACGTCATCCTGACTGCTCCAGCCAAGCGTTAAGTTGGGTATCGATAACCCCTTAATACAATTAACCTTTATGAAGCCCTCCGGGCGGAGTGCCATTTTTTGCTTTGAAATGGCGAAAAACTGCGTTATATACCCACTTACGTTATTCCCCTACATTCTAGACTTAATCGAATCCGGCTTCCGGAAACGAGGGGTCGCAGCGGGAAAAGCGGGCTAAAGGAGCGTAGTTCAATTGGTAGAATATCGGTCTCCAAAACCGAGGGTTGTGGGTTCGAGTCCCCCCGCTCCTGCCATCTTCCAAAAAGGTCGGCAGGCCAAACACTGAAAAGGTAACAAGATGAACGCCATCAAGTTCTTGAAGGAAGTCAAACAGGAAGGGTCCAAAGTCACCTGGCCCAGCCGCAAGGAAACGATGATGACGACATTTGTCGTCAGCGTCATGATCGTGATCATGAGCTTCATCCTCCTCGCGATCGACTTCGTCATCAAGCACGGCGTGCAGTTCGTCCTGCAATTCGGCACTCAAGGGTAATTTAAGGTTTTTTTAAAATGGCACAGCGCTGGTACGTCCTCCACGTTTATTCGGGTTTCGAGAAAAAGGTCGCCTCGTCGATCATTGAGGGCGCCAAGAAGCGCAACCTCGACCAGTTCATCACCGAAGTGATGGTCCCGACCGAGGAAGTGGTGGAGGTCCGCCGCGGCCAGAAAGTCAACGCCGAGCGCAAGTTCTTCCCAGGCTACGTACTGGTGAAAATGGACATGAATGACGAAGCCTGGCACCTCGTGAAAAACACGCCCAAGGTTACCGGCTTCCTCGGCGCCAGCGGCACCAAGCCCCAGCCGATTTCGGAAGGCGAAGCACAGCGCCTGCTGAAGCAGGTCGTCGAAGGCGCAGAACGTCCCCGTCCTTCGGTTTCTTACGAAATCGGCGAGCAGGTCAAGGTCTGCGACGGCCCGTTCAACTCGTTCAACGGCACGGTCGAAGAAATCGACGAAGACAAATCGCGCCTCAAGGTGCTGGTCTCCATCTTCGGCCGCTCGACCCCCGTCGAACTCGATTTCAGCCAGGTGGAAAAAGTCTGATGGCTTCTGCCGTCTCGGGGCTCCTGTAAATGGAATTGCTCCTTGACCCGGCGGCCTGGGCCGGTTTCGTCACGCTTGTCGTGCTCGAACTTGTCCTTGGCATCGACAACCTCGTATTCATCGCCATCCTCGTCGACAAGCTGCCGCAAAAGCAGCGCGACCAGGCGCGCCGTCTCGGCCTCTTCCTGGCGCTCGCCATGCGCATTGGCATGCTGGCGGGAATTTCCTGGCTAGCGTCCTTTACCGCGCCGCTGCTGCAGGCGCCGGGATTTGTTTTCTCTGCACGCGATTTGATCCTTATCGGCGGCGGCGCCTTCCTGCTGTGTAAAGCGACGACTGAGGTTCATCACCGGGTCGAGGGCCTCTCGCGCAGCCCCAAGGGCAAGCTGAAGGCGCAGTTCTGGATGGTTGTGGCCCAGATCGTCATCCTCGACGCCGTTTTCTCGCTCGATGCTGTCATCATGGCGATCGGCATGACCGACCACCTGGCCATCATGGTCGGCGCAGTGACGGTCGCTATTTTTATTATGGTGACAGTCAGCAAGCGCCTGACGGCTTTTGTGAACAAACACCCAACGGTCGTGATGCTCTGCCTTGGTTTCCTCCTGATGGTCGGCCTCAGCCTGATCCTCGACGGCTTCGGCATCCATATCCCAAAGGGTTATCTCTATGCCGCCATCGCTTTCTCGATCATGATCGAGGCCATCAACCAGATCGCGTTGGTAAAGATGAAAAAACGCGTCAGCAACAGCGACGTGCGCGAACGCGCGGCCGATGCCATCTTGAAACTAATGGGCGCAAAACCGCTGGAAGACGCGGAAGAGGCGCGCGAGGCCAACGTTGTACTACAGGAAGCGGCGCAGGTGGGCGCGCTGGCACCCGCTGAAAAAGAAATGATGCGCGCTGTTCTGAACCTCTCAGAGAGGCCCGTGCATACCATCATGACGCCGCGTATCGATGTAGAGTACATCGACATCACGCTGCCCTACGACGAGTTGCTGGACAAGATGATGCGCTATTCACGCTCGCACATCCTTGCCGTCGATGGCGCTGTCGACAATGTGATGGGGACGCTGCGGCGCGATGACTTGATGATGGCGGCGCTTGAAAAAACTACGCCTTCGATCTCCCGGCTGCTGCGGGAGCCACTGTTCGTCCAACGCAGTGTGCCTGTCATCGATATGCTGGAAATTTTCAAGAAAAAGCCCGTCGACCTGGCGGTTGTTGTCGATGAGGCAGGGAGCATGGCGGGTGTCGTCACGCGCCTCGACCTGCTGGAAGCCATCGCCGGTGAATTCCCCGACCACGAGGACGAAAAGCCTCTGATTTCGGAAGAAGAGGGCGCGTTGGTTATCGACGGCATGTCGTCAATCTACGACCTGCGTTCCCGCCTTGGCGTCGATTACGAGCCCGACGGGCGTTTCAGTACAGTCGCCGGTCTAATGCTGCACGAGCTTGGCCATATGCCGGAAAAAGGCGCGATACTCGACTGGAGCGGCTGGAAGCTGGAAGTCATAGAGATGCAGGGGCGCCGTATTTCGAAAATTCGCGCCGAGCGTCTGCCCTTCCAAGCCTGATATTACCTGTTGTCAGCCTTCCAAGGCGCGGGACGTGGTGCTATAAATGCGTATCCCGTTTCCAACCTTTTGAAAGCATGTCACATGACCGTCCATAAATTCTTTTTCATCGCCGCGATTGTCGTGATGTGCCTTTCCACGTCTGCATTTGCGCAGGCTCCGGCCCCGCAGCCGGACGGTGCCCCCGCGGTTTCGTCAGAGGCCAAAATGACTCCAGACGAAGAGAAGGCGGCGCGTGAACTGGCGGCCGGTGTTGTTCACGGGCCGGCCGAGGTGAAACTGCGCGATATCGCGACCATGTCCATTCCGCAGGGCATGATGTTCGTGCCCGAGAAACAGGCCGTCGCCGTATTGCAAAGCATGGGCAACCCTGCCGGTGACACGGTGGTGGGTGTCGTCGCGCCCGAAAACGATGCCGGGGGCTGGTTCGTGGTCGCCGATTACGACGACAGTGGCTATATCCAGGACGCTGAGGGTGATCATTTCAATGCCGATGAAATCCTTGAAAGCATGAAGGCGGGCCTGAAAGCAGACAACGAAGAGCGCAGCAAACGCAACCTGCCGGCGATGGAAGTTGTTGGCTGGATACAAAAGCCTACCTACGACAAGCAAAAGAACCAGCTGGTCTGGTCAATTGCCGCCCGTGACATCGGCGCTGACGGCAAGCCCGTGTCCGCCGAGACTGAAAATGCCGTGAACTACAACACCTTTATGCTGGGCCGTGGCGGTTATATCAGCTTGAACCTTGTCTCGTCGCAGGGGCAGATAGAAAAAGACAAGCAAGTGGCTTCTAAGCTCCTTTCCGGCCTGAAGTTCGTACAGGGCCGCCGTTACGAGGACTTTGACGCGAAAACCGACAAAGTCGCCGAATACGGCCTGTTGGCGCTGGTCGGCGGTGTGGCTGCGAAAAAGCTTGGGCTTATAGCAGGCCTTCTGGTCTTTTTCAAAAGCTTTGCCAAGGCCATCATCCTTGTGGCGGTGGGCGGTTTGGCGGCGTTTAAGAAATTCTTCAGCCGTAAAAAAACGCCTTCCGCCTGAATAAATGATCAAGACACTCCTTCTCCTCCTTTCGGCAGGCAAGCTCGGGCCCGTGTTGTGGACGCTGGGCACTATGCTGCTGTCGGTCGTGACCTATGGCTATGCGCTGGGGATGGGGTGGAGCTATGCGGTTGGCATCGTGTTGCTGATCTTCGTCCATGAAATGGGGCATTATGTCGCTGCGCGGCAGCGGGGGCTGAAAGTCGGCGCGCCTACCTTCATTCCCTTTGTAGGCGCGTGGATCGACATGAAGGACAAGCCGCACGACGTCGAGACCGAAGCTTACGTCGGCCTAGGCGGGCCGCTGGTCGGTACGCTGGGCGCGCTTGCCTGCTATTTCGTGGGGCGCGAAATGGGTGACGACCGGTTGCTGCTGGGACTGGCCTATGCGGGTTTCATGCTGAACCTTTTCAACCTCGTGCCCGTTTCGCCGCTAGACGGGGGGCGCATCACGGCGGTGCTGTCGCCGCGCATCTGGCTGCTGGGCGCACCGATATTGGTCGCCCTGTTCTGGTGGAAGCCCAGCCCGATTTTCCTGCTGATTGCCTTCATGGCTTTTCCCCAAATCCGCATGGCAATGAAATATGACCCGAAGGATCCAGCGCACGCGGCCTACTATGCGATCAGCGCTGAAAACAGGTTCTTCTATGCTGCCTTCTATGTGCTGCTCGTGGCCTTCCTTTCTGTGATGAGTTATGAACTGGGGCTGCACCTCGGCTTTGTCAAGCCGGATTAATCAATAAAATCAAATATTTGACATGATTCTGCCAAGATGTGAAAACCTTTGCATTTCCCATAATAATTTGTTATTATAGCCAAACTTTAAAAGCAAAAAAACAAAAGCACTTCAGACTTTTAACACGGTAACGACAGGGATTGTGCATCATGACGGAGGTCGTGGGCGAAAGGTTCAACGAGATGCCCACTCCCGCGCCGCAGCAGGCGCGAGAGCGCTATACGATCGACGACCTCTGCGAAGCCGTGCGTAAGAAGGAGGTCGAGAAGGTGCGCAGCATCCTCGACACAAAGGAAGTTGCCGATATCAACGCCTACGACAAGCATGGCTGGACGCCGCTTCGCCAGGCTGTGTGCGAAAGTTCTGTCGAATGCGCCTGGCTGCTGCTGGCCGCCGGCGCGAACGTCAACCAGAAATCGCGCGAATATGACGAGGAAACGCCGCTGGCTTATGCAGTGCTGCATTACCGGGCCTCCGCGCCATTGGTAAAGCTACTGCTGCAATACAAGGCAGACCCGAATATCGCGATACGCGATGATGAGAAGCTGCCGATCCTGCAGGCTGCGAAACAGGGGAAAGAGACCTTGCTTAAGCTTTTGCTTGACGCAGGGGCAGATGCCGAAGGCACGGATCGCAACGGAAAAACCGCCGCGCATTATGCGGCCGAAGCAGGCCACGCTGGTATTCTGCGGATCCTCGCCGCCCATGGCGCCGACCTGGACAAAGCGGCGGGACATTACAAGTATACGCCGCTGGCTGAGGCTATCACATCGCACAACCGTGAAGCCTTTGACGTGCTGCTTGAATGCGGCGCTTCTTTGATGGTGCATCATGAAAAAGGCCATACGTTGCTGATGTACGCAGCATGGGCCGGTGAAGCGGGAATAGTTGAGGAACTGGCGCGCCGCGGACTGCCGCTGGATGCGCAGACCAACGAAGGTTATACCGCGTTGATGTGGGCAGCCGAAGAGGGAAAGCTATATATGGCGGAAAAACTGCTGGAGCTGGGCGCCAGCCCCTTACTGCGAAATAAAAATGGCCTTTCCGCCGCCAATATTGCGCGTGAGAAGGGGCACGACGACCTCGCTGCGCTTCTCGATACGAGGAAATTGATATATTCCGCCGGCAAGGGGCAATCGCGTGCCGCTAAACCCTTCCGCATTACGCTGGGGGCTAAAAATGGCCAGTAACGCCTTCAATCATGTCGCCGCACCCGAATACGTGCTCAAGGACCTGCTGGACGCTATAGAGAAAAAAGACAGGCCGTTAATCGGCGAGATTATTGCCTCGAAACGCATCCCCATGGACGGGTCGCTCGGTGACGGCTGGACACCGCTTTACCGTGCAATCGCGACGGGCGAGAAAGACATCGTGAAACAGGTGCTGGACGGTGGCGCGCATGCCGAGGCTCGTCCTAGCTATGTCGACAGCGAAAGCTGGACGCCGCTGACCTTTGCCATCGGTTACTACCGCTCGACCCCTGCAATCGTTGCAATGCTGCTGGAGGCGGGGGCGCAAGTGAATTCTCCCTCGCATGCCGAACATGGAGAGAAGCCGCTGCAATTCGCCGTCAAGCGCGCAGACGAAGCCTCGGTTGAACTGCTGCTGCAAAAAGGCGCCGATCCCAACACCGAGGTGTTCCATGGCGAAACCGTTGTACACCTTGCCGCGCAGGAAGGCCTCGGCGAGGTTATCCGCATTTTAAAACGTCACGGCGGCGATATCGACAGGAAAAGCGATTTCGAATGGACGCCGCTCGACAAGGCGTTGATTTACCGCCACCGCGAAGCCTTTGAAGTGCTGATCGACGAGGGCGCGGATGTATCGCCGCGCCATGACAACCGCTCGACCCTGCTGATGTCGGCGGCTATCTGGGGCGAGACGGGCGTTATCGATTTCCTCGTCCAGAAAGGTTATGGCGTGGATTACCAAAACGGCGAGGGAAAAACCGCGCTGTACTACGCTGCCAACGCGGGCCGCGGCGCGTCGGTGCGCCGCCTGCTCGAACTGGGCGCAGACCCCAACGTTGCAGCGAATGACGGCGAGACACCGCGGCAGATCGCCCAGAAACAGGGTAACACACATGTCGTGAGCCTGATCGACGGAAAAAACGCGATGCTTGCGAACGCAGGCACCTCCGTCGCCATCAAGCCCGTGAAACCATTCCGCATAACGCTGGGGGCAAAAAATGGCCAATGACGCATTCAACGCGGCTGCAAAAGCATTTTCGGCCGACGACCTTCTCGAGGCGATTGAAAAAGGCGATGTCCCGCGCGTGAAGGGTATTCTTGCCTCCCGCCAGGTCACAGATTTGAACCAGCCGTCCGACAGGGGATGGACGCCCTTGCTGCTGGCCATTTCGAAAGCCGACACGGACAGTATTTCTGCGCTGCTGGATGCGGGCGCTGACGTGAACGCGCGGGAAATAAACACGTGGCATACGCCGCTCTCGCGCGCCGTCGGCGCTTATTATGGCGGTGTGCCGCAGGTTGTTTCGTTGCTGCTGTCGCGCGGCGCAAACACCGACAGCGCGCCCATAAACGCCCATGAAGCGCCGTTGCTGGCGGCCGCCGAGAAGGGTTTAGAAACCATCACCCTGATGCTGCTGTCAAAGGGCGCGAACATCGAGATCGAGGATGACTGGGGCAAAACAGCCGTCCACCTTGCCGCCGAAAAAGGTCACGCGGGCGTTATCCGCATCCTCAGCGAACATGGCGCGGACATGAACAAGCTCGGCGCACTGGCGCTGGGAAAAGCCATCGCAAACCATAGCCGCGAGGCCTTTGACACGTTGCTTGAATGCGCCGCCGACCCTGCAGCCCCTTTGCGCGATGGCCAGACCTTGCTAATGGTGGCCGCAAAGGCGGGGGAAACGGGAGTAATGGAAAAACTTGTCGCGGCAGGGATAGATATAGACGCCGCAGATGAAGAAGGTAAAACCGCATTGATGCAAGCAGCAGAGGATGGCAAGGGAGAGAGCGCCCGCAAACTGCTTGCGCTGGGCGCGAACCCGGCATTGATATCTCCGGAGGGCAAAACGGCGGGTGCGATAGCCACCGAAGCGGGCCATGAACATATCACCTATATCATCGACAACGCGCCGCGCAAGGGAGCTCCCGCGCCCGCGAAACCTTTCCGCATCAAATTGACGGCAAAGAATGGATAAGGAAGACCTCCTCCTCGAAACGCTATGCGACGCGGCGGAAAAGGGAAACGCGCGGCTCGTGAAACATATCCTCGAGCGCCAAACGGGCAGGGACCTCGAGGCTTTTGTCAGCATGGGCCGTACGTTGCTGGCGCTGGCGGTGCAATCAAAAAGCGCAGAGACGGTGAAGGCGGTGCTGGACGCAGGCGCGAAGCCCGATACGGCCGTGCAGCTGACGCAGACGCCCCTCCTGCTGGCGGCAACAGAAGGCTTGGTAGATATTGCGCGGCTGCTGCTGGAAAAGGGCGCGTCGCCCGATACGCCCGACGCCTCCGCCTGTTTTCCCCTGTCGGTTGCCGCCTGCGGCGATACGCCGGAAATGATCGAACTGCTGGCGGCGCACAAAGCCGACATGAACCAGAAAGACGATTGCGGCAACACGGCTTTCATGACCGCCACCTGTGCAGGGCGCACGAAAACCCTGCACCAGCTGAAACGCCTCG
This sequence comes from uncultured Micavibrio sp., assembly GCA_964575605.1. GTDB lineage: Bacteria > Pseudomonadota > Alphaproteobacteria > Micavibrionales > UBA2020 > JAPWJZ01. The sequence continues at coordinate 172,130 of CAZNRN010000003.1, read as the reverse complement.
GCGCCGACCCTGACGCGGGCGACAACGACGGCAATTCCCCGCTTATCCGCGCGATAGAACAGTGCGGCCGGAAGGTTTTCGATGAATTGCTGGATATGGGCGCGAATACAGCGCAGGCGAACCGCCTTGGCGTGACGCCGCTGATTGCCGCCGCGCAATCCGGCAATGTGCATGCCGCGGCCAAACTTATTTCATCCCGCGTCGATATCGCCACGGCCGATATGGCCGGACGCACCGCGCGCCAGCATGCGGAGCTGAACGGTTGCAAGGCTATTGTTGCCCTGATCGACGGCGAGGCGAAGCGCCTTGTGCATCTGCGCATCGAGGCCGAGATGGAAAAAGGGTCATCGGTGAAGCCGATGAAACGGCTGAAGCTGCGCGGGCCGTCCTAGGTCAGTTTCATCATATTGCGCAGCCTGTCCATGACACCTGAGGGTTTTTTGTCGGCGTCGTAAACGGGCTTGTCGACAGCCTCTTTCGCGCCGAGGTCGCGCCCTTTGGTTTTCTGCTCGATAACCTTTGCGACTTTTTCCCACTCGGGGCCCGAGGTGTCGAGCGGCATGTTATTGATACCGCCATGTTCCATCGCGCTTTTCACAATACGCGCGGCGATATAGAACTGCAGCGAGTTCTTGTTGGCGTCGAGGCAGACCTGCCCCAGCTGCTCGAGGCGTTTCTGGCATGCTTCCTGCGACAGCGGTGCGTCAGACAAGCCCTTGACCCTATAGGTTTCGTTCATGTCGTCACGCACTTCCTTGTTTTTGCCAAAGGTTTGCGCGTGCTTCCCGGCGATCTGCGCGATCTCTTTCGCCGAAAGCGAGAGGAAGTCGGTGTTCTTGGGGTTGACGAGAATATTGTCGAGCGACACGGTCGTCAGGTGCGTGAGGTCGCCGTAGAGGAAAAAATCGGTGGCGCGCGCGTCTGCTATCAGCTGGATGTCTTTCTTGTCCATCGTCCCGCGCTTCAACCCGCGGATGACGGCGAAATCGTCTGCGCCGTGCTCCGCCTTGTTGGTGGCGTGGTCGGCATCGGGCACGACGATATGGCCCAGTTCGTGGTCGAAGACATAGGCCGCCTGTTTTTCCGGCGCATGCTCGAACATCGAAATATCGGCGCAATATTTGCTGTGCATGGCCACGACGCGCTTGTTTTCCTGCGGCGCGTGGAAAGCAAAGCCGCTGCTGGAGGTTGTCAGGTCATTGATAGTGCCGGTGCGCTGCATGTTTGTCTTGGTGATAGCGGAGAGGCTGTCTATCCAGTCGCGCAATTTCTTGTCGGCGTCATCGGCATCAAGGTCGATGAAGGTGACGTTCTTCGTTTCCTCAGGGAAGTCGTGCTTGGCCTCTTCGACAGCTTTTTCAAAATCGAAATCAGCCATTACTTTCTCCTGCCTGCGAACCCGGTTGGCGTGTATCGCCGCATGGCTCATCGAAAACCCCGCGCATTTTAGTCATAATCAATTATAGGTTGCGGGGTTTAATAAAAGGTTAAAGTGACTCTGGAATTCGCTGGTGCTCCGAATCCGCTTCGGGCTAGAATCGGGGCGGGGACTTAGCTGATGCTTCAATTGCTTGATATTGCGCTTTATTTGCTGCATTTTGCCGTGCTGGCCTTCGCCCTTACGGGCTGGCGGTATGCCCGCAGCCGCATGGCCCATCGTGCGGTGGTGGCGGGTATCGCTTTCTGCTGGTTCATTATCGGGCCTTTGAAGGGCGAAACCGGCTGGTGCCCCCTCACCGCACTGCAGTGGAAGGTTAAAGAGGCCGCCGGCATGACCGAACTGCCCTCCAGCTGGATAGACCACATCTTTACACAGGCCGGCATGATGATGAACGCTCAGCTCATCGACATTGCGACCTCAAGCGCCTTTGTGGTGCTGATCGCCCTTACCGGCTTTATGTGGCTGTCGGAGCGCGGGTTTATGCGCCCGGCGCGCGCCGCCTGACCTCTTGCCATTCCCGCGGCCTGCCTTAAGATACGGCCTCCCGTTCAAAAAGGTGATGTCATGAAATACCTGTTGCCCCTCGTGCTCGGCCTGTTGGTTGCCACCCATACTCCCGTTTTTGCGCAGGGTGATGAGGGCGAGGCCTATAGCCAGCAGGATGCGGACACGTCACAACCCGCAACGGGCAGCGAAGGTGAACCCGACGTCACCGCAAATGAACCCGCGTCCGTCGAAGAAGAGCAGGGCAAGATGCAGCAGATGCAGGATCTCGCCAACAAATATAAAGAGCAGTACGGCGACCAGACGCCCTCGGTCGAGGATATGAAGTCATTCGCCGATAAATACGATATCAAGCCGCCCAGCGCCGACGCCGTTCGCAATTTCGCCACCCAGCATCAGGGGCAGGTCGACAAAGCCCTCGATTACGCCAAGCAGTTCCAGGAATTCCGCCGCGAACAGCGCGAGGAAAGCCAGACCGGCAGCATGGCGCCGGAATGACGTCCGGGCAGCTTTTGGCGGCTGATATCTTTTTCGACGTTTTTCACGTCTGCGTTATCTTCTTCAACCTGTTCGGGTGGATATGGCCTGCCACGCGCCTTGCCCACCGCTGGCTGTTAGGGGCGACCGCCGTTTGCTGGCTGGGTGTCGGGGCATGGTACGGTACAATCGGTTACTGCCCCCTGACCGACTGGCACTGGGACATCAAGGAAGCGCGGGGGCAGGACAGGCTGACGATTTCCTATATCGATTACCTGCTGCAAAAGGCAGGCATCCATGCCAGCCCCGAATATATCGACGTCGGGGTGGCAGCGGCCTTTGTGACCGTGCTGGCCGTTACCCTGGCCATTTGGCGGCGCGAGAGCAGAGGCGGAAAACAGACCGATCTTGCTCTCCATAAGGGCTGATTGACAAAACCTGGCGCCGGTCAATATACATAACATATCAGCGAGGGTGAGGTGTGCTACAATCCATAACTTTTCTGCTGCGGGCGCACATATCCACACCGAATTTCCTTGCATTCCAGAGAAATAGGGATATATATTGCCGCACCACGCGATTCTTTATCAAAAGTTCGCGGGGATAGCTGTGGGAGGCTCACCGGTAGAGTCCAGCCGGAGCCGTACCACAACCCTTTGACCTGTAAAGGAGATTTAAATGGCAAAGAAAGTACAGGGCTATATCAAGCTGGTCGTTCCGGCTGGTAAAGCCAACCCCTCGCCGCCCATCGGCCCCGCTCTCGGTCAGGCAGGCGTGAACATCATGGAATTCTGCAAGGGCTTCAACGCGCAAACCCAGGGCATGGAACCTGGCATGCCGATCCCCTGCGTGATTACGGTCTATGCTGACCGTTCCTTCACCTTCGTGATGAAGACCCCCCCTGCTTCCTACTACATCATGAAAGCAGCCAAGCTTGAAAAAGGCTCGGGCACGACCGGCAAAGATGCCAACGTGGGCAAGATCACGAAGAAACAGCTCCGCGAGATCGCAGAAGCGAAACTCAAGGACATGAACGCCGCAAACGTCGACACCGCGATGAAATCGATCGCCGGTACCGCACGTTCCATGGGCGTCGAAGTGGTGGAGGGCTAACACATGGCCAAGAAAAAAGAAGAGACCAAAGGCAAAAAATCGCCCTACACCAAGCGTCTGCGCAGCGTACGCGAAGCTCAGGACCGCACCAAGGTCTGGACGCTGGAAGAAGCGGTTAAATACATCAAGTCGAACGCCAACGCGAAATTCGATGAAACCATCGAACTCGCCGTCAACCTCGGCATCGACACCAAGCAGTCGGACCAGAACGTCCGCGGCATGGTGATCCTGCCGAACGGCACCGGCAAAACCATCCGCGTCGCCGTCTTCGCAAAAGGCCCCAAGGCCGAAGAAGCTAAGAAAGCAGGCGCAGACGTCGTCGGTGACGATGACCTGGCAGCTGAAGTGCAGAAAGGCAAAATGCCTTTCGAGCGCGTGATCGCGACGCCGGACATGATGGGCACCGTCGGTAAGCTCGGCCAGATCCTGGGCCCCAAAGGCCTGATGCCGAACCCGAAACTGGGCACGGTCACGATGGACGTCACCTCGGCTGTCAAGGCTGCCAAGGGCGGTTCTATCGAGTTCCGCGCGCAGAAAGAAGGCATCGTCCACGTCGGCGTGGGCAAGGCTTCTTTCGACGAGAAGAAACTTTGCGAAAACATCCGCGCCCTGATGGACGCGCTGTTGAAAGCAAAACCGCAGACGATGAAAGGCAACTACCTGAAAAAGGCAAGCCTCTCGTCGACGATGGGCCCCGGCGTGAAGCTGGACCTCGCAAGCCTCGTAAGGGCTGCTGCGTAACTGAATTTGGGCGGGGCTTCGGCCCCATCCAGATCCCTGTCCGAGACTACAGGCACCCGCAAGGGATTAAACCGATAAGGGCCAGTACAGACGAGGAAGAAGAGTTTTAACGGTACTATTTCGTTACGGCTTGACGCTTCGGGACGGGAACTACGGTGGAAGGCAGGATAGCGCCTTCTTAACTGCAACCCGGCAAACTTCCCTTAAGGAAGCGCGCCAAACGAAAAGAAACGGAGAATATCCCGTGGATCGTGCAAAAAAAGCTGAAGTCGTCACTGGCTTGCAAAAGACGCTCGGCGAAATCGAATCCATCGTTGTGACCCAGAACGTGGGTCTGACGGCTGGCCAGGTTTCCGAGCTCCGCGTGAAAACGCGCAAGGAAGGCGTCGACTTCAAGGTATCCAAGAACAGGCTCGTGCTCAGGGCTCTCAAGGGTACGCGCTTTGAAGGCATCGGCCCCATGCTCAAGGGCCCCGTCGGTATCGCCACGTCGAAAGACGCTGTCGCTGCCGCGAAGATCATCGCCAACTTCGCCAAGGATAACGAAAAGCTCGTTATCATCGGCGGCGCACTCGGCGACAAGGTCCTCGATACGGCGGCTGTTGTGGCACTCTCGAAACTGCCCTCGCTCGACGAACTGCGCGGCAAACTGGTCGGCCTGCTTCAGGCTCCCGCCCAGCGCCTCGCAACCCTGTCGCAAGCACCGGCGGCTCAGGTGGCCCGTGTCATCAGCGCTTACGCCTCGAAAGGCTAAGAGCTTAAGTCTGGTTAATGTAAACAAACGAACTATCTAACAAGGAGTACTAAAAATGGCTGATCTGGCAAAAATCGTCGACGAACTGTCGAAACTGACCGTTCTCGAAGCTGCCGAACTCTCGAAACTTCTCGAAGAAAAATGGGGCGTCTCTGCTGCTGCTCCGGTCGCTGTCGCGGCTGTTGGCGGCGGTGCAGGCCCTGCTGCTGAAGCTAAGACCGAATTCGACGTGGTCCTGGCTGCTGCCGGCGAGAAGAAAATCGAAGTCATCAAAGTCGTTCGCGAAATCACGGGCCTGGGCCTGAAAGAAGCGAAAGACCTCGTTGAAGGCGCTCCCAAGCCTCTCAAAGCTGGCGTTGCTAAGGCAGACGCTGACGCGATGAAGAAGAAGCTGGAAGAAGTCGGCGCGAAAGTCGAGCTGAAGTAATCCCTCTGGGATTGCTTCGCTTGAGTTAAGCGACGCAACAGATAAGGCGGCAGGGTTTTTGCCCTGCCGCCCCTTCTGCTAAAAAGAAGGCACTATTACTTTAAGAAAACTACGGTACTACGCGACAAGGGGACTAAACTTTTCCGCCGCCGAATTCGGGCGATGACTGGGGAAGGGGACTAATCAAGTTTTCAGGACGTCGGCAGGCATGTGGTGGCCTCCCGTTTTTCGTCCTTCCGCACTTCGGGTTGGGGCAATTCGCCCCCATCAACGACATTTCTGTTCTTTAAAAAGGAAACGCCATGAGCGCAAAGAAATCACTTCGTACCCTCACTGACAGCAAAAGCTACACGGGCCGCAAACGCATCCGCCGCACGTTTGGCAAGATCCCCGAGGTCTGCGAAATGCCGAACCTCATCGAAGTGCAGCGCAATTCCTACGAAAAATTCCTGCAGCGCGAAACCAAGCACCAGGACCGCCTGACGGAAGGCCTGCAAGAGGTTTTCAAGTCCGTTTTCCCGATTAAAGACTTCTCCGGCCGCGCCGAGATCGATTTCGTGCGCTATGAACTGGAAGAGCCGAAATACGACGTTGAAGAATGCGTGCAGCGCGGCATGACCTACGCAGCACCGCTCCGCGTTACCTTGCGCCTCTCGACCTTCGACATCGACGAAGCTTCCGGCATGCGCACCATCCGCGACATCAAGGAACAGGATGTCTACATGGTTGACATGCCCCTGATGACCGACAACGGTACCTTCATCGTGAACGGCACCGAGCGCGTGATCGTCTCGCAGATGCACCGTTCCCCCGGCGTGTTCTTTGACCACGACGGCGGCAAGACGCACTCCTCGGGCAAATACCTGTTCGCAGCGCGCGTCATCCCCTACCGCGGCTCCTGGCTTGATTTCGAATTCGACGCGAAAGACATCGTCTACGTCCGCATCGACCGCCGCCGCAAACTGCCGGTGACGACCTTCCTGCTCGCCCTCGATAACGAGGAGTCCGCGAAATACCGCGAACGCCAGCAAAAAGCAGGTAAGCCCGTCGACCCCACCAAAATCCAGGGCCTGTCGAAAGAAGCGATCCTGCACTATTTCTACGACATCATTTCGTACGAAAAGACGAAAGACGGCTGGAAAACCGGCTTCGTGCCCGAACGCTACCGCGGCATCAAGATCAAGTACGACCTGATCGACGCCAAAGGCAACAAGGTGAAAGTGCAAGCCGGCACGAAAATCACCGCCCGTCAGGCGCGCAAGCTTGAAGAAGACGGCCTGAAAGAAGTCGTCATCCAGAGCGAAGAGCTGGTCGGCGCCGCCGTCGCCCGCACCGTGATGGACGAGAAGACCGGCGAAGTGGTCTTCGAAGCTGGCGAAGAACTCGACAACAAGTCGCTCGACAAGATCGAGAAACTGGGCCTTAAAAACCTCGAGATCCTCGCGATCGACCACATCAACGTGGGCGGTTATATCCGCAACACGCTGGCGGCCGACAAGTGCCGCAACCGCGAAGACGCGCTGATCGACATCTACCGCGTCATGCGTCCCGGCGAACCGCCGACGCTGGAATCGGCAGACGCGCTGTTCCGCGGCCTGTTCTTCGACTTCGAGCGTTATGACCTCTCGCCCGTCGGCCGCGTGAAGATGAACGCGCGCCTCGACTTCAAGACCGACGACCAGGTCCGCATCCTGCGCAAGGATGACATCATGGCGATCCTGAAAATCCTCGTCGACCTGAAAGACGGCCGCGGCGAAACGGACGATATCGACCACCTCGGCAACCGCCGCGTCCGCTCCGTAGGTGAACTCATGGAAAACCAGTGCCGCATCGGCCTGATGCGCATGGAACGCGCTATCCGCGAGCGTATGTCGTCCGTCGACATCGACACCGCGATGCCGCATGACCTGATCAACGCGAAACCCGCCGCAGCAGCCGTCCGTGAATTCTTCGGCTCCTCGCAGCTGTCGCAGTTCATGGACCAGACCAACCCGCTCTCGGAAATCACCCACAAGCGCCGCATGTCTGCCCTTGGACCCGGCGGTCTGACCCGCGAGCGCGCCGGCTTCGAAGTCCGCGACGTCCACCCGACGCACTACGGCCGCATCTGCCCGATCGAAACCCCCGAGGGTCCGAACATCGGTTTGATCAACTCGCTCTCCACCTACGCCCGCATCAACCAGTACGGCTTCATTGAATCCCCGTACCGCAAGATCGTGAATGGCAAAGTCACCGACGATGTCGTTTACATGTCGGCCATGGAAGAGGGCAAATACACCATCGCCCAGGCCAACGCCGAACTCGACGCCAAGATGGGCTTCGTGAGCGACCTGGTATCCTGCCGCAAGGGTGGCGACTACATCCTGTCTCCCCGCGACCAGATCGACCTGATTGACGTCTCGCCGAAGCAGATCGTGTCCGTCGCAGCCGCGCTCATCCCGTTCCTCGAGAACGACGACGCGAACCGCGCGCTCATGGGCTCGAACATGCAACGCCAGGCCGTCCCCCTGATGCGCTCCGACGCGCCGCTGGTCGGCACGGGCATGGAACATGCCGTCGCGCGTGACTCCGGCTCGGCGATCACGGCTGTCCGCCCCGGCATCGTCGACTCGGTAGACGCCAACCGTATCGTTGTCCACGCCACGGAAGAAAAAGACAGCAGCAAGTCGACCGTCGACATCTACAAGCTGAAGAAGTTCACCCGTTCCAACCAGAACACTTGCATCACCCAGACCCCGCTCGTGAAAGTGGGCGACAAGGTCGAAGCCGGCGACATCATCGGCGACGGTCCTTCGACCGAGCTGGGCGAACTCGCCCTCGGCCGTAACGTGCTCGTCGCGTTCATGCCCTGGAACGGCTACAACTTCGAAGACTCCATCCTGATCTCCGAACGCATCGCCGCCGACGACGTCTTCACCTCGATCCACATCGAGGAATTCGAAGTCATGGCGCGCGACACGAAACTGGGCCAGGAAGACATCACCCGCGACATCCCGAACGTCGGCGAGGAAGGCCTCAAGCACCTCGACGAGGCCGGCATCGTCTACATCGGCGCCGAAGTGAAGCCGGGCGACATCCTGGTCGGTAAAGTCACCCCGAAAGGCGAAAGCCCGATGACGCCGGAGGAAAAACTTCTGCGCGCCATCTTCGGCGAAAAAGCCTCCGACGTGAAAGACACCTCGCTCCGTGTTCCCCCGGGCATCTCGGGCACGATCGTGGAAGTGCGCGTCTTCTCCCGCCGCGGCGTCGACAAGGACCAGCGCGCCCTGTCTATCGAGCGCGCAGAGATCGAACGCCTTGCCAAGGACCGCGACGACGAACGCCGCATTTACGAGCGCGGCTTCTACGGCCGTATGCGTGAAATCCTGGCCGGCAAGACCGTCGTGAAACCGATCGAAGGCCTGAAGAAAGGCGAAAAGATCACTGCCGCCGACCTCGACCAGACGAAGCGCGCTGAATGGCGCGAGATCGTCGTCTCGGAAGAAAAAACGATGGCTGACATCGAAAGCATGGGTGCAACCTTTGATCGCGCGATCGAAGACCTGACCCAGCGCTTCGAGAACAAGGTTGAAAAACTGCAGCGCGGCGACGAAATGCTGCCCGGCGTGATGAAAACCGTGAAGGTGTTCATCGCCGTGAAGCGCAAGCTGCAGCCCGGCGACAAGATGGCCGGCCGCCACGGTAACAAAGGGGTCGTGTCCAAGATCATGCCGGTCGAGAACATGCCCTACCTGGAAGACGGCACCCCCGTTGACCTGGTTCTCAACCCGCTGGGTGTGCCTTCGCGTATGAACGTCGGACAGATCCTTGAAACCCACCTCGGCTGGGCGACCGCGCGCCTCGGCAAGCAGATCGGCGAGATCGTCGACCGCTACCAGCGCGCTTCGGGCGGCGAGAAGGAAAAGCAGGAAAAAGAACTCCATGCCAAGCTGAAACTCGCTTACGGCGAAAAGGCGTATAAAGAAGACGTCGCGACGCTGAAGCAGGGCGAGCTCATGGAAATGTGCGCCAACATCCGCAACGGTGTTCCCATCGCAACCCCCGTCTTCGACGGCGCGGTCGAGGCGGACATCAACAAGATGCTGGAGGACGCAGGCCTTTCGAGCTCCGGCCAGGTCCGCCTTATCGACGGCCGCTCGGGCGACTACTTCGAGCGTCCGGTCACCGTCGGCTACATCTACATGCTGAAGCTGCACCACCTTGTCGACGACAAGATCCACGCACGCTCCATCGGCCCGTACTCTCTCGTTACGCAGCAGCCCCTCGGCGGTAAAGCCCAGTTCGGCGGCCAGCGCTTCGGGGAGATGGAAGTCTGGGCGCTGCAGGCATACGGCGCGGCTTACACGCTCCAGGAAATGCTCACCGTCAAGTCCGACGACGTCGCAGGCCGTACGAAGGCTTACGAGTCGATCGTGCGCGGCGACGACAGCTTCGAGATCGGCATCCCCGAATCCTTCAACGTCTTGGTGAAGGAATTGCGGTCGCTGGGCTTGAACGTCGACCTGAAGCAAAGCCAGAACAATTAATCGGAATTTGGGAGAACACCTATGAATGAAGTAATGAACCTCTTCGGTCAGGTCCAAGGCCCCCAAAGCTTCGACCAGATCCGTATCTCGATCGCCAGCCCCGAGCAGATACTCTCGTGGTCGTTCGGCGAGATCAAGAAGCCGGAAACCATCAACTACCGCACGTTCAAGCCGGAAAAAGACGGCCTGTTCTGCGCGCGCATCTTTGGCCCCGTGAAGGATTACGAATGCCTTTGCGGTAAATACAAGCGCATGAAGTACAAAGGCATCATCTGCGAGAAGTGCGGCGTCGAAGTCACGCTCTCGAAGGTGCGCCGCGACCGCATGGGCCATATCCAGCTGGCGTCGCCGGTTGCGCATATCTGGTTCCTCAAGTCGCTGCCCTGCCGCATCGGCCTGATGATGGACATGACGCTGAAGGATCTTGAAAAAGTCCTGTACTTCGAAAGCTTCATCGTCATCGACCCCCTGATGACCCCGCTGAAGCCCCTGCAGCTGTTGACCGAAGAAGAATACGCAGACGCGCAGGACAAATACGGCGAAGACGCCTTCAAGGCAGGCATCGGCGCGGAAGCGCTGAAAGAACTGCTGTCGGCCGTCAGCCTCGACAAAGAAAAGGCGCAGCTCGAGCAAGACCTGCTCGGCGCCGGTTCTTCCGACGCGAAAAAGAAAAAGATCGTCAAGCGCCTGAAGCTCATCGATGCGTTCCTGACCTCCGGCACGCGCCCCGAGTGGATGATCCTTGACGTCGTACCGGTCATTCCGCCGGAACTGCGCCCGCTCGTCCCGCTGGACGGCGGCCGTTTCGCGACCTCGGACCTGAACGACCTCTATCGCCGAGTCATCAACCGTAACAACCGTCTCCGCCGCCTGATCGAGCTCCGCGCGCCCGATATTATCGTGCGCAACGAAAAACGCATGCTCCAGGAAGCTGTCGACGCGCTCTTCGACAACGGCCGCCGCGGCCGCGTCATCACTGGTGCTAACAAACGCCCGCTGAAGTCGCTCGCCGACATGCTGAAAGGTAAACAAGGCCGCTTCCGCCAGAACCTGCTCGGCAAACGCGTCGACTACTCCGGCCGTTCGGTTATCGTCGTGGGCCCCGAACTGAAACTGCACCAGTGCGGCCTGCCCAAGAAGATGGCGCTCGAGCTGTTCAAGCCATTCATCTACAACCGCCTCTCGATGTACGCGCTTGCGTCCACCGTGAAAGCGGCGAAGCGCATGGTCGAAAAAGAACGTCCGGAAGTCTGGGATATTCTCGAGGAAGTCATCCGCGAGCATCCCGTGCTCCTCAACCGTGCTCCGACGCTGCACCGCCTCGGCATCCAGGCTTTCGAGCCCGTGCTCATCGAAGGTAAAGCGATCCAGCTGCACCCGCTCGTTTGCACGGCCTTCAACGCCGACTTCGACGGTGACCAGATGGCCGTCCACGTCCCGCTGTCGATTGAATCGCAGCTTGAAGCCCGCGTGCTCATGATGTCGACCAACAACATCCTGCGCCCCGCAGACGGCAAGCCGATTATCGTCCCCTCGCAGGATATCGTCCTCGGCCTCTACTACCTCTCGATGGCCTTCGACGGCCTCAAGGGCGAAGGTTCGCTGTACAAGGACATGGCCGAGATCGAGATGGCTCTCTATAACAAAGCCGTCACGCTCCACACCAAGGTCAAGGCGCGTTACAACACCGTCGACAAAGACAACAAGCCGATTACCGTTGTCGTCGACACCACGCCCGGCCGTATGATGATGGCGCAGGTCCTGCCGCGCCATCCGAACGTGCCCTTCGACGTCATCAACCGCGTGCTCACGAAAAAAGACGTCTCGAACCTGATCGACGTGGTTTACCGCCACTGCGGCCAGAAAGAGACCGTCATTTTCTGCGACCGCATGATGGCGCTCGGCTTCACCAACGCCTGCAAGGCGGGCATTTCCTTCGGTAAAGATGATCTCATCATCCCCGAAGCGAAGCAAAAATTGGTGGCCGTCGCCAACGCGAAGGTCAAGGAATTCGAGCAGCAGTACCAGGACGGCCTTATCACCAAAGGTGAGAAGTACAACAAGGTCGTCGACATCTGGTCTTCCTGCACGGACGATGTGACCAAGGAGATGATGGACGTCATCGCCAAGCCTCAGTCGGCTGGCTACATGAACTCGGTCTACATGATGGCGCATTCCGGCGCCCGTGGCTCGACCCAGCAGATCCGCCAGCTGGCGGGCATGCGCGGCCTGATGGCGAAACCGTCGGGCGAGATCATCGAGACGCCGATTATCTCGAACTTCAAGGAAGGCCTCACCGTGTTGGAGTACTTCAACTCCACCCACGGCGCGCGTAAAGGCCTCGCGGACACCGCTCTGAAGACGGCGAACTCGGGTTACCTGACCCGCCGCCTTGTCGACGTGGCGCAGGACGCGATCATCACCGAAAACGATTGCGGCACCGAGAACGGCTTCACCGTTCGCCCCGTGATCGAAGGCGGCGACGTGATCGTTTCCTTGCCGGAACGCATCCTCGGCCGTTCGGCTGCGGTCGATGTTATCGACCCGCTGACCAGCCAGGTGATCGTGAAGGCCGGCGAAATCATCGACGAAGTGACGTCGGAACAGATCGAAACCGCCGGCATCGACGCCGTGCTGGTCCGCTCGGTCCTGACCTGCGAGTCGAAAGACAACGGCATCTGTGCGAAGTGCTACGGGCGCGACCTCGCCCGCGGTACGCCGGTCAACGAAGGCGAAGCGATCGGCGTCATGGCCGCGCAGTCCATCGGCGAACCCGGCACGCAGCTCACCATGCGTACGTTCCACATCGGTGGCGCGGCGCAGAGGGGCGCGGCGCAATCTTCGGCCGAAGCAGCCTTTGAAGCGACCGTCGAGATCCGCAACAAAAACGTCGTCACGAACTCGGAAGGCGTCCATATCGTCATGGGCCGCAACACCGAGGTCGTCCTGCTCGACAAGCAGGGCCGCGAACGCGCAAACCACCGCCTGCAATACGGCGCGAAGCTGCTCGTCGCCGACGGCGACAAGGTGAAGAAAGGCGTGAAACTCGCCGAGTGGGATCCGTATACGAACCCCATCATCACCGAAAAAGACGGCTCGGCCGTGTACGGCGACCTTATCGACGGTATGTCGGTGCGCGAGGAGATGGACGAAGCGACGGGTATCTCGTCGAAAGTCGTCATCGACTGGCGCCAGACACCGAAGGCTGCGTCGCTCAAGCCGCGCATCACGCTCACCGACGCTTCCGGCAAGGTTATCAAGCTGCCCAACGGGCTTGAAGCCAACTACTACATGCCGGTCGGCGCCATCCTGAACGTCGACAACGGGTCGCACGTGAAGGCCGGTGACATCGTGGCCCGTATCCCGAAAGAAACCTCGAAAACGCGCGACATCACGGGCGGTCTGCCCCGCGTCGCCGAACTCTTCGAGGCGCGCCGTCCGAAGGACTTCGCGATCATCTCGGACATCGACGGCCAGGTCGAATACGGCAAGGACTACAAGTCCAAGCGCCGCATCATCGTCAAGCCGACTGACGGCAAGGGCGAGCCCAAGGAATACCTCATTCCGAAAGGCAAGCACGTGGCCGTCAACGAGGGCGACTATGTCCGCAAGGGCGACGCGCTGCTCGAAGGCTCGATGGTGCCGCATGACATCCTCTCCGTCATGGGCGTCGAGGCATTGGCCGACTACCTGATCAACGAGATCCAGGACGTCTACCGCCTGCAGGGCGTGAAAATCAACGACAAGCACATCGAGGTGATCATCCGCCAGATGCTGCAGAAAGTTGAAGTCACGGACGCCGGCGAAACGACGCTGCTCTCGGGCGAACAGGTCGACCGCGAGGAAATGGACGAGATCAACCAGGCGCTGCCCAACGACAAGCGCCCGGCAAAAGGCAACCCGATGCTGCAAGGTATTACCAAAGCCTCGCTGCAGACGCGTTCCTTCATCTCGGCCGCGTCCTTCCAGGAAACGACCCGCGTGCTCACCGAAGCTGCCGTCAACGGCAAGGTGGACAAGCTGATCGGCCTGAAAGAAAACGTGATCGTTGGCCGCCTGATCCCGGCCGGTACCGGTTCCTTCGTGCACAAGCTCAAGCGCATCGCGCTTGAGCGCGACCAGGCAGCGCTGGCGGCGAACGCCGCTTCGGCGCCGCTCACCGAAGGCGACAACAACGTCACGGCCATCGAAGCACCCAAATCCGACACGCGCGAACGTTCCAAGCGCGGCCGGGCAGGGGCTGCTTAAGCCAATGACTGTCTAAAGAATATCCCCCGCCTGCGGATTACCGCGGCGGGGGTTTTTCTTTCCCCCATTTCAAAGGAGTAAAAAAACATGCGTTATTTCATTCTCGCCCTCGCGCTTATCCTGCTGCCATGCCATGCACAGGCAGGAACCGACGGCATCAGCCAGTTGAACACCGTCACGCAGCAGAAAGCCGACAACGCGAACGACGACGCGCTTCAGGACGCTGCGCGCCAGCGCGGGCTGATACAGGGACAAACCGGCAAGTCGCAAGCAAGCGCTGGCACCGTTGCGAAACCCCCGAAAGCCTTGAAATTGCCCAACCCCAACCAAGCCAAGGTGAAGCAGCTGGAGGCGCAGGTAAAGGCGCTGAACACAAAGCTGAATTCCATCACTGGCCTGCCCGACGACCAGCAGCTGCGAATCCAGCAGATGCAGGACCATATGGCCAAGATGATGGCGCTTATGTCGAACCTGATGGAAAAAATGTCAGAGACGCAAAACGGTATCGTCCAGAATATGAAGTAATAGGGCATCAAACAAAAACCCCCGCCTGCGTTAGACGCGGCGGGGGTTTTTTGTCGCCTGAGATCAGGTCTTGGGTCCGGGTTTCACGGCGGCGCGCAGATTCGCCAGGAAGCTGACGCTTTCCCGCGCCCTTGCGCGATCCTTCTCGGCCTCTGCGCTATGGTATTCGATATCGCTTTTGGCCTGCTTGATAGTTTTTTCTTTCCATTCCTGCGCAGTGAGGAGTTTCAATTCGCCCAACCTTTCATTGTAATATTTCGGGTCGGCGTCATGCTCCATGGTCGTCTTCAGCTGGTCGAGCATGTATTTCTTGTGGGCCTTGTGCGCCTCTGTGTCGGGTGCTTCGTATTCCAGCACCTGCTGGATCATCTTCTCGAGCTTGAAGCCGTTCTGGATAGTTTGCGACAGGGCTTCGGTCAGCGATTGTTTTTCCTCATCATATTCCTTCTGTGCCTTGCGCGCGGCGCTGGCGAAGGACATCTTCAGAGAGTTCTTCAGGGTTTTCTGCGCTTCGGCTACCCGTTCATCATGGTATGACCGCGCTGCCTTTTCCGGGTCGGGCAGGGGTGCGTGCAAGTCGCCCTTTTCATTGATCGACTGGGCGAGGTGGCTGAAAGCCGAGGCGGTATCGAGGGCGAATTCCTCGAAAGTGCTTCCTTTCAGGACTTTATCGGTATAACCGGTTGGCATGAATGCACCCTCTTCTTATATAGCTTTATTTTTCCATAATCTATTACACTTTGCCCTGCAAGTCAAAGAAAATCTGCTTATATTTGATACACTTAAGATATTGAAATTAAATAATATTATTAGATATTGGCCTAGGCAGGACAATATTTGACATAATTCTCAATTTCATCTAATGTACGCGACAGTTTTAAAAGCGCCTATTGCGCCCGTATCAGGAGAAAATTTATGCAGTCCGCCGCCACTATTCCGTCAAAGAAGAAAATGAACAAATGGGTGAAAGGCGCCCTTTATGCCGGATTTGCGCTGGCCGTTGCCGGTCATGGCTACCGCGACTACCAGAACAGCGAAATTCGCGCCGCACAGGAAGAACTGATAAACGCACAAGATGACCTTATCGCGGCGCAAGCCCTTAAAATTGAAGCTCTCCAGCAGGGTGGTGCCAGCAGCGAAGGCGACGTCTGCGCCTATGACCATGGATTTGTAATTCCCGAATTGAAACGCGGCCGAACCATCGAGATCAAGACGGTTAAACACGCCGTTACCATCGCCCCCAAAACCATCTAAAGGGTCAGCAATGCTACGCGATTGGTTCAGGAAAAAAGCACGACAGGCAGACGATGCCTTTGCTG
The DNA here is from genome assembly GCA_964575605.1 of uncultured Micavibrio sp. Lineage (GTDB taxonomy): Bacteria > Pseudomonadota > Alphaproteobacteria > Micavibrionales > UBA2020 > JAPWJZ01. The sequence goes on along the minus strand of CAZNRN010000003.1, from coordinate 156,055 downwards.
ACCGCCGCCTGCAGCGGAAGATCGAGAAGTCCGATGCGGAGCGCGTCCGCAGAGCGGAGGCTGCGCCGCCCGCCCTGTTTCGTGCCATTGAACAAAGCGACAGTGCGGCCTTCCTCGAAATCCTCCTGAATTATCCGGAAGCGCCGACATGGAAAAATGCCGCGGGTAAAAGCGCCACCGACATGCTGGCGGAAGGGGCAATGGACGCAATCAAGGACAGTATCGCCCGGCAGCCAACGGATTTCATGAGCCCGGTCGGGCGTGCCGTCCACTTCCAGAATGCTGCCGCGCTTGAATTCTTGCTGGCCTGCGGCGCGTCATGTGAAGGTCCTAACGAAAACAATAGCCCCGTTACCAGCGCGGCGAAATGGAACAACATCGAGTGCCTGGCAGTCCTCGTCAAATATGGCGTGCAGCTAAACAAGGTGCATGGCGACAGCTGGGATTCGACGCCGTTAATGGCGGCTTCGCACCTTGGTAAATGCGAGGCGCTTGAATTCCTGCTCGACCATGGCGCGAAACCTTCCGTTTCCACGCCTTCAGGCAAGGACGCCCTGAATGTGGCGGCGAACTGGGACTGCATCGAAGACCCCGAGGAAAAGCGGCGCGAGATACACGCCATCATCAACGGGCATCCCGCTAAAATGCAGGCGATTTACGCTGCCAGCGTGCGCACAAACAGCGCGGTGACGGTTTCGAAAACGATCAAGCTAAAACCTTGAAGACACACACGCTCTATAGTACGGCGAAGCCGGGCAGTGTGAGCTGCCCGGCTTCTTTCATCAATCCGTAGCGTATCAGGCGGCGTCGGACATGCGGACGCTGACTTTGCGCTCTTCGAACTTGTTGGGTTCGAAGGCTTTGTCGAGCGGGGTGCCGACGATGTGGTTGACGTAGTTGCCCATGATGTTGAGGGAGATGATCGCGACAACTTCAAGGATATGTGCGTTGGTGTAGCCCGCTTTCAGGACGGCGTCGATATCCGTCTGGTCGGGGCGGCCCATGCGTTTCATGACGGCCTTGGTGAACTGGCGCAGCTGCTCCAGCTTCGCGTCTTTCAGCGGCTTGTCGGAACGCAGGGCTTCCAGCACGTCGCGCGAGACGCCTTCTTTTTCGCCCATGGTCGTGCCGGCGGCAATACAGTAGCTGCAGTTGTTCAGGTAGCTGCCGGTCATCGTGACGATCTTGCGCTCGACGGGCGAGAGAAGCCCGGTTTCAACGGTGGTTTTCAGGCCGAGCCATGCGCGGAGAGCGGTGGGCGATTCAGCCAGCGCACCGAAGATGTTCGGCACGAAGCCGAGGCGTGCATGCAGTTCTTTCAGCATCGGGCGCGATTGTTCGGGGGCGTTTTCGGGGGTATGGATTTTGAATGAAGCCATGAGAGGTCTCCTTTGTTGGGATGAAGCTGTTGTTGGTATGCTTGAGTGAGAGCCAGTATGAGCCGGTGCGGTTAAAGTTCCGTTAAACGCCCCATGAATGCCGCAGCCGCAACAGTTTCCTGAAACAAGCGACGCGCGACTCAGATTACGAATCTTTTTGATAACAGGCGCTGCAAGAAAAATTTGACGCGGCGATTATCAAAGCATGCAACATATATGTGCGAAAAAAAGGACGGGGCATAAACCCCGTCCTTCTTCGCTTCTAACCGGTTCGGAAGGATGCCGTTAGAGTTTGTTCGCCTGTTTCGCCTTCGCGGCTGCCTGCGGCTGGTTATCGTTCGCCAGCAGCCGGCGGTTGGCGTGGTCGTAGTCTTTGGTCGCGCGCGAGGTCTGTTCCGCCTGCGTCAGGCCGGTGCGGCAGATTTCTGTCAGCGGCTGCAGGGCAGGGGCGATAGCAGGGTTGCGCTGCGCATGCAACTCCAGCAGCGTGCCCAGCTCACGGCAGAAGTCTTTCAGGTTGCCGGCCGTGCCGTCAGGGCGCTGGCCGAAGGCGACATCGATAAACTTGCCGCCATGGAAAGCCGCGTTGTGGCGCGCATCCAGCACGCGCTGCTGCCAGCCGTCTTGATCGGGCGAGAGGCCGTAATCAGCCAGCAGCGCCTTCACCTGTTCGCGCGTCTCAGGGTCGCGCAGCGTGGCATGGATAAAGGGCACACCTGCCTGAACGCCCAGGGCGCCGGCATCCAGCCCGCGCACTTCGACGCGCTTGCCGACGGGACGGCCTTCCTCGTCGCGGATGTTGCAGACCTTCAGGTCGGTATAGATAAAGCTTTCGGCAAGGTCGTAATTGGTGCGGGTGTTAAGGCCGATGGCTTTCAGTTCTTCAAACGTCACGGGCTTTTCCGGCCAGACCAGCGTCTTGTCGTGGTCGTAGTAATACAGCAGCCCCGTATTGAAGACCTGTTGGGCGTGCTTGCGGATGAAATCATCGCCGTCCTTTGCGGTCAGCAGCGATTCAGGGATGCCGCCCTGCGCGCCGAATTTCTCGTAGAAGGCGGCGCGGGGGTTGTAATCGATACGCTCTTTGCTGCCTTCCACAAATGCCGGATAATTACCGAAGAGCGCGTAGAGCGGAGCCTGCAGCGCATAGCCGGTGGTCAGGATGTCATGCAGGTCTGCGGGATCCTTGTAAGACAGGCTCACCTGCGTCGAAGTGCAGAGCAGCGTGACTTTCAAAAACTCGGGGTTCTTGTGCAGCTTCATGCCTTTGACGAGGCCGCGCGCGCGGTCGCGGTCGACCAGGTTGCTTTCCGCCGATTCCAGCGTGACGAAGGGCAGCAGCGCGGAATCATTTGCGATGAAGCCTTTTTCGCGGATGGCGGCATTGTATTCCTGCCAGCCGTTCTGGATTTCTTTCACCAGCTGCGGCACGTCGGTGACGCGGAACGCGGGGCTGGCGTATTCGACGGCCGAGGCCATTTCCAGCTGCGGCTGCTGCCCGCGGTTTTTCAGGTGCTGCAGCAGTTCGGCGCAATCCTGCGACGAGGTGGCGACGGGCTTGCCGTCCTGGCCTTTTTTATAGACGCAGATTTCGGTTTCGAAACCGATGTACTGGCGGTCGGAGGCCAGGCCATTGCCTTTGTAGAGCGGGATCACGTCATCAACGGTATTGATGCGGGTAAAGTCGTCGTTACGAACGTCGGTCATTGTATGTCTGCCTTTGCGCCAAAGGGCGCGATATCTAAAGCGCCATAGCGGCGCATGTTTTTATTACGGAGAGAGAATCGGACTCAAGATGTGAGGCAGTTCACATTCGGTCGTGACGGGGGAGGGAAGAGATGTTGGCCACTGGTTTAATCCTTGTTACTGCGTTGTCCCGCAGTAGTTAAACCTGCGGCGCTTTAGCTGTTGGTCACGCGGCAGCAAGCTGACATCAAATCCCGCGGCTTCTTGCGAAGCTGATACATAACACCATAGACCCGTGTTTCTGTCAACTGTTTTGCTGCAAAGCAGCAGGAGACAGGGATTAGCGCGGTCCTACGGGCTTGATATGAATAGGCTTTTTGACAGGCATATCCTTGTCGAGGCCGACCGGCGGCGCATCCAGCGGAGGCGGGGCTTTTCGTGCATTTTCGCTGTTCGCAAAAGTGGTAAAGCCGAGGTTCAGCAACTTGCTGAAAGGGGTATCTTCCTCGTTGCTATAGAAGTGATGCCTCTCGCGGCGCTTTTCCCATGCCTTTACGTCCGGCGAATTAACCGATTTCAGGAAGTCGATGAGCTGCGAGAAATTGCAATCCATGTCGGTGGGATATTCTTTCGATTTCTTGCCTTCGCCTTCGCAGAACTGCAGGCGCTTGCCCAGCGTATTCGCGGCATAGGTCATGGCCATCCATTTCGAAAAGACCAGGACCTGTTCGCGCTCGGACAGCAGGGTCAGGTCTTTCGGCGCTTTGTCGAGCAGTTCGAGGAACTGGTCAGTCGCCTGAGCCACTTTGCGCAGCTGCTGGGCGGGAGAAAGGCAGTCGAGATAAGATGCCCATTCATTCTTGTCTTCGTCCTCGATCAGGCGGTTGGGGACGGGCAGGTCGATTGCGGCGATATCCCATTTGCGGGAAAGGTTGTGGCGGCCGTAGGGATATATAGTCATCATTGCCTCTTGTAATTGCTGTCACGAAGAATATGTAAATATAAATGGCCGGTCAAGCTTAATTGCTGACGGCTTTTATTATTATTGTAAGGGAAGTGGAAGAACTGAACGACCCGCCCGCGCGAAGGCGCGCTGGTAAATAAAAAATCCGGCAACTGGCGGGGAATAAGTGGAAGAACTGAACGACCCGGATGAAAATCGGTACGGTTGCTGCCTCTCGGCCCTGGCCGGGTTAGCGATACATTCGCCCGCCCAGCTCTTCCGGAAGGCAATATGGATTGATTCCGCGCCCAAGGCAAGGGTTCTGTCCACTTGAGGCGAATCATGGAAAACAGGAGGCAAAAGAGGGGGTAACGGGGTTTTTGGGGCTGGGTACCAATATTATTCAAAACGCCCATACGACGAAATAATATTGCTATCCATAACGAAAGAATGGGGCAGAGGGGGGGCGCAATTGCCCTTCGTATGAAAAAACAAGGCTATCTGCACAGAATGCTTGACCTAAACAAAACCCATGATATATTGCGCACGCTCTAAGGATGGGCTGGTGGTAGACGTACTTGGTCTAGACGCAGTCCGGTTTTTTAACCGTCTTCCGCGGGAAAAGTGGAAGTTAGACTGATCTTCAAAGATCGGTATCCTGTCGCGCACTGTATAAGTGCAGCTGGCAGGTGTTGCCCTCATCCTCACGACAAAGATTTTGTACGTTGTTAAACCGAGGAAGGGCTTTAAATGCCAACAATAAACCAACTCGTGCGCAAAGGCCGTACGGCTCAATTCAAGCGCAAGAAGAACGCCGACCTGCAAGGTAACCCGCAGAAACGCGGCGTTTGCACGCGCGTCTACACGACGACCCCCAAAAAGCCTAACTCCGCACTGCGCAAAGTCGCAAAAGTGCGCATGACCAACGGCCGCGAAGCCATCTGCTACATTCCCGGCGTCGGCCACAACCTGCAGGAACACTCTGTGGTTCTCGTGCGCGGCGGCCGTGTGAAAGACCTTCCCGGCGTCCGTTACAAAATCATCCGCGGCACCCTCGATACGCAGGGCGTCGATAAACGCAGAAAATCGCGCTCCCGCTACGGCGCAAAGAAACCGAAATAAGGGGTTTTTAAAACATGTCTCGTCGCCATTCCGCCAAAAAACGCGAAATTCTCCCGGATCCGAAGTTCAACAACCTGATCCTCGCCAAGTTCATGAACGTGATCATGATCTCGGGCAAGAAATCGGTCTCCGAAAACATCGTTTACGGCGCGCTTGAAATCATCGCGTCCAAAACCAAGATGGATCCGATCACCTTCTTCATGGAATCTCTCGACAAGGTTAAGCCCTCGGTCGAAGTGAAATCCCGCCGCGTCGGCGGTGCCACCTACCAGGTGCCCGTCGAAGTCCGCCCGAACCGCGCCATCGCTGTCGCAATGCGCTGGATCAAGGATGCAGCCGCGAACCGCAACGACAAGACCATGGAAAGCAAACTCGCTTCCGAAATCATGGACGCGCACAACGACCGCGGCGCCGCTGTGAAAAAGCGCGAAGACACGCACAAAATGGCAGAGGCCAACAAGGCCTTCGCTCACTTCCGCTGGTAATCAAAAGGGTAATAGGGGTACTGACGTATCATGGCTGACAACAAGAAATATCCGCTCGAGCGCTACCGTAACATCGGCATCATGGCACACATCGATGCTGGTAAAACGACCACGACCGAGCGCATCCTGTACTATACCGGCAAATCGCACAAAATCGGCGAAGTGCACGATGGCGCAGCCACGATGGACTGGATGGAACAGGAACAGGAACGCGGCATCACGATCACTTCCGCCGCTACGACCTGCTTCTGGAACGACCACCGCATCAACATCATCGACACCCCCGGCCACGTCGACTTCACGATCGAAGTCGAGCGCTCGCTCCGCGTCCTCGACGGCGCAGTCACCGTTTTCGACTCCGTCGCCGGCGTCGAGCCCCAGTCCGAAACCGTCTGGCGCCAGGCTGACAAATACGGCGTTCCCCGTATCTGCTTCGTCAACAAAATGGACCGCACTGGCGCGAACTTCTACCGCACCGTCGACATGATCATCGACCGCCTCGGCGCGGTTCCGCTGGTCACCCAGCTCCCGATCGGCACCGAAGCCGAGCACGTCGGCCTCGTCGACCTGCTGAAAATGAAAGCGATCGTCTGGAAGGACGAGAGCCTGGGCGCCGAGTTCCAAGAGCTCGACATCCCCGCCGACCTGCAGGCGAAGGCAAAAGAATACCGCGTGAAGCTCATCGAGACGGCAGTCGAGATGGACGACAAGGCGATGGAAGACTACCTGAACGGCAAAGAGCCGGACATCGCGACGCTGAAAAAATGCATCCGCAAAGGCACGATCTCCTACAAGTTCGTTCCGATCCTTTGCGGCGCGGCGTTCAAGAACAAGGGCGTCCAGCCCCTGCTCGACGCAGTTGTGGATTACCTCCCCAACCCCCTTGAAATGCCACAGATCGAAGGCACCGATCCTTCGAACCCCGAAACCGTCATCATCCGCAAGCCCGACGCTTCCGAGCCTTTCGCAGGCCTCGCGTTCAAGATCATGAACGATCCTTTCGTCGGCTCGCTCACCTTCTGCCGCATCTATTCCGGCAAGCTGGAATCGGGTTCCTATGTCATCAACTCGGTGAAAGACAAAAAAGAACGCATCGGCCGTATGCTCCTCATGCATGCGAACAACCGCGAAGAGATCAAGGAAGCCAGCGCCGGTGACATCGTTGCCCTCGTCGGTATGAAAGACACCACGACCGGCGATACGCTTTGCGACCCCGACAAGCCGGTCGTCCTCGAGCGCATGACCTTCCCCGAGCCCGTCATCTCCATCGCCGTCGAGCCAAAATCGAAGGCCGACCAGGAGAAAATGGGTATGGCGCTCTCCCGCCTCGCTGCAGAAGATCCCTCGCTCCGCGTCAACTCCGACGCTGAATCGGGCCAGACCATCCTGCGCGGCATGGGCGAATTGCACCTCGACATCATCATCGACCGCATGAAGCGCGAATTCAAAGTCGAAGCCAACATCGGCGCTCCGCAGGTCGCGTACCGCGAAACCATCACCAAGGTCGGCGAAATCGACTATACCCACAAGAAGCAGTCCGGCGGCTCGGGCCAATACGCCCGCGTCCTCATCCGCTTCGAGCCGGGTGAAGTCGGCTCCGGCTACCAGTTCGAGCAGGAAATCGTGGGCGGTTCGGTTCCGAAGGAATTCATCCCCGGCGTCGAAAAAGGCCTCGAAGCGCAGAAAGACACTGGCGTCATCGCCGGCTTCCCCTGCATCGACTTCAAGGCGACGCTGTTCGACGGCGCTTACCACGACGTCGACTCTTCGGCACTTGCGTTCGAGATTGCGGCCCGCGCCGCCTTCCGCGAAGGTATTCCGAAGTGCAAGCCCGTCTTGCTGGAACCCGTCATGAAAGTCGAAGTCGTCACCCCCGAAGACTACATGGGCGACGTCATCGGCGACCTGAACAGCCGTCGTGGCCAGGTGCAGAGCATGGACAGCCGCGGCAATGCCCGCGTCATCACCGCCATGGTGCCTCTCGCGAACATGTTCGGCTACATCAATACCCTCCGCTCCATGAGCCAGGGCCGCGCGCAGTACTCGATGGAATTCCATCACTACGACCAAGTGCCGCAGGCCATCGCTGATGAAGTGAAGGCAAAACTCGCATAACAACCATAAACACTAACCGAAAACGTACTTAGCAAGGAAGGAAGACCCAGAAATGGCTAAAGCAAAGTTTGAGCGCAACAAGCCTCACGTCAACATCGGCACCATCGGTCACGTCGACCATGGCAAAACCTCGCTGACGGCAGCTATCACGAAAGTCCTGGCAGAAGCTGGCAAAGCCCAGTTCATGGCCTATGACCAGATCGACAAGTCGCCTGAAGAGCGCGAGCGCGGCATCACGATCTCGACCGCACACGTCGAGTACGAGACCGACAACCGCCACTACGCGCACGTCGACTGCCCCGGCCACGCAGACTACGTGAAAAACATGATCACGGGCGCAGCACAGATGGACGGCGCGATCCTCGTCGTTTCCGCAGCAGACGGCCCGATGCCCCAGACCCGCGAACACATCCTGCTCGCACGTCAGGTCGGCGTCCCCGCAATCGTCGTCTTCATGAACAAGTGCGACATGGTCGACGACAAGGAACTCCTGGACCTCGTCGAGATGGAAGTCCGCGAACTCCTGACCAAATACAAATTCCCTGGCGACAAGATCCCCTTCGTGAAAGGCTCGGCTCTGTCCGCGCTCGAAGGCAAGTCGGACGGCCTGGGCAAAGAAGCCATCATGGCGCTGATGAAAGCGGTCGACGAAACCATCCCGACCCCGGCTCGTCCGAAAGACAAGCCCTTCCTGATGCCCGTTGAGGACGTCTTCTCGATCTCCGGCCGCGGTACCGTTGTTACCGGCCGCGTCGAGCAAGGCATCATCAAGGTCAACGAAGAAGTCGAGATCGTCGGCCTCCGCCCGACCACCAAGACCGTCGTTACCGGCGTTGAAATGTTCCGCAAGCTGCTCGATCAGGGTGAGGCTGGCGACAACATCGGCGCTCTCCTGCGCGGCACCAAGCGCGAAGAAGTCGAGCGTGGCCAAGTTCTCTGCGCTCCCGGCTCGATCAAGCCCCACACGAAGTTCAAGGCAGAGGCTTACGTCCTCACCAAGGACGAAGGTGGCCGCCACACGCCGTTCTTCACCGACTACCGTCCCCAGTTCTACTTCCGTACGACTGACGTGACCGGCATCGTGAAGCTCCCGGCAGGCGTCGAGATGGTCATGCCTGGCGACAACATCACCATGGAAATCGAGCTGATCGCTCCGATCGCTATGGATCCCGGCCTCCGCTTCGCTATCCGCGAAGGCGGCCGCACGGTGGGCGCAGGCGTCGTTGCCTCGATCATCGAGTAACTGAAGGATTAGAGTTCAGGCCCCGCCGGATGGCCGGCGGGGCCGGCTCTGAGAAAAGAAGGAAACTAAAAATGGAAGCGCAAAACATCCGGGTCAGGCTCCGTGCATACGACCACCGCATTCTGGACCAGTCGACCAAGGAAATTGTGAACACGGCAAAGCGCACAGGCGCGCAAGTTCGCGGCCCCATCCCGCTGCCGACCAACATCGAAAAGTTCACGGTGCTGCGTTCTCCGCACGTTGACAAGAAGTCGCGCGAGCAGTTCGAACGCCGCACGCACAAGCGTCTTCTCGACATCATCGATCCCACGCCGCAGACGATCGACGCGCTGATGAAGCTCGACCTCGCCGCCGGCGTTGACGTTGAAATCAAGCTCTAAGCAAGGTTTCAAAAAGGTTTAATTAAGAAGGACTAATAAAATGCGTACCGGTTTGATAGCACAGAAACTTGGCATGTCGCGCATCTTCGATGCGAACGGCAAGCACGTTCCCGTCACCCTGCTGAAGGTTGACGCCTGCCAGGTCGTCGCCGTGCAGACGAAAGACAAAAACGGCTACACCGCTGTCCAGCTGGGCGCCGGCTCGAAAAAAGCGACGAGCTGCACCAAGCCCGAGCGCGGCCATTTCGCAAAAGCGAAAGTCGAGCCGAAAGCGAAAGTCGTCGAATTCCGCGTCTCGGAAGAGAACCTGTTGGAAGTCGGCGCCGAGCTCTCGGTCGAACACTTCGTCCCCGGTCAATATGTCGACGTCTCGGGCGTTACGCTCGGTAAAGGCTACCAGGGCGTCATGAAACGCTGGAACTTCGCAGGCCTCCGCGCCACGCACGGCGTCTCGGTCTCGCACCGCTCGCCCGGCTCGACCGGTCAGCGCCAGAGCCCCGGCCGCGTCTTCAAGAACAAGAAGATGGCTGGTCACATGGGTAACAAGAACCGCACCATCCCCAACCTGCGCGTCGTGGAAGTCTATCCCGAGCAGGGCCTGATCGCTGTCGAAGGCGCCGTCACCGGCCACAAAGGCAGCTGGGTCACGATCAAGGATGCCGTGAAAAAGAAACCGCACAAGGACTCGCCGAAACCGGCTGGCCTGAAGCAGAAAGCCGCAGGCTAAGGAGTTGAACATGAAAGTCGCTGTAAAAAGCCTCGATAACAAAAAAGTCGGTGACATTGACCTGTCCGACGCTATCTTTGGCGTGAAGGTCCGCAAGGATGTCCTGCACCGCATGGTGAACTGGCAGCTGGCGAAACGCCGCTCCGGCAACCACAAGACCAAGCAGATCGGCGAGATCTCGGGCACCGGCAAGAAGCCCTTCTCGCAAAAAGGCACCGGCCAGGCGCGCGCAGGCTCGCTCCGTAACCCGCACCACCGCGGCGGCGCCGTGATCTTCGGCCCGGTTGTGCGCGACCACGCCCACAGCCTGCCGAAAGCAATGCGCAAGCTGGCGCTGAAAACCGCGCTCTCGGCGAAACAGGCCGAAGGCAAGCTCGTCGTCCTCGATGCGGCTTCTTCCAAGTCGCACAAGACGAAAGAAATGGCGAAGGCGCTTGAAACGCTCGGCCTGACCTCGGCGCTGATCGTCGACGGCACGCCCGACGTGAACTTCACCCGCGCCGTCCGCAACATCAAGAACATCGACCTGCTGCCCGAAAAAGGCATCAACGTCTATGACATCCTGCGCCGTGACACCCTGGTCCTGACCAAGGACGCGGTCGCCCAACTGGAGGCCCGACTGAAATGACAGCCGCTAAGAAAAAAAGCGAAAAGAAAGAAGCCCAGCTGACGGAAGCTCTCTACGAAGCCGTCCGTTTCCCGGTTATCACCGAAAAGGCGACCATGGGCTCGCAGTACAACCAGATCACGTTCCGCGTACCGGTTGACGCTGACAAGGCAATGATTAAGCGCGCTGTCGAAGCCGTGTTCAAGGTGAAAGTGGTGAAAATCAACACTTCTATCCAGCTCGGCAAGACCAAGATTTTCAAAGGCCGCAAGGCTTTCCGCAGCGACCGCAAAAAGGCGATCGTGACCCTGGCTGAAGGCCAGACGATCGACGTGTCCACAGGCATTTAAGGAAGCTTCCGGTAAACCGGAGGAAATGAGGAAATAACATGGCACTCAAATCATACCGCCCGACATCGCCCGGCATGCGCACCATGATCCGCGTCGACCGTTCCGAGCTGCACAAAGGCAAGCCCGAGCGCTCGCTCATCGACAAGGACCATCACCGCGCCACCGGCCGCAACAACTTCGGCGAGATCACGTCCTGGCACCGCGGCGGCGGACACAAGCGCCGTTACCGGAAGATCGACTTCAAACGCCAGAAGTTCGACGTCGAAGCGACGATCGAGCGCCTGGAATACGACCCCAACCGCACCGCCTGGATCGCCCTGATAAAATACAAAGACGGCGAACTGGCTTACATCCTGGCGCCCCAGCGCGTGGCTCCCGGCGACAAAATCGTGTCGTCGCAGCGCGCTGACATCCTGCCCGGCAACGCGATGCAGATCAAAAACATCCCCGTCGGCACGCTCGTGCATAACGTGGAACTCCAACCCGGCCGCGGCGGCCAACTGGCGCGTTCCGCCGGCGCTTCGGTCCAGGTCGTCGGCCGCGATGCGGGCTTCACCCAGATCAAGCTGAACTCGGGCGAACTGCGCGTCGTCAACGGCAACTGCATGGCAACCGTCGGCGCGGTGTCGAACACCGACCACGCCAACGTGCAGATCGGCAAAGCCGGCCGCAAACGCTGGATGGGCTGGAAACCGCATAACCGCGGCGTCGTGATGAACCCGATCGATCACCCGCATGGTGGTGGTGAAGGTAAATCCTCCGGCGGCCGTCACCCGGTCTCGCCCTGGGGCAAGTGCGCCAAAGGCGGCAAGACCCGCAAGAACAAGCGTACCGATCAATTCATCCTGCGCCGTCGCAAGAACAAGCGCCTCGCAGCTGGCCAGTAAGGAGTAGCAATACATGGCACGTTCCGTAAAAAAAGGCCCCTTCATCGCGGGCTACCTGCTGAAGAAAGCCGAAAAGGCACGTTCTTCGGGCCGCAACGAGGTCATCAAGACCTGGTCGCGCGCTTCCACCATCCTGCCGCAATTCATCGGCCTGACCTTCGGCGTTTATAACGGCCAGAAGTTCATCCCCGTGCTCGTGACCGACAACATGATCGGCCACAAGTTCGGTGAATTCGCGCCCACCCGCCAGTTCCAGCAGCACACCGCTGCCGGCGCTGACAAAACGGCTACCAAGAGCGAGTAAAGACAATGTCCAAGCAAGCAAAACAACCCCGTCGCAAAGACAACCAGGCCATCGCTAAGGCATGGTACATCAAAGGCGGCGAGCGCAAGCTGAACCTCCTGGCGCAGCTGATCCGCGGCAAATCCGCGCAACAGGCGCTGAATGAACTCGAATTCTCGCAGCGCCGCGTGTCGCAAGACGTGCGCAAGGTGCTGGAAGCGGCAATCGCCAACGCCGAGAACAACCACAACCTCGATGTCGACCGCCTCTATGTTGCGGAAGCGACCGTCGGCAAAACGCTGGTCATGCGCCGTTTCCACACGCGCGGCCGCGGCCGTTCGGCCCCCGTCGAGAAGCCGTTCTCGAACATCACCATCGTCGTGCAGGAACGTCCCGCCGGCGAAGAGAAGAAAAAATCGAAACCCGCCAAAGGCAGCAAGGAAGGCTCGAAAAAGAGCAAGCCCGCCGCCAAGGCCGAAGCTAAACAAGCCGAATAATCAAGGTTCAGGAGAGTATTAAATATGGGTCAGAAAGTTAACCCGATCGGTCTGAGACTGGGCATCAACCGCACCTGGGACAGCCGCTGGTACGCAGGCAAAGACTACGCCGCAAAGCTGCTGCAGGACATCAAGCTGCGTGCATACGTGCTTGAGAACCTGAAACAGGCCGGTGTTGCGCGCGTCATCATCGAACGCGCCGCCAACAAGACCAACGTGACGATCCACTCGGCTCGCCCGGGCGTCATCATCGGCAAAAAAGGCTCCGACATCGAGAAGCTCCGCAAGGACCTCTCCAAGTTCACGGGCGGCGAAGTCACCCTGAACATCGTCGAGATCCGCAAGCCCGAGCTGGACGCTCAACTCGTCGCTGAAGGCATCGCCCAGCAGCTCGAGCGCCGCGTCTCGTTCCGCCGCGCCCTCAAGCGCGCCGTCCAGTCCGCTATGCGCCTCGGCGCCAACGGCATTAAAGTGAACTGCTCCGGCCGTCTCGCCGGTGCGGAAATCGCCCGCCGCGAAGGTTACCGCGAAGGCCGCGTTCCCCTGCACACGCTCCGTGCAGACGTTGACTACGCAACGGCACGCGCGCTGACCACCTACGGCATCATCGGCGTCAAAGTCTGGATCTTCAAAGGCGAAGTCCTCCAGCACGATCCGATGGCTCGCGACAAGCGCATGCAAGACGCATCGCCGCAACGTGCATAAGGTTAAAGAAGTTTAAGAAGGAACCACGACCATGATGTCACCGAAGAAAATGAAGTACAGGAAAGCGCACAAAGGGCGCATCCGCGGTCAGGCGACCTCGGGCAACTACCTGTCCTATGGCAGCTTTGGCCTCAAGGCGACCACGCCCGAGCGCCTCACCGCCCGCCAGATCGAAGCAGCCCGCCGCGCCATCACGCGCCACATGAAGCGCCAGGGCCGTCTCTGGATCCGCATCTTCCCCGATGTGCCGGTGTCGAAGAAACCCCTCGAAGTCCGCATGGGCTCCGGTAAAGGTTCTCCCGAATTCTACGTGTGCCGCGTGAAGCCCGGCCGCATCATGTTCGAGCTGGACGGCGTGCCGCGCCAGCTCGCCGAAGAGGCTTTCGAACTCGCTTCCGCGAAACTGCCGATCAAGACGCGTTTCGTAGCACGCGAAGCATAAGGTGAATGACAATGAAAACCGCTGAACTCAGAGCAAAAACGAAAGACGAGCTGGAAACCGAGCTGATGGGCCTGCGTAAGGAGCAGTTCAACTTCCGCTTCCAGAAGTCGACCGGCCAGATGGAAAACACCGGCCGCATGCGCATCGTGCGCCGCGACATCGCGCGCATCAAGACGGTGCTGGTCGAGCAAAAACAGGGCAAGCAGTACGCCCCCGCCGCCAAGAAGGCAGCGAAGAAAGCCGAAAAGCCCGCGAAGGCCGAAGGCGAGAAAAAGGCTGCAGCACCCAAGAAGAAAGCCAAGGAGTAATAACACATGCCCCGCCGCGTACTGGAAGGCAAAGTCGTCAGCAACAAGAACACCAAGACCGTGACGGTCCTGGTCGAGCGCAAGATCCGCGACCCGCTGTACGGCAAAATCATGCGCCGTTCGGCAAAATATGCCGCGCATGCTGAAAGCAAATGGCAGATCGGTGACCTGGTCTCTATCGAAGAGTGCCGCCCGATCTCGAAATCGAAAAAATGGATTGTCACCGGCGGTAAAGCCATGGGCGAAAGCCAGGCCGAAACCGTTGATGACGCAGGCACCAAGCGCGCTTCCGTGAAGCGTGATGTCGCCGGCGAAGAGGCTCCCGCGAAAGCGGCGCCCAAGGCCGAGGCAAAAACCGAAACCAAGAAACCTGCTGCGAAAAAAACGAAAAAAGACGAGTAACAAGCAGGGCTTGAAACCCTCTTAGAGTAGATAAAGAAAGGTCAAGACCATGATACAGATGGAAAGCAACCTCGAAGTTGCTGACAACAGCGGCGCACGCAAGGTTATGTGCGTGAAAGTGCTGGGCGGTTCCAAACGCCGCACGGCCGGCATCGGCGACGTGATCGTCGTGTCCGTGAAAGACGCAATCCCCCGCGGCCGCGTCAAGAAAGGCACCGTCCACAAGGCGGTCATCGTGCGCACCCGCACGGCGCTCAAGCGTGATGATGGCTCCATCATCCGTTTCGACCGCAACGCCGCGGTGCTCATCAACCCGCAGGGCGAGCCGATCGGCACCCGTATCTTTGGCCCCGTCACCCGCGAGCTGCGCGCCAAGAACTTCATGAAAATCATCTCGCTCGCTCCGGAGGTCCTCTAATCATGGCCAAGCTCAAAATCAGAAAAGGCGACCAGGTTGTCGTCCTGACCGGCAAGGACAAGGGCCGCACCGGCGAAGTGAAAAAAGTCATCGTCGACGAAATGAAAGTCGTCGTGCAGGGCGTTAACGTGCAGACGAAGCACCGCAAGCCCACCAGCGCGTCGGCCGGCGGCCTCGACAAAGTCGAGAAGCCGATCCACCTTTCCAACGTCGCGATCATCGACCCCAAAGACAAAAAGCCCGGCCGCGTCGGCTACAAGACGGTGGGCGACCGCAAGGTGCGCTTCTCGAAGCGTTCCGGCGAAGTGATCGATTAAGAGGCATAAAATGGCAAAAGCAAACGCAAAAAATGACGCACGGCTGAAAAAGCTCTACGTCGAAAAAATCCGCCCCGAACTGAAAAAACAGTACGGCTACAGCAGCGACTTCGCTATCCCCAAGCTCGACAAGATCGTCGTGAACATGGGCGTCGGCGAAAACGCGCAGGACAGCAAGAAGATCCAGGGCGCCGTCAACGACATGACCATCATCACCGGCCAGAAGCCGATGGTGACCCGCTCGCGCAAGGCAATCGCGGCCTTCAAGCTGCGTGAAGACCTGCCGATCGGCTGCAAGGTCACGCTCCGCGGCCAGCGCATGTACGAATTCCTCGACCGCCTGATCACCATTGCAATGCCCCGCATCCGCGACTTCCGCGGCGTGTCGGACCGTTCTTTCGACGGCAACGGCAACTACGCGCTGGGCATCAAGGAACAGATCATCTTCCCCGAGATCAACTTCGACAAGGTCGACGCGATCCGCGGCATGGACATCATCATCTGCACGACTGCAAAAACCGATGATGAGGCGAAATCACTGCTCAAGGGCTTCTCTATGCCCTTCCGCAAATAACGAAAAGGACGCAACCGACAATGGCAAAACTCAGCTCCGTCAACAAGAACAACAAGCGCAAGAAGATGGCGAAAAGCTTCGCCGCCAAGCGCGCGAAGCTCAAGGCGATCGCGGACGACATGTCCAAGCCCGCCGATGAGCGCTTCGCCGCACGCCTGAAACTGGCGAAACTGCCGCGCAACTCGCACCCGACCCGCGTCCGCAACCGCTGCGAACTCACGGGCCGCGCGCGCGGCAACTACCGCAAGTTCGGCATGTCGCGCCTGATGTTCCGCGAACTCGCATCGCAGGGTCTCATCCCCGGCGTCACGAAATCAAGCTGGTAAGAGGGAAGGAGTAAAACAACATGTCTATGAACGATCCCCTCAGCGATCTGCTCACGCGTATCCGCAACGGCCAGGCAGCCCGCCTGTCCGAAATCAAGAGCCCGTCGTCGAAACTGCGCGCCAACGTGCTCGAAGTTCTGAAACGCGAAGGCTACATCCGCGACTATAGCGTCAAGCAGAACGACAACGGCTCCTCGCAGCTGAACGTCGAACTGAAGTATTCGGAAGGCCAGCCCGTGATCAAGGAAATCACGCGCGTCTCGAAACCCGGCCGCCGCGTCTATACGCAAATCAAGGACGTGCCGCGCGTCTACAACGGCCTCGGCATCTCGATCCTCTCCACGCCGCGTGGCGTGCTCTCCGACAAGGAAGCGCGCGAAGCGAACGTTGGCGGGGAAGTCCTCTGCCGCGTCTTCTAAAGGTAAGGTGAAGTAATATGTCCCGCATCGCAAAACACCCCATCAAGCTTCCCGCAGGCGTCGAAGCAAAGCTCGCCGGCAAGAAGCTGTCCATCAAGGGCAAAAAGGGCGAACTCACCCTCGATGTCTCGAATGACATCAAGGCCGAAGTGAAAGACGGCTCCGTCATGCTGTCGAAGGCAACCGAAACACGCCACGCGACGAACATGTGGGGCACCACCGCCTCGCTCGTCCGCGGCATGATCAAGGGCGTCTCCGAAGGCTACATGAAGCGCCTGCTCATCGAGGGCGTCGGCTTCCGCGCCGCGCTGCAGGGCAAGGACCTCGTGCTCCAGATCGGCTACAGCCATGAAGTCAGGTTCAAGGTCCCGCAAGGCATCGAAGTGAAAGTGCCGAAGCAGACCGAGATCGAGATCTACGGCATCGACAAGCAAAAAGTCGGCCAGGTCGCAGCCGAGTTGTACCTGATGAAACGCCCCGAGCCCTACAAAGGCAAAGGTATCAACTACGAAGGCCGCCGCATCCTGCGCAAAGAAGGCAAGAAGAAGTAATTGAAGGATTAAAAAGCCATGGCTACCAAATCGAACTCCAAGCAGCGCCGCGTCTGGCGGACCCGCAAGTCGATCAAGAAAGCGTCGGAAAAGAACAACCGTCCGCGCCTCTCGGTCCACCGCTCGGGTCAGCACATCTACGCGCAGGTCATCGACGACGCAAAAGGCGTCACGCTGGCTTCCGCCTCGTCGGTCGACGCAGACCTCAAAAAGTCGGTCAAGTCGACCTCCAACAAGGAAGCGGCAACGGCCGTCGGCAAACTCGTTGCCGAACGCGCCAAGAAAGCAGGCGTCACGCTGGTCGCATTCGACCGCGGCAGCCGCGCTTATCACGGCCGCGTCAAGGCCCTCGCGGATGCAGCCCGCGAAGCCGGTTTAAGCTTCTAATTAAAGGAAACATGGACAATGGCAAAACCTGAAAAAGGCCCTAACGAAGAAGGCAAACGCGAGCGCAAAGGCCGCGGTGGCGAACGTGGCGAAGGTGGTGGCGAACGCCGCCGCAAGCGCGACGACAAGGAAGGCGGAGAGCGCGAAGGCTCCGAACTCGTCGAACGCCTTGTCGCCATCAACCGTGTCGCCAAAGTCGTGAAGGGCGGCCGCCGTTTCGGCTTCGCAGCCCTCGTCGTGGTCGGTGACGGCCGCGGCAAAATCGGCGCCGGCGCAGGCAAGGCCCGCGAAGTGCCCGAGGCTATCAAAAAGGCGACCGATCAGGCAAAACGCCGCATGGTCCGCGTGCCCCTGCGCGATGGCCGCACGATCCACCATGATATCGAAGCCCGCTTCGGCGCCGGCCGCGTGCGTCTGCGCGCAGCCGTCCCCGGTACGGGTATCATCGCCGGCGGCCCGCTGCGCGCTGTCTTCGAAGTCCTGGGCATCCAGGACGTCGTCGCCAAGTCGCTCGGTTCGTCGAACCCCTACAACATGGTCAAGGCAGCCCTCGAGGCCTTCAAACACATGGAAAGCCCCCGCATGGTGGCCGGCCGCCGTGGCCGCCGCGTGAACGAAGTGCTGGGCCGCAAAGGCGACGCAAAGGAGAAGTCGGATGAGTGAGGAAAAGAAACCCGCAGCCAAGAAAGCAGCAGCCCCCAAGGCAGCAGCAGCCCCGGCTAAAAAAGCAGCGGCTAAAACCGCTTCTTCCGGCAAAAAAATCAAAGTCACGCAAACCGGTTCGATCATCGGCCGCGTGAAAAAACAGGAGCAAACGCTGATCGGCCTCGGCCTGAACAAGCGCCACCGCTCTAAAATCCTCGTCGACAGCCCCGAAGTGCGCGGCATGATTACCGCCGTCAAGCACCTCGTCAAAGTCGAAGACGCGGCATAAGGAAAGCAGTCATGAAACTCAACCAGCTCAGAGACAACCCCGGCGCACGCCAGTCCCGTATCCTGGTCGGCCGTGGTATAGGTTCCGGCAAAGGCAAGACCGGCGGCCGCGGCGTGAAGGGCCAGAAAGCCCGCACCGGCGTCGCTATCAAAGGCTTCGAGGGCGGCCAGTCCCCCCTCATCCGCCGCATGCCGAAAAGCGGTTTCAACAACTTCCATCACAAGAACTGCTATGCAGTCGTGACCCTCGACATCATTGCTGACGCTCTCGCCAGCAAGAAACTCAAGGGCGACAAAATCGACGCGGCCGCGCTGAAAGAAGCCGGCGTGATCAGCTGCAAGGGCGACGGCGTCAAGCTCGTCGGCTCGGGCGAGTTCAAGTCGAAAGCGACTTTCGTCGTGACCAAGGCCACCGCAGGCGCCGTGAAAGCGGTCGAAAAAGCCGGCGGCAAGGTCGAAGTCCTGCCCGCAAAGGTGAACAAGCTGCTGAAAGACAAGAAAAAAGCAGCCAAGTAACCGGCATGAAATGATTAAAAATATCC
Organism: uncultured Micavibrio sp.; assembly: GCA_964575605.1. Lineage (GTDB taxonomy): Bacteria > Pseudomonadota > Alphaproteobacteria > Micavibrionales > UBA2020 > JAPWJZ01. Next base: position 137,027 of record CAZNRN010000003.1, on the reverse strand, counting down.
CCGCCCCTGTGCGGGGATATTTTTTTGACCTGAGGGAATGCCATGAAATATAGCCAGTTTGCCGTCCTCGCCCTTTGCTGCGCACTTATCGTGCAGCCCGTATTTGCCGAGCAAAAGAAAAAACCAACGCCGGAAGAGCTTTTAAACCCCTCGACCGAGGCGGTGGCGCCTGTTGATTGCGTCAAGACTTATGATGATATCCTGGCCGCCGATGCCGCCAACCTCGCGGCGCTCAACGGGCGGGGGATGTGCAAAAACGTGACCGAATCCGGCAGCGGTGATGCCGACCTGCAAAAGGCCATCGAGCTTGCGACCCTGCAGATCGAAAAAGACAAGAACAACGCCGCCGCCTATTATGGCCGCGCCATGTCCTACCGTGTGCTGAAGGAATACAAGAAGGCGAGGGAAGACTACCTGAAGGCCATCGAACTGAACCCCGATGACAAGCTCTGGACGGGCGACCTCAAGACGTTGGATATGGAGATGCAGCTGCAGGCCGAAATCAAGGCCGAAGCGCCTCCGGCTCAATAGTTATAGAAATAAAAACCGTCACGGACAGGGCTTGCGGAGTGCCTGAAAATAAAGGGGTTTTCAAAGCGGTTTTTATGGATTGCGCCCCCCTTTAGGGTCTTGTAAGGTCTTGTGCGTGATCTACATCATCGTTGCGAAAAACCAATAAAAAAGGACTTCACTACCCATGCCATCCGCCGTCGAGCAGTTTGCGTCGAACCTCAACATTGGCTCCTTCCGCAAGGCGGAGGAACTCAAGCAACGCCTCTGGTTCACGCTGTTTGCGATCTTCATCTACCGCGTCGGCACCTATATCCCGCTGCCCGGCATCGACAAGATGACCTGGGAAAAAGTCTTCGGCGGGCAGGAAGGCGGCATGCTGGGCATGCTCAACATGTTCGCAGGCGGCGCGGTCGAGCGTATGTCCATCTTCGCGCTGGCGCTGATCCCTTACATCTCGGCTTCCATCATCATGCAGCTGCTGAGCTCCATGATCCCCGCGCTTGAAGCCCTGAAAAAAGACGGCGGCGAGGCGGGCCGCAAGAAACTCAACCAGTATACGCGCTACCTCACCATCGTCATCGCGGCGGCGCAGGCGCTGGGCCTTGCCATCAGCCTCGAGGGCGTGACGGCGGGCGCGGTCATCGAAGTCGGTATCTTCTTCCGCATCACCACCATCATCACCATCGTCGGCGGCACGATGTTCCTGATGTGGCTGGGCGAACAGATTACCTCGCGCGGCGTCGGCAACGGCACCTCGATCATCATCTTCTCGGGCATCGTCGCCAGCATCCCGCATGCGCTGGCCGCCACGCTCGACATGGGCCGGGAAGGCGCCATCCCCACGGGCGTGCTGGTCGCGCTGGTGCCCTTCGTCATCGCCGTCATCGCCTTCGTCGTGTTCATGGAACGCGCGCAGCGCCGCGTGCCGGTGCAATACCCGAAACGCATGGTCGGCGGCAACCGCATGACCGGCGGCGAGAACAGCCACATGCCGCTGAAACTCAACACCACCGGCGTTATCCCGCCGATCTTCGCGTCCTCGCTGCTCATGCTGCCGATGACCTTGACGGGCTTCTCGGGCGGCACCACGGGCGAGGGCTGGTGGAGCAACGTGATTGACTTCCTGTCGCGCTACTTCCACCACGGCCATCCGGTCTATATGGCCAGCTATGCCGTGCTGATCATCTTCTTCTCGTTCTTCTACACCGCACTGATGTTCAACCCCGACGACGTCGCGGAAAACCTGCGCAAGTCGGGCGGCTTCGTGCCCGGCATCCGCCCCGGCAAGGCGACCGGCGATTACCTCGACCACGTGCTGACGCGCCTGACGCTGATCGGCGCGCTCTACCTGGTCGCGGTCTGCCTCTTGCCCGAGCTGCTGCGCTCGCAGTTCGGCCTCTCCGTATTCTTCGGCGGCACCAGCTTGCTGATCTGCGTTTCCGTGCCTATGGACACGGTCGCGCAAATCAACTCGCACCTGCTGGCGCACCAGTATGAAGGCCTTATCAAGAAACAAAAACTGAGGGGTTCACGCAGATGAGAATGATCCTGATCGGCCCGCCCGGCGCAGGCAAAGGGACTCAAGCTGAAAAACTGTCGAAGAAGTACAACATCCCCACCATCTCGACGGGCGACCTCTTCCGCGCGCGCGTGAAAGACCCCAACGACCCGCTCGGCCAGCAGATCAAGGAGATCATGGACAAGGGCGGACTTGTGCCCGACGAGATCACGATCAAGATGCTCTCGGAACGCCTCGATAAAGACGACACCAAGAACGGCTTCATCCTCGACGGCTTCCCGCGCTCCGTGCCCCAGGCCGAAGCGCTTGAAAAACTGCTGAAGGAAAAGAACATCAAGATCGACGCGGTCGTGCAGATCGCCGTCGACGACAAGGAAATTGTCAACCGCATTGCGGGCCGCTTCGCCTGCGGCGCCTGCGGCACCGGCTATCACGACACCGGCAAGCAGCCGGCCGTGCCCAACACCTGCGACAAATGCGGCAAGACCGACAGCTTCACCCGCCGCGCCGATGATAACCCGGAAACCGTCAAGGGCCGCCTCGAGGCCTACCACAAATGGACGGCGCCCATTTTGCCCTTCTACGACAGCCGCGGTATGCTGAAAGTGGTGGATGGCATGGCGGGACTCGAGCAGGTCACCAAGCTCATCGAGTCGGCCATCGATTCTGCCTCCGGCGGCTCGACCAAGGCTCCGCCCCACCAAAAACTGGGTTAATACCCATAAATAGGGGTAGTACAGGGTAAAAAAGCGGCTTAGACCCTTAAAAACCCGTCTTTTTGTCCTATTTTAGGGTAAATCACCGGTTGACGTTTAACTGGAAAACCCTATAATGCGCGAGCTTCGCCCTTTTTAGGGCTGCGCAGCATTTTGTATATACAAGTCAAGTTCACAGGAGTCTAACAGTGGCCCGTATCGAGGGTGTAAACATCCCCACCGAAAAAGTCGTCGGCATCGCGCTGACCTACATCTATGGCATTGGCCGCACCAGCGCCAAAAAAATTCTCACCACGGCCAATGTTCCGTGGCACAAGCGCGTGAATTCGCTGACGGAAGACGAATTGAACCGCATCCGCGACGCGATCAAGGCAAGCTTCAAGGTCGAGGGCGAACTGCGCCGCGACGTTGCTATCGCCGTGAAACGCCTGTCTGACCTCGGCTGCTACCGCGGCCTGCGCCACCGCAAGGGTCTGCCCGTCCGCGGCCAGCGCACGCGCACGAACGCACGCACCCGCAAAGGTCCGCGTAAAACGGTCACCGGCAAGAAACTTGCCCCCACCAAGAAATAATTGAAAGCGAAGTAAGTAAAAATGGCAAAGCAAGAGTCACAGAAAAAAGCAGAAGCAGCGTCTGAAAAAGCCGCGCCGAAGGCCCGCAAGAAAGAGCGCAAGAACATCACCGCCGGTGTCGCGCACGTCAACTCGACCTTCAACAACACCATCGTCACCATCACCGATGCGCAAGGCAACACGGTTTCGTGGTCCTGCGCAGGCCACCTCGGCTTCAAGGGCTCGCGCAAGTCGACCCCCTATGCCGCACAGATGGCTGCCGAAGATGCCGGCAAAAAGGCGAAGGAACACGGCGTGAAAACGCTGGAAGTCCTCGTCAAGGGCCCGGGTTCAGGCCGCGAGTCGGCGCTCCGCGCGCTGCAGTCGGTCGGCTTCGCGATCACCTCGATCGTGGACATCACGCCCGTTCCGCACAACGGCTGCCGTCCGCGCAAGAAGCGCAGGGTTTAATTCAAGGCGGGAAGCGTTTTCCGTCTTGAATGGGGGCGCCTTCCTGTCGTCGCGATATCCAAGACAGGCTTCACACAGGCAATACAAAGGGGAACACCTTGATTCAGAAAAACTGGCAAGAGCTGATTAAGCCCAATAAGGTCGACGTCAGCACCAACAAAGATCCCAACCGCTTCGGCACCGTCGTGGTCGAGCCTCTCGAGCGCGGCTACGGCCTCACGCTCGGCAACGCGCTGCGCCGCGTTTTGCTCTCCTCGCTGCAGGGTGCTGCCGTCACGTCGATCAAGATCGACGGCGTCCTCCATGAATTCTCGTCCATCCCCGGCGTCCGCGAAGACGTCACCGACATCGTCCTGAACATCAAGTCGCTCGCGATCCGCATGCAGGCCGATACGCCCAAGAAACTCCGCCTCGTGGCCGAAGGTCCGGCAGAAGTGAAGGCCGGCATGATCGAGACCACCGGCGACATCGAAATCGTCAACCCCGACCTCGTCATCTGCACGCTGGGCGACAAGGCGAAACTGTCGATGGAACTGACCGTTTCGAACGGCAAAGGCTACCGCCCCGCCGCGCAAAACCGCCCCGAAGACGCGCCCATCGGCATGATCCCGATCGACAGCATCTTCTCCCCCGTCCGCAAAATCTCGTACAAGGTCGAAGACACCCGCGTCGGCCAGATCACCGACTACGATAAACTGACGCTGGACGTCGAAACCAACGGCACGATCAAGCCCGAAGACGCAGTCGCCTTCGCCGCGCGCATCCTGCAAGACCAGCTGCAAGTCTTCGTCAACTTCCAGGAGCCCACCGCGGTTGCCAAGGAAGAGGCAAAAGACGAACTGCCGTTCTCGCGCCACCTGCTGCGCAAAGTGGAAGAGCTGGAACTTTCCGTCCGCTCGGCCAACTGCCTCAAGAACGACAACATCGTGTACATCGGCGACCTCGTCCAGAAGACCGAGGCCGACATGCTGCGCACCCCGAACTTCGGCCGCAAGTCGCTCAACGAGATCAAGGAAGTGCTCACCAACATGGGCCTGCACCTTGGCATGAAAGTCGAAGGCTGGCCGCCCGAGAACATTGAGGACCTCGCCAAGAAACTCGAGGACCCGTTCTAACTTTTTACTAAAAAGCCGGGGATGTCCCCCGCAAGCAGTATTACTGGCGACAGGGTATTGCTCATACAACCGGCTTCATGCGTGAAGCCCCTTGAAAAGGAGACCGTACCATGCGTCATGGTAAATCTGGCCGTAAACTCGGCGTAACAACCTCACACCGCCATGCGATGTTCGCGAACATGGCTGCGGCGCTCATCAAGCATGAGCAAATCGAAACCACCCTGCCGAAAGCAAAAGAACTGCGCGGCGTGGTGGATAAACTCATCACCCTCGGCAAAAAAGGCGGTCTCGCTAACCGCCGCCTCGCCATGTCCCGCCTGCGCGACGAGAAAATGGTCAAAAAACTCTTTGACGTCCTCGGCAAGCGCTATCAGGACCGCAACGGCGGCTACACCCGCGTGCTGAAAGCCGGTTTCCGCTATGGCGACAACGCCGCAGTGGCGATCATCGAGCTGGTCGACCGCGACCGTTCGGCCAAAGGCAAGGACAGCGGCCAGGACAACGGCGAAGAAGCTGCTGCACCCGCTGAAGGTGCTGATGCACCCGCGAAAAAGAAGGCCCCCAAGAAAAAGGCCGCCGCTGGTTAATTCAGCCTGAGTAAGCTATATAAAAGGGCGGGGACCTTAGCGGTTTCCGCCCTTTTGCTTTATGGAGGTTTGCCCTCATGTTGACCCGAATTCTTGCTTTTTTTGCCCTTGCCTGCGCCGTTATCCTGCCGCTGGGGGCCCGCGCCGAACAGGTCGTGCCGGCATCGGCCGCGCAGATGCAGCTGTCCTTCGCGCCGCTGGTCAAGCGCACCAGCCCCGCCGTTGTGAACATCTACACCAAGCGCGTGGTGCGCCGCCAGGTGAACCCGCTTTTCGCCGACCCCTTCTTCAGCCAGTTTTTCGGCATGGGCGGCATGGGCGGCTTTTCGCAGGAGCGCGTTGAAAACTCGCTCGGCTCAGGTGTCATTATTTCGGCCGACGGGCGCGTAGCGACCAATACCCACGTCATCAGCGGCGCCTCCGAAATTATCGTCGTGACGGCCGACGGGCGCGAATTCGCGGCCGAAAAGGTGCTGGAAGACGCGCGCTCCGACCTCGCGGTCCTCAAGCTCGACCTCAAGGGCGCGAACCTGCCCTGGCTGGAACTGGCCGACAGCGACGCGGTGCAGGTGGGCGATATCGTCCTTGCCATTGGCAACCCCTTCGGCGTCGGGCAGACCGTCACCTCGGGCATCGTCTCGGGCGTGGCGCGCACGGTGAACGGGCCTTCCGACTATAACTATTTCATCCAGACCGATGCCGCCATCAACCCCGGCAACTCGGGCGGCGCGCTGGTCGACATCAACGGCAAGCTGGTCGGCATTAACAGCATGATCTTCTCCCGCACAGGCGGTTCGCTCGGCATCGGCTTTGCCATCCCGTCATCGATGCTGCAGACGGTTGTCGAAGCCGCGAAGCACGGCGGCAAGATCGTGCGCCCCTGGACAGGTTTGCAGGGCCAGCCCGTGACGCCAGATATGGTCGATACGCTCGGCCTGCAGCGTGCGCAGGGCGCATTGATTAACCGCGTTAACCCCCGTGGCCCCGCCGCCAAGGCGGGCGTGAAATCTGGCGACGTGATTTTAACCGTCAACGGCCGCGACGTGGCCGACCCCGAGGCGCTGAAATTCCGCCTCGCCACCGTGCCGCTCGGCACCCCCATCAAGCTGCAGCTGGTGCGCGACGGCAAGCTGACCGAGGCCACCATGGTGGCCGAAGCCCCGCCCGAAGACCCGCCGCGGCAGGAAACCAGGCTGAAAGGCCAGAACCCGTTTTCGGGCGCGACCGTCGTGAACATCTCCCCTGCAGTTGCGGAGGAACTGGGCGGTACCTCGCGCGAGCAGGGCGTCGTGATCGTGAAGGCTGACGAAGGCAACGCAGGCCGTCTTGGCTTGTCCCCCGGCGATATTGTGCTGGGCGTGAACGGCGCGAAAATCAATTCGGTCGCCGACCTCAAGCAGGCGCTCGACGGGCAGGACAGCCGCCGCTGGCGCATACAGGTGCTGCGCGGCGACCAGGTGATGAACCTGATGGTGAGCATCTAGGGCTATATGAGCAACCTTTTCGACGTCAGTTACGAGAAAGAGCCCGGGCGCGAAGCGCCGCGCCCGCTGGCCGATCTCCTGCGTCCGAAAACGCTGGCCGACGTCATGGGGCAGGACCACCTGCTGAAAGGCGATGGCCCCCTTGCGCAGATGGTGGAGCAGGGGCGTATCTCGTCGCTTATCCTCTGGGGCCCGCCCGGCTGCGGCAAGACCACGCTGGCAAGGCTGCTCGCCCAGCATACCGATTTGCAGTTCGAGGCGATTTCCGCCGTCTTTACCGGCGTCGCCGACCTGCGCAAGGTGTTCGAAAGCGCGCTGCACCGCCGCCGCCTTGGCCGCGGCACTTTGCTGTTCGTGGATGAAATCCACCGCTTCAACAAATCGCAGCAGGACGCTTTCCTGCCCTATGTCGAGGACGGCACGATCACGCTGGTCGGCGCCACCACCGAAAACCCCTCGTTCGAACTGAATGCCGCGCTCCTGTCGCGCTCGCAAGTCATGGTGCTGAACCGCCTTGATGACGAGGCTCTGGCGACGCTGCTTTCCCGCGCGGAACAGCAGATGAACCGCCCGCTGCCCGTTACGCCCGAGGCGCGCACGGCGCTGGTGAGCATGGCCGATGGCGATGGCCGCTATATCCTCAACCTTGCCGAACAGGTCTTTAATACGCGGCAGAAAGGCATGCTGGACGTCGAGGGGCTGACGAAACTGGTGCAGAAACGCGCCCCCCTCTACGACAAGGCGCAGGAAAGCCATTACAACCTGATTTCCGCGCTGCATAAGTCGGTGCGCGGCAGCGACGCAGACGCGGCGCTTTACTGGTTCTGCCGCATGCTGGACGGCGGCGAAGACCCCCGCTATATCGCGCGCCGTATGGTGCGCATGGCAGTCGAGGATATCGGCCTTGCGGATCCTCAAGCCATGCAGCTGTGCATTTCCGCCTGGGAAACCTATGAACGTTTAGGATCGCCCGAAGGCGAACTGGCGCTGGGGCAGGCGCTCATTTACCTAGCGACCGCTCCGAAATCGAACGCCGCCTATACGGCTTATGGTGAGGCGATGGGCGCAGCCAAGCAGACGGGTTCGCTGATGCCGCCCAAGCATATCCTGAACGCGCCGACCAAGCTGATGAAGGATATCGGCTACGGCAAAGGCTACGATTACGACCACGACACCGCCGAGGGTTTTTCGGGGCAGAACTATTTCCCCGACGGCATTCCGCGCCATGCCTTTTACCAGCCGGTCGAGCGTGGTTTCGAGCGTGAGTTGAAAAAACGCCTCGAATACTGGCAAAAACTGCGCGACGAGAAAGCGGGCAAGTAATGAACCTCCTGTTGGCCATTTTCATCGGCGGCGGCACGGGCGCACTGGCGCGGCATTATTCGGTGCTGGCGGCCAAGGGGCTGTTCGGCGAGGCGCTGCCCTGGGGCACACTTTTCGTGAACGTCGCGGGTTCGTTGCTGATCGGCATTATCATGGAAACCGCGGCGCTGAAATCGAATATCCCGGCCGCCACACAGGCGCTGCTGGTGACGGGGTTCCTTGGCGGTTTTACGACTTTTTCGGCGTTTTCGCTCGATGTCTACAAGCTTGCCAATACGGGGCAGGCGATGGCGGCGGCAGGGTATGTCGCGGCTTCGGTATTTTTGTCGCTGCTGGCCGTGTTCGGCGGCGCTGCTTTGGTAAGGGCTTTTGCATGACAGAGGGCGTGACGATTGGCGATGCGGATGACGGCCAGCGCCTCGACCGCTGGCTGAAAAAGAACTATCCCGATTTCACCTTCGGCCAGCTGCAGAAAATCCTGCGCACCGGCCAGCTGCGCGTCGACGGCAAGCGCGTGAAGGGCGAAACCCGCCTCGCCAAGGGGCAGGTGGTGCGCATTCCGCCGCAGCTCAATAACCCCGCGCCCGCCAAAAAAGGCCCCTCCGAAAAAGACGCCGCCTTTATCAAGAGCCTCGTCATTTTCAAGGACAAGCATATCATCGCCCTCAACAAACCGGCGGGCCTGGCCGTGCAGGGCGGTTCCAAGATCGATAAGCATGTCGACGGCATGCTCGACGCGCTTGCGGAGGGCGGGGAGCGCCCGCACCTCGTCCACCGGCTCGATCGCGACACTTCGGGCGTGCTGCTGCTGGCGCGCACCACGCGTTGCGCGCGGGAACTGGGCGAGATGTTCCGCGGCCGCGACATCCGCAAGTATTACTGGGCGGTCACCTCGCCCGCGCCCGCGATCGAGCAGGGAAAAATCAACACCCCCATCGCCAAGGTCGATATCGGCGGCGGCGAGCGCATGATGGCGACCGAGGGCGAGGACGCCAAATCCGCGCTAACCTTCTACAGCGTCATGGAAAGCATCGGGAACGAGCTTGCCTGGGTCGCCTTCTGGCCCCGCACCGGCCGCACGCACCAGATCCGCGTCCACGCGCTCGAAATGGGCTGCCCGCTGCTGGGCGATTTCAAGTACGATGAAACGCAGGAATTCCTGTCCCGCAACACGCAGCTGCCGCAGACGCTGCACCTGCACGCCCGCCGCGTCATCATGCCGCACCCGATGGAGCGGGGTACACTGGATGTCACCGCGCCGCTGTCACCCGACATGAAAAAGACGTTTAAGTATTTCGGCTTCGACAGCGAAGACAAGTCCGACCCCTTCGAGGAGCTGGACTGATGACAGAAACAGAGGTAGACCCTTACGCGGGCATCAAGAAATTCCGCACCTTCCTGATCGTCCTGCTGGTCGCCTTTATCGTCGTTTCCGCCGCCTATAACATGGTCACGCTGAACTTCCTGCGCCGCCCGATCGAGGACGCGCTGGGCGGGCATGTGAACGTGCGCGGCGACGTCAAGCTGGGCACCGAAGGCCTGCGCCCCACGCTTGTCATCCACGACCTCGTCGCGGGTGATATCACGCTCGGCAACGTCGAAATGCTGATCCCTTTCGACAAGCCCGCCCCCGGCAATACGGTTGAAACGCATGTGAAGCTGACCGCGCTCACCTTTCCCGGCCGTCCGCCCATCAACATCGATATCCCCGCCAAAAGCGACAGCATCGACAGTTCCATCGACAATTTCGAGGCACGCGCAGGCGAAACGCTGCTGAAGGGCAATCTCAGCTACAAGCCTGGCGCCGTCGCCGCCAATGCCGATGTCACCGCGCTCGATTACGGGCTGCTCTATCCGGGCGGCTCTGGCGGGGCGGGCACAGGCACGCTGACGCTGACAGGGCAGGGCGCTAACCAGCACCTGATCGTCAGCACGCTGCAAGGCCATCTGCTGCTGACAGGGGGCAAGGGCGCCATTCCCGGCCGCGCGCTGGCGCTCTGGGGCGGCAGTGTGCTGGGCGCACTGCTGACGCCTGCCGCGACGGTGAATTGTGCCGTCGCCGAACTGGATATCACGGGCGGCGTTGCGACCGTCAAGCGCCTTGCTGTCGATACCGATGTCATGAACATCACCGGCACGGGCAGCATCGATTTAAATACATCCTACATGAACATGACTTTCACGCCGCAGCCCAAGCAGGCGGGCGCGATGGCCACGGCGGTGCCCATCCTCGTCTCCGGCCCGCTCGGCCATGCGGTTGGCGAACCCGTAGGCCTGCCCGTTGCGGCGGCGCCCAATGCCCCCAGCCCCTGCGGAGCCGCGCCATGAAACGTTTCTACAAAAAGGCCGAGGCCGGCACCGCCCCCGGCGGCCATGTCATCCGCCTCGACGGCAAGGCGATCAAGACCGTGATGCAGCATAACCTGATACTGCCGCAGGCCTTGGCGGAGGCGATTGCCGCGGAATGGGAAGCGCAGGGCGAGAACATCATCCCGGCCTCCATGCCGCTGATGCAGCTGGCCAGCACCATGACCGACAAATGCGGCGGCCACGACCGTCCCGCGATGAACGCGGAAATCGTGAAATACGCTGCCTCCGACCTCATCTGCTATTTCGCCGCGACGCCGCCCGAACTTGTGAAGCGGCAGGAGGCCGAATGGCTGCCGCTGCTGGACTGGCTGGCCGACAGGCACGGCGCAAAGCTGGAGCGCGTCACGGGCATCCAGTACTACAACCAGCCCGCTGAATCGCTGGAGGCGCTGAACAAGGCTATCACAGGGCTAAACCCCGCCGCCTTCACCGTCGCGCAGGCGGCAACGGCGCTTTGCGGTTCGGCCGTCATTGCGCTGGCGCTGCTTGATGGTTACCTCGACGCCGATAGCGCGTACCGTGCCGCGACGGTCGATGAAAATTACCAGCTGGAAACCTGGGGCGAAGACGCGCTCGCCCGCAAACGGCTCGACCATATCAAAAAAGAATTACAGTCGCTGGCGCAGTTCCGCGACCTGATCGGCGCGGCCTAAATCCACCGCAGCGGGTCGGGCATGGCTTCCTTGCGCATCAGGCGGCGGACGCCCGCGACGCAGCGGTAAATCCACCATCCCGTAAAGGGCAGGAACAGCGACAGGTAGAGCATCGAAAAGACGCCCTGGTTGGCCTTGATCAAAATTTCGGCCAGCGCCATATGGTCGGTTTCGCCGTTCTGCATCGCCTCGATCATCGCGCTCTGGTCCATTTCGGAATACATGATGATGGCGGCCGCGACGGTGATAAAGGGCATGTAGACCGCCCCGCCGATCCAGAAGGTGCGCACCAGCCACTGGAAATGCGTTTCGTAGAATGTGCCTTTGGTCTTCCTGCGGTAGATGGAGGCCAGTACCAGCGCGACCGTCATCGCCGCCGTCGCGGCCAGTATCGCAGTGATCGAGAACTGCATCACGCATGAAAGGCCGAAAACGGCGTATAGCGCCATGCAGAGGTAATAGGTGGTCTTGGTTTCTGTCTTGTCTTCTGCGGCCATATCCTACCTTCGCCCGAACAGTTTTTCGATATCGTGCAGTTTCAATTCCACGTAAGTGGGGCGGCCGTGGTTGCACTGCCCCGAATGCGGCGTGTTTTCCATCTGGCGCAGCAGCGCGTTCATTTCGCCTTGGGTCAGGCGGCGCCCTGCGCGCACCGAACCATGGCAGGCCATGGTCGAACAAACCTCTTCCAGCTTTTCCTTCAGGCTCATCGCCTGCCCGAAGGCGGAGATATCGTCGGCCAGATCCATGACCATCTGTTTTATGTTGGTTGAGCCCAGCAGCGCGGGCACCTCCTGCACCACAATCGCGCCGGGGCCGAAACTGTCGATGACAAGGCCCAGTTCCGCCAGTTCGTCCTTGCGCGCGACCAGCCGTTCGGCCGATGGCGCGTCCATTTCCACCACTTCGGGCAGCAACAGCGGCTGGCGCGCAATCATGCCCGCCGCCAGCGATTTTTTCATTTCTTCGTAAACCAGCCGTTCGTGCGCCGCATGCTGGTCGACCAGCACCAAACCATCCCTCGTCTGCGCCACGATATAGGTTTCGTGCAGCTGCGCGCAGGCGGCGCCCAGCGGGTATTCCGCCGGCACGTCGATCGGCACGGGCTCCAGATGCGCGCGCGCCGCAGGGGCGGAGCCCAGCGCAAGGTTGCCCGATGACGCAAAGGCGGCGCCCGTATACTGCGCGCCCTCCATGCCCTTCAAATTCTTGTATCCCGGCTGCCCCTGACGGTAACCGCCGTCCCACGCCACGCCGGAATTGCCTTGCGGCACAGGCTGCTGGAACGATTGCAACGTCTGTTCCGCCACTGTCGTCGAGGCGCGGTGGCCTGCCTGTGTAATCGCGTGTTTCAGCCCGCCGACAATCAGCCCGCGCACCAGCGCCGAATCCTGGAAGCGCACTTCGGCCTTGGCCGGATGCACGTTCACGTCGACCAAGGCGGGCGGCAGGTCGATAAAAAGGCAGAGCATCGGGTGACGGTCGGGCGCAAGGAAATCCATGTAAGCGCCGCGTATCGCGCCGATCAGCTGCCTGTCCTTCACGGGCCTTGTATTCACGTAGAAATGCTGGTGCTGGTTCGTGCCGCGGTTGAGCGTCGGCAGGCTGGCATAGCCTGTCAGGCGAATGCCATCGCGCTCGGCGTCCAGGCGCAGCGCATTCTCGGCAAATTCGCGGCCCATGATCTGCCGCAAGCGCGCCAAACGGCTTTCGTATAAATCGCCGGGCGCGGCGGGCAAATCCAGCAGTTCCTTGTCGTCCGACACCATGCGGAAATGGATGTCGGGGCAGGCCATCGCGAGGCGTTCCACCACGTCGCGCACATTCATCATTTCGGTGCGCGGCGATTTCATGAACTTCAGGCGCGCGGGCGTCGCATAGAACAAATCCCGCACTTCGACTTTCGTGCCCTGCGTCAATGCTGCGGGGGCGGGCTTGGTCTTCTTGCCGCCTTCCACCTTGATAACATAGGCTTCGCTTGCGCCTTTCTTGCGGCTGGTGATGCTCAAACGGCTGACCGCGCCGATGGAGGGCAGGGCCTCGCCGCGGAAACCAAGCGAGGCGATATTCACCAGATCGTCGTCCGGCAGTTTCGATGTGCAATGGCGTTCGACGGCCAGCTCCAGTTCGCCCGCATCCATGCCGATGCCGTCGTCGGTAATCGCGATCAGGCTGGCGCCCCCGTCGCGGATAACGACTTCCACGCGGCTTGCGCCCGCGTCGATGGAGTTCTCGACCAGTTCCTTGACCGCGGCTGCGGGGCGCTCGATCACTTCGCCAGCGGCGATCTGGTTGATCAGCGTTTCCGGTAAATGCCTGATGGACATGCCCCTTTATAGCCTGAATCAGCCGCTTGACAAAGGGGGCAAGCTTCCATAATTTTAACCATAATTCTTTCATTTTATCCTTTCTTTCAGGAGCTTCGTTATGCCCGAGCCCGAACGCCCGCGTCTTTACGGCATCCTTACCGTCCGTTTGTCCAGGGCCGACGCGCCCGCGAACAACGCCGAGGCCTACAAGCAGTTGAAATCAAAGCTCGGCCTCGAAAACCCGGTGATCGACGACGCCTATGGCGCGCAGCCCGCCGACGAAGTCCATCCCCACATGGCGCGCAGCCTGCCGAAGAACAGCTACTTCGTGCTGGTCGACTACGCCGAAATCCGCCGCCTGATGGAAACCGGCCACCCAAACGTCGTCGGCCTCCACCACGCCGCCGCCGTGCCCTCGGGCAAGGGCCCGATGCCTATGTCGCTCGACGACATCGAAAAACTGCGCAAGGCCATGCAGCAAAACGCCAGGCCTCCGCAGCCAACCCGCAAGCCGCCCAGGAAAAAACCCGGCGGGCCGAAGTTTTTCTAAGGCTTTTGGAAATTAAAAACCCCGGATTGCCGTCCGGGGTTTTTTCTTTTTGCCCCCTGTGCTGACAAGGGGATCATGTTTTTAGTATGACCTGTTTTGATCCCCGAAAAAATGAAACATTTTGAAACGCTCTGAAACGCTCTGAAACGCCCTGAAACGCATAAGTCAAATTCGTTTAATGTTACAGCGGCATAGGCCTGTTGAAATATGCGCGTTTTTGCACGTTTTGAGTGGGGTATACCCCATAGGTGAAACGTTCTGAAACGTTCTGAAACGCATGCGTTTTTTGCAGACTCGGGGAAAGGGCAGTATGATCAGGCGTATAGGGAAGAAGAGCGCTCCGCGTAAAAACGTTATACGCCCTCGACTTCGAAGTCTTCTTCCTGTTTTTGCTCGGGAAATTTTCCGTCATCGAATGTAGCGTCTTCCAGGACGGAATCCTTGAACTTCGCTTCGGTCAGGTCGGCGCCGGTAAAGACCGCGCCGCGCAAATCGCAGTTGGTGAAATCCGCGCCGGTCAGGTCGCAGTTGTTGAACCTTGCGTGCATCATCCGCGTGCCGTTGAAAACCGCGTGGCGCAGCTGCGCCCCCTCCAGCCGGCAGGGGATGTGGTAGGTAATTCCGTCAGGTTTCTTCAAGATCAGCGGGTTCATGTTGGCGCGGCTGAATTCGGTGCGGTGGCAGATGGCGCCGCGGAAACGGCTGCCGCGCAAATCCGCGCTTTGCAGTTTCACCTTGCGGAAGTCTGAATCGTCGAGGTTGGCGCCCTGCAATTCGATACTGCGCATATCCATCTCGGCAAAGGTGCATTTGTTGGCGCGGATGGCGGTCAGGCGCATGGCGGCCAGTTTCGGGCCCCTGCGCATGTCGACTTCGGTCAGCGTCATCTGCTTGCCCTGACGGCCGGATGTCGCGACCCAACGCGTGTGCTGGATGATAAGTTCGTCCAGCGTCAGCGGGATTTCGGTCACGGCCTGGCCGACCGTTTCGCCGGTCAGCACAAGGTTGAAGTTTGTGCCTGATTTTTCGGCGTCTTCCATCTGCGCGCCGGTCATGGTGGCGTAGGAAAAATCTGCGTTGCGCATATCCGCGCCGCCCAGGTTCACGTTCGACAGGTCCGCGCCCTTCATGTTCGCGCCCATCAGCTTCGTGCCCTGCATCGAGGCGTTGAGCAGGACTGAATCGGTGAAATCCGCCGAAATCGCCATCGCGCCGTTCAAAATCGCGCCGGTCAAATCCGAGCCGGTAAAATGCACGATTCCGGCCTCGGCTTCCTTAGCGTATTCGTCGCCTTTCTTTTTCATCTTGCGCTTGATGATGGTCTTGCCCTCGCGCAGATCGGCGCCGGTCATATCGGCCTTCGACAAATCCGCGCCGCCGATGGCAGCGCCGCGCATGTCGGCGCGGGCGAGACGTGTGTTGGTCAGGCGCGCGTTGGTGAAATCGCAGCCGAACAGCGTCGCGCTTTCGAAGCTTGCGTTGGTCAGGTCGGCATGCGCCATGATGCAGCCGGTGAAATCCGATTGCGAGAGGTTCTGGCCGATGAAGGAGAGGCGTGAAAGGTCCTTGTCGCGCACCACGGCGCGCGCGCCATTGGGGCGGGCGGTCAGGAAGTTCTGGTGCTTCCTGATGATCTCGTTCAGTTCTGCCTGCGTGATGCGCGGGAGCTGAAAATTGCTGTCATCCTTGACGGGCGCCATGGCCAATAACCTTCCTGGTTATTCTGCTCTTGCGAACAGATTCCCTCAACCCCATGATATACGGGGATATTTAGGAAATGGTTAATGGCGGCGCCAGCCGAAGGCGGCAATTAAAAATTCATCAGGCGGCGTGTTTATGTCCTGATTTTTGAGGCACATAGCCCGAGGGCACGATGCGCGACGCCGGTTCGGTGTGGTAGGTCTGGTCGTCAAAGAAGAGATCCGCGCCAATCGCCGCCAGCACGTCGACCTTTTGGTATTTATGGCCTTCCTGCGATGAACGGCCGATCATGTATGCACCGTCGACAATCTGGCCCCAGTCGATCAGCGTATTCATCGGTCGCACCTGCGCCGAGCCGGAGCGCATGGTGACCAGCGAAGTTTCAATCGGGCATTCTTCCTTGGGGAAGGTTGCCTTCAATGCCTGTATCACGAACAGCACTTTCGCGAAGGGGCCCTGCGGCATCGGCACTTCGGCGTTTTCGGTTTCGTATTTCAAAAAGCCGAGCAGGCCTTCACGCTGGAAAATGGCCTCGGATTCGCCGCCGAACAGAACCATGTCGCCGTCAAAGGCGAAGTGGACTTTGCCGGGCTTGCAGGCGGGCGCGACTTCGGCGGGCGGGTCGTGCAGCACTGAGGCCGCGATGTCGCCGTCAACCGCGCGCTGCACGTCGTCGGGATGTTTCGACAGGAAAAGGTCGATGCCGTAAGCCTTCAGCAGGCCGGATTCAACCGGCTTGCCGCCCGTGAGCGCGATGCGCGGGATGTCGAGCTGGTAATGGTCGAGCGAATAACGCGCGCGGATGCCGGTTTCGATGTCGTTGCGCGAGATAAGGGCGACTTCGACCCGCGGCTTTTCGCCGGGGGTGTTGATGGCCAGCAGTTTCTGGATGACGCAAAAGGCGGTGCCGGGCTTCATGATTTCGCGGCGGCGCTCGAATTGCAATTTACGGTAGTCGTCAATGCCCTTGGACTGATAGACCTCGTGTTCCTCGCGCAGGTCAAACAGCGCCGAAGTGGAAATCCCGATGGTCAGCGGTTTATAGAGCGTTCCGGTCATATTATTTACATAATAAAACTTTAAATCGTCCATGATACTTCTACCTCATTTTATATAAAAAATGGAAGGGCTTCTTCGATGGAGTTAATTCGCCTGCTAACTGTTAAAAGGCAAAACGGTTCTGTCTTTGATTATCAGGAAGCTTAGGATAACTTAATTATCAGAACGTTAACGGTAATTACCGTAACGCGGAAATGGGGAAAAGTGGACGCTGCAAGCCTCGAACAACTGATACGGCAGGGGATACCCGGCGCGGAAGTGCAGATCGATGACCTGCGCGGCGACGGCAGCCATTTCGCCGCAACCGTCATCAGCCCCGCCTTCGCCGGCCTTGGCCGCGTGGAACAGCACCGCATGGTGTTCAAGGCTTTGGGCAGCCTGATGGAAGGCGAGCTTCACGCACTGCAATTAACGACGAGGGCCGCATAATGGGCAACGCCGAAGTTTTCGACCGCATCCGGCAGGACCTGTCAGAAAACGAAATCGTGCTTTACATGAAAGGCTCGGCCATCTTCCCGCAATGCGGCTATTCGGCTGCGGTGGTGCAGATATTGCAAAACCTTGGGTTGCCCTACAAGGATATCGACGTGCTGTCGGACCCAAGCTTGCGCCAGGGGATAAAAGATTTCGCCAACTGGCCGACCATCCCGCAACTCTACGTGAAAGGCGAATTCGTCGGCGGCTGCGACATCGTGCGCGATATGTTCGCGACCGGCGAATTGCAGCAGATGTTGCGGGATAAAGGGCTGCTGGAACTTTAGGCGGATTTCAGGCGCAGCCGCAGCAGCACGAAATACAGCAGCACGAAATAATACAGGTAGAATTCATGTATCTCGGTCGTGCGGCCGTAGAGGGTGACGAAGCCTTCTTTTTGCAGCAGTTTGGCGATGTAGGCCAAAATGGTCATCACGGCCGGCCAGAACATCACGTCATCCGGATAGATAACGCCGAATTTTTCCGGCAGCAGGCCGGGTTTCTTCCGGCGCAGCAGAGGCATGACGATGCCGCCCGTCAGGATGCCCAGCCACAGCAACAACTTCGGCTTCTCGTTCAGCCATGACGAGGTATTGTGCAGGTTGGTTTCCCACTGGTGGTTGACGGCCTTCCATTCCTCCGGCGTCTGCCAGTGAAATAGCTGCTGGCCATAGCTGATTTCCTCGAGCCCGATAAACAGGCTGGCGAGGGTGCCCAGCAGCACCCAGCCCAGCAGCCATTTATTTCCCTTGCAGTGTTTCAGGCAGGCGACGCCGAAACCGGCCGCGATAAAGGCAACCACGGCCTGGCCCATCTCGATAGGGCTGTTTTCATCGTAGAGCGCCGCGCGCGTGGCTTCCGGCAGGAACTGTTCCACCACGGCCAGCACCAGCGCGGCGCATATGGGGAACCAGAACCACCAGAACGGGTTGAGGGGCGATGAGTCTTTTTTAGGCGCAATCATGGCGAAAGTATTATTCCACTGTCACCGATTTTGCAAGGTTGCGTGGCTGGTCGACGTCGGTGCCCTTGATGACCGCCGTGTGATAGGCCAGCAGCTGCACGGGGATAGTGTAGAGGATGGGCGCGACGAAGGGGTCGACTTCGGGGATTTCTATGGTCCAGGCCGATTTGTCCTTCAGCTTGGCGATGCCCTGTTTGTCGGAAATCAGCAAAACCTTGCCGCCGCGCGCAATCACTTCCTGCGCGTTGCCTGCCGTCTTGTCAAACAGCGCATCGTGCGGGGCGATTGCAATCACCGGCACGTCTTCGTCGATGAGCGCGATAGGACCGTGCTTCATTTCGCCCGAGGCATAGCCTTCGGCATGGATATAGGAAATTTCTTTCAGCTTAAGCGCGCCCTCGAGTGCGATGGGATATGACGTGCCGCGGCCGAGGTAGAGCACATCGCGCGCCTCGGAAATCTGCTTGGCCATTTCGCGGATCTTCTGGTCATGGCCCAGCAGTTCGGCGACGCGGGATGGCACTTCGCGTAAAGCTTCCGTCAGCTGCTTTTCGCGCTCGGCCGAAATCGCGCCGCGCTTTTTGGCAAGCGCGACGGTGAGGCAGGCAAGCGTGGTCAGCTGCGTGGTGAAGGCCTTGGTCGAGGCGACGCCGACTTCGGGGCCCGCCAGCGTGCGCAGCACGTGGTGGCTTTCACGCTCGATGGTGCTTTCGATGGTGTTCAGGATGGCGACGCATTTCTGGCCCTGGCGCTTGCAGTAGCGCAGCGCCTCCAGCGTATCCAGCGTTTCGCCCGACTGCGAGATGAACAGCGCGGCGCCGCCCTTGGGCAGCGGTGCTTCGCGGTAGCGGAATTCGGAGGCTATATCGACTTCCGTCGGGATGCGCGCGATCTGCTCCAGCCAGTATTTGGCGACGAAGCCCGCATAATAAGCCGTGCCGCAGGCGGAAATGGTGATTTTCGGCGCATCCGCCAGCGCCATGATATCGTCGGGCAGGCTGATCTGGCCCGTGGCCGGATTGATATAGGTATTAAGCGTATCGCCGATCACGGCGGGCTGCTCGTTGATTTCTTTTTCCATGAAGTGGCGGTAGTTGCCCTTGCCCATCAGCGCGCCCGATTGCGCGGTGACACGAATTTCACGTTCCACCTTTTTGCCCGTGATGTCGCGGATGGTGACGCCCGCGCGCGACATTTCGACGCGGTCGCCGTCTTCGAGGAAGGAGATTTTATCGGTCAGCGGGGCGAGGGCATAGCTGTCGGAGGCCATGAACATTTCGCCCTTGCCGTAACCGATGGCCAGCGGCGTGCCGAAACGCGCGCCGATGATCATGTCGTTCTCGCCCGAAAAAATCATCGCAATCGCAAAGGCGCCTTTCAGGCGCGCCAGCGCCGCGTCGACCGCCGCCGTGGGTTTTTGCCCCTGGCGCAGGTAATAGGTGACAAGGTGCGCGATAACCTCGGTGTCGGTGTCGGATTCAAAACGGAACTGCGATTTTTCCAGTTCGGTTTTCAGTTCCTGGTAGTTCTCGATAATGCCGTTATGCACCACCGCGACGTCGTTGGTGATATGCGGGTGCGCGTTGCGTTCGGTAGCGCCGCCATGCGTCGCCCAGCGCGTATGGCCGATGCCGATGGTGCCCTTCAGCGGCTCTTTCAGCAGACGTTCGGACAGGTTGGCCAGTTTGCCTTCCGCGCGGCGGCGTTCCAGCTTGCCGTTCACCAGCGTCGCGACGCCCGCGCTGTCGTAGCCGCGGTATTCAAGGCGTTTCAGCCCTTCGACGAGGAGGGGCGCTGCGTCTTTTTCTTTGCTTAGAATGCCGACGATACCGCACATGATTTTTTATTCCCTTTGTTTCTTCTTCGAGCCACGCCGGCCTTCGCCGGGTTGGAGCGATCTTATTTGTTATCCAGCTCCGGCCTTGTGCCGAGTTTCTTTTCGAGGATATCGAGCATTTCCTTCAGCGCTTCTTTTTCCGAGCCGACGGCGGGCGTGCGTGCAGGCAGGGTTTTGGCGCCCGGCTTGCCGTAGGGCAGACGCGCGTCTTTCAGCAGGCCAGCGGCGGGGTATTGGCAGGTGGCGTAGAATTTGCCGCCCGCGCCGATGACGGTGATTTCGATTTTCTTTTCCGCATAAGTGGCGGTGCGTTTCTGCAATGAATTTCCGGTCATTTGTTTTTCTTCTCTTTTTCTGCTTTTTGAGCTTTTTTAAGTTCTTTGAATTTGGGGGCCCAGCCGTCCTTGTTAACCTGCGGCGTGCGGGAAATGGCAAGGGCGTCTGACGGAACATCTTGTGAAAGGATAGTGCCTGCGGCGGTAATCGCCCCGTCGCCGACGGTGAGGGGTGGGAGCAGGATGGTGTTAGATCCGATGAACACATCCTTGCCGATAACGGTCCTGTATTTCATGAAGCCGTCGTAATTGCAGGTGATGCTGCCGGCGCCGATATTCGATTTTTCGCCGACATCAGCGTCGCCAAGATACGTCAGGTGCTTGGCTTTCGCGCCGGGAGACAGTGTCGTGTTCTTGATCTCCACAAAATTGCCGATAACCGTTTTTTCATGCAGCTTCGTGCCCGGGCGCAACCGCGCGAAGGGGCCGATCTCCGCGTTCGCGCCGATCTGCGCGCCCTCGATATGGCTGTAGGCATGGATAACGGCGCCATTGCCGATGCTCACGTCGGGGCCAAAGAACACATTCGGCTCTATCGTCACGTCCTGCCCCACCACCGTGTCATGGCAGAAGAAAACGCTATCGGGATCAACCAGCGTTGCGCCGTTCGCCATGTGCAGTTTGCGCAGGCGTTTTTGCATCAGGCGTTCGAGGTTGGCGAGGTCTTCGCGGGAATTCACGCCCGCGGTTTCTTCCTCGGAAATTTCGACCACATGCGTGGTGCGGTTATCCTTCCGCGCGATGGGCGGCAGGTCGGTCAGGTAGTATTCCTTCTGCGCGTTGTCGTTGCCGACCTGTGACAGCCAGTCGAACAGTTTCGTCCCGTCGCCGCAGACGATGCCGCCGTTGCAGAGCGTGATCTTGCGCTGTTCCTCGGTCGCGTCTTTCCATTCGATGATTTTTTTCAGCGTCCCGTCGTCGTCCATCACCATGCGGCCGTATTTGCCAGGGTCGGCAGGGCGGAAGGCGGAATAGGTCAGGCCAATGGCGGGAATCTGGCGGCGCAGGTCAACCATGCGCTGCATGGTTTCGGTGGTCACCAGCGGCGTGTCGGAAAAGACGACGAGGATATCGCCGTCGAAATTCCTGAAATGTTCCCTGGCGGCCAGCGCCGCGCCGCCGGTGCCGTTGGCAACCTGCTGGATGGCGGTGGCATGCGGCTTCACGTTCTCGGCCACCTGTTGCATGTCGGGGCCAATCACAACGACGATTTTATCGGGGTTCAGCGCTTCGCAGCTTGCGACCACGTGGCTCACCATCGCGCGGCCCGCGATTTCGTGCAGCGGCTTGGGCAGCGCGGATTTCATGCGCGTGCCTTTTCCGGCGGCTAAAATAATGCAGGCAAGTTTTTTCGATGTCATTCCGGTCAATCCCCCGACCTCAGAAAAGCAGTTAACCCTGCCTGTCTCAAGTCACAGTTTATTGCAGGAAGTTACACAATCACGGGGGTTTTTCATAGGCCAAAGATGGTGCAAAAACCGTGCAGCGCAAATAAAAAAGCCGCCCGTTCGCGGGGCGGCTTCTTTAACGGTGGATGTATTACTCTTTCGCAGCGGCCGAGAGGTGCGCGACAACGGCGCCGTAGTCCGAGGCGATTTCCATGCGCACGGGGATCACGGGGCCTTTGTCTTCAATGCGGGCCAGCCAGATGGTGGGCGGCTTCTTGCGCGCTTCGGTGTGGTTCTGCACGGCCATCCAGCCGCGGTCTTTATCCTTCGCCTTGAAGCCCGCGACGGGTTCGACCTTCAGCGTGCAGCGCAGCGCCTTGCCCGAAAACTTCGAAAACTTGCTTTTCGCGATGTTGTCCATGCCATCATCGGACATGGTGATGTTATAGCGGCGCTTGCCGTCGAAAACCGGGAAGCTGCCTTCGCATTTCTCGGTGTTCTTGGCGTTCTGCATCATCAGGAGCGTGCCGGTCAGCATGTCGACCGCGTCCGCCGCGAGTTCTTTTTTCACGTCGCGTTCGACAGTCGTCTTGTCGCCCGCCTGCGTGGTGCTTTTCAGCAGGTTGCCTTGCGGGTCGTAGGACAGTTCGGTCGTCTTGACCTTGCTGCGCCATTCGGAGCGCGAGGTGGAGATGGTGGGCACCAGCACGCCTTCGTCGGCGTGGCCGGAGGATGAATACTGGCCTTTCCACGGGAACATCGAGCCGATGAAGCCGGTCGTTTCGGCCTGCAGCTGCATGTCGTAGGCTTCTTTCGTCAGGTCCATTTCAAGCGACGCGTCGAGCGCGTGGAAGCCGCCTGCGTAAACGTCGTATTTCAGGCCCAGCTTTTTCGGCTCGGGCATGTCGTAGCGGAGCGCCACGTTTTCGTAGTAGGGTTTCGCGTATTTCGGCTGCGCGTCTGCGGTGGTTGCGGCAAGGCTGAAGCCAAGCGCGACGGCGGCACAGGCGGTAAATTTCACAAAGTTTTTCATGTCGATCTGCCCCTTCTTCCGGCGCCCCAAAAATTGATACGTTGGCCGGCGGCTAATCCTGCGGTGGATTTTTTGGCGGGAACCACCTTCATCCCGAAGCAATCTATATAGGTCTCCCCTGTCAGGAGATGCGAAGAATATGCCATAAATGACGCCTTTACGGCATCACAGTTTGTTACAGGGGGTTACAGAAATATCCCTTTATAATATAAGGGTTTTTCAGGGTGTCTGCTGGCGGATGCGCAGCGGCTTGTTAACTTTTATGGCGTTGTTGACATTCACGGGCGGCGGCGCGCTGGCAATTGTTTCCAGCACGTTTTTCACGAACTCGGTCATCTGCGGGTTCACGCTGTGTTTCGCGACGTCGTCGAGCGTCGTCGGGTCGTCGTATTTCACGGCGCAGGGGGCCTTGGCGTCGGCGCCTTTTTTCAGCAGCAGCACGAAGGCATCCTTCTGCCCGTTGAAGGTCGCGGCCTGCAGCGGCGTGTACTGGCTGACGGGTGAGGGCAGTTCGATACTAGCGCCGCCCGAGAGCAGCAGTTCTATCATCGGCAGGTTGCCGGAAGCTGCCGCATGGCAGAGCGGCGTGTCGACCTTGTAATCCTTCAGGCAATCGGCGGAAACGCCCGAGACCAGCAAATCGCGCAGCGCGGGCAGGTCGTTGCGCTGCACCGCGGCATGCATGTCGAGCGCGCCTTTTACTTCGGGGATGAGGTCGGCAACATGCGGCGCTTCGCTGAAAATCTTCTGCTTGTGCTGCGGCTCGATCGTGGCGCCGTATTCCACCAGCAATTTGACGCATTCGCCGCCGGCGGCCTGGCTGCCCCGGCCGGTCGCGGGCTTGGGGTAGCTGGGATTGTGCGAGGGTTTGCAGGCGTCGATCGCGCAATCCAGCGCGGTGTCGCCCCAGCCTTTCACGTTCGTGTTCGCGCCGTGCTGCAGCAGGAAACGCACCATGTCGGGGTCGCCCGCGATGGCGGCGTACATCAGCGGCGTACGGCTGCTGTTGTGCGCGCTTTGCAGGTTGATGTTGGCGCCATGCACGACCAGTTTGCGGGCGACCTCGTTGAACTGGCCGCCGCAGACGTGCATAAGCGCGCTTTCGCCGTCATAGGTGCGATCGATATCCGCGCCGCGCCGCAGGTATTTCTCCATCTTCGCCCAGACTTTATCGGCGGTATCGAGGCTGCGGCGGCGTCCCGCGCGGTTGCCCACGCGCGCAAGTTTAAAGCCCAGGCGGTCGGGCCTGCCCTTGAATATCTTGTTCAGCACTTTCGATGTTTTCGTGACGGGGACAGTCATCGGTATATCCTTGGATGGAGGGAGTATACATAACAACCACGAAATATGGTAACTAATTTGTGAAATTTAATTACAAAGTCAGGCGGAGGCCTTGGGCTTCAGCTTGATGCGGGGGCTAACCTTCACTTCATGTGCGGACTCGACCGAAATAACGGGTGCGTCCTTGGCGTCCAGCACGTTGCGCACGAAGTCGGCCATGCCGGGGTCTTTCGATTTCGCGGCGGCGTCCAGCACGCTGGCCAGCCTTTTATCCTCAAGCGTCCAGAGCGCCTTGGTATCCGCCCCCAGCCTGACAAGCATGACAAAGGCATCCCGCGCGCCGCCGATGGCCGCCTGATGCAGCGCGGTTGCGCCGGAAACAGAGTCCATGGTGTCAAGCGGCGCGCCATGGGCGAGCAGCAGCTCGATCGCGCCCGTATTGTCGCGGTTAGCGGCATAGAGCAGCGCCGCATTCGCGCCCCATTGCGTGCCGCAGTCATAAGGCACACCCCTGGCCAGCATCTGGCCCAGCGCGGCGTTGTCCTTTTTGCGCAGCGCGTCGGCGAAGTCGATTGCCTGCTGCACATCGGGCACATATTGCGCAAGCGGGGAGGCGCTTTCGAGCATCCTGCGCTTGGAGTTGTCGGTGGCGACAAGGCCGTGGTCGACCAGCGCCTTCATGCATTCGAGCGCCGCGGCCTCTTTTCCCGCTACATGGCCGAGCAGGAAATCGAGCGGCGACAGGGCGGGCAACGAAGACATCGAGCTGCTGCTGCACAGCGCGTTGACGTCGGCGCCGTGTTCGCAGAGCGCCCTGACCAGCTGCGGCTGCACGTCGCGCAGCGCATACATCAGCGGCGAAATGGGCGTGGGCCCGCGCGCGACGTTGACCTTCAGGTTCGGGTATTCCTGCAGCAGCTTCACCGCGGTCGCGGCATAATTCTTCTCGCACAGCTCCTCGATCGCCGTTTCGCCGAAGCTGTTGCGGCCGTCCGGATTGGCGCCGCGGGCAAGGTAGCTCTGCATTTTCTTCCAGAGCTTGTCCTCGCTGTCGATCTTGGTATAGCCGCTGCCCGCCATCGAGACGTGGTAGACGAAATTTTCGGTGAGCGAGCGCACGCGGCCCGGAAACACCTTGTTGACGATTTTCGAGAGCGCGCCGACCTCGACCGTCATGAAGCGCCCGGCGCGTGGTTTTTAAGGCGGATGGGCTTCAGCGTCGCGATTGTCTGCGTAACGGCGACATCGGGCGCCGCGGTGGCGCTGCGGGCTGCCAGGACGTCCTCGACAAATTTTTCCATGCCGGGATCGGTCTTGCATTTCTTGGCCATGCCCGCGATGGTCCAGAAACCGTCGTTGTTCGACCAGAACAGGTTCGGGTTCGCCCCTGCATCCAGCAGACGCACGACGGCGTCTCGGTTTCCCTGCATGACAGCCTGGTGCAGCGGCAGCGTGCTGGTGTCGCCCGCGATTTTGGTGTCCAGCGAGGCGCCGTGCGCCAGAAGTACGTTAATGACGCCGACATTCCCGCCCTGTGCGGCGGTAATGATGGCGGGTGCTTCGCCAAACGCCGCGCCGCAATCGATATGTGCGCCACGTGACAAGGCATCTTTCAACGCGCCCGCGTCGGCATTCGCAAGCGCCTCCCTGACCGCCAGCGCGTCACGGACATCGGGAACCACGGGTGCCAGCTGGGGCAGGGTGCTGTAAATCCTTTTTCGCATAGCCTGCGTCAGCACAAAGCCGTGGTCGAGCATTGTTTTAAGGCAATCGCGCGCGTCCTGCGCATTGGCCACGGTAATGCCGCTGGCGAGGAAGTCGAAAGCCGTGGCCGCACCATCGTTGAAGGATTTTCCCGTATTGGCATTGACGTCGACGCCCTGCGCGCAAAGCGTCTTAACAAGCGTTGCGTCTTTTTCCTGCAAGGCGGTGAAAAGCGGCGCAATGGCGACGGGCTGCGGCTGGCGGTTGCCGAAGATGCTGTTGGCGAGGTGCTTGATAACCCCGGTCACCATGCTCAGGCGCCCCCCGGTGTTTTCAGTTTTATCTTTTTCATGGTCGCCTTGGCCGTATCGACCTCGGTCTTCATGATGCCGCGCTCGATCATCGTGTCATAGACGGCGCCCATGATGTTTTTATTGCCGGTTTCACGGGCAAGTTCCATCAACCCCATGTTGCCATCGAACTTCGCGCCCTTTTCCAGCAGGTATTGGTAGGCCTCGACCTGGCCCGCGCGCACCGCGGTTTGCAAGGGCGTGCGGTGTGTGTCGGGTGATTTCAGTTCGATATCCGCGCCTTTTTCCAGCAAGATGTCCATCATCTCGATGTAGCCGCCGTAAGCGCCCGCGCAGAGCGGCGTGTTGTCCTTGAACTTGGCGGGTGCGTCGGGATGCACGGGCAGGCCCAGCAGCAGCGAGACATTCGGCGCATCGCCCGCATCGGCTGAATCGGCCAGCTCGCGCACTTTGTAAACATCGGGCACGGCTGGCAGCAAATGTTTCTTGTGGTGGTAAACCGCCATTTGCAAATGATCGTCCAGCGTCAGGCCGCGGTCGAGCAGCATGCGCAGGGCATCTTTCTGGTTTTGTTTTTCCCATGCATCCCTGAAATCGGTCACCGCATGCACGACCAGGTAGGCGGCGTCATGCCCTGCCGCGTTTTTCTGGAGCGGGTCGACGCGTTTTTCCAGCAGCGTGCGTATCGCTTCGCCCGCGCCCGACGCGGCGGCGGCCAGAAAGGCAGTTTCGCCCGCATTGTTCTTGATGTTGACGTCAGCGCCGCTATCAATCAGGAATTTCGCCTCGACACCCATGCCGCGCCGGCAGAGCAGGATGAGCGGCGTGTCGCCGTTCTTGTCCTGCACGTCCAGTTCAGCGCCTTTGGCGATGGCGTCCCGGATTTTGTCGAGCGGCGGCTTCAGCGCGGGATGCTTGGAATCCACCCCGTACATGCAGGTCTGCCACAGCGACTCTTGCGCCGCGGCGTGCTGCTTGGCGAACAGCGCTTTCGTAATGGTCGTCAGGAATGGAATTTTGGATTTCTGCATGGCCCCTATCGCCTTGAAACGATTGAAATAGTATATATTACTTTACATAATTCATCAATCGGTAAATGGAGGGTGGGGGAAGGGGTGGAATTTGCCAATTAATTCAGGGTATTAATGGGTGTAGCGCTTGAGGGGGAATGCTCATGAAATGGGTCACCGATTTCTGCACAAGGGACGGCACGGGTTTCGAAATCGTGCGCGAAGCGGTGCTGGGCGCGAACCGCCAAAAGGAAGACCTGCGCTACACCCTGCGCGTCATCCGCGACATGGGCGATGTCGAGGCGGAATTTTTAAAAGAAGAATTGTTAGAGGCGCAGATGTACGCCCTGAAAAAATACGGCGTACCGCTTGGGGCTTGGGAGTTGCATCTCTGACTATTGTCGCCCCTGCGAAGGCAGGGGCCCAGTACCGTGGTAATAAAAACGCGGCTCGCGCCGCGAAAACTATCCGTAGTTTTTTAGACAACCGCCCGCTTCTGCTTTTTCCCACACCGTTTTATAACCTACGGTACTGGGCCCCTGCCTTCGCAGGGGCGACCCGTGGTGTTGTCATCCCGAGCGTAGCGAGGATCTTTGGAGGTGTAAACAGACTGATGGGTGCCGTTCGTCACGCGGGGAAAATTCCTCGCCGCGGTCGGAATGACATCAGGGGGCGGGTTTTAAATATTTAAAAATTTTCGTGATATTGGTATTTGTGAGTTAAGCAAGTAGACAGCGCCTTGGTCAAAAACTTTAACAATTTGTCTTGATCTTTGGTGTACGGAAACGGGCTAGCGCATTGTAAATGTATTTGTTCTATAGGATCAAAACCATGTCGCGCGTAAATAACCTTCGCCATCATCAAGCCGCCGTTAGTTAATTTGTCAAACCACGGAGGGTCTTGACGCATACCAATCTCTATCCAGATGATGATGTTTCCATCATCTTTGGCTTCTGGCCAAAAAGCCATAGGGATACCTTTGCGCTCTGGAATATAAATTGGAATCCCCGGGGTCTTATTCTTGCCAACTGTTAAATGTCTTTGAAGAATGCAACCGGCAAGTTCTGAGATTTTGGTGGAAGGCTCGAGGAAGGGCAGCTTCAATTCATCAAATGTATATTTGCTCGAATTTAAATAAATTCCTTTCACGCCCTGAAAGAAAGGTGCTGGTACAGCAGATGTAGTTAGATAAGGCGTATTCGCATATTTACAGAGGGTATCAACTTCTTTTAAGGAGTTTTTATCAAATGCGACTACTGGTGGGGCTGTTTTCAGCTTTTCCACTGCGTCAATCAGAGCTTGCTGCTGATCATAGGGAAGTGAGGCGACAGAAAAAACAGGCAGGGCAACAATAAAAAGAAGCGAAAAAAGAGCAGCTAGAATTAGATTGATGCGCATCTATTTAACCTGCAATCATTTTAAACTCACTTCACAATCTCTTTAACCCGAATAGTATCTTCGCGTTCAGGAGAGGTCGAAATAATCGCCGCCTGCACACCGATCAGCTCTTCCAAACGGTGGATGTATTTCAGCGCCGCTTCGGGCAGGTCGGAGAGTTTGCGCATACCACGGAGCGAAGTGTTCCAGCCGGGCATGGTTTCGTAGACGGGCTCGAGCTTTGCCTGCAGGTCTTCGGAGGCGGGGATGTAGTCGTAGGTTTTGCTGCCGACCTTATAGCCGGTGCAGATTTTAATCTCTTCCAGCGTGTCCATCACGTCCATCTTCATCAGGGCGATGCCGCGGATGCCACAAATTTTGACGGACTGGCGCACCTGCACGGCATCGAACCAGCCGCAGCGGCGCTTGCGGCCTGTGGTGGTGCCGAATTCGTGGCCGCGCGTGGTGAGTGTTTCGCCGACCGCATCGAACAATTCTGTGGGGAAGGGGCCGGAGCCGACGCGGGTCGAATATGCTTTCGTAATGCCCAGCACGTAACCCATCTGGTCCGCGCCCACGCCCGCGCCGATGGCTGCCTGCGCGGCGACGGTGTTGGACGAGGTGACGTAGGGGTAGGTGCCGTGGCTGACGTCGAGCATCACGCCCTGCGCGCCTTCGAACAGCACGATTTTGTTGTCGTTCTTCGCCTGGTCCAGCGTGCGCCAGACGGGGGAGATATAATCGGCCAGCGGGGCAGCGACTTCTTTCAGCTTCGCGGTGAGTTCTTCCACATCAAACGGCGCGGCGCCGAGGCCTTTGTAGAGCGCGTTATAGTAGAAGGCGAGCTTTTCGACTTTTGCTTTCAGCGTTTCCGGATGCTGCAGGTCGCACATGCGCAAACCACGGCGGCCGACTTTGTCTTCGTAGGCAGGGCCGATGCCGCGGCCGGTGGTGCCGATCTTTCCTGCGCCGCGCGCTTCTTCGAGCGCTTTATCGAGCGAGGAGTTGACGGGCAGGATGAGCGGCGCGCTTTCCGATACCATCAGCGTCTTGGGCGTGATGTCGACGCCCTGCGCGCGCAGGTCGCCCATTTCTTTCAGCAGCGCCCAGGGGTCGACGACAACGCCGTTGCCGATGACGGAAAGTTTTCCGCGCACGATGCCCGAGGGCAGGAGGTGCAGCTTGTAGGTTGTATTGCCGATCACGAGGGTATGGCCTGCATTATGTCCACCCTGGAAGCGCACGACCACATCGGCCTCACCCGCCAGCCAGTCCACAATCTTGCCCTTGCCTTCGTCGCCCCACTGCGAGCCGATGACCGTCACATTTGCCATATTAGCACCTCTTTTGCTTGACCCATTCTGGATAGCATGCGGATTGGCCGAAATGGCACCGGAATATTTACGAATTAGGCAAAAAGATGACTCTGATTCAGTCAACGAAATTGGTAAATTGGTAGAAATAAGAAGCTTTTGCAAAAGGCTCTTCCACCCGGCCGCCTCTTACGCGGCCCTGCGAGGCGAACCATGGCTACCCTGGTACTTAAATTCGGCGGCACTTCCGTCGCGACGATACCGGCCATCGAAAACGTGGCCAACAAGGTCGCGGCCGAAATGGCGCGCGGGCACAAGGTCGCCGTCGTCGTCTCGGCCATGTCGGGCGTGACGAACCAGCTGGTCAGCTATTGCACCTCGATCAACCAGATTTTCGACAGCCGCGAATATGACGCGGTGGTGGCCTCGGGCGAGCAGGTCACATCCGGCCTCCTCGCGCTGGCGCTGCAAAAGCGCGGCCTGAAGGCGCGCAGCTGGATGGGCTGGCAGGTGCCGATCGTCACCAACGACACGCACGGCAAGGCGCGCATCCGCGGCGTCGAAACCGATACGCTGCAAGAGAGTTTGGAAAGCGGGGAAGTCGCGGTGATCGCGGGCTTCCAGGGCATCTCGCCGCAGGGGCGCATCACGACGCTGGGCCGCGGCGGCTCTGACACTTCCGCCGTCGCCGTCGCCGCCGCGCTGAAGGCTGCGCGCTGCGATATCTATACCGACGTAGACGGCGTTTACACCGCCGACCCGCGCATCGTGAACCACGCGCGCAAGATACCGAAAATTTCGTATGAAGAGATGCTGGAG
Source organism: uncultured Micavibrio sp. (assembly GCA_964575605.1). GTDB lineage: Bacteria > Pseudomonadota > Alphaproteobacteria > Micavibrionales > UBA2020 > JAPWJZ01. The sequence continues at coordinate 106,260 of CAZNRN010000003.1, read as the reverse complement.
ATGGCGTCGGTCGGCGCGAAAGTGCTGCAGACGCGTTCTGTCGAGCTGGCGATGAAGGAAAAGGTGCCCGTGCAGGTCCTGTCCTCCTTCGACGGCGCGCTGGGCAGCGACATCCCCGGGACAATGGTTATCGATGAGGACAATATCGTGGAACAAGAAGTAGTCAGCGGCGTCACGCACAGCCGCGATGAGGCAAAGGTCACGCTGAGGCAGCTGCCCGACGTGCCGGGCGTAGCGGCGAAAATCTTCGGCCCCCTGGCCGATACCGCCATCAACGTCGACATGATCGTGCAGAACGTCTCGCCCGACAAGGCCAAGACCGATTTGACGTTCACGGTCAGCCGCGCCGACCTGCCCAAGACGCTGGAAGTGCTGAAAAGCATCCAGAACACCGATTTGAAGGGCACGACGATTGAATCATCCGCCGACGTGGCGAAAGTTTCCATCATCGGCATCGGCATGCGTTCCTACGTCGGCGTCGCGTCGAAAATGTTCAAGACGCTGGCCGAAAAGGGCATCAACATCCAGGTCATCACCACATCTGAAATCAAGGTCAGTGTTCTGATCAGCGAGGAATACACGGAGCTTGCCGTGCGTTCGCTGCACAGCGCCTATGGCTTGGACAAGGAGCAGTAATGCAGGCAGAGAGGAAAAGCTGGACGATGCTGACCGAAGTCGCGCCCGAAGAGCGCGACCGCAAGTCGTCCGAATTCCTCGACGCCCAGATGGCGCTGGCGGCGCCGCGCAAGCTGATGGCCGAGCTGCAGGCGCTGATGCAGTCCGCCGCGCCCACCGACCAGAAACTTGACCAGATCGTGCGTCTCATCGCGCGCGAACTGCGCGCAGACGATTGCTCTTGCTACATCCTGCGCGCGGGCGAGGTGCTGGAGCTTTATTCCTCGTCCTCCCGCACGCCCGAGGCCTGCACCGAAAAACTGCGCGTGGGCGAAGGCGCCATCGGCGATATCGCCGCCCATGCAGCACCCTTTACCGATGCGACGAACGACCCGGCATCGCCCTACCGTTCCTTCTGCGGCGTGCCTGTTCTGCGCGGCGGGCGTGTGCGCGGCGTATTGTCCATACAGAACAAATTGCAGCGCGCCTATGGCGAAGAGGTTGTCGATATCCTCCAGACAGTCGCCATGGTGGTCGCGGAACTTATCATCGCGGGCGGGTTGCTGACACGCCTTGAAATCAATTCCAGCTATTCGAACGGTCTGAAGCCCACGCATGTCTCGGGCGTCAGCCACGGGCGCGGCCTCGCGATTGGCACGGCGGTGCTGTACGAGCCCGGCATCGGCATGCAGGATATCATCGCATCGGATACTCCCGCGCAGGTGAAGCGCCTGAAAGACGCGCTGACCAGCATGCATGACGCCATCGACCGCATGCTGAACCGCAACACCGGCCTGCACGGCACCGAAAGCCGCGACATTCTGGAAGCCTACCAGATGTTTGCGAAAGACCGCGGCTGGCTGGCGCGCATCGAGGCCGCGATTGGCAAGGGATTATCCGCCGAAGCCGCCGTGCAGCGCGTGCAGAACGAAACCCGCGCGCGCATGACGCGCATGAACGACGCCTATATCCGTGAACGCCTCAGCGACCTCGAGGACCTGTCGAACCGCCTGCTCAGCCACCTGCTGAAACAGGCGAAGCGCGCCGAACCCGCGCAGCTGCCCGACAACATCATCCTTTTCGCCCGCTCGCTCGGCCCCGCCGCGCTGCTCGACTACGACCACACCAAGCTGAAGGGCGTGGTGCTGGAAAAGGGCAGCCAGTCGAACCACGTCGCCATCGTCGCGCGCGCGCTCGGCATTCCCGTCGTCGGCCAGACGGGCGATATTTTGAACGCGGTCGTCGCGGGCGACCAGGTGATCGTCGACGGCGACCACGGCATGGTCTACATCGGCCCCGCCGATTACATCGTCGACCTCTACACCAAGACGATGGAGGCGCGCCAGAAGCGCACCAGCATCTACCGCCGCCACGCGCAGCTGAAATCGGTGACGATGGACAACATCCGAGTATCGGTGCAGATGAACGCCGGCCTGATGAACGAGGTCGACGCGGTGCAGGCTGTCGGCGCGGACGGCATTGGGCTGTACCGCACAGAACTTTCATTCATGGGCTGGCAGAAATATCCGCTGGTCGTGACTCAGGCCGAATTCTACGGCCGCATCATGGACAAGATGGGCGAAAAACCCGTCGTCTTCCGCACGCTCGATATCGGCGGGGACAAGCCTCTGCCCTATTTCAAGGCACCCGAAGAAGAAAACCCCGCGCTCGGCTGGCGCGCGGTGCGCATCGGCATGGACCGCCCGGCCGTGCTGCGCACCCAGTTCCGCGCCTTTATCCGCGGCTCCCGCGGCCGTAACCTTAAAATCATGCTTCCTTTCGTGTCGGAGGTCGCCGAATTCGACCGCGCCAAGGAACTGCTGGAGATGGAGAAAGTACGCGCCGCCGAAAACGGCATCACCGTGCCGGAAAAAATCGAGCTGGGCGTGATGATCGAGGTGCCGTCGATATTGTACCAGCTGGATACACTGCTGGGCTCCGTCGATTTCGTTTCGGTCGGCACCAACGATTTGATGCAATATCTCTTCGCCGCCGACCGCAACACGGATGCGCTGCGCAACCGTTACGACGCGTTGTCGCCCGCGATGCTGCGCGTATTGAAGGAAATTGCCGAGAAATGCCGCGCTGCCAAGGTGCCGGTATCCGTCTGCGGCGAAATGGCGGGGCAGCCGCTGGAGGCCATGGTGCTGATCGCGCTGGGCTATACAACGCTGTCGTGCTCGGCGCAGGCGATCGAGCAGGTCAAGGGCATGGTGCCGACGCTGGATACGCGCGCGCTGGTGCCCTACCTTGAACACCTCATGAATTCACGTGAACACAGCCTGCGGGAACGCCTGCTGTCCTTCGCGCGCGACCACAAAGTCAACCTGACACAGGCAGCGTAATATTATGGCGGAAGAACGCAAACGCAGACGCACAAGGGACAACAGCCACGCGGTGGAAGCCGCCGAGGCGCGCGCCGCGCAGATGACGGTCGGCGAGCTGCTCCGCCACACGCGCGAGGGCAAAAAACTGGGGCTGGATGAAATTTCGTCATCTATCCACGTGCGCGTATCGCAGCTGAAGGCGATCGAAGACGGCCATATCGACAGCCTGCCCGGCATGACCTATGCGCTGGGCTTCGTCAAAAGCTACGCGACCTACCTCAAGCTCGACCCGATCGAAATCGTCGCGAAATTCAAGGCCGAACACAGCCGCGCGCCTGCCAAGCCCGAACTGCACTTCCCCGAGCCGCTCGGCGAAAGCAAGATGCCCGACCCCATGATGCTGGGGCTTGCGGCCGCAGGCGTCTTTATCATTCTGGCACTCTGGGCGATATTCTCGGGCGGCGACGACAAGGCCGCCGAACAGGCCAGCGCCATCCCCCTGCCGCCCGCCGATACGGGGACGGGCATTACCGGATCGGTCATCAACCCGCCGCCCGCCGACGGCGAAACGCAGATGGGCAAGATTACCGATGCACCCGCGGGCAGCGTGCCTGCGGTCGACGCCGAAGCGATTGCGACCGGCGTGCCCGCGACGGCAGACGTGAAGCTGAACCCCGTGCCGGTCGACAACCTTGTCGTGCCCGTGCGCCGCCCGCCGGAACAACCGGCACGTCCGGCCGCTGCGGTTGCGGCGCCTGTGCCTGCCTATGTGCCGCAGCAACAGCAGCAGACGCAAACACAGCAGTATTCCGCCACAACCACGACAACCACTACGACCCAAGCCGCCGCGCCCTCAGACGTCATCAACGTAAAGCCGGGCCGGAGCCGCATTACGCTGCAGGCGAAGGAAACCAGCTGGGTGCAGATCAACAACCCCGACGGCACGGTTTACAAGAAACTGCTACGCGCAGGCGAAACGGTTTACGCGCCCGAAGGCCCCGGGTCTTCGATCACCACCACCAATGCGGGCGGGCTCGACGTCTACGTCGACGGCCAGAAGGTGAAATCGCTGGGCGGCAAGGGCGATATCGTCAAGGAAAAGCTCGACGCCGAACGCCTGAAACGCCGCGGTGGCGCGCCTTCCGCCCAGCGCCCCGTCAGGGATTACTAGCCCATGATGCAGGTTGAAAAGCCCTTGGCAGGAGGGCGCCATGTCGCTTGACCGCAAGCTTGACCAGGTGCTGGCAAGGTTCACCGAGATCGAGGCGCTGATGTCGACGGGTAAGCTGCCTTCCGACGAATTCACCAAACTGTCGCGAGAATATTCCGACCTCACGCCGCTCGCCAATACCATCCGCGGGTACAAGAAGGCGAAAAAGGAATATGCCGAGCTCGAGCAGATGATGAACGACCCCGCCGCGGACAAGGAAATGAAGGCGCTGGCGGAGGAAGACTTCTACAAGCTGAAAGAACAGTTGCCCGGGCTGGAAAAAGACATCCACATCGCCCTGCTGCCGAAAGACGCCGCCGACGCCAAGAACGCCATCCTCGAAATCCGCGCCGGCACGGGCGGGGACGAGGCCGCGCTGTTTGCGGCCGATTTGTTCGACATGTACAAACGGTACGCCGCCATCAAGGGCTGGACGTTCGAGGTGATGGAACTGTCGCAAAGCGACCTCGGCGGGTTGCGCCAAGCGGTGGTAGAGGTATCGGGGCGCGAGGTATTCGCGCGCCTGAAATACGAGAGCGGCGTCCACCGCGTGCAGCGCGTGCCCGAAACCGAAGGCTCCGGCCGCGTCCATACATCGGCCGCCACCGTCGCCGTGCTGCCCGAGGCGGAAGAAGTCGATATCGCCCTTAAAAACGAAGACCTCCGCATCGACGTGATGCGCGCGGGCGGCGCAGGCGGCCAGCACGTCAACAAAACGGAATCCGCGGTGCGTATCACGCATATCCCTACGGGCTTGGTCGTCGTTCAGCAGGACGAAAAATCGCAGCACAAGAACAAGGCGCGCGCGATGAAGATTTTATGCGCAAGGCTCTATGAAATGGAGCGCCAGAAACTGGATAGCGCGAGAGCCGCCAACCGCAAGGAACAGGTGGGCTCCGGCGACCGTTCGGAACGCATCCGCACCTACAACTTCCCGCAGGGCCGCGTCACCGACCACCGCATCAACCTGACGCTTTATAAAATCGACCGCGTGGTATCGGGAGAATGCCTCGACGAACTCATCGACCCGCTGATCTCCGAAGACCAGGCGGCGAAACTGGCGGAGATGAGCTGGTGAGCGGGTTAACCCGTCCGCGTCGGGGTCTTCGACGCCGCGTAAGCCAAGACCGTATCCCAAGCCGACCTGTCGGGCAGGATGCTGCGGGCGATGGTGAGCTTTTTGCGGTCGCCGTGGTGGAGGTGCAGCAGGTGCTGGCCATTGACTTCCTGCAGCGTAATGCGCGTCACGTCGCGCCAGCGGACCTGCTGGTTCTCGAAACGGAACAGCGAGGGCGGGACGATAATTTCTTCGGGGGTGAGTTTCAGCACCTGCGGCTCGGTCGCGAAGACGGAGCGCGCGAAGCCCAGCATGCCCAGCAGCACGAAAATCCCCGATATACCCGCCAGCACCCAGTAAAAGACCGTCGCGCCTTCGGTCTCGAAATGGATGACGTGCCAGAGCAGGAGGCCGCGGTCATTCGTCTGCGCCACATGCGCCAGCACCGCGCCGCAGAGCGCAAAGAAACCCGCCACGAGCAGCATGACGTGGGCCTTGGGTTTGTAGGGGAATTCTAGATGGGTATCCATGGTTGCCAGTTTAGCGCTCTATCTCCCTTAAAACCATCCCGCCAGCATGCTTTGCATGCGATGCATGCATGGGCGGGATCCGGTTCGCGGCAAAGCCGCGACTTAATGTCGCAGCATGTCACATGCAGGCGGCCTCGCGGCCGCACCGGCCCCCGCCCGTCGGCGGGGTGGCTCATGGGGCTGTCGATTTTCGCTGCTCCCGTTACCGCCCATGCCTGCACGGGCGGCGGTATCTTCCTGCCCTTCGCGCTCTTTCCTTATATCATCCTCTTCCCGCTGCTCTGGGTTCTGAAGGTGGCGGTCTATGCGCTGGCGGGGGAGGGGTGGCTGTTCAGGGGACTGTCCAAGGCGGCGCTCTTGCAGCTGCTGGCGGGCGCGGTGGTGGCGGTCGTGGCCTTGCCGTCGATGCCTTACTTCACCGCGGCGATGATTTTTATTTTTACCATATTTGCCTATACCGACCTGCAATTCTTCCGCCAGAAATACGAAGGCCGCCCGCCGATGCGGGTGCGCCATGCGCTGTTCTGGGGGAATATCCTCGTCTCGCTTTTGCTGCTCGGCGGGCTAGGGTTTTTGTCGGCGTCGATGCAGGGGTGCTAGATGGATATCAAATCCTATATCGCGCAAGCCAAGGCAAAACTCGACGCCGCGGGGGTCGAAAATCCCGAAACGGATATCCGTTTGCTTATCCAGCATGCGCTGAAAATCGAGCATGCCGCTTTGCTGATGAATTTAAACAGGATGCTGGTGGATGATGAAGTAAAGCTTTTAGATGGCTATATCGCCCGCCGTGCAAACCGTGAACCCGTATCGCGCATCACGGGCAGCCGCGGTTTCTGGAAGCATGAATTTAAAATCACCCCGCAAACCCTTGACCCGAGGCCGGATTCCGAAACACTGGTCGAAACCGCGCTCAAGCGCGTGAGGCCGGCACCCGTCACCATCCTCGACCTCGGCACGGGCACGGGCTGCCTGCTGCTCTCCCTGCTGGGAGAATGGGTGAAGGCGAGGGGCGTTGGCCTTGATATTAGTGAAGAAGCGGCCGTTACCGCGCGCGAAAATGCCCAAAGCCTGAACCTCGCCTCCCGCGCCGAATTTATCGCGACGGACTGGGAGAATTATACGCCCGCCGAAGCCTTCGACCTTGTGATCAGCAACCCGCCCTATATCGCGCTTCATGAAATTCCGGACCTCGCGCCAGAGGTCACAACTTACGATCCGCCAGCCGCGCTGGTGGGCGGCATGGACGGGCTCGACTGTTACCGCTCGATCGCAGGGCTGCTGCCGCGCTTCCTCAAGAAGGGGGGCTGGGTGCTGTTCGAAATCGGGCATACACAGGCGAATGATGTAAAATCCATCCTTGCAAACGCTGGCTGTGTTATGATAGATACAGTGCCAGATTTAGCCGGAAGCGACCGTGTAATCGTCGCAAAAATGCCCTGAAAAACCCTTGAAATCTAAGGGGATTGGCAAAAAAGAGCTTCCCAACTGAATCACACTCGACTAACATAACAGGTATTGCGCCTCCCGCATAAAAAGGTCCCTACAAATGGGCTGGCCGCAATGGGGTATATGTATTGTACCGGGGAATATGGGACAGATTTTAAAACACACAATCGAAGCGAACGAAGTGAAGGACGCATGAGACACAATCAAAACGGACGGAGATTCCGCGGCCGCAACAATGACGGCGGCGGCCAGCGTCACCATTCAGGCGGCAACGGCGGTGGGGGCCATCACCACCACAACCACGGCGGCAACCACAACCGCCGCGTCAACCCCCGGGTCCAGACCTTTGATTCAAACGGCCCAGATGTGCGCATCCGCGGCAACGCCTACCAGATCAACGAAAAATACCTGGCATTAGCGCGCGACGCGGCTTCCGCCGGCGACCGCGTACTGGCTGAAAGCTATCTCCAGCATGCCGAACATTACCAGCGCATGATCAACGAGATGACCGAAGAGTACAACAAGCACAACCCCCAGCAGCAGTTCCAGCAGCAGCCCATTACGGGCGAGGAACCGCAGCCGGAGTTGTCGGTCGAGCAGCCGGGAGCTGCCGCCGCTGCCCAACAGCAGCAACAGCAACAGCCCGCAGCCGATGGTCTCGAAGACCTCGACCAGAGCTTCCTGCGCCCGCGCGCGAAAGAAGTCGAAACGGCTTAACCGCTTCCTTAGTGGATATCGTGATAATAGGCTGCCGGTGCAGCTTTTGCGGACGCTTTCGGCGTGTGCCTTGCGCTGAGTGTCGCATAGGCGGCTTCGGCTTTCGGGTCGGCCGCGGTATTGAACACGCTGATCAATGCGTCGTTGAAGCGCTTTGATTTTTTCGCGTCTTCCGGCGCCGCGTCGGAGATGCGTTTCACATCCTGCATGATTTTGGCGTCGATGGTGTCGCGGTCGGCGCGCAGCGCGTCGACTGCCTTGCCAAGCCCGAACATCGTACCTGTCGACAGCGCCATGGCGCCCGCGCCGATCAGGAAGAGCGGCGAGGCGAAGATACCCGCCGTCACCCCGGCAACGACAAGGCCGAGCGAGGCAAACGAAACAACCACCGCGCCCAGCGCGATATCGCCCTGCGCCCGCTCGACTTTTTTCAGTTGTGCCTGGCTGTCTTCTCGCGTGGCGAGCAGCAGTTCCACCTGAAACGGAGCCTCGGGTGCTTCGTTGGCTTCGGCGATGCGCTTGACCATGCGCGCGGCAATTTTATCCTGGGTGCGTTTGAAGGGGTTGAACATCTTGGTGCCTCGTTGCGTTTGTAATGAAGGGACTATAGCGATTTTCTATAAAGAGGTCAAATTCGTAACTCTTTGATAAAAATCAATAGTTTCTTTAACAATTCAGCATCCAATGGGATGGTATAATCGTATAAAGGCCAAACGGGGGGTGCTGCGCAAAGCGGGCTCCCATCAGAAAAGGGAGTGCCTTAGATGGACTTCGAAAAATTCACGGAACGGGCGAAATCCGTTATCCAGGCCGCGCAAACGCTGGCCCTCCGCCATGACCACCAGTTCTTGCAGCCCGAACATGTGCTGAAATGCCTGCTCGACGACGACAGCAACGTCGCGAAGACATTGGTGCGCGCCGCAGGCGGCAAGCCCGACGAGCTGATGAAATCGCTGGAAGAAGGCATCGCCGGCATGCCCTCCGTGCAGGGAACGGGCGCGGGTCAATTGCACCTCTCGCCGAACCTTGCCAAGGTTTTAGACCAGGCCGAACAGGTCACCAAGAAATCGGGCGATAAATTCGTCACGCTTGAACGCCTGTTGCAGGGTATTACGCTGGTGCCGCAATGCGACGCGGCCAAGCTGCTGTCGAAAAATGGCGTCCTGCCCCATAGCCTGAACAACGCCATCAACGACATGCGCAAGGGCCGCACGGCCGACAGCGCGTCCTCGGAAGACAAGTTCGAGGCGCTGAAGAAGTACACCCGCGACCTGACCGAAGCCGCGCGCAACGGCAAGCTTGACCCCGTCATCGGCCGCGACGAAGAAATCCGCCGCGTGATACAGGTGCTGTCGCGCCGCACGAAAAACAACCCCGTCCTGATCGGCGAACCCGGTGTCGGTAAAACCGCGATTGCCGAAGGCTTGGCGAACCGCATCATCAAGGGCGACGTGCCGGAATCCCTGAAGGACAAACGTTTATTGTCGCTCGATCTCGGCTCCATGATCGCGGGCGCGAAGTTCCGCGGCGAGTTCGAAGAACGCTTGAAATCCGTGCTGGAGGAAATCCGGGCGGCGGCGGGCGAAATCGTCCTCTTCCTTGACGAGCTGCATACATTGGTTGGCGCCGGCAAGGCCGAAGGCGCGATGGATGCCGGCAACATGCTGAAACCTGCGCTGGCGCGCGGCGAGCTGCATATGGTCGGCGCGACAACGCTGGAAGAATACCGCAAGCATATCGAGAAAGACGCGGCGCTGGAGCGCCGTTTCCAGCCTGTGTTCGTGAAGGAACCCACGGTGGAAGACACCATTTCCATCCTCCGCGGCCTGAAAGAAAAATACGAAATGCACCACGGCGTGCGTATCACCGACAGCGCGATCGTCGCCGCCGCGACGCTGTCCAACCGTTATATCGCCGACCGCTTCCTGCCGGACAAGGCAATCGACCTTGTCGACGAAGCTTCGTCGCGCCTCCGTATGGAGGTCGACAGCAAGCCCGAAGAGCTTGATGAAATCGACCGCCGCGTGATCCAGCTGAAGATCGAGCGCGAAGCGCTGCACAAGGAAAAAGACGACAAGGCGACAAGCGAACGCCTGAAAAACCTCGAGGGCGAACTGACCGACCTCGAGAAAAGGTCCGCCGAGATCACCTCGCGCTGGAAGGCGGAGAAGGAAAAACTCTCCTCTGGCCAGAAAATCCAGGAAGATCTTGAAAAAGCGCGCATCGAGCTTGAGCAGATGCACCGCACCGGCAACTGGACGCGTGCGGGCGAGTTGACCTACAGCGTTATCCCGCAGCTGGAGGAACGCCTGGTGGAAGTATCCAAGGCCGCCGGCACCGCCATGATCAACGAGGAAGTCACCGAAAACGACATCGCCGAAGTGGTCAGCCGGTGGACGGGCATCCCCGTCGACAAGATGATGCAGGGAGAACGCGACCGTTTGCTGAAAATGGAAGACCACCTGCAAAAACGCGTCATCGGCCAGACCGAAGCTGTCGCCGCCGTTGCCAACGCCGTTCGCCGTGCGCGCGCAGGGTTACAGCGGCAGAACCAGCCGATCGGCACGTTCCTGTTCCTCGGCCCCACGGGCGTGGGCAAGACGGAGCTGGCCAAGGCGCTGGCGGAATTCCTCTTCGACGACGAAGGCGCGATGCTGCGTATCGATATGTCGGAATACATGGAAAAACACAGCGTCGCCCGCATGATCGGCGCGCCCCCGGGCTATGTGGGGTATGACGAGGGCGGGGCGCTGACCGAAGCCGTGCGCCGCAGGCCCTATCAGGTCGTGCTGTTCGACGAGGTCGAAAAGGCCCATCCCGATGTGTTCAACATCCTGCTGCAGGTTTTCGATGACGGCCGTTTGACAGACGGGCAAGGGCGTGTGGTGGATTTTTCCAACACCGTGCTTATCATGACGTCGAACCTCGGCTCGGAATACCTTGTGAACCTGAAGGATGCCGAGGATGCCGAAGACGCGCGCGCCGACGTGATGGGCGTGGTGCGCAAGGCTTTCAGGCCCGAATTCCTGAACCGCATCGACGAAATCCTCCTCTTCCGCCGCCTCTCGCGCGACATGATGGTGAGCATCGTCGATATCCAGCTGGGCGGTTTGGAAAAGATGCTGGCCGACCGCCACATCACGCTGGAACTCGATGACAAGGCGAAGAAGCACCTGGCCGAAGCGGGGTATGACCCGATGTACGGCGCAAGGCCGCTGAAACGCGTCATCCAGAAGGACCTGCAAAACCCGCTTGCCAATCTCATCATCGAGGGCAAGGTGCTGGATGACAGCATGGTGCAGGTGACGGCGTCAAAAGACGGCCTTGTCATCACGCCGCGTGAAAAGACCAAGCTTAACGGCAAGGCGTCGAAGGGCGCGGCTGCATAATCTCACCTTTACGGCTCCCGCCGCCCGTAGGTTTTACGGGCGGGGGATGCCGCTATTGGCCCCGTAGAGCTTTTCGACCGGATTGAAAACCGGCGCTGCGTCCTGGCGGGGTTACGCGTAGGGATGCGGCGCAGGTTCGAACCCGGCCCGTAAGGTGCGGGCCGTCAGGGGAGGGTTGCGTGCGTGGGGTAGTAACAGTCATTTTCAAAATTCCTTTTACCGCGGCGTGTGCAGCAATTCTTCCCAGGCGGCGTCCACATCGCCGCCCATGATAACGGTCATGTCGTGGCGCGTGAGGTCTGCCCCGTGGTCGAGCCGCGTTTCAAGCCGATCCGCCATATGACGTACTGTGGCTTCGAAAAGGTTGCGCACGAAACGGCCATTGGGGAAATTCTTCGCGAAGACGATCAGCCCGCGTTCCATCACCCATTTCAAGCTGGTGTGGGCGCCCGGGTTGAGCTGGTATGACAGGTCATGCGCCATCATCACGAAAATCGCTTCCAGCTCCTCGGCGTCGTAATCGTCGAAGGCGATGAAGCGGTTGAAGCGCGATTTGAGCCCCGGGTTGAATTCGACGAATTGCCTCATCTCCTGCGGATATCCGGCGGCAACGACGGTGAAGCTGTCGCGGTAATTTTCCATCGCCATCAGCAACGCCGCGACGGCTTCGTCAGAAAACGAACCCTTCGTGCCTGTTGCGTGCAGCAGCGCATAGGCCTCGTCGATAAACAGAACCCCACCTTGGGCTTCCTTCACGCGGGCCATCACCTTGGGTGCGGTGCAGCCGACATATTCGCCGATCAGGTCGCGGGCAGAGCATTCGACTACATGGCCGCTCTGCAACGCGCCTGCGTCGCGCAAAATGCCGCCAAGGATGCGCGCGACGGAAGTCTTGCCGCTGCCCGGATTTCCCGTGAAGACAAAGTGCTGCGAAAACCGCGTCACGGGCAACTGCAATGTTGCGCGCCGGCGGAAAAACCGCATCTGGCTCTCGATGCCGGATATCGCTTTCTTCACGCTGCCCAGGCCCACCATTTTCTGCAATTCGCGCATATGCTCGCGCCGCAGCGACGGGGGTTGTGAGCCTGTTGCCGCCTGTTTTGCAGAAGGCTGGGGCAGCAGGTTGAGCGCGACAACCTCGCCCATGTCCACCACGAAGCGTTTGCCCCTTTCTGCCTGCAGGGCTGTGTACTCATCAACCGTTGTCATGGCAACACCTTGCAATTCTCCTGTTACGTCAGTCGGTAACGCGTATCGGCTCGTCGCCCTCGATGAATTCGCGCTGCTTGCGCACCTCGTAGATGCCGGGCGCAAAGGTGATGGGGTCGTGTTCTTCGTGGTACAGCGTGGCGGGCGCGCCGGTGATGACCATGAACAGTTGGTTGTCGTTGGCCAGCAATTGCACATGCGGTTCGTGGAAGGCGTGCTTGTGCCCTGTCACTTCGCCGTATGCCAGCACCGCCAGCCCTTCGTCACGGGGCTGGGGAACGAGTCCTTCGGGCAGTTTTGCAATGGGGTCGATTTTCACGTCGCCTTGGCGTGCGCGGGTTACGATTTCCATGGTTTGTTTCCTTTCATGATGTTTTCAGGTCATTCTCTGGGTCTTGAGGTATTCTTCGGGCCGCATGTTGAAGGTCCATGCGACGGCCTGGAGGGGCGAGAGCATTTCGGGCGGGACGCGCAGCCTGTATTCCTTGAATGAACCGTCGGGTTCGGCCGTTGAGTTGGTGACATGCAGGATTTTGACATCCGGCATGTGCGGGCGTGTGCGGCAATGCAGGCGGCCGTAGCTGTCGGTGATCGTATATTCGTAGGGCTTGAAGCAGCGCTGGTGCGTGACGCGCAGGGAAAGCACGCGTTCGAGTTCGGCCTTTCCCTCTCTCGCCGCCCTATAGATCATGGTGGACTGAATGTCATCCGTAGGTATTGTCACGGCCATGGCTGGTACCGCAATGCCGCTAAAAAAATATACCGCGAGATTTCCGGGATAAACGAGGGCGGGACCGCTTTCGTCATGAAGAAAACCCAAGTCATCGCAGCCGAGCTTGGCGGGCCTTTCCGACATCAGGCAGGCCCGTTGGTAGGGAAGGCACCATGTGCCGGCCGACAGACGCCGCAACTTTCCCAACAGCGCCTGCTCTTCCGTTTTTCCGGTCAGGGCGCATAGCTGTTCGTCGAGGGCAAAACCGGCGCCCGCCCGCGGCGCGCAAGGGGATTCCTCAAGGATACTGAGCAGGAAGGGGGACAGGCGGCGCAGAAAGTTTACGATTCCGGAATGCAAACGGCGGTCGGGGCTTTCCTGCAGCAACTGGCGTTTCAGCAGTGCAAGCCCCTCTGCGCCTGCATTCGCCTTGGCGCTAAGGTCTGCTACGAAAGCAGCCAGCGGCAACGCGAGACTTGGCCCCAGGTCCTGCCTGCCGGATTTCTTGGCCGTAACGATCATATCCTCGAGAGATGTTTCTTCGATGATGTCCCTGTCCTTGCAGCCCTCTATCATTTGCATGACAGTGGCTGACCGGGGCAGGTGGGCGAAGGGAAGCTCGAAGGTGCGGTAAAGCTCGGAAAATCCAAGCGCCACGGGGGATTCGTACCAGATAAACGCGGGGCGGGAAAAACCCGCCGCTGCATATAGCGCTGCGGCATCGTCCTCCGCCGTTTTGCGGTCGGTGCGCCCCGCCGTCATATTGTCGCGCGCGGCGGTATGTACCGCGTCGGTCAGGCTTTTGCGTTCTGCGGCTGTCAGTCTGAGTGTCATGGCATACCTCTCCCGTCCGGCCCTGTGCGTCAAAGGCCGCTCACTAAAATCAACAGCAAAGCCCGCGCCGCCATTTATGGCGGAGCCGGGGTATTACACTGTGTCTTCCGTGGTTTCTGATTTGTTGGGGCGGCCTCAGCGGGCCTTGATTATCTTGAGTCGGTTGAGCAATTCTCCGCCCTATAATTTTAATTATACTCAAATTTATTTAAAATTTTATGAATTGCAAGCCGTTGATATTGCTTCGCAATTACACGTGGCGTAGCGCGCATAGTTATATATGTCGTTATATTTTGCGCACAGCGGTGATGCCGCCGCTGCGTTTGGCCACTTCTTCCAGCGGCTCGATCGTCACCTTCATGTGGTGCGCGTTGGCGTGGATGATGTATTCGTCGTCGACCATCAGACCGACATGACCGGGAAAATAGACCAGCATTCCGGGCGCGGGTTTTTCCGCTGCCTCGCCCACGGTGTTTATCTGGTCATCCGTGTCGCGCGCGACATAGATGCCCGCGCGGCCGAGCGATACCTGCACGAGGCCCGAACAATCGATGCCGAAACCGCTGCGCCCACCCCAGTAATAAGGCGTCTCGACGAATTTCATCGCCGTCCTCACGACATCCTTGTCGAGCGAGGCGCGGGGCGAGAGGTGCTTGTTATACATCCAGCTGCCGTCTTCCAGCTGCGAATATTTTTCGCCTTCCTGCACTACGCGCAGCTTGCTGCCGAAACTGTATTCGGCCAGCATCAGCGATTTCATCGTCGGCCCCGCATAGGCTAAGCTGCGCGCGGCGGTGACGACATGGGTGGTGGAAATGGATTTCGCGCTCAGGTGGCTGGCATGGACATAGCCGGTGTATTTGTCATGCATGCACGACCCGCGGAACCAGCCCTCGGTCTCATGGTCGACTTTGAAGGCTTCGCCATATACCAGCTGCGATTCAAGCTTGCCGCGCGTCGACACATCGCCCGGCACCTCGCGCACGTCGGCCGCGGGGACGATAACCTGGCGGATGTCTTCGCCGTCAGCCATTACGGGCCCTTGGTGCCGAACTTTTTCTTGATGAGGTCGTAGGTCGCGCGCATGCCCAGCGCCTCGCCGCCCTCGGGTTTGCCGGGTTTGGAGCCGGGGTTCCAGGCATAGGTGTCGATATGCACCCAGGGCACTTCCTTATCGACGAATTTTTCAAGGTAGAGCGCCGCGGTAATCGCGCCTGCGAAGCTGCCGCCCACGTTGTTGGTATCGGCGACTTTCGAGGACAGCATATCCTTGTACGGCTGCCACAGCGGCAGTTGCCACAGCGGGTCCTGCACCTTTTCGGCGCTGTCCAGCAGGTCGCGCGCGACGGTCTTGTCGTTCGAGAACATGGCGGGCAGGTCGGGGCCCAGCGCCACGCGCGCAGCACCGGTCAGCGTCGCAAAATCGATCAGCAGGTCGGGCTTTTCGCTGCAGGCCTCGGCCAGCGCGTCGCAGAGCACAAGGCGGCCCTCGGCATCGGTATCGCCGACTTCAACCGAAATGCCCTTGCGCGTCTTGATGATGTCGGAGGGGCGGAAGCTGTTGCCGTCCATCGAGTTTTCGACGGCGGGGATCAGTACGCGCAAACGCACCGGCAGGTTTTCCGCCATGATCATCTGCGCGAGTCCCAGCACATGGGCCGCGCCGCCCATGTCTTTCTTCATCAGCGCCATCGAGTTGCCGGGTTTCAGGTTGAGGCCGCCCGTATCAAAGGCTACGCCCTTGCCGACCAGCGTAACCAGCGGATGTTTTTCCTTGCCCCACCGCATGTCGATCAGGCGCGGCGCGCGGGGGGAGCCTTTGCCCACTTCGTAGATGGCGGGGTAATTCTTTTTCAGCAGGTCCTTGCCCTCGATCACCTTGATGCTGGCCTTGTTGAAGGCCTTCACCAGTTTTTCGGCGGCATCGGCGATTTCCTCGGGGCCGAGGTCGTTGGCGGGCATATTGACGAGGTCGCGCACGAGGAAGGTCGCCTCCGCCATCGCCTTCACGCCTTTCTTGTCCGCCTTGTCGGGCCAGACAAGCGCAGCAAATTCCTTTTTCTTGCCGGATTTATATTGTGAGAACTGGTAGGAGCCGAGCGCCCAGCCGAGCGCCACTTGTGTCGCGCGCTCCTTGTCCATTTTCTTGTCGATATAATAACCGTCGTCATTCTTCGGCAGTTTTGCGGGCAGGTCGGCATAGGTATAGATGCTGTCATCTTTGCCTGCGCCGAACAACACGCGCGCGACATTGCCCTTGTCGTCGGGCAGCGAGAGGACGGAGCCGGATGCGCCCGTGTAACCCGCGTTCTTCACCCAGTTCTGCGTTTTCTTGTCCTGCTTTTTCAGCCAGCCCTCGAAATCATCGGCGTTCACGGGCGTGATGGGAATGGCTTTGGCGTTTTTCTTGGACAGGAAGTTCATGGGCGTTTGCCTCTTGCGCTTGGAATTTTATGGATGACGGGCAGGGTAATGCAGCCGGGGCGCGGGGGCAAGGTGGCGCGTGGATTAAATTATGAAAACTAGAATGCCGCGCAGGCGGGACGGTCGATGCGTAGCACGGATTCCTGCGAGAAGACTTTCTTGTATGTATCGGCGATTTTGTTGATCGCGGCGTTTTCATCTGCGCTGCCGTGGTGCAGGCGGATGACGATGCGGCTGTTTTCGGCTTCCAGCTTCTTCGACTTTTCGCCCAGCCAGTGGCCGCGGCCTTCAAGCACCGTGAAGCCTTCGGGGAAGCGTGGCGCGATTTCGGCCACCACAAACTGACGCCACTCGGTCGGCGTCACGCCGCCGCCATCCGGTTTATTCAATCCGAAGTAAAGATGCGTCTCGACCGACGGCGTGCCCACAGTGCAGGGCGGCGGCGCATGGGTGCATGCGGCGGGGAGCGCGAGCAGCAGGAGGATTGAAAGGATGCGAAAATTCATCAGCAAGCCTAGCCAAACAGCAGGCGAGTCGCAAGACGCTGATTAGCGCGGTTTCGGCTGTTTCGCGCGCGGCTTTTCCAGTGCCTTGGCCAGCCGCGCCTGCGTATCGTCATCAAGCGCAACCCAGATCACCGCACCCGAAGGATGTTTGTACTCGACCGGCGTGGCGAGGCGTTTTGCATCCTTCATTACCCATGCCGTGTTCCAGCGGGCGATTTCTTTCTTCACCAGTTCAGCGTCGGGGATGCGATGGCGTTTCTGGTTGAACTGCATCTGCGCAGGCGACAAAGGGCCTTCGACGCCGGTAATGTCTGCAACGCCGATGATTTTGCCAGAGCCTGCGGCGATCAGCGCGACGGGCCCGCGGATTTTCGTGGCCGTGGTGCGCATTTCCCAGTCTTTTTTGCCGTCGAGGATAAGCCCAATCCAGGGCTCGCGGATCAGCAGGCCGCGTGTGATAGCTTTGTCGTTTTTCATGGCTTCATTCCTATAATACGGCGCAGCATGCCGCCGAACGAGAGGTCAGTGCGTTGCTGAAACCCTTCATCGGCAAACGTCCAGACGGTCGTCGCCTTGGTTTCGCCCGCGGGGGTGGTGATGAACATGATGCCGCTGTTATCCGGATGCGCGCCCAGCTCGTCGAGGTAGGCGGTGGCGGAGCCGGGGCCGCCATTCGGCGCGGAATAAATGCGCACGCCCAGGGTTTTATTGTCCTGCTTTTCCGTCAGCCCCATATCGGCAAGGTAGCGTTCGGCGGTCGCCAGTTCGCCCGGCGAATAAAGCGGGCCTTTGGAATAACGGAAACTGCTTTTCAGGTTTTTGGTCATGGTGTGTGCTTCAACTGCAAAGGTTTTTTGACAGTGATGTCGTGCTTCGTCACCGTGGGGTCGGATTTCGGCAGGAACCTGTCCCAGGCGCTGTTCGCCGTCCTGCTCAGGCTGGCGCGCACATCGTCGTCGAGCTGGCTGATGGGGAAGGTGCTGCTGGTGCCCGTGCACTGGTCGTAGAAGGACAGGGCGACCGCGTCGGATTTGATAGTAATCGCAGATTTATCATCCAGCGGCATGGCCTGCGCGCGGAGGGCTTCGATGCCAGCGGCATCCAGCGAATTGAAGGGGCGGGCTGTAATGAAAGCCATGCGGCCGCCCTCCGTTAAAGGCTGTCCGGTGAGCAGGAAAATTTTGTACTTGTCGGAGACGTAAAGGCTCTCGACTCTTTCATAGATATGGCCGTCTTCCATCATCACCATGGGGGATCCTTTTTGTTGATTATGGTTATAGCCCGTAAGGTGTTATTCTGTCAAATGCGCCTTTTCAGTATACTGATATCAAATATTAATTTGGAAGGAGGTGGTTTCACAGCCGGTGCGTCTGTTTGACAGCACATGGGTCTTGTTGCAGGATATGGTATCAATATACCACAACAGGAGTAAATGAATTTGGGACTGAAATCCGCGTTCAATCGATTTCTCGACAACCGCAAGCAAGACAAGGAAAACAAGCAGCGCTGTAAGGATGCGCGTGCGGCAATCGCGGGAGGCGACCTAAAAGCCCTCACGCAAAGCCTGGAGGGCGGTAATTTTTCCCAAGTGCAGGCCGACGACATTTTTCTCGATGCAATCGAAAGCGACAACGTGGCGATTTTCAATTGTGTGCTCGAAAAAGCAGGCTGTGGCGGCCCGAACCGCCTTTTTTACACGGTCTTCCATAACCCCCATTTCAACACGGAGGAGGCGATGCTTTATACCGCCATCAACCGTGACAAAGCCAATGTTGCGCTGGCGTTGGCTGAAAATCCCGTTACCGATATCAGGCGCTCGGGAATGGTCAGGGACTATAAAGGCTATCGCCTCATGACGCCGACCGAGGAACCTTACAAAACCACGCCCTTGGAACTTGCACGGGAAAGAGGCATGACAGAGGTGGTTTCCGTGCTGGCGCGACGGACGCTGGAATTGCGCCAAGCCGAGTTCGCACAGTTGCAAAAGGAAGCGAAACGCGCGCCCTGATAAAAGCGCTGCGTATTAAGCGGGAATAGCTTTCAGGGCCCAGGCCGCGACGGCCTTCAGGTCTTCGGCGCTGGCGCCCGATGCGCTTTGCACGGCCATGCCCTGGATGACGACGGTGATAAAGCGCGCCAGGTCGGCGGCGCTGGCGGAGGCGGGCAGGTCGCCTTCGGCAATCGCTTTTTCAAAACGGCGGCGGAGCGCGGCTTCACCCTGCGCGCGGCGCTGGGCGAGCTCGATCTTCACGGATTGCGCCGCGTCACCGCAGGTGAGGGCGCCCTGCACCAGCAAACAGCCCTTGGGTGATTTGGGGCAGGCGCTGCCTTCTGCCACGCCAAACAGCAGTTTTTCAATGGCTACCCGCACTTTCGGTTCGGCCAGAATGGTGTCGCGTTTTTGCTGCGCCTCGGCGCTGTAGCGGTCGAGCGCCTTGCGGAACAGTTCTTCCTTGTTGCCGAAAGCGGCGTAGAGGCTGGGGCGGTTGATGCCCATGGCTTCGGTCAGGTCGGGCAGGGAAGCGCCTTCATAACCCTTCATCCAGAAGACTTTCAGCGCGCTATCAAGCGCTTCTTCAAGGTTGAATTCGCGGGGGCGGCCGGCTGTCATGGGTGTCACTCCTTATTATGTATCTAATTTTATATTATCGTATCTATTGCTATCTGTCCACTGACACATATATATCCTTCGGTATTCAATAAAACTTTATATAGCTTAAGTAATTATAATTTATAGATATTTTATAAAACAAAAATTATTTATCAATCGGTATATATTTTCGTTGACGCGAGCTGATTCTTCAGGGCATACTGTACTTATAGGTACAAAATATCTTGTACCTTCCAGTCAAACCCCAAGGAGATACCAATGACACAAAAACTCGCAAACAAAGCAGCCCTGGTTACCGGCGGTTCCCGCGGCATCGGCGCAGCGATCGCAAAACGCCTCGCCGCCGACGGCGCGAAAGTCGCCATCACCTATGTAAGCGCAAAAGACAAAGCCGAAGCGGTCGTCGCCGAAATCAAGAAAGCAGGCGGGCAGGCCATCGCCATCCACGCCGACAGCGCCGATAAAAACGCCGTCGCGAACGCGGTGAGGGAAACCGCAAAGGCTTTCGGCACACTCGATATCCTCGTCAACAACGCAGGCGTCTTTGTCGGTGACGACGCTGACGAGGTGCAGCTGGAACGCCAGTTCGCTGTCAACGTCCATGGCCCCGCGCATGCAGTTAAAGTTGCCGGTACGCTGATGGGCGCGGGTGGCCGCATCATCTCGATCGGCTCGGTGTTGGGCGATGCGACGCCTTTCCCGGGTGTTGCCGGTTATTCCGCCACAAAAGCCGCACTGCAGGGGTATACCCGCGGCTGGGCGCGTGACTTCGGCCCCAAAGGCATCACCGTCAACCTGGTCCAGCCCGGCCCGATCGCGACGGATATGAGCCCCGATGATGGCGGTGATTTCTCGGTCATGCTGAAAGGCCTGACGCCGCTCGCCCGCTACGGCAAGCCCGAAGAAGTCGCGGCGGCTGTCGCCTTCCTCGCAACCCCCGATGCAGCTTACATCACCGGTTCCAACCTCACCGTTGGCGGCGGTATCAGCATCTAACCTCTATAACTAAAGGAGAAAACCATGTTCGACGGCATCCTCGCAAAACTCACCCCTTCCGGTAACACCCCCGTGAACGACTTCGCGGAACCCCGCCGTAAGCAGATGCGCCGTGACGGCATGAACGTCGACGTGGTTATCGGGCGCCGCGCCTATACAGTCTATGACTGGAGCCCCTCCGGCGTTTCGTTTGAAACCCCTGATCACAACTGGAACGCCGGCGGGGTTTACTTTGACGACGTCTTCGTCCCGCAGCTGAGGGAAGGGGAGCAGGTGCATGTCACCCTCCGCTTCCACCTGCTGCAGGGCGCGGTCGATGTGCCGGTGGCGGCGCATATCACGCGCAGCTACGGCGGCGTGACGGGCGCGCGACTCATCACCAGCCGCGCGGCCCAGCGCCAGATCAAGGCCGCGATCGACAGCCTGAACGCGCAAAGCTTCCTTGAATCCCAGCTGCCGCCGACGGGTTCCAGTACACCTTGGTAAGAAATTTTATAACAGGAGAACTCACATGACCCCGTACACGCATCCCGCCAACCCGCTCTTCGCTGCCATGATGGCCGCTGTCGACAGTTACTCTGTGCCTAAATACGACAGCAACTTCAGTGTTTCGCCCGAGCGCAAACCCTTCCGGACGCAGGTGCAACCCTGGTACCGCAAACGCGACCTGAAGGGCGGCCTTTAAAGATACCTCCACCTCACTACTGCCCGACTTACCCCCGGCACCTTTCGATACAGGGTGCTGGGGTTTTCTTTTGTAGACGTCCACGGGCTTGACAGCGGAGGCGCAAAGTGCTGAATTATGGCAACAATCAAAAAGCGAGGAAGCCATGGCCGAATGGGGTCAGTATGAAATCGACGATGTCCGCGCCACTGGCAAACGGACGGCGGACGCGGTCGAGAAAATCGCCGACGTGATGAAGAAATCGCAGACGACCGACAGGGAGCTGATCGAGGCTTTCAACAAAGTGGCAAAGCAGCTGGAAATCCTGACCGCCGAGGTCAGGGGGCTGCGGCAGGACCTGTCGCCCGACCTGGACAAACCGGCGCTCCCGGGGCCTGCGCGCAAGGGCTAGGGCAGATATTTATTTTACATAATCTATATTTGACCTGTTCCGGGGTTAATTGAGGCTTTTAACCCCTCAAAAAACCGCCTGAATCTGCGCCACGGCGGCACAATTTGGTTGAAAAAAGCAGCCGCTTAACATATGTTGCTGCGACTATTACAGGATTTAAAAGGATTCAAGACAATGACAAGACGTTGCGAAATCACGGGAAAAGGGCCCCTCGTCGGCAATACCGTTTCCCACGCCAACAACAAGAACAAGCGCCGCTTCCTGCCGAACCTGCAGGCCGCTACGTTCTACAGCGTTGGCCTCAAAAAGAACATCAAGGTCACGGCGACCACGAATGGTATCCGCACGGTCGAGCATAAAGGCGGTATCGACGCCTATCTGCTGGGCACCGCGCCGTCCAAACTGACGCCCGACCTTCGCAAAGCGCGCAAGCAGCTGGTGGCAAAACTCGGCGACCAGCCCAAGCCCGCGCCCAAGAAGCGTCGCACGGTCAAGAAGGCAGCGAAAGCCGCCTGACTTTAGCGATACTGAAATAAAAGGGCGGAGTTTATTCTCCGCCCTTTTGTTTTGCCCGAGGACCTAGATGACTTTCGCCTTCGAAATCACCCACAAAGACCCGAATTCCTACGCGCGCACCGGCCTGCTGACGACGCCGCACGGCACGATCGAGACGCCGAACTTTATTTTCTGCGGGACGAAGGCGACGGTAAAAGGCCTCTCGCCCCGCACGCTGAAGGAGGCGGGGGCGGATATCATCCTCTCCAATACCTACCACCTCATGTTATCCCCCGGCCCCGACCTGGTGGCCGATATGGGCGGGCTGCATAATTTCATGAACTGGAACGGCCCGATGTTCACGGACTCGGGCGGGTTCCAGATTTTTTCGCTCGGGCATGGCTCCGTCGCGGATGAAATTAAAGGCAAGGCCAACCGCCAGCGCACCAAATCGATGCTGAAAATCACCGAGGAGGGCGCGGCCTTTAAATCCTACATCGACGGCCGCGATTTCTTCCTGACGCCCGAAGGCTCGATCGACATCCAGCGGAAACTGGGTGCGGATCTTATTGTGCAGCTGGACGAATGCACGCCCTTTCACGTGGATAAAGAATACACCGCGCGTTCGATGGAAATGAGCATGCGCTGGGGCGACCGTTCGCTGGCGGAATGGAAACGCAAGGACGACGGCAAGCAGCGCATGTACGGGATTGTACAAGGCGGCGTTTACCCCGACCTGCGCAAGCAATCCTGCCAATGGACGGCCGACCGCGATTTCTTTGCGACCGCCATCGGCGGCTCCCTCGGCTCGCACAAGGAACAGATGTACGAAGTCGTCGCCATGTGCGCGCCCGACATCCACCCGAAACGCCCCGTGCACCTGCTGGGCATCGGCAGCTTTGTCGATGTGTTTAGCAACGTGACCGCGGGTATCGATACGTTTGATTGCGTCTCTCCGACACGCATCGCGCGCCACGGCTGGGCGA
Organism: uncultured Micavibrio sp.; assembly: GCA_964575605.1. Lineage (GTDB taxonomy): Bacteria > Pseudomonadota > Alphaproteobacteria > Micavibrionales > UBA2020 > JAPWJZ01. The sequence goes on along the minus strand of CAZNRN010000003.1, from coordinate 83,117 downwards.
TGGTCAAGGGCGCGCCGAAGGAGCGCATGAACATCCGCAACGCACAATTCATGCGCGACCAGGACCCTATCGACCCGACCTGCCCCTGCGAGGCCTGCAAGAATCACAGCCGCGGGTATATCCACCACCTTTTCCGGGTGGGGGAGCTGCTGGGCATGCACCTGATGTCTATCCATAATGTGACGACCATGACCCGTCTTTTCCGCGAAGTCCGCGCCGCCATCAAAAACAACACGCTTGATCAAGTACGTAAGGAGTGGGTTGTCTAAACCCCCTTAGTGTTCTATTTTTACTTGTACGTCTTTTTCTGATAATCGCGTAATTTTCTTCCGGGGTTAGCTGTGGCTGTTTCTTACGCACAGACATTGTCGACCGACATGATCGTCTCCGAGATCGAGACGCTGCTCGACTGGCGCGTGGCGATCACCCGCCGCTGTTTCTATCCCGGTTCGGAATCCAAGCCCGCCGACACCATGGCGCCCTCGGCGCTGCTGATGTGGTGCAAGCGCGAGGCCGACCGCAACGCCATCGACCGCAAGATCGCCGAAAAGCTGGAAGCCGTCCACGCCGACCTGTGCAAGGCGGCCAACGATATTGTCGATTTTTGCGCCACCAACGGCACCGCGCCTTCACTGGAGCTTTACGATAACTTCGAAAACCAGTTCGAAGGTTTCGTCACGCAAATCCGCCGCCTGCAGGCAGACGTTTCCGATTCCGTCGTCGCCGTCGACCCGACCACGGGCCTGCGCACCGTCGCAGGCATGCGCAACGACATCAAGCGTGAACAGGACCGTTTCGACCGCAAGGGCACCTCGTTCTCCATAGCCTCCTGCGAAATCGACGGCCTGGCCGAACTGCAGGGCAAATACGACCGCCGCGCGCAGGACGTGATTTACGCCAACGTCGCGCAGCTGATTGCGCGCACCGTGCGCTCGTTCGACGACGCCTATTACCTCGGCAAGGGCGAATATTTAATCGTCCTGAAACACGTCGAATTCATGGATGCCTGCTCGGTCATGGACCGGTTGCGCAATGAAATCGAAAACACCGCCATCTTCATGCCCGGCAATGAAAAGCTGCGCGTGACATGTTCTTTCGGCATCGCCGAAGCCATGCAGCGTGAAAGCGCCGACCTCGCCGTCGAAAACGCCAAATCCGCCCTCGCTACCGCCAAATCCGACGGCGGAAACCGCGTGAAGGAATTCCACGAACGTTCAGCGCTCGAAAATTACGCGCGCGATCTCGGGAAGAAATAAATCAACACATAAAGCTGTAACCCCGGCGAAGGCCGGGGGTACTTTTACGAACGCGCCTGTTCTTTTGTCGACAGGAACTTGATGTCCGGCCAGTTTTCGTTGGCGTTGTCGAGGTGCCAGGCGTTGCGGGCAAGGAATACCGGTTGCCCGTCGTGGTCTTCGGCAATGTTGGGCAGGTTCTGGTGGATGAAGTCTTCCAGTTTTTCTTTCTTGTCGCTTTCCAGCCAGCGCGCGGTGTGCAGTGCGGCCACTTCGAAGCGCACGGGCAAATTATATTCGGTGCGGATACGGTCAGCCAGAATGTCGAACTGCAGCGGGCCGACGACGCCGACCACCCAGCTTGAATCCATGCGCGGCTTGAAGACGCGCGCGGCGCCTTCCTCGGCCAGCTGCAACAAGGCTTCGCCAAGGTGTTTTGAGCGAAGCGGGTCATCGAGGCGTACGCGCTGCAGATGCTCGGGCGCGAAGCTGGGGATCCCGGTGACGTGCAAAATTTCACCCTCGGTCAGCGTATCGCCGATGCGCAGGTTGCCGTGGTTGGGGATGCCGATGATATCGCCGGCGAAAGCCTCTGCCGCCACCTCGCGCTCCTGCGCGAAGAACATCAGCGGGTTGTGGATGGTCAGCTGCTTGCCGCTGCGGATATGCAGCAGTTTCATGCCGCGCTTGAAGTGGCCGGACGACAGGCGCGTGAAAGCGATGCGGTCGCGGTGTTTCGGATCCATGTTCGCCTGGATCTTAAAGACGAAGCCGGTGACTTTTTCCTCGTAGGGTTCGATCTCGCGCTCGGCCGTGGGCTGGGGCTGCGGGAAGGGGGCGAATTGTTTCAAGCCGCCCAGCAATTCGCGCACGCCGAAGTTGTTCAGCGCAGAGCCGAAGAAGACGGGCGACAGGTGGCCTTCCAGATAGGCCTTGCGGTCAAGGGGCTTGCAGGCACCGCGCACCATTTCGACGTCTTCGCGCAGCTTTTTAACCGCGTCGGGGGGCAGCAGCTGGTCGAGCTTGGGGTCGGACAGGCCTTCGCACTTGATGGCCTCGCCGATGCTTTCTCCCTTGGAGCGTTCGGCCAGCAGCAGCTGGTCGTTGATGATGTCGTAACAGCCGAGGAAGTTGCGCCCCATGCCGATCGGCCAGCTGGCCGGCGTGACGTCGAGCGCCAGTTTCTTTTCGATTTCATCCAGCAGGTCGAAGGGGGCGAGGCCTTCGCGGTCGAGCTTGTTGATAAAGGTCAAAATCGGCATGTCGCGCAGGCGGCAGACCTCGAACAGTTTCAGCGTTTGCGCCTCGATGCCCTTGGCGTGGTCGATGACCATGATGGCACTGTCGACGGCGGTCAGCGTACGGTAGGTATCTTCGGAGAAATCCTGGTGGCCGGGGGTATCGAGCAGGTTGAAGGTCGTTTCGTCGTAGTCGAACGTCATGACGGAGGAGACGACCGAGATACCGCGTTCCTGCTCCACCTTCATCCAGTCAGAACGCGCATGGCGCACGGCCTGACGCGCCTTCACCGCACCCGCCATCTGGATCGCGCCGCCGAAGAGCAGCAGTTTTTCCGTCAGCGTCGTTTTACCCGCGTCGGGGTGCGAAATGATGGCGAAGGTGCGCCGTTTTTCGACTTGTTCTTTTATGGTCGTCATCTTTCTACCTCATTGTCATCCCGGACCGCGCGCGGCGAAGCCGTCGCGGCAGAGCCGGGACCCAGCATTTACTCGCGCCGCAAGGCGCTCGTTAGAGACAAACCGCGGCGCGGTTTGCAGTTACTCCTGGGTCCCGTGTCGGGCGCTCGCGTTGCTCGCTGGCACGGGATGACAGGATTTTAGAATATCTTTCCTTCAAACGGGTTCGCCCCGGTTTTATCTTCAACTTCAATCACCCAGACATCCGGGTCGCGTTTCGTGACGCGGGCGATGTATTCGTCGGCCTTGCGTTCGTCGACCGCGGCACCCTCGAAAACATCCATCCAGCCCATGGCGCCGTTTTCATCGCGCGACTGGCTCAGTAGTTTACAACCTTCTACGCGGCCCAGCACGATTTTTACCATCACCGTGCCGCCCGTGGCCTCCCCCTTTCTCGCCACCGTGACGGGCAGGCCTTTTGCCATGCACTGGCGCATGTGCGCCGTCACCCAGAGCTCTGTCGGGAGGCGGTCTTCAGACACGTGTCACGTCACTTCTTGATTTTATGGCCGAAGATTTCGAACGTATGGTCGACGACTTCATAGCCGAGGTCGCGGGTGATCTTCTGGATCAGCGCTTCCATCTCGTCGCTCTGGAATTCGATCACCTGCCCGGTTTCGGTATCGATCAGGTGGTGGTGGTGGTCGTGGTCATGGTCGGATTTCACTTCGAAACGCGCATAGGTCTCGCCGAAGTCGTGCTTGATCACCAGGCCCAGTTCGTCGAGCAGGCCCAGCGTGCGGTAAACGGTGGCGATGCTGATCGAGGCGTCGATTTTCTTGGCGCGCTCGCAAACGGTGTCGACCGACGGATGGTCGCCCGAATCTTCCAGCACCTTCAGGATGACTTTCCGCTGGTCGGTCATCTTGAGGCCCGCATCGGCGCATTTTTGCAGTAGTCTCGACATAAATCCTTGCCTTTTTATGGTTTTATAGCCTACTGCGGCCCCCCTTGGCTAGGGGGTTGATTTGGTGCTTTAACGGCCGTGCAATGTGCGTTCGGGCGGGAAATCCAGCGTCACTTTCGTGCCTTTGCCTTCTTCCGATTCTAGCGTCAGGGTGCCGTCGTGCAGCTCCACCATGGCCTTGGCGAGCGGCAGGCCGAGGCCCGTTCCCTGGCCCTTGAAGTATTTCGGGTCGTTGACCTGCCCGAAGGGCTCCAGCACTAGGCGGATTTTGTCGGCGGGGATGCCGCAGCCTTCGTCGATCACGGCGATGCGGAGCGCGTTGGCGGGTTTCAGCAGTTCGGCCTTCACCTGCACCTTTTTGCCCGCGCCCGAGAATTTCACGGCGTTGGCGACAAGGTTGATCAAAATCTGGCGCAACAAGCGCTGGTCGGCGCGCACGCCGGGCATGGCGGGGTCGACCACCATGTCGAGCGTCACCTGCGCCGCCTGTGCGCGGTCATTCATGATGCGCTGCACGCTGTCCAGCACCGCGGGCACATGCACTTCGCTTTCCATCAAATCCACTTTACCCGCCTCGATCTTCGACATATCGAGCACGTCGTTGATGATGTCGAGCAGGTGGCGGGCGGAGAAGTGGATGTCGGAAAGGTATTCCTCGTACTTCGGGTTGTTGATGGGGCCGAAGGTCTGGTATTTCATCAGCTCCGAGAAGCCGATGATGGCGTTCAGCGGCGTGCGCAGCTCGTGCGACATATTGGCGAGGAAGCTTGATTTCGCCTTGTTCGCGCTGTCGGCGTCTTCCTTGGCGCGGCGCAGGTTGCGCAGGATGTTTTTACGCTCTGTCACGTCGCGGATGGTCGAGACCATGAAGCGCCGCTTTTGCGAAAGCTCAAGCAATGCCGTGGTAATCACGATATCGGCAACAGAGCCGTCTTTTTTCAATATCTGCAGTTCACGCGTGCCATGACGGCCGCGCTCGATGAAGGCCTGGTGCAGTTTGCGTGAAATCGCCTGGTCTTCGGGCGGGATGAGAAGTGCGAATTCCTCGCCCAGCAGGTCTTCGCGCGTCCATTCGTAATCGGCCAGGAAAGTGTCGTTCACGCGCACGATGCGGCCGTGGTGGTCGGTCACCACAATGCCGAGGCCCGAGGCGTCAAACAATGACGTCAGCAGCATGATGGCGTCGTCGCGTTCGCGCTGCAGCTGGATACTGTCCACCATATCGGGGCGCGCCATGATGTCTATATAATGGACGCGGCCGTCGGCCTCGATAATCGGGTTCAATATGAATGCTTGTACGCGCACGCCGCCCGGGAAACGGGGCAGGGCGTTGAAGGTCACGGGGCGCTTGGTTTTCACGCAGGAGGAGAATGACTGCTCCAGCTGTTCCACCACCGCGCGCTCGAACAGGTCGGCGGGTGATTTGCCGATCATCTTTTCGCGGGGCAGGTCGAAATACGTGGCGGCGGCGGCATTGACCTCGGCATACGTGAAAACGCCGTCGTCACTAACCGCAATAACCATGCGCGCGATCGGCGACTTCAGGAAGAAATTCCTGAAGTCCTTGTCGATAACGGGTTCTTGTTCTGTGACGGCCATGGCCTTCCTGAGCAGATTTGTACGCAAGACGTACCTCCTTTTTTGGTAGCACGTAATTACCAAACATCTGGTTAACAAAGGGTTGAAAGGACTTCTTAATTCGGACTTCTTGACATAACAAGAAAGCTGGGGTACATTAATGCCGCATCAGAAAAGATGCGCCAGAAAACAGAACTGTCAAAACAACAGTGAAAGGGTGCCAACATGAGCGAATGGTCCACAGAGAAGAAAGTCGACATCATCTGCCAGCTTTGGGAGCACAAACGCCTCAAGGAACTGGAAGAGCAGCGCGCGCGCGAAGCCGCACTTGCCGCGAACAAGAAAGACATCACCGAGCCCGCGAAACCCGCTGCGCCCGAGGCGAAAGCTGAAGCAAAGGCGTCGGAATCACCGGTCAAAAGGCTTCTGAACAAGCTTCACATCAAGTTCTGACAGGCCTTTAACTGGCCTCCTGCAAAACCTTATCCGCTTGGCTGCGGGTAAGGTTTTTGCTTTATAAATCATCATTATGAAACATTATTGCGAATTACGTCTAAAGGCTATTATTTTTCCATAATCCGTTTGACGCTGGGGTGCATATGTGACACAGTCTTTTCATCGAGAACCCAAGTGCAGAATCGGACGTCCCATAGAAGGGCGCTGAATGCAACCCGGACAAACGATGTAAAAGAAAAGGTGTGTAGAATGTCTCATAGAAATGGTGATGTCTCCAGGCTCGTAGATCTCCAGTGCAAAAAGTGGGAACTCTCCCAACTCGCGCTGACCGGTGAATTCGGTGCGCAAGCCGCGAAATCCGAAGCCGATGCCGAAAAAGCGACCGAAGCCAAAAAGGCTGCCAGCGCAAAAGGCAATGCTCCCAAACATTAAGTAAGATTTTCTCCAAAGCTCCGTAACAAGCTTGAGAAAACGCATGGCGGCCGGCGCAAATCGGCCGCCAATTTTTTTGCTCCGTTAGAATTTATTGTCAGGCGCCTTGGGCTTTACTGCGGGCTTGCGCTCCTCGCGGCCGAACAGCTTGCCCAGCATACGGAAGGCAGCCGTCAGCGAGCCTTCTGCCGCAGGTTCCACAGTCTTTGCGGGCTTGCGGCGCGCGGCGCTGGAGAAGTCGTTGCCGGCGTCGTGATCATCTCCTTCGAGACCTGCCACCGCGCCGAATTCAGCGGAAACACGCGCCGTTTGGGTGGACAGCTGCTGCGAGCCGTGCAGCGTGGCCTGATGGCTTACCAGCGCCAGCAGCAGGTGGTTCAGGGCGACTTCGGCGCGCAGGGTCTCGTTCAAAATCGTGAAATCGGCCAGTGCCTGTTGCAGCTGGCGGTCGGCGGCTACGGTTTCATCGCTGTGCATGGCCGCGCCGATCAGGCCCAGCGGGCGGTTTTCGGGCAGGCTGAGATGGTTCACCTGCCGCTCGGCCGCGTTCAGCGTTGCCTTGGCATTCGTCCAGTCGGTCGAATACATGCTGGCGATCATGTCCCAGAGCGCATGTTCGTTGAGCGGCGCGGATTTGAATTTAATGGCAGCGGACAGGCGGGAGATCATGGGCTCGTTGCGCGTGGCCCAGTCCTGCATTTCGTCGGGCAGCATAATCACCGGCACATCATCTTCCGTGCCGGGCGATTTACCCCGCGTATGATCCTTAACCTCCAGATCCATTCACACCCTTGACGCCTGAAGCGAAAAAACTATCTTTATTATGGTCAATAATCGTTAAAAATGGCATAAATCACGCATGTTTAGTCATACCGGCATGCGAAAAAACCGTTATAGGTATTAAAGCACCCCAAAATTGGCCTAATTGCGGCTAAATCCCTGTGCCTGCTGATTCTTCTTGAATCGGCGGGGCGAAATACCATATAAAATCGGGACTGAATTGGTACGGATTGGCAAAGAGCATGTTAAGGCTGAGCAAAATGACGGATTACGCCGTCGTCATCCTGACGCAACTGGGGCGCGAAGGCAGCCCCCGCAGCGCGCCGCAGCTTGCCGAAAAAACCGGCCTGCCCGAACCCACGGTCTCCAAAGTTTTGAAATCTCTCGCCCGCGGCAAGCTTGTTGAATCAGCGCGTGGCGTGTCGGGCGGTTACCGTCTTGCTCGCGATGTGAATGCCCTGTCCGTCTGCGAAGTCATCGAAGCCATCGATGGTCCCATCGCCATCGCCTCTTGCGTCGAGGGCATGGACGACCCTTGCGTCGCGGAAGGGCGCTGCCCCTCGCGCGGCAAATGGGATAGCGCAAACCGCGCCATCCGCACGGCTCTAAAAGAAATCAAAGTCGGCGATATGGCCGCGCAATCCTGCGGCGCGTTATCGACACGTCCGCGCCTGTTCAACATTTCGATGCCGCAGCATCACGGGGAGGCCGAATAATGGGCGTCCGCAGTGAAACAATCGAAACAGTACAATCGCTGGAAAAATACGAAGCTGGCTTCGTCACCGACATTGAAAGCGAATTCGCGCCCAAGGGCCTGAACGAAGATATCATCCGCTTTATCTCCAAGAAGAAGAACGAGCCGGAATGGCTGCTGGACTCGCGACTGAAGGCTTTCCGCCACTGGCTGACGATGCCTGAACCCACTTGGGCGAAAGTATCATTCCCGCCGATCGATTATCAGGACGCTTATTACTACGCCGCGCCCAAAACGGCGGCCGCACCGAAAAGCCTCGATGAACTCGACCCCAAGCTGCTCGAGACGTATAAAAAACTCGGCATTCCGCTGCGTGAGCAGGAAATGCTGAACGGTATCGCGGTCGACGCGGTATTCGACAGTGTCTCCGTCGTTACGACCTTCCGCGAAAAACTGCACAGCGCCGGCGTGATTTTCTGCTCGATTTCCGAAGCGGTCCAGAAATATCCCGAGATGGTGCAGAAATACATGGGCAGCGTCGTGCCCTATACCGATAACAAACACGCCTGCCTCAACGCTGCCGTCTTCACCGATGGCACCTTCGTCTATATCCCCGAAGGCGTGCGTTGCCCGATGGAGCTGTCGACCTATTTCCGCATCAACGAAGCGAAGACCGGACAGTTCGAGCGCACACTTATTGTTGCCGACAAAAAATCCTACGTCAGCTACCTGGAAGGCTGCACCGCTCCCAAGCGCGACGAAAACCAGATGCATGCCGCGGTGGTCGAACTCATCACCATGGACGACGCCGAAATCAAATATTCAACTGTCCAGAACTGGTACCCCGGCGACGAAAACGGCAAGGGCGGCATTTACAACTTCGTCACCAAGCGCGGCATCTGCAAGGGTGCGCGCTCCAAGATTTCGTGGACGCAGGTCGAAACCGGCTCTGCCATCACCTGGAAATATCCATCCTGCGTGCTGCTGGGCGATGACAGCGTCGGCGAATTCTACTCCGTCGCGCTCACCAACAATTACCAGCAGGCCGATACGGGCACCAAGATGATACACGTGGGCAAGAACACGCGCTCGCGCATAGTGTCGAAAGGCATTTCGGCGGGCAAGTCGAACAATACATACCGTGGCCTGGTACGCATCGCCGCCAAGGCCGAAAACGCGCGCAACTACACGCAGTGCGACAGCTTGCTGATTGGCGACCAGTGCGGCGCACATACCGTGCCCTATATCGAAAACCGCAACCCCGCCGCCACGCTGGAGCACGAGGCCACAACCTCTAAAATCAGCGACGCGCAACTGTTTTACTGCCGCCAGCGCGGCATCCCGCAGGAAGAAGCCCTGACACTGATCGTAAACGGTTTCTGCCGCGAAGTGCTGCAACACCTCCCCATGGAATTCGCGGTCGAGGCGCAGAAGCTGGTGGCGATTAGTCTGGAAGGAAGTGTCGGATAATGCTTAAAATCGAAAACCTCCATGTCACCGCCAATGCGCGGCCTGTGCTGAAAGGTCTGAGCCTCGGCATCAACGTGGGCGAAGTGCATGCCATCATGGGCCCCAACGGCTCGGGCAAATCGACGTTGTCTTACGTATTGGCCGGCCGCGACGGATATGAAGTGACCGAAGGTTCCGTCACCTTCATGGGGCAGGATTTGCTGGATATGGAGCCCGAGGCGCGCGGGGCGCTGGGGCTTTTCCTTGCCTTCCAGTACCCCGTCGAAATTCCGGGCGTCACCACCACGACCTTCTTGAAAACCGCCATCAACGCCGTGCGCAAGCAGCGCGGCCAGAAAGAGCTTGAACCCGTCAATTTCCTGAAACTGCAAAAGGAAAAAATGGCGCTGCTGGGCATGGATGCGGAAATGATGAAACGCGGCGTCAACGTCGGCTTTTCGGGCGGCGAGAAAAAGCGCAACGAAGTGCTGCAGATGGCGATGCTGGAACCCAAAATGTGCATCATGGACGAAACCGACAGCGGCCTCGACATCGATGCGCTGAAAGTCGTCTCCGACGGCGTAAACGCGATGCGCGGCAAAGACCGCTCGTTCCTGGTTATCACTCACTACCAACGGCTGCTCGATCATATCAAGCCCGATTTCGTGCATGTGCTGGCGGGCGGCAAAATCCAGAAATCCGGCGGGCCCGAGCTGGCGCTGGAGTTGGAGCAAAAGGGTTACGCCGATTACTACGGCGCGGGAGAGGCTGCATAACAATGACCACCGCCGCGGCAAAAGAAGTCTTCATGGAAAGCGTCCCGCAGAATGCGGCGGCGCTGCCGTGGCTTGCCGATGCCGCCGTTTTCGAAAAAGACAAAGCCGCCGACTGGGTGCGTGCCCTGCGTGCGACCGGCGCCGAAACCTTTGCCCGTACCGGCCTGCCGACGCCTGCCTGGGAAGGCTGGCAGTATCTGAACCTGCGCGCGCTGTCGTCGATGCCCTTCCATTACGCGAAAGGCGCAGTGGTATTCGACGCCGCTAAAATCCCGGCGCCGCTGCTGGGGCAGCACCGCGTGGTGCTGGTTAACGGCCAGTATCAGGAAAAACTTTCGAGCGTGCCCGCGCATGTCACTGTCCTGTCGCTGATGGAAGCGGCGGAAAAGAAAATTCCGGGGCTGGAAGACCATCTGGTGCGCCTGGGCGACCTTGCCGCGACGCCGATGATGGCGCTGAATTCCGCCTACCTGCGCGACGGAGTGGTGATTAGCGTAGCGCCGCACAAGGACGTCGAGCAGCCTGTGGAAGTGCTGTTCTATAACACCGGCGACGGCGCCGCGATCTACCCCCGTGTCTTTTACAGCCTTGGCGAAAACAGCGGTTTGACCCTGGTCGAGCGCCATATGGGCGAGGGGATTTACTTCGCCAACAGCTTTATCGCGGTGGGGCAGGAGCCTGCGTCGCGCCTGAAATACTACAGATTTCAGGATGAATCTGGAAAATCAAGCCATTTCAGCTATATAGATTCTCAGCTGAAAAAAGATACGTCTTTTGAGGCATTTACGCTCTCGCAAGGCGGGGGTATCAGCCGTCAGGAATTCCGTATCCAGTTGCTGGATCAGGGGATTTCTAGTAATATCGGCGGTATATACTTAATGAACGGTCAGCAAAACCATGATTTTACCGTCGTGGCTGATCATTTTGAACCGGGCGGCGCGTCCGCCCAGCACTTTAGAGGAGTTATAGATGATAAGGCTCGTGCAGTTTACCAAGGGAAAATACATGTACGTCGTCCTGCACAAAAAACAGATGGATACCAGTCTCATCATGCGTTACTGCTATCCGACCAAGCAGAAGCAAGCGTTAAACCAGAACTAGAAATCTACGCAGACGACGTCAAGTGCAGCCACGGCGCCACCTCGGGCTTTTTGGACCCGGTGGCGCTTTTCTATTTGCGCAGCCGCGGCATCCCTGCGCTAGAGGCGAAGGCCTTGCTAGTGCAGTCTTTCCTCGCCGAGGCATTGAAGCAGGTGACATACCAGCCGATTGAAAGCCTTTGCGCCGAACGCATCGCCGCATGGCTGGCGGGAAGGGCGGCATGACAGTCGCCAGCGTGAAATCCATCGCGCCGCGCAAAAGCGATTTTCCCGCGCTTTCGCAGATCGTGAACGGCCGTCTTGTGTCGTATCTCGACAGCGCGGCCTCGGCGCAAAAGCCGCAGGCCGTGATCGACGCGATGAGCCGCGTGATGGAAGAACATTACGCCAACGTCCACCGCGGCGTTTACCTCTTCGGCTCCAAAACCAGCACCGCTTATGAAGATGCGCGCGCCAAAGTGGCAAAGTTCCTGGGCGCGGCCAAGCCATCCGAAATCGTTTTCACCCGCAACGCGACCGAGGCGATCAACCTTGCCGCGGCGTCATGGGGCGGGGCGTTTTTGAAGGAAGGGGATGAAATCATCCTCACCGAACTGGAACACCACGCCAACATCGTGCCGTGGTACTTCCTGAAAGAGAAAAAAGGCGTCGTGCTGCGCGTCATCCCCGTGTTGAAAAACGGCGGGCTCGACATGGCGGCTTTCGATGCCGCGCTGTCGCCGAAGACGAAGCTGCTGGCCGTCACGCAGATGTCTAATGCGCTGGGTACCGTACTGCCGGTTGCCGAAATGGTGAAAAAGGCTAAAGCCGTTGGTGCGAAGACGCTTATCGACGGCAGTCAGGCTGTCGTTCACCTTGACGTTAACGTGCAGGACATCGGTTGCGATTTCTATGTCTTTACGGGGCATAAATTGTATGGCCCTTCCGGCATCGGCGTGTTGTATGGCCGCGAGGAAGTTTTGAACACGATGCCCCCCTATCAGGGCGGCGGCGAGATGATCGAACAGGTGAGCTTCGACAAGGTCACCTATAAAGAACCGCCTTATCGTTTCGAGGCCGGCACCCCCGCGATTGTCGAGGCCATCGGCCTTGGCGCGGCGGTTGATTACTATTCCGCTCTGGACCGCAAGGCCATCCACGCGCAGGAAGCGGCGTTGCTGAACGAGGCAGAAAAGCGCTTGGCCGCCATCGCAGGCGTCAAAATCTGGTCGCAGGCCGAAAGCCGTGCCGCGATACTCTCTTTCACCGTCGACAAGGTGCATCCGCATGATGTCGCGACGATTTTCGACCAGCTGGGGCTATGCGTGCGCGCGGGCCACCACTGTGCGCAACCCCTGATGAAATGCCTCGGAACGCCTGCCACTGTCCGCGCCTCCTTCGCGCTCTATAATACCTTGGAGGATGTGGAGAGGCTGGAAGAAGGCGTCACAAAAGTAAAGAAGCTGTTCAAATGATGAAACAGGTCGCAAACGAAGAAATGATCCGCAACGCCGTCGGCGACGAAGAGGTGGAGAAGATGCTTATCCCGCCTTATACCGAGGCGACGAAAGACCATCCGCTCTGGCCCCGCATCCAGGCCGCGCTGCGCGAAGTTTATGACCCCGAAATCCCCGTGAACATTTACGAACTGGGGCTCATTTACAAAGTCGACATCGATAAAGCCTCGAATGATGTATTCGTTGAAATGACGCTGACCTCGCCGGGCTGCCCCGTTGCGGGCGAAATGCCGGGCATGATCGAGCAGGCAATCCGTACGGTCAACGAAGTCGGCAACGTAAAAGTAGAAATCGTCTGGGACCCGGCATGGGACCCGTCGAAAATGGCTGAAACCGCCAAGCTGCAACTGAATATGTTTTAAGGTTAAGATGAATATCGACTTTAAAAAATATAACATCGGAATGAAAAAGGACGGCAGCGTCGAGCTTGCTGCGCCCGATGCCGGCTGGCCGGAATGTTTTGAAAAAATCGCGGCGCAGCTTCAGCAGGCCGTCGGCGATACCGTCTCGCTGCACCATATCGGCAGCACATCGATCCCGGGTATCAAGGCCAAGCCGATCATCGATATTTTAGGCGTCGCCGACGATATCAAGGCTTTCGAGGCGAAAAAGCCCGAGCTGGAAAAGCTGGGCTTCCACTGGAAGGGCGAATTCGGCATCGAGGGGCGCGCTTACTGCGTGCTTTACAGCGATGCGACGCATGCGGAAAGCCTCGTGCATTTCCACACCTTCCAGAAAGGCGCGCACCGCGTCGAGCGCCATTTTGCGTTCCGTGACTTCATGCGCACCTTCCCCGAGAAGGCGAAGGAATACGAGGCGCGTAAAATCGAACTCGGCCACCTCTACTGCCACGACCGCAAGCAATATTCGGACGCCAAGGAGGAATTTATCGAGAAAGTGATGAAGGAAGCCCTGGCCTGGAAACGCAATACCACCCAACAACCGCCTCAATTCAAGTTATAAAGGAGAGAAAACATGACGAACCTGGTGACACTGACTGACAGCGCTGCCAACCACATCAAGAGCCTGATGGACCAGGCGCCGGAAGGGGATAAATTCCTGGGCCTGCGCGTGGGCGTCACGGCTTCCGGCTGCTCGGGCATGAGCTACAGCCTCGAATACGCCAAGGAAGCGAACCCGATGGACGTGCTGATCGAAGATAAAGGCGTGAAGCTTTTCATCGACCCGCGCGCGCAGATGTACATCGCGGGCATGGAGATGGACTATTTCGAAGACAAATTCGAAAGCGGCTTCACCTTCAATAACCCGAACGCCACTGGCCATTGCGGCTGCGGGAAGTCGTTCAAGACCAGCTAAGAACGGCGATAATTGCTAAAAAAGGCGGGCCGCAATGCCCGCCTTTTTTATTAGCAGAGTTGCCCCGCGCACCAACCTGAAGCCCAGGCCCACTGGAAGTTATGCCCGCCAAGGTGCCCTGTGACGTCGACCACTTCTCCGATAAAATAAAGCCCGGGCGATTTTTTGGCTTCCATGGTTTTCGAGGACAGCTCATCGGTGTCGACGCCCCCCAGCGTTACCTCGGCTGTGCGGTAGCCTTCGGTGCCGGTCGGCCTGATGCGCCAGCGGTGCAGGCGTTCGGCGACGTTTTTCAACTTGGCATCGGACAGGTCGGGGAGGGGGATGTCGTGCCCCGATTGCTGCGCGACCAGTTCGGCAAGCCGCTGCGGCACGAAACGGGCAAGGGCGGTGCGTAACTGCACCTTGCTTTTATCCTGCCGCATTTTCTTCAGTTCTTGGAAAACATCGGTATCGGGACATAGGTCGACTAGGATATCGTCGCCGTCTTTCCAGTACGATGAAATCTGCAAAATGCTGGGGCCTGAAATGCCCTTGTGCGTGAGCAACAAGGCTTCGCGGAAGGTCGTTTTGTCATGCGTGACGGTGGACGGGTCGACCGAAAGGCCTGAGAGCGCCTTCGTCTGCGCCAGCAGTCCCGCATCGAACAACAGCGGCACAAGCCCCGCGCGGGTATCAGTGATCTTCATCCCGAACTGCCGCGCAATATCATAGCCGAAACCTGTCGCCCCCATTTTGGGGATGGACAAACCCCCTGTGGCGATAACCAACGACGCGGCCTTGAAAACGTCGCGCTCGGTGCGTACGGCATATCCTGCCTCTACGGCCTTGACGGACGTTTCCAGCAGCATTTCAACGCCAACCGCGCGCATTTCATCCAGCAGCATCCGGATAATCTGCGTCGCGGAAACGTCGCAGAAAAGCTGTCCCAGCGTCTTTTCGTGCCAGCTGATTCCGTGCTTGTCGACCAGTTTCAAAAAATCGTGCTGGGTAAAACGCGCCAGCGCCGATTTGCAAAAATGCGGGTTTTGCGACAGGAAATTGGCGGGGGTGCAATGCAGGTTTGTGAAGTTGCAGCGCCCGCCGCCGGAAATGCGGATTTTCTCGCCGGGGTCGGACGCATGGTCGATGACCAGCACGCGGCGGCCGCGTTTTCCCGCCTCGATGGCGCACATCATGCCGGCCGCGCCTGCACCTATGATGATAACGTCAAAAGATTTCATCAGCGCGAGGGCCCCAGCTTTTTTAGAGGGCGGTTGGCGCGCAGCGCAGCCATGTCGTTTTTGAGGCGTTCTCTTTTCTGCCTTTCGTCACGAGCGATTTCTTCCGCTGCCGCGTTCTCTTTTGCGCGGACGATATCACCTGCCGTATGGCCACGGGCATCCGTCAGCGATGGGTCTGCGCCGAAGTCTAACAGCAGCTGCGCGCATTCCTTTTGCCCCTCGATGGCGGCGATGTGGAGGAGGGTGCTGCCCTGCGTGTTGCGCATATCGGGGTCTGCGCCGTCCATAAGGTAAAAACGCAGGTTCTCGATCTCGCCCGTTTTAACGGCTTCAAAAACGGCCTCGATCATTTCCGGCAGTTCGTATTTGCAGTACATCTCTCACCTGCCGGGGCCAAGGCGGAAGTTTTTATACGGGTGGCTTTTGAGCGCCGTCAGGGCATCCGCCGACTGTTTCTTGGCGTCCAGCTGCTTTTCGGCCTCGGCCAGCAGGACGGCGGTGGCGTAAAACTCCTGGTTGGCGAATTCGAAACGCTCGTCCGCGGCGTTCTGCGCCACTTCCCAGGGCGTCATCTTGCGGTTGTCGCGGGCCTGCAAATCCGCGCCGGCATCGACCAGCGCGCGTGCCATATCGGGTAGGCCGGCATAGGCGGCAAGGTGCAAAGGCGTTTCGCCGGTGTTGTCGCGGCAATTGGGGTTGGCGCCCCGTTCGATCAGCAGCAGGGCGATTTCCTTGTGCCTGCGCTGCGTTGCGAAATGCAGCGCCGTCATCTGCGACGGCCCGCCCTGCGCATCCATATCGGCGCCCAGTTCGACCAGCGCGCGCACTACAGCGAGCTTGCCATCCAAGGCCGCTTCCTGCAGCAAGCTGATACCGTTGTGGTTCCGCGCGTTGATGTTCAGGCCACCCTCGAACAATTGGCGGATGCCCTCGCCGTCGTCACGGGACAGAACGAAGGGCAGCTCGCGTGCTATCTGTTCCGGTGTCATCTTTTGAGCTTGAAGCCGCCCGCGGGCCGCTTGCTTTTCAGTGCCGCCATATCCAGCGCGAAAGTATCGCGGCGCAGGGTTTCTATTTCGGGGTTCACGCCATGGGCGATTTCAGCTTGCTGGAGGTAAGCCGCCGTCTTTAAAAGAGATTCCTTGCCCTGCGTCTCGCTTGCAGCCTTATGGGAGGCGACATCGCGCGGCGTTTCACCGGCGCTATTGCGCGCGACGATATCCGCGCCTGCCTGTACCAGCAGTTTCGCCACCTCCACCGCGCCAGAGGCCGCAGCGGCGTGGAGCGGGGTCGCCCCCTCGTTGTCCGTCATTTTTACGTCGGCGCGATAGCGCAGCAGCAGGTTAGCGATGTCCATGTTCGAGCGCAGTGCGGCGGTATGCAGCGCTGTCACCTGCGCAGGGCCGCCCTTCATGTCCGGATCCGCGCCGAGGTCGAGCAGTACCTGCACTGATTCCAGCTTGCCGATATAGGTCGCCTTTTGCAGGGCGGTGTAGCCGAGGCCCACGCGCATGTTCACGTCCTCGCCGCTTTCGATTAGGGCGCGGATAGTGCCGCAATCCTCTTCCGCGATGGCGCGCAGCATGCTGGTCGTCACCTGGCTTTGTGCCGGTGCCGTCGCAGAACCGCCTGTGGTCGCGCTGCTGGTCATAAGGGGGAACCTCCGGGGCATAGACTAGGCTGAAAATCGCATTATGTCAATATAAAGCCTGCCTTTTTCCGCCTTTTTTAAGGGATATTTAGCCACCCGTAGCTATTATAGGGAGGCTAAGGGGGTAGGTCTTTTATTTACATAATTTTTATGTCAAGTAACGGGGCCAAGCAATTGAAATGACTGACGCCGGTAATTCTACCAAGGAGATCATCGCGCGCGCCGATCAGGGCGACGGCGCGGCCTGTGCGCAGGCCGGCGTTTTCCATTGGGTTGGCGGCACCCATGGCGGTGAACAGGTTATCCGCGACCAGGATAAGGCTATCGCCTATTTCACCAGGGGCGCGAAGGCGGGAAATACCGACTGCCAGTTCTACCTCGCGCAGGCGAACCTTTACGGCGCGAAAAAAGACATCAAGAAGGGCATCGAACTGCTCGACGAAGTGGCGCGCAAGGGGCACGTCTGGGCCTGGCACGAAATGGGGTTTTTCTGCCTGCGCGGCGAATTCATCCCGCAGAACCTCAAGCAGGCATACCTTTACCTGCGCGCTTATGCGGAAGCCGGGCTGCAGTCGGAACGTGTCGACATGTTCCGCGACGCACGGTCGGGCGCGATGCTTTATTATCCCGTCATGCTGGCCATGGGCGTCGGTTGCGAGCGCGAGCCTGAAAAAGCGGGTGTTGTGCTGGAACGCCTGGCCGAGCGCGGGTTGAAACAGGCGCGCGAGGCATTACGCCGCGGCATCATCGATGATGCGCAATTCGTGAAGGATATTTTCTTCCGCAAGGGTGATACCTCGCCGCTGCCCAAGGGTGCGGCTATCCACCTGAACATGATTTTCCCCAAGCGCGTCGTACCGACCGGCGATGAAAAGCAGGGCGCCATGATCAAACGGGTACGCCCGCCACGGCCCGACGCCCAGCTCAGCGATGAAGACAAGGCGCGCGCGCGCAAGCGCGACAACGCGCAGATTGTCGGCCTTGGCCCCGCAGAGGCGAAGGAACTGGCTTTGAAAGGCAATACCGCCGGCATGTTCGCGCTGGGCATGCATTACATGAATGCCGAAGGCCTGCGCAAGAACGACAAGGAAGCCTTCAAGTGGTTCAAGATGGGCGCCGACCGCGGCCATATCGGCTGCCTGTTTTACACGGGCATGTATTTCATTAACGGTGTCGAGCGGGTGCAATCCCCCGATTTGAAAACAGGCGCACACCTGCTGGGGCTGGTGGGCGATGCCGGTGAGCCGTCGTATGAAATGGGCGCACGCATGATCGCGGGCAGCGTGCTGATCGCGCTGGGCGACGCGGCGGCCGCTTGCCGCCATTTCCGCATCGCCGCCGACAGCGGTCATGTGGCGGGCGAATATTATTACGGGCTTTGCCTGCTGCTGGGCGCGGGCTGTGACAAGGACCCCGCCGAAGCCGTGGTCAGGCTTGAGGCCGCAGCGGCCATGGGCAACAAGGAAGCGCAAAAAGTGCTCGAGACGAAAAAGGTATTCGACGGCCGTTTTGTGCTGTCCGCCGGCATTGCCGAGTACGTGCAGACGCCGCAGGATGCTTTCGACCACTACGATGCGGCCAAGCTTTTTGAGGCTGTGCCGGCTGTGCAGAAGCAGGAAGAACAGAAAACCGATGCCTCTGCCCAAGCAGCGCCTGCCGCGCCGCAGTCGAAAATGATGTCATCCAAGATGATGGGCGCAGCGCCTGCCGCGAAGTCCTCTATCGCCAGCAGCGCCAAGGGCCCGCCCAAGGGGCCTGCCCCGACCTTCGAAGGCACGCTGCGCAAGCTCGACCGCCTGATCGGCATGCACGGCGCGAAGCAGGATATCAAGGCTTTCGTCAACCGCCACAAGCTCGACCAGTTGCGCAAGCAACGGGGGCTGGAACTCACGGGGGCGTCGCGCTGCCTTTTGATGACCGGCAAGCCTGGCACCGGCAGGACGACCGGCGCACGCATTTTAGGCGAGCTTATGGCGGCAGCCGGTTTGCTGCCCCGAGGCCATACAGTGATTGTCACGGGAGCCGAGCTTCTGGCCGCCGGCAAGGCCGAGCAGAAATTCATGGAGGCCGCGGGCGGTGTCTTGTTTATCGACGAGGCCCAGGGCATGTTTGGCGCAAGCTCGGCTGAAGGCGCAGCAGCGATCGCCCAGTTCATCAAGGCACTCGAAATGCACGAAGCCAAATGCATAACAGTCGCCGCCGGCACATCAGAAGATATGCAGAAATTCACTGCACTGACCCCGCTGCTGGAAACACGGTTCCGTGAACGCGTGTATTTTGAACCCTTCACACCGGACGATTTGGTGGATATCTTCCTGAAGCTGGCGCAGGACAATAACTACGCCGTGCAGCAGGGTTGCCGCAAGACGTTGCAGCAGATCATCGAAAAAACCGCAGGCAAGGATGAAAAGCAGTTCGGCCATGCGCCGTGGATCAAGCAGATTTTCGATGAATCGCTGGAACGCCTGACGAACCGCGTCGCAGGGAAAGAAAACATGACCCGCGAAGACACCATTACGATTACGCCGGCGGATATCGAGCCTTCGGCAGGGGTAGCGGCGTAACATGGCAATCCTCGACCTCGATACGCTTTTCCTGATCGCCGAACACGGGCCCGCTTTTGATCGTGCGGAGACAGCATTGCGCGGTGCGGGGAAGGGAGCGCTTGCCGACAAGCTTGTGAAGCTGCAGCAGGATGCTGGCCTCGAGATAGATCATGAAATGACCGGCGCTTTTGATGAGCCGCCTGCAGGGCCCGCTTCGGCGGCGCTGCGGGACACATACGAAAAAGTAACGCCGCAGCGGCTGGCCGTCGTCGCGGAGGCGCAGGCTGTCTTGCCCTCCGGTCCTGATAAAGATGCACTGGCCGCACTCTCGGCAAAACTACCCGCTGTGCCCCGCGTAACACCTGCAGGTCCCAAACCATGAAAAAGGCCGGAAAATTCCTTGCCATCCTTGTCCTGCTGCTGGCGCTGGCCGGTGCGGGCTGGGTTTATTTCTATTTTACCGGCGCCGCCGAGCGAGTGATCGAGCAGGCGGGCAGCGAGGCGCTGGGCGTACCCGTAAAGGTAAAGGACCTCAGCGTTTCGGTGCGCAATATGGAGGCGAAGCTCTCGTCCCTTATCGTGGGAAACCCTAAAGGTTTCGAGGCGAAACAGCTGCTGGAAACCGGCAACATCACCCTGACGCTGGAAAGCGTCGACCGCAACCTTGTCGTAATCAATTCAATCGTCGTCGAAGGCATGAACATCGTTTATGAAACCGGCACAGCGGGCAGCAATTTCGACCGCGTGCGGGATAACACGCGCAATGCAACAACCACGGACGTAAAATCGCCCGATGTCGTCATCCGCAAATTAAAAATCGTGGGACCGCGTCTGATACCGGCGGTGCAGGGCCTTAGCTCCGGCCCCGTTGGCATGCCGGATATCGTCATCAATAATATCGGGTCCGAGAAAAACCCCGCCACGCCTGCACAGGTCGCGGCTCAGGTAATGAACCGCGTTATACTCACCAGTTCCGTCGGCGTCGTGAAGGCCACGCTGAAGGGCGCCGCCGTACAAACGCTGGAAGGCGTCGAAGGCGGCCTGCAGGAACTTAAAGGTATCCTTTCCAAATAATTTCCAATATCGACTCTGTAAAGCCTTGAATTTTCGAGGCAAGGGAACTGTACAGCCATCTCCGCTGTTTGCCGTCTGAATCAAAATTTGTTCCCTCAAGGAGAGATCACATGAAAGAAGTATCCAAACTCGCCGCTTCCGTCATTATCGCGGCATCCATGATTTCGGCGCCCGCCTTTGCCAAGGAAACCGCCCTCGAATTCGTCACCAAGGCGGCGCTCGCCACCAACTTCGAAATTGAATCCAGCAAGCTCGCGCTGGACCGCTCGAGCAATGCGGAAGTAAAAAGCTTTGCAAAACAGATGATCGACGACCACACCGCCGCTGCCGCTAAAATGAAAGACGCTGCCGCGAAAGACAACATCGACACGGCCAAGCTGCCCGCGTCACTGGATGACAAAGATGCCAAAACGCTGGCCAAGCTGAAAGACGCCAAGCCCGAGAAATTCGACGAGGCTTACATGGAAGCGCAAGAAAGCGCCCATAAAAAAGCCATCGACCTTTTTGAAGATTTTGCAGGCAAGGGCGATACCCAGAACCTGAAAATCTTTGCGGCCGAAACGCTGCCCAAGCTGAAAGAACACGGCAAGCACGCCGACGAGCTTGAAAGCAAAGTCGACTAATCCGGCTTCGCCCCAAGAAAAAAAGCCAGCCTCGCGAGAGGCTGGCTTTTTCCTTAGCAGGAAGTAATTACGGCTTCGGCTGGGGAGCGGGCGCTTTTGCAGCGGGCGCTTGCTCGGTCAGCGGCAGCGGGACGACGACGGTCGAAGAACCGCCGGCGCCGGACATGACTTGCGGGGCTTTGCCGTCCCACAGGTTCTGTGCCTTCGCGTTCAGGTATTTGATGTAGAGTTCGGGCGAGCCGAAGGTCGCGATCTCGGTGCGCAGCAGGGCGGATTGGCCCTGGCCTTGCAGTTCGAGGCGCGTCTTTTCCGACTGGGCGCGGAGCAGGACGGATTGCGATTCGCCGCGTGCAGATTCGATCGCTGCGTCTGCCTGGCCTTTTGCCTTGATGACGGCCTGGTCGGCGATGGCTTTCTCGACAGCCACCTTGTTTTCCTCGGCGACGGCCGCGTTTTTCGCTTTCACGGCGTTTTCGTTCGATTCAACGAAGGCGGGCGAGTACTGGATCTGCGCGAACTGCAGCGAATGTGGCTCCAGGCCGAACTGTTCGCGTACCGAGTTGAAGACTTCTTTCGTCACTTCGGCCTGAATCTCTTCGCGTTTCAGCGAGATGGTGGTCGTGTTCTGCTTGTTGAACACGCGGCCGGCGCGGTCCATCACCACGGGGATGATGCTCTCCGTAATGTCGGAATTGCCCGATCTTCCCACCTCATACAGCAGGTGGTTGACCTTGTTCTGCGGCACGGTGAAGTTGAAGTTCAGGTCGAGCGTGATCTGCTGGTTGTCGACCGTGTTCACCTTGAAGGGAGGGATGTGCAGCGTGGTCAGTGAAACCTGGATTTTGTCGACTTTGTCGACGAAGGGGATTTTCATGTGGGGGCCGGAGCCGACGGGCTGGTCGTACACGGGGTCACCGAAGCGGCGCACGTTTGCCATCTCGGATTTTTCAACGGTGTAGAACGAGCCAAAGCCCGCTGCCAGTACGAAGACCGCCGCAAGACTGCCCGCGGCGATTTTTTTGACACCACCTGATGTAATATTGGGTATTGCCATGGATTGTACTCCTGTAATGAAGGCTCGAATAACGTGGCTGAAATTTACATATTCAACAGCGTGCCGCATAGTAAATATTCCGTAAAAAACGCGGGCAGCAATATTTATACTTATTAGATCAACAGGATGGCGGACAGCCGGGGGACTACGCGCGGACAAGGAAAAAGCCGCCCCCGGAAGAGGGCGGCTTCTTCTTAGCAAGTCTTATCTAATCGTTATTTCATAACAGGTGCCGGAGCCGAAGCCGGTGCTTTCGAAGCCGGGGCAGCTTCCAGACCGGGCAGGGGTACCACGACTGTAGAGCCGCCACCGTTGCCGGACACGACCTGGGGCGCGCGGCCGTCCCAGAGGTTCTGTGCCTTCGCGTTCAGGTATTTGATGTAGAGTTCGGGCGAGCCGAAGGTCGCGATCTCGGTGCGCAGCAGGGCGGATTGGCCCTGGCCTTGCAGTTCGAGGCGCGTCTTTTCCGACTGGGCGCGGAGCAGGACGGATTGCGATTCGCCGCGTGCAGATTCGATCGCTGCGTCTGCCTGGCCTTTTGCCTTGATGACGGCCTGGTCGGCGATGGCTTTCTCGACAGCCACCTTGTTTTCCTCGGCGACGGCCGCGTTTTTCGCTTTCACGGCGTTTTCGTTCGATTCAACGAAGGCGGGCGAGTACTGGATCTGCGCGAACTGCAGCGAATGCGGTTCAATGCCGAAAAGGTCTTTCACCGAGTTGAAGACTTCTTTCGTCACTTCAGCCTGGATCTCTTCGCGTTTCAGCGAGATGGTGGTTGTGTTCTGTTTGTTGAACACGCGGCCGGCGCGGTCCATCACCACGGGGATGATCGATGCGTCGATGTTGCCGCCCGTTTTGCCCACTTCATACAGCAAGTGGTTGACCTGGTGCGAGGGCACGGTGAAGTTGAAGTTCAGGTCGAGCGTGATCTGCTGGTTGTCTACCGTGTTCACCTTGAACGCAGGGATGTGCAGCGTGGTCAGCGAGACCTGGATTTTGTCGACTTTGTCGACGAAGGGGATTTTCATGTGGGGGCCGGAGCCGACGGGCTGGTCGTACACGGGGTCACCGAAGCGGCGGACGTTCGCCATCTCTGATTTTTCAACGGTGTAGAACGAGCTGAAACCAGCGGCCACGACGAAAGCGGCGGTCAGGGTGCCGGCGACAAGTTTGGTAATCGTTTTGGGGTCATTCAAAGGCATCTGCTAAGTCTCCTCTATTATTGTTACGGCTTGCGAGCCGGCCATCGGGTTTGAATTATTTTTCGTAACATCTTTTAGACCATTTATTCGAGTTATGTCAATTCATTTCTGGATTTAATTTTATCATTTAAAATCAGTTATTTAGATATAAATAACTTCACGGCGGGATAATAACTATCGCGTTATATGGTATTTTGATTTACCTATGCAGAAATTCAAATAAAGGATGCCATGGGTAAAGACGCAGGCAAAAGTTTAAGCGACCGTATCTCGGCCGTATTCGAACGCGCCGCGCGCAGCTTTGCCGCCATGACCGGCGTCGATTTCGCCGCAGGCAACGATACGCCCGGCCCCGCCGGCAAGGATAAAGGCAAGCCGAAACTTGTCGAAGTAAAGCTGAAAAAGCTGCGCCCGACACAGCTCTGCGTTGGCATGAAGCAAGTGGAGCTGAAGCAGGACCGCCTGCGCAAGCTCGCCAAGGACAAGAAAGACAAGCTGGACGATTTCATCACCGAACGCCCGATCCGCGTGGTGATGGGCCCGGACGGCGATGCATATATTATAGATCACCATCACCTCGGCCTCGCCCTTATCCGCGAAGGCCACACTACGGCGCCCGTACAGGTTGAGGCCGATTATTCCCACATGACCGTCGCCGCCTTCTGGAAGAAGATGGAGGAGATGAACTACGTCTATCCCTACGACGCCGACGGCAAGAAACGCGCGATAGGCGAGATACCGGATTCACTGACCAAAATGCAGGATGACCCCTACCGCGCACTGGCCGGTTTCGCCCGCAACGAAGGCGCCTTCAAGAAAGACTGGACGCCCTTCGCCGAATTCAAATGGGCCGATTATTTTCGCAAGCTGATACCCAGGGCTGATGTCGACAAGGATTTCAGCAAAGCGCTGAAAAAAGCCGTCGAACTCGCGCGCGACCCCGCGGCATCAAAACTGCCGGGATATATCCCGCCGAAAAAGCCTGCAGGTCCGGAAAAGAAATAGAAACTACCTGAACATCCCGAGCCAGCCGGTTTTATAACCGGTGCCGGGCTTTACCTCGACCTTGCGGAAGTTTTTGAGGGTGGAGGGCAGGATCGCGTTGCCCTGTCCGGGCGGGCTGCCCGCTTTGGGCACACTGCAGGCCGCTTTGAACATCTCGGAGCCGCCGGCTTTCACGACTGTGCTGTATGTATAGGTGTAGCACTGGTCGATAAACTTGCCCCCGGCATCCGTAAACTGCAGCTGCAGCATCATCATCTGCCAGTCGTCGGAGGAGGGGTTCTGCAGCTTGCCAAGCACGGTGATGGTATCTGCCGTGACTTCGGTTTTATCGACCGTCGCGGTTATGCCTGCAACGGGGGTGTTAATCGATATCGACGACATGTACAGCCAGGCCAAAAGCGCGGCTGTCAGTATCGCCGTGACTTTCAGGTTGAAAAAACCGGTCGCCGCATCTTTGACCGGTGAAGGCTCGCGTGCAATTTTTGCGGGCGGGATGTACTGCCTCAGCACCGCGATAAAATCGGCCTGCTGCTGCGCGTCGCGGAACGAGCTTTTGGGAATAACCAGCGCGCGTATCATGTCGTAGTAAATCGAGATATATTTTTCCCCGTCCTCGATATCGCGCACCGACGGCCAGCCGAGCCAGAAGCGGATGACCTGTGATTCAACCGCGATACCCGTGACATCTGCCTTGCAGGTTTTGCGCCCGAAGAGCGGCGAAGTGCCGTCGTCGGCTAGCCGCTGCGCCGCCCAGATATTGCGGCAGACGATCCATGCAAGGACGGCTGCGAGTGTGAGCAGCGCGGGCAGCACGCTGCCCGGGTTCGACATGATATAGAGCATGACCCCTGTCATCGCGACGAAAGTCCAGAGCCCGAAGCGCGATTTCACAAAGTCGCCCGAGGGCCCCATGCGGCGCAGGATGGCGCGCGCGCGGAAGTTTTCGTCTTCCTTGCGGTACTCGAATTCGAATTCCATTTTTTCCATGGGGCACCCCTTCGGCCAGATTAGCGCAGAAGGGGGCGGCGGGGGAGGGGGTTAACCCGTAATCCCGCACATATCCTTCGCCTTGTTCACGCCCTGCTGGGTGACGTTGGAAAAAAGGGCGAAGCGGCTTTCCTCGCTGCGGCTGTCTTTCGCGGCGCTGGTAAAGCTGATCTTGTACGAGGAGGAGAAGAGGCCGTTGCGCGTCTGCACGGTTGCCTTGCCTTCCGCGCCTTCGAAGGAATATTCCTTCGCGCCGTATTTGGAAAAGGCTTCGCTGAGTTTCTTGAAAGGCGACATGGCAGGCTCCTTGAATTTAATCCCGGGAATAAAAGCAATTTGGGACAGCTCGGAGTTTTAAAGCATGCTGTCATTTATGTCAAAGGAGTTTTATGCCTAACTGTAGCCTGCCTGCATCACTCATGCATAAAGTTCCATGAATATGGCAAAATAAGGGCAAAACAGGGTTGTAACGCACGTATATATAAGGCAAATTCCGGCCACTCAAAAATTCGCTTACAAGAACAAAGGAATAAGCAAATGCCAGCCCTGCCGTTTGATATCCAGACAATTATCCTTGGATCAGGCGTACTTGCCCTGCTCTACGGGATCCTGACCAGCTTCCAGGTTATGTCGGCTTCTGCCGGCAACGCGCGCATGCGTGAAATCGCAGCAGCCGTGCAAGAAGGCGCCAGCGCCTACCTGAGCCGCCAGTACACGACCATCGCCGCCGTCGGCGTGCTCGTCGCCATCCTTCTGGGCGTGACGCTCGGCAAGCTGCCGGGTGTTGGCTTTGCGATCGGAGCCATCCTCTCGGGCGCTGCGGGCTTCATCGGCATGCACGTCTCGGTCCGCGCCAACGTGCGCACGGCCGATGCGGCGCAAAAGGGTTTGCAGCCCGCGCTGACTGTCGCCTTCAAGGCGGGCGCCATCACCGGCCTGCTCGTCGTCGGCCTCGGTCTCCTTGGCGTTGCGGTTTATTACTTCTACCTGACGCACAAGGGCATCCCCCAGCGTGAAGTACTGGAAGCGCTCGTGGCGCTTGGCTTCGGCGCGTCGCTGATTTCGATCTTCGCGCGTCTGGGTGGCGGTATCTTCACCAAGGGCGCAGACGTGGGCGCCGACCTCTGCGGCAAGGTTGAAGCCAACCTGCCCGAGGACGACCCGCGTAACCCTGCCGTGATTGCTGACAACGTGGGTGATAACGTAGGCGATTGCGCCGGTATGGCCGCCGACCTCTTCGAAACCTATGCCGTCACGTTGGTAGCGACCATGCTGATCGCGGCCTCGGTCTTCGCGGCTGGCGAGGCGACTAAGGCGATGATGGAACTGCCGCTGCTGATTTGCGGCCTTTGCATCGTCACTTCGATCCTCGGCACCTATTTCGTCCGTCTCGGCTCTTCCGAAAACATCATGGGCGCGCTCTACAAGGGCCTTCTCGTGACCGGCGTGACCTCCGTGCCGCTCGTCTACTGGGCGATCAACTCGGTCATCGCTGGCGGCATCAAGGCCAGCGTCGCGACCGCCAACGGCGGCGCGTTCACGGGCATGCAGCTCTTCTATTGCGCGCTCACCGGCCTCGGCGTTACCGCTCTGCTCGTCTGGATCACCGAGTACTACACCTCGACCGCGTTCCGTCCCGTCCGCTCGATTGCGAAAGCATCCGAAACCGGCCACGGCACGAACGTGATCCAGGGCCTCGCCGTGTCGCTTGAATCGACCGCGCTGCCCGTGATCGTGATCTCCATCGGCATCTACCTGGCCTATGACCAGGCAGGCCTTTACGGCATCGCGCTCGCCGCGACAACCATGCTGGCGCTGGCCGGCATGATCGTCGCGCTGGACGCTTACGGCCCGGTCACCGACAACGCCGGCGGCATCGCCGAGATGTCGGAACTGCCCAAGAAAGTCCGTGTCGTAACCGACGCGCTCGACGCCGTGGGCAACACGACCAAGGCCGTTACGAAAGGCTACGCGATCGGCTCCGCCGGTCTCGCCGCCCTCGTGCTGTTTGCCGCGTTCACCGAAGAACTGAAGCACTACTTCGGCCCCGACACCGCACACCCGCTGACTGTCAACTTCCCGCTGGAGGAGCCCTTTGTGATCATCGGCCTCTTCCTGGGCGGCATGCTGCCGTACCTCTTCGGCGCGATGTCGATGACGGCCGTCGGCCGCGCGGCAGGCTCCATCGTCGTGGAAGTCCGCCGCCAGCTGCGCGAAATCCCGGGCATTCTGAAGGGCACCTCCAAGCCTGACTACGGCCGCGCCGTGGACATGCTGACCAAGGCCGCAATCAAGGAGATGGTTATCCCCTCGCTGCTGCCTGTGCTCTCGCCCATCGTTCTGTTCTATGTGGTCAAATGCGTGTCGGATTCTTATGAATCCGCATTCCAGGCGGTCGGCGCTATGCTGGTCGGCACTATCGTGACGGGCCTTTTCGTCGCTATCTCGATGACCTCGGGCGGCGGCGCATGGGACAACGCGAAGAAGTACATTGAAGAAGGCCATTACGGCGGCAAGGGCTCCGACGCCCACAAGGCTGCCGTGACGGGCGACACCGTCGGCGACCCCTACAAGGACACCGCCGGCCCCGCCGTCAACCCCCTCATCAAGATCACGAACATCGTCGCGATCCTGCTGGTGGCTGTTGTCGCGAGCCTGCTGAAATAATACTTTGCTTCGATAGATAAACTCAAAACACCCCCGCGCCCCTTAAAAGGCGCGGGGTTTTTCTTTGGCGTCAGGCGCGGCGCGCCTTCAGCACGTCGCGCTGGTGCACGGCATCAAGCGCCATGCGGACAAAGCGTTTATCCCAGGAAATGCCCGACTGCGCGAAACATTCGGGGTACATGCCGGGGAAGGTGTTCTCGTCGACGATCAGGTATTGGCGCCGTGCGGTCGAATAGATGAAATCGAACCCGATGACATCGGCCTTCAGGGCCCGTGCCGCACGCATCGCAATATCATGCACGGGCGTCGCGTCGGCCCAGTCGACCCCGCCGCCCTTGCGTTCCGCGTCGTAGACCTTCCAGTTGTCGACGAATTTTTCGGGGCGCTTGCGGTAGCCGTAGGCCAGGTCGCCGCCGATGACGGTCGTGCTGATCCAGCGGCTGATGTCGTTTTCCTCGAAATCCTCGCAGAAGATTTGCAGTCCGTCGGGCGAGAATGACTGGCTGTATTCCACGGCGTCCACCAGTTCGCGCGCGTTATGCGCCATATGGATGCCATGGCCGAAACAGCCCAGCACTGGCTTCAGCAGAACAGGGCCTGTCACCGTCGCCTGTTCGGCCAGTTCATTGGCGCGGGCGGAAGGGAAGAGCCAGAAATCGGCGGTCGGCAGCCCTGCGCTGCGCAAAATGGTATGCGCCGTGAATTTGTCGAGCCCCGCGATCAGCCCTTCAGGGTCGGGCACAACGCGCGTGGTGCGCGCCAGTGTGCGCAGCACCGTCACAGCCCAGCTGTTTGGCCGGTGTGTCACGAAATACCAGAGGATGAGGTCAAGGTCGGACAGGCAGTGCTCGCCTTCGTAGACCTTACCGTTCCTGATGTGAGTGCGCGCGAGGTCGCAGGTAATGACCTCGACCCCGGCGTTGATCAGGCCTTCCGCGACCGCTGCCCGTACCTCGTCGGGCATCAGGCCGTTACCCTCGATGACATTACCCGAGGGGTGTTTGGGCGGCAGGAAAAGGCCGATTTTCTTTTTCATGTCTTTCATCCTTATCAGAACAGCCACAGGCCGAATCCCTGCGGCAGGTAATGCTGGTACTGGTAGGGCGCAAGACCGCCTTTGTCCGTGTTGTCGGCGGCGGGCGGCGGCGGGGGCGGGGGCGCGGCTACGGCGACGTCCCAGCGCGGACTGCCCCATTCCATTTCGGCGGCAAGGTGAGCATAGATGGCGGGAAAGCCGCCTTTCGCATGGGCGCGGCGCTGGCGCTCCGCACTGTTGCCCTTGTCCATGATATCCAGGAGCATGTCGCGGTAACTGTTGTAGCCGAACTTTTCGTAGAGCGGGGCGAGGCGTTCCATCCACAGTTTGATATCTTCCTTCACCGGCCGGGTTGCGCCGTCGTTGTCGATCACAAGCTCGGCGTCGAGGCCGTAGCGCATCGCACGCCATTTGTTTTCGCGCATGCGCCAGGCGGAGGGGCGCGCGACTTCGTCGAGCCAGCCCTGGTGTTCCGCGAACCAGTGGCCGAGGCAGTGGACGAAAGCCGCAATCGCGGCGGCCTCCGCAATCGTCGCGGGCTGGTCGCAGATGCGTATTTCCAGCGTGCCGTAGCGCGGGCAGGGGCGCAGGTCCCACCAGAGGTCCTTCAGGTCGGTGATGGAGCCCGACTTCGCCATGGCGCGGCAGAGGTCCTGGTATTCCTGCCAGCTCTGGAACCCGTAGGGCTGCCCGCCGACGGGCATGGATTCCGTCACGGTCGGCCGGATGCTGGCAAAGCCTGTGTCGCGCCCTTCCTCGAACGGCGAGCTGGCCGAGAGCGCGAGCAGGTGGGGGATAAAGCGCATGAAGAAGTTGTGGTAGCGGATGCAGGAATTGGTGTCTTTCATGCCCAGGTGGATGTGCATGCCCAGCGTCGTGAAGCGGCGGTAGATGTCCTGCCGCGTTTCGCGCAGCATTTTATAGCGTGCCGTTTCCGTTGGCACAGCGTCGGCCTGCGACATCAGCGGCAGGCTGCCCGCGCCCGCCAGTTTTGCGCCCTGCGCCTTGAGGTGCGGCTTGATGCGCTGCAGGCGGTCGTTGAGGTCGATCTCCGCCTCCTGCACGGCGGTGCAGACGCCCGAGGTGATTTCAATCATGTGCTGGTAAAGTTCGTGCTGTACGCCCGGGTGCTTCGCGCGCTTGACGATATCAAGGGCGATAGGCTCGGGCGTCACGCCGTCGCCGCCCAAAATCCCGAATTCACATTCGATGCCGAGAGTCAGCGGTGTGCTGGGCTTGAATTCCAGCTGGCGCTCGACGCGCTGCAGGCTGTCGCCGGCGGCGGGGGAAAAGGGTCGGATAATTTTTTCGAGCAATGTCATTTCTTCTCTCCTTCAACAGGGCGTGCCGTGCATTCCGGTCATGTCTGGTTGCTGCTGTGCCGCGGCCATGCCTGCGGCGCTTTTCTTGCGGGCGGTTGCGAAGCCGCCATACTAACAATGATAGGCCGCCACGCTTACATGTGGCTTACACTGTCAGATTTTTTGAAGGTTTGGAAAAACGTTTGTAAATCAACCGTGTTTCGGTGGCGGGTGTTTTTTCACCGGCTGCGGCGGCTCGGCAGGGACATGCTTCAGCGGCAGGCAGGGCTTCAGCAGCGCCTCGAACTTGGCGATTTTTTCCGCGCGGTCGGGGGGCGCGTTTTTGGCGGGCAGTTCGCGCAGCTTGAAGAAATCTTCGACAAGGTGCGCCTGCTGCTCGAGGTTCAGGTGATGGAATTTCTTTACCTTGTCGAGGTCGTAGGCATAGGCGTGGTCGTACTCGAACCCGCTGCGCAGGAAAAGCATGATGGCTTCGTTGTTGACGGAGCGCCCTTGCTGGTGCTGCCAGACATGCGTCATTTCATGGATGAAAAGGCCGCGGGTCGCGGGGCTGCATTTAGACAGGTCGGGCTGCTGGCAGCTGTCGGAAACGAGGTAGATATTTCCCCCGGGCGATATAGCGCCGAGGTTTTTCTTTTTCAGCGGAATGATGCCGCCCACCTTGGGCGCGCCGTTGTAAACCTTGACCTTGTTATAGTCGATGGTATTGCCGAACACCTGCTGCGCGAGCGCAACTTCGCCGGGCGTCAGCGGGCGGCCCTTGAGCGCCCCGGGCGTGATCTGGCTGCCGACGGCGCCCATCGAGGCGCCAGCTGCGACAAGTCCGAATAACAGTGCGATGCGGCGAAACTTTGCCATGCCC
This sequence comes from uncultured Micavibrio sp., assembly GCA_964575605.1. GTDB lineage: Bacteria > Pseudomonadota > Alphaproteobacteria > Micavibrionales > UBA2020 > JAPWJZ01. Next base: position 51,948 of record CAZNRN010000003.1, on the reverse strand, counting down.
CTGAAGATCAGCTGTTAAAGATAAAAAAGCCTATCACAGAGAAGGCGGGAAGCAAGGGCGGTTGATTTATTCCCATAACGGGTGTATCCTGCCCCTCATGTCCCTGAAAAATGAAACAGACAAGAACTTCCCACGCGCCTCCGCGCCCGCATCGGCCACGGATATAAAACTGTTTTTCAAGGCGGTTGAGAAAGAAGACGCGATTGCAGTGAATGCCTATCTCGCGCTTTATCCCGGCCTGCTCGAATGCCGCGAGAACGACACGCGCTCGACGCCCATCATTATTGCCGCGCGGGCGGGAAACCTCGAGGCCGTCCAGTTGCTGCATAAAAAAGGCGCGGACATCAACGCCGTCGACCCCGCCGATATGGATGCGCTGATGAACGCCTGCGCCAAGGGCGAAATGCCCGTTGCGCACTACTTGGTTGAAACCGCTGGAATGGATGCGGGACGCATGAACAAAATGGGCATGACGCCGGCATCTTGTGCCTACGGGCAGGAATTCTATGCCCTGGAAAGTCGCATGAAGCGTTACGTGGTAGAGCAGCGCGAAGCCCGCGCTGCGGCCTTCGAGGCCGAACTGGGCAGCATGGAGCAGGGTACGCAACGTACCCTTACCGTCTCCAAACCCATTACCTACCGCCGCTAATTAAATTACGCGCAGGGGTTCTTGCGATTTGCGGGTACTATACCAGAGGTCTGGCAACCGGCCTATCACCATGCCATGCTGGAGCAGGGGAATTTCCATGAAAAAAACCATTCTGTGCATCGCGATCGTAACAGCTATCTTCCTGTCAGCGCCTGTGGCTGCGGAAGGCTGGCTGAAAGACCGCATACGCCAGCGAATGTACGAAAAGCTCGATAACCAGCCCGAGCCAAAGGTAACCGCAAAAACCACCGATAAAATCACCAAGCCCGGAGATTACACCTTCGCCGTCAACCATGGCGGGCTGCGCCGCTATTACATGGTGCATGTGCCCAAAAGCTATAACGGGTTGAAGGTGCCGCTGCTCTTCGCCATCCATGGCGGCGGTGGCGACATGGCCTATATGGCGCGCGATGAATTTTACGGCCAGATATCCAAGTCGGAAGAACAGGGACATATTGTCGTCTTCCCCAACGGCTACAGCAACTTCGCGTCCGGAAAGCTGGCGACGTGGAATGCGGGAAACTGCTGCGGGCAGGCGCGGGACAAGCAGATCGATGATGTCGGCTTTTTCCGCCTGATGGTCGATAACCTCGCAAAACAATTGGCCATCGATCCCGCGCGGATCTATTCCACCGGCATGTCGAACGGGGGCATGATGTCACACCGCCTTGCCTGTGAAATGTCGGATGTCTTTACCGCTATCGCGGCGGTCGCCGGCACCGACGGCACGCTGGATTGCAAGCCGAAGCACCCCGTTTCAATCCTACATATCCACGCCAAGGATGACGACCATGTGCTTTATGGCGGCGGGGCGGGGCAGGATGCCTTCCGCGACTTGCAGACGGTTGCCAATTTCGTTTCTGTACCCAATACCATCGCGCACTGGGTCAAGCGCAACCAATGCAACCCCAACCCACAGCGGGTGAAGGAAGTCGCGGGCGGACATTGCGACCTCTATACCGGCTGTGCCGCTGGGGTGCAGGTAAAACTTTGCGTCACCGACACCGGTGGGCATTCATGGCCGGGCGGATCAAAGCCGGGCGGGGTTAAAAAGAAAGGACCCACTTCGAAAGCCATATCGGCGACTGATGAAATGTGGGATTTCTTTCGCGAACAATTAAGGCAATAAGCCAAGAAAATGATAAAACCCTGCCGGATTTTAGTAGGGCATCATTTTTTCCTGCACAGGCAGTTTTAACAGCTGTCCTAGTTGCTGCGCATAGCTGTCCCCGCTGCCGCGACGGCCTGTGGCGACGAAAATATCCGGTGCCTCGCCAGTGCGCGCCTGAAGGAAAACGCGTTCGTGACTGGTGCGGCGGCCTTTAGTGTTGATACGCTCCAGGCGCACCGCCTCGTAGGCGGCAAGGGGGAAGATGCCCGTGGGTTCATCGGCAATATATCCGCCGACGGTGGCGGCAGAGACGCTGACATCGCGATCTGTAATGGTGCCGGAAACGCCGCCCAGTTTCTTGAACATGACAAGCCCGATGCCGGTGATGATAGCGCAGAGCAGCGCCATGGCCGCAAGGGTGACGATGATATCAGCCAGGCCCGCACCCGCCAGCAATTTTATCGCGAGTGAAATAACACCGGATGCGAGGACAAGAGCGATCAACACGCGCGCTGTCTGGAAAACCAGCTTTGCAAAAGCCGTGGTATCGAACTGGTGGGGAAAAGTGAAAGACATGACGCCACCATGGTGCCACTTTGGATTCGCAGCGCAAAGCCAAAAAAACACGTGCGCCATCACTGGCGCAACAAAGTTGCGGTATTATAATACCATTAGCAAATTCAGGCACTTATCTTAGAAAACCATATAAAAACAAGGGCTTCGATTTGCGCTTTTAGCAGGATGCGGTAGTATCTAATTATAAATTAGATGAGCATAAGGGGTGGCGCGCCGCCCGTGCAAAAGGGAGGAAAGATATAGATGGCAGAGATGGAAAGAGGCAGGCTCAGGAGGATTTTCGGCAAGGTCGCGACGGTCGTGGCTGTCGCGGCAACTATGGCCTTCTACGCCCTCGGCTTCCAGATCGGCCACGCATACTACCAGGAATGGCAGCAGAACAAGGCAGAGGTGACGGCTGAATGGAGCCAGCCGCGTGAGCATAAGGATTATACCGCCAACCTCCCCTGGGCCGAGGCAGGTATCGCGCTGGTCGGCGCTTACGGTGTTGGCGCTGCGGCGATTGCAGCCGGCAAGCGCAAGGACAGCTACGGCGGGGGTGGCTACTCCTCCGGTTATTCCAGCTCCTCTTCCAACGACGGTTTCTTCTGGGGCTATATGTGGGGCTCGTCCGGCAGATCGGGCGGAAGCTCATCCTCGGGTTCTTCTAAAGATAACGGCGGTGCCGCCGCTGCGGTCGTCATCATCGGCGCGGTGGCGCTGGCCGCAGGCGCCAGCGTGGTGAGTTACCAGGCCGTGAAGCGCAACTTCTTCACCGGCGAAAAACCGCTGAACGACAAATACGAATGGAAACGCGGCAGCCTCGAGGAAATTTCGGCGCGCCATTCCAAACCGATCACGGCAAGCCAGCGCGAACCGGAGCAGGCGACCAAGATTGTTATCAAGGCGCCCGAGCCTCCTGCGCCTGAAACCTCCGAACCCTCGCTCGGCAGCCGCACCAAAACGTTTCAGCTGTAATAAGCAAAAATGCGGCGGGGAAGGCTTGATGCCTTCCCCGCCTTTGCATGACAGAAGCTATAAAGCCGTCTGCCAATGTCTGTCCTTTGGTTACATGCCCGGACCGCGCATCGCGCCGGGGGCAGGTGCTGCGGGCATATACTGGATGCTCACGCGGCGGTTGGCCTCGAGGCGGACACCGTCAGCCGTCGGCACGGCAAGGTCTTCCTCGCCATGCGCGTTCTTCGCGATGATGGCCGGGTTCACACCCTGCGCCACCAGCGCGTTGGCGATGGTTTCAGCACGGCGTTCCGACAGGCCCATGTTGTAATCATTTGGACCCGATGCGTCTGCATGGCCATCGATGGTCACGCTGTTCGCGCGGCTTTGCACGATGTTCATTGCAGCTTCATCGACTTTTTGCTGCTGGTCGGCGCGGATGTTGTCGCGGTCCCAGTCGAAGTTTACGACGACTGAGCGCATGTCATAGGCCACCGGGCCTGCGGCAGGCTCGATCTGCGTGACGGTCGAGGTCGTCTCGGTCACCTGTGCGCCCGCGGGGACGAGGTGGCAGCGCTCATAGACCCAGCCTTTTGGCGGGTCGACGTAGCCCTGGCAGTGTTCGCGGTGCTCGTATTCGAAGAACCGCGCCCAGTGGCGGCGGTCTTTTTCGATGGGCGCGCGGCTTTCCTGCGTGCCGATGACGGCGCCGCCGGCTGCGGGCTCGATCTGGTAGATCGAGGGCGTGGGAAGGTAGTAGATTGAGCCGACTTCCGCTTGCTGGGCATGCGCAGACGCGGGAAACAAAACGCTGCAGGCGCCAAGCGCAACTGCAGCCACCGATAATGTCAAAAATTTGTTCTTCATAGGGCACCTGAAAAATAATGTTGTGTGGGCATTGACTTGCTAAGCCAATGTAGCGCGCAAAATGATTGTTCCTGACCGGGCTCCTTATATAGAGGCTTAAAAATTGCTATTTTTAAGGGTATTTTCGGCTCACTTGCCGCCGCGCAGATAAAGAGGAACTCTTTGGAAACAAGCGTGTTAGTCGCCGCGCCAGCATCTTGCGCCGGAAATGAACCGCTGTTCAGGAACTATTAATACCAGCGGGGTGTTGGCCTACCGTACCATGAAGCTACAAACCAAAAAAACAGAGGAGATGCACCATGGCAAACGACAAGCAACAAGGTCAATCGTACCCCAACAAGCCCCCGATGGCTCCTGCCGAAATCGCAGGTAAAGACAAGTCTTTCGAAGACAAAGGCCGCAAAGCCGCTGAAGAAGGCGACGAGGACGTGGCTGACGACGAAAGCATCGAAGGTTCGAAAAAATCTTCGGAACAAGCTTGCGGCAAGGGCTGCGGCACGAACTAACTAACTAAAGTTTTCCGGCGTGCCTTAACCGGCATCTCGGGAAAGGGAGGGCCCCTTCTTAGGAAGGGGCCTTCTTTCTGTTCCGATGCGTACCAGAAGGCCTTCAGCGCCGCACCAGAACCGCTTCTCCGCGCATCTGGAGGCCTATCCGGCTTTATAGAAGGCTGGATTTTCAGGTCTTTTCATCAGGTGTACTCTCAACTCACTGAAATCATGATATAATGACAGTATCGGGAGGAGTTTTACCATGCATACGCGTTTTTTTAGCCTCGCGGCCGTCGCCGCGCTCGGATTTTTGCTCATGATTTCAGGCGTTTCTTATGCGCAGGAAGAGGGCTCCAATAACACCCCCGAAGCCGCCGCCGCCCCCGCGCCTATGTTGGCGCCTGACAGTGACCCGAACCAGGCGGCTTCGCCGCAGCAGCATTCGGCTGACCAAGTGCAGGAAACGGAAACGCCCGCTTCGGTTGAAACGGTTGAGCCGGAAAGCGTGCCGGTTTCGGAAGAATAAGCCTTACTTTTTGCCGGGCTTGTTGAATTTGCCGATGTTGCCGACGAACTGCTGGACGGCGGTGTATTCCTTGCCGGCGGTAAGGGTTTTGCGCTCGACGAGATCTACATTCTGGGCGAGTTTCGGGTCTACGTCGGCGACTTCGGTCACGGTGCCTGCGTCGTCGATCGTCACCTTGATCATCTGGCGCTTGTCGACTTCGTGCTCGAAGATGCCTTGCTGGCTGTCGACTTCACCAATGTAATACCAGGTTTTGCCGTCAAAAGGCGCAACCGCGGTGGGCGGGCCCCAGTTTGCCTGCAGTTCCTGCGCCGTAGTCACGCCCGCTGTCACCGCCTGACGCTTGGAAGGCGAGACGAAAGCACCGTGCGAGGTAATCGTCGGCGAACATGCTGAGAGCAGGAATATGCCGGCCACGACGGCCAGCACGAAAAGGGCAGGGGCAAAGTAACTTTTAAACATTCAATCACCTTAGGCTTCTGCAGACTTTATAGTATCTCTGCGCAAAAATAACAATACCAATTGACATAACAAAATGCCCCTTTGTTTGGTCTGCGGGAAGGTGCAGAAAATGAGCGCGCCCCTGTTTTAATTTGGGGGCAGGGAGAATGACACCCTGTGCTAGCTTACGACATGCCAACAGGGAGACTGACATGACAGGCATGGAAGAATTCCTTTACCCCGCCTCGAAGCCGCGCCATCAGGGCCCGCTGCAGGTCAGCGCGCAGCATGCGATTTTCTATGACGAGTACGGCAACCCCGGGGGCATCCCCATCGTCTACCTGCATGGCGGCCCCGGCTTTGGCGCGTCGCCATATTTCCACCGGTTTTTCGATCCCGATGCTTTCCGCATCATCACCTACGACCAGCGCGGCGCGCCGCGCAGCAGTCAGCCGGGCCTGACGGACGACAACGGCCCCGCGCAACTGGTCGAGGATAACGAGAAACTGCGCCAGCACCTTGGCATCGATAAATGGCACGTGTACGGCGGCTCGTGGGGGTCGTCCTTAAGCCTGCTGTACGCGATTAAATATCCGGAGCGTGTACTGAGCCTGACGCTGCGCGGCGTCTTCACCATGCGGCAATCTGAACTGGAATGGTATTTCAGCGGCGTACGCAGCATCATGCCCGATGCTTATGCGCACTGGTCGCGCGCGATACCCGAAGAGGAGCGTGGGGATTTGCTGAAAGCCTATCACCGCCATATCAGCAGTGAAGATCCCGCCCTCCATCAGCCTGCCGCCGCCGCCTTTATGCGCTATGTGCGCCAGGCGGGCGGGCTCGAGGGTATGATTGATACAGGACCGCCAATGCCCCCAAGCCTCGAACTGGCGATTATGCGCATCGCCATGCATTTCATGCGCAACCACTACCCGAACGAGGATATCTGGCGGGGCATCGATAAAATCCGTCACATCCCGACGCATATCGTGCAGGGGCGTTATGACGCCCTGACGCCGCCTATCAGCGCGTTCGAGCTGTCTGAGAAAATGGCGCGCTGCACGATCGATATCGTCACGGCGGGCCATAGCGCGGTCGACAGGGAAATCGTCCGCGGCCTCGTCGCCGCCACCGACCGCATCCGCTATACAGGATCGTCGCTGCGCGCCTAGGCCGCCGTCAGTTCCCCGCGCGCCAGCACCATGCGGCGGTAGAAAAGGCAGGACACGAAAATCCCGTTGGTCAAAATCACCTTCGCCGGATAGCAAACGTTGGTAAAGCTGGGATTGTCGAGCGCCATCAACGCGAAGGCAAAACCCGCCATGCCCAGCACAAAAGTCGTCGCGACTTCTTCGTGCGGCCGGTTCCACGACTTGCGCAGGGTAGGGTAGAAGGCGACCGTATCGATCACGCTGACAAGGATGACCGACCACACCGGGTTCGATGTCATGACCCACAGCGGCAGCGCCATCAGCACCGATACCAGCACCGCCCAGTCGCCGCGGGTGATATTGCGCTCGCCGTGTTTCAGTGCATAGACGGTGATGCCAAGGTTGAAGGTTGCCGCCACGCCGGCCGTCCATGCGCCTGCCCCTGCACCCTGCGATACCTGCACCGCGCAGACGATGGCGTTGATAATGCCCCAGAGGAACCATGAAAAGGCATGCGGCTTCGCCGTCTTGCGCCACAGCGCATAAAGGTAAGGCGCAAATCCGCCCATCAGCAGTACAGTCCCGGTGATGCCGAGCAGGTCTTTCATGACAGTTCTCCCGAATGATGTATCTGGCTAACTTATGCTCAATTTAAGCATATGTCAAGGCTGTGCCAAAACGCCTGTCGTTATTAGTAAATATTAACGCTGCATGCCGCGCAGTGCCTCGGGACTCGGTTCTTTTGTGCCCGCGGTTGACCGGCGCATGAATTAACAATTCCAAAACCAAAGCAATCGCATGGCATTAGCGGCCGTGATTTGTCGGCATTTCGAAACGTGGTATGATTGTATGTACGCAAGTCTTGTGCACCTAACCTCTCCCGGCCGGTTTTCGGCAACTCCTTCTCGGCCGGGTTGTCCTGCACAAAATACAAAGAGCCAGAGACGGGTTTTTTGGGTTTTGCAAAGGGAGCTTGCGCATGTCAGCAGACAACGAGCATAAAAGCAGCCAGTCGTGGTTCAAGGCGGCGACCATCTGTGCGGCCTTTGCCGTCGTGGCGGCGTCCCCTGTCATCGAAGCACAGCCGGCCAGCGACGTGATGCACGCAGCGGTCTTTGCCAAAAATGAGCACCGCAAGCTGCTGGAGCGCAAAATCGACTTAACCTGCGCGCTTGCGGGTATGGCGGGTTCCAGCCAGGAAACTGTCAACCAGTTCCGCGCCGAAGCGACCGGCAAGCTTGACGCCGACAGCACCGGCGACCCCGACGCCATGCGCCGCGTCGCCGCCGACAACCGCAAGCTGGAGCAGAACATCCATCAGATGAACAAAGCGCTCAGCGTAAGCCGTGCGTAATTATTTACGCAGGCGGTAGCGGTCCGACGTCACCCAGTATTCGGCCGTATCCGGAATTTGCGAGAGGATTTCCGCCGTTTCATCGTCCAGCGTCTTTATGTCGATGCTGTCGAACGAGCAATTATCGGGCGGGCAGGCCGGACGGGTGATGTTTTTCGCCTTGGGATATTTTTCCTTCAGGAACGCTTCCCATTTCACCGGCACCGGCGTGTGCTGGCGGAAGACGCCATCCTCGACCGTATAGCGGATCATGTCGCCGCTGGTCTTTCCTTCCTCGCGCACCATCAGGAATTGATAGACGCCGCCGAGGTCGAGAGTACGCAGGGTCGAGGGCTTGTAGTCGGCTTTCTTTTTCTCCTCGGCATCGAGGGTATCGAGCGTGCAGGCCGTTTCGGCGCAGACGATGGCGACGCCGCCGTCTTTTTTCGCTTTCTCGCCCGCTTCGGGAATATCCTCCCAAGTGCCTGTAAGCGCGCTGTCGGCCGTGCCCTTGTCCCAATAGGCGCCGAAATCGTCGACGGGGATGCAGCCGCCCAGCGACAGCAGCGCGATGCAGAAGAAGGCGGAGAAAATCCTGTTCATGTTGTAGCCCTTTCAAATAAACGTTAACCGGTTTTGCGCGCCACGACTTCCATGCAGGCGCGGTATCTTTCGCTGATGCCATAGCGCACAGGCTCGAAGCCGCATTCCCTCAGCAGCGCATAAAGGCGCGCGCGGCCGAAGTTGTGGTAGTGCTCGATTTCCTGCCAGTAGGGGTTGGCGTTCGCCATGTCGAGCGCTTTCCACAGCATGCAGTCGGCGTTCGGCATGGATATCAGCAGTACGCCGCCCTTTTTCATGATGGTATGGGCGTTGTTCAGGCCCATTTTAGGGTAGGGCATATGTTCCAGCACATCGGCCATGCTAATGACGCTGTAGCGCTGCGGATGGTCGAGCCGGAGGAAATCGGTGCCATGCGCCTCGATGCCCAGCTGTTTCAATCCTTCGACGTTTTCCTGCCGCAGGTCTATGCCCACGGGCGTAAATCCGTATTCCTGTGCGGTGAACAGCAGCGACGCGTTGCCGAAACCCACATCCAGCCATTCGCCCGATTGGACATAGGGCAGCACCTTTTCGACCATGTGCGCCGAAATCGGGCGCTGGTGTTCGAGGTCGAAACCGGTTTTCTGGTTGTCATGCGTCTTGCTGAAAACGGCCGCGGCCGCTTCGTCGGTGAAATAACCTTGGGCAAAAATATGCGTACAAGCGGCGCATTGATTCCACACCATCACGGTGCCGATGAGGGGTGTATAGAGCGCGTGTTTTGTGCAGTCGGCGCGTTTCACCTCGGCGAACTTTTTTGACGCGCAGAGTGGGCAGGCATCGTAAAGGATGCGGGCTTTGGACATTTATTTCCTCTTGCCGGCCATTCTAGCCTTTGGGAACGAGGATTGCTACAGCCGCTATTCTTCGGGATAGGGCGGGGGATAGAGCGTCAGGCCTTCTTCCATTTCAGGCATGGCGACCTGCGGGACGTCTTCCCCTGGATTACCCGCCATATCCATGCGCAGCGGGGGCCCGCCGACATTGGGCGCGCCCTGTTCGCCCGGCATCCTGAATTCCACCTTCTTGCGCTTGCCGCCTTCTTTTTCTTCTTCGGCTTTAATGGCCGCCGCGCTGGCATCGAGCGCGTCCTGCACGTAGCTGACCACCCAGGGATTGGGCGCCATGCCCGCATGCTGCGCCTGTCCGAACCAGTAATGGGCGCGCTTTAGGTCTTTCGTCACACCGATGCCGTGATAGTAGAGGTGGCCCAGCACATACATATGCTCGGCAGACTCGCCGTTGGCGTAGGTTTCGATTTTCGCGGCGCCTGCCTTCACGTTTCCTTCGGCGCTGATTTCTATTTTGCCAAGCTGCAGGGGCGGGCGGGGCGAGGCCTTTGCGGCCTTGACGCGCTCCAGCCAGACTTTCGCGGCGGGCGGATCGTTGCCGGGTCCTTCGTTCTGCGTGACGCCCTTCAGGGCTTCCTCGGTCTTTTTCACCTGTTCGTCTGTCGTGGCGGTATAGCGCAGCCAATAGCTCGCGCCGTTGATCTTCATCGATGCGATCCAGCTGCTGGAGGGCGGGGTGTTGGGGTCGTAAGCGGGATCCTGCGCCTGTGCCGACGGAATCGCAAAAACAAGGACGAACAACAGACTATATATAAGTGCTTTCATGGACTGGCCCTCCATGACGGATTTTAAGGGGCGGCCGCTTAAGAAAGGGCTAAAACCTCTTTCCTGACTGGCGAGCAGGCTCTGGGTTTGTGGAAAATCCTTGTTTTGGGCGGGAAAAGGTGTATATAAACCCTGTATTTCGAAGGACTAAGACGATGAAGGCACCGGCTGAATTTTCGCGGCTGATCGCGATTGAGGGCATTACCCCCGACAAGACACGGCAGGAAAAAGTGGAAGCGACGGATGCTGAATGCGCCGCGCTTGCCAAACGTTTCGACCTGCGCGGACTCGAAAACTTCAAGGCGGACATGAAAATCCGCCGCGTCGAGGGCGGCGAGGTGGTGCATGTCGAAGGCAAGCTGAAAGCCGACGTCATCCAGACCTGCGTCGTCTCGCTCCAGGACGTGCATGGCCATGTCGACTATTCGTTCGAAACATTTTTCTCGGAAGATGCCCCGGATGAGGAAGAGGGCGTCGACGGGAACGAGGACGCGCCCGAACTTATCCGCAAGGGCATGATCGACCTTGGCGAAGTGGCCGCGCAATACCTGTCGCTGGGCCTCGACCCTTATCCGCGCGCGCCCGGCGTTTCGCTGGCCGCGCAGATGCGCGAGATCGGCGGCGAGGTGCGCAACAGCCCCTTCGCCGTGCTGCAGGGCCTGAAAAGCGACGGCAAGAAAAAAGAAGAAAAGCCCGCTGCAAAACCCCCGGCTAAAAACCCACCCGCCAAAACAGACGGCGTCAAAAAGGCCGCCGCCAAAAAACCGGTTAAAAGCGGCAAGAAGAAAAAGGGCGAGTAATCAGGTTTCAGAAATGCCGAAGGGCGGCTGGTGAGTGCAGCCGCCCTTCGCATTTTCAGCCTGTGCAGGTTACTTCTTCTGGGCTTTGTCGTAGATGTAGCCGCCGACAGCGCCCGCGCCCGCGCCGATCGCAGCGCCGCAGCTGACGCAGCCGCCGGTCATGGCGGTGCCGACAACGCCCGCGCCCGTGCCAATAGCGGCGCCGGACAGCATGCGCTGTTCAGTTGTATTCATGTTGGAGCAGCCTGCAACCGACAGTACAACGGTGCAGAGCAGGGCAGTCATAACGCCTGTTTTTGCCTGGATTGTACGCATGGGTATTCTCCTCATAAACGTTTGCGGCACGGTTGATGCCGTGCCGTATTTCCAATCTACTGGCCCATTGTTTTGTTCCAATTGATTTTAAAGGGAATTATAAGGCGCGTGGTTTCAGTTTCAGTTGCTGCATCGGCTTCGCGCCACCTTCCGCAGGGCAGCCGTCTTTCATCCACTGGTCGAGGCGCGCTTTTTCCTCGCGCTCTTCGCGGGCTTTCAGTTTCCTTTCGCCGATGGCGTTGAGGATAAGTTTGGCGGCTTCGGGGCACTGGCCGAGCGCGGCGTCATAGGGCTTGTTGCCGCCGGGCGCATATTCGGGGTCGGCGCCATGGTCGAGCAGGTATTGCGCCGTGCGCGGCATCTTGCACTTGATGGCGAAGAGCAGCGGCGTCCAGGTGCCATAGGCCGTATTGTCCGGTTTTGCGCCGCCTTCGACCAGCGCGGCGACGATGGCGTTATGCGCTGCTTCGTTTTCGACGCGCGCGTAATCGATGGCGAGGGTGAGCGCCGTGCGCTTGCCGGGTTCTGTTTCGGCATTGGGGTCGGCGCCTGCGGCCAGCAGCAGTTTTACAACTTCGAGGCTCCCGCGGCAGGCGGCGTGGCAGATGGCGGGGCCTAACACGCCTTCATCATGCCAGAGGATTTCGGTGGCATTGGGGTCAGCGCCGAGGTCGAGCAGTTTTTTCACCAGCCCGGCGTTCGAGGCGGCGGAGGCCCTGAGCAGTGCCGTGCAGCCGTGCTTGTCCTTGTAATGGATATCCGCGCCGGCCTCGATCAGCTGGTCGATGATCTCGCCATGCACCGGCCGGGGTTCTTCGATGCAGGCCAGCGTCACCAGTTTTTTGGCCAGTTGCTCCGGTGTGTCGCCCGTGGCGGGGCGCTGGTTGTTGGTATGCTCCTCCCGCAGGCGTTCCATTTTCGCCTCGGTTTCTTCGTTGGTCAGCTGGGGGCGTGCGCTGGCGCTGAAGGCCTCGGGGGCGGGGGTTTGGGTATTTGCGGTCATCGGACAGCCGTCCTGTTAACTTTTAAGGCTCTGGCACTATATCACAATAAGTTGAATTATGGCAATTAAATAGCGGTTAAAGCCCGAAACAGCCTCTTCAGGGGTAAAAAGGGCAGATTTTTCTTGCCTGAAACCGCCGTTTTGGTTATGTAACAAAGCCCTAGCCATTCAACGGCCGGGTTAAAGTTTATTAGAAAAGAGCAGAGCTATGGCAGTCCCTAAGAAGAAAACCTCGAAATCCCGCCGCAACATGCGCCGCGCACACCATGCGCTGTCCGCAGCGACCTTTGTCGAAGACAAGCACACCGGCGAAAACGTCCGTCCCCACCACGTCTGCCGCAAGACCGGCAAGTACAAGGGCGAACAGGTCCTCGACGTAGACTAATCCTTCCCGCTAACCGGGGGGACAGGTTTTGGGCAATAACCTCGTCATATCATTGGACGGCATGGGCGGCGACCGCGCTCCCCATATTGTCGTCGAAGGCGCGCATCTTGCGCGGGAGAAATTCCCCGATGCGCGCTTCATCATTTACGGCGATGAAAACCTCATCAAGCCGGAAATGGAAAAATATCCCGGCCTCGCAGCGGTGATGACGCTGCGCCATACGCCCGACCGCGTCACCAGCGCCGACAAGCCCGCCGTTGCCCTTCGCGCCGGCCGTAACTCCTCCATGCGACTTGCCATCGACGCCGTCGCGAACGGCGAAGCCAATTGCGTTATTTCTGCAGGCAATACCGGCGCCCTGATGGCGATGGCGAAGTTTTCTCTGAAAGTCATGCCCGGCATCCACCGCCCTGCGATTGCCACTTACATGCCGACGAAAGTTCCCGGCCACGGCACGGTGCTGCTCGACCTCGGCGCGAATGCGGAATGTACTTCGCAAAACCTGCTGGAATTCGGCGTACTTGGCGGCGTCTTCTCGCGCGAATTGTTAAAAATCGCGGAGCCGCGCATCGCGCTGCTGAACATCGGCTCGGAAGCCATGAAGGGCGACGAACTGGTACAGGCCGCATCCGAAGTGTTCAAGGACGCCAAGCTTCCCGGCAAATATGTGGGCTATGCCGAGGGGGATGACATTCCCACCGGTAACTTCGACGTCATCGTCACCGACGGCTTCACCGGAAATGTGACTTTGAAAACAATGGAAGGCACGGCGCGCCTCATCAAGCACATGATGAAGGAAGCCTTCAAATCGTCATGGTGGGTGAAGGTCGGCGCGGTGCTCTGCCTGCCGGGCCTGGCCATCTGCTACGGTGCGCTCAAGACTTTCTCGAAGCGCATCGATCCCCGCTATTACAATGGCGCCTCCATGCTGGGGCTCAAGGGCCTTTGCATCAAGAGCCATGGCAGCACCGACGGCATCGGTTTCGCAAACGCGATTGGCGTCGGCGCCAGCCTTGCCGCCAGCCGCTTCACGGAAAAAGTTGAAGCAGAACTTCAACGCCTGGGCTACGACGGCAAGGCCACGCCGAAGCCCGCGGAAGGGGAGGCATAATGCGCCGTTCACTCATGCTCGGCTGCGGTTCCTATTTGCCGGAAAAAATTCTCACCAACGATGAGCTCTCCAAAACCGTCGAGACCACGGCGGAATGGATCGAGCAGCGCACGGGCATCAAGCAGCGCCATGTCGCCGCCAAGGGCGAAAAGACATCCGACATGGCGACACGCGCCGCACTGAAGGCGCTGGAGATGGCGAACCTAAAGGGCTCCGACATCGACGCAATCATCCTCGCGACCACCTCGCCCGACCAGACCTTCCCCGCGACGGCCGTCACGGTGCAGGACAATATCGGCATGGGTTCCAGGGGCTTCGCTTTCGATGTTCAAGCTGTATGTTCGGGGTTTATCTACGCGCTTGCCACCGCCGACAACTTCATCAAGGCGGGGCAGGTGCAGCGCGCGCTTGTGATCGGCGCGGAACATTTCACCAGCCTGCTCGACTGGAACGACCGCACCACCTGTGTGCTGTTTGGCGACGGCGCAGGCGCTGTTGTGCTTGAAGCGTCCAATGACGGCAAGGGCACCAAGGCTGACCGCGGCATTTTGTCGACGCATCTCCACTCCGAAGGAGCGCATCGCGGGCTTTTGTACGTCGACGGCGGCCCTTCGTCGACGCGCACGGTCGGTTATGTGAAGATGAACGGCAAGGAAGTCTTCCGTCACGCTGTCACGCGTATGTCAGAGGCGATTATGGAAGCGATGCGCGAGAATGACGTCGATCCATCCGAAGTCAAATGGCTTGTCCCGCATCAGGCGAATAAACGTATTATCGATGCAACCGCCGAAAAGCTGAATTTATCGCCCGAAGCCGTGGTCATTACGGTTGCGCAGCATGGCAATACCTCGGCCGCCTCAATTCCGCTCGCCCTTTCGACGGCTGTGAACGACGGACGAATCCAAAGGGGCGATTTGATTCTGATGGAAGCGATGGGCGGGGGCCTTACATGGGGCGCTGCGCTTGCGCGCTGGTAGTGTCTTAACAAGAGGTTAAAAAAACCCTTGCGACTCGGCCTTTTCCGCATATTCGCCGGATTCTCCGCAAAAGGGTTTTTAGCTGCAAAAAACAGATTCAAATCCTTGTATTGACTAATTAAATGTGAATCGATAGCGTAAGTATCAACGGAGTTTTGGAGTGTACAGATGAGCAACCAGACGATTACCCGCGCGGATCTTAGCCAGGCTGTCTACGAACAGGTTGGCCTCTCGAGGAACGAGTCCGCGGACTTGGTGGAGACTGTCCTCGAGGAAGTCTGCAAGGCGCTGGAACGCGGGGAGATGGTCAAAATCTCTTCCTTCGGCACTTTCCAGGTGCGCAGCAAACGCCAGCGCATCGGCCGCAACCCCAAGACCGGCGAAGAAGTGCCGATCCTGCCGCGCCGTGTTCTTACTTTCCGCGCGTCCAACGTGCTGAAAGAACGGATCAACAAAGAATCCGCAGAATAATCCTGTTATCGAAGCAAACAGTATTAGGACATATACGATATGACGTCTCAGAACCAGACAACGGTTAAGCCCGGCGCTCAACCCGAAATTGCTCCCGACCAGACCACCCAGAAAATCCCCAACCGCCGCCCGATGAAGGCGAAACAGGCCGCGCAGAAATCCGCTGGCGCGTTCCGCACGATTTCGGAAGTGGCCGATGACCTGGGCGTCGAGCAGCACGTGCTGCGCTTCTGGGAGACGAAATTCAGCCAGATCAAGCCGCTTAAACGTGGTGGCGGCCGCCGCTACTACCGTCCGGAAGACGTAGAGCTGCTGAAAAACATCCACCACCTGCTTTACCAGGAAGGTTACACGATCAAGGGCGTGCAAAAGCTGCTGTCCGCGACCCGCGGCAACCTGACGCAGCGCGTCGAAGGCGAAAGCACCCAGCTGCCCGCCGTGAAAAAGAACAAGGCCGAGCTGCAGGGCATGCTTGATGAACTCAAGTCCATGCGCAAGCTTATCGGATAACTGCAAGCTTATCGGCTAAGCTGTTTCGAGTATCCAAAAAGAACCCCGGTGAATGCCGGGGTTTTTTTTATGCCTAAAGGGATAGGGGAAAAGCGTATGAAACCTTGGTATTGCGGTATTTGTACCCCATCCATTAACCCTTTTGCATTTGACAGTCATTCGCACTCAACTTACCATAACAAAATCCCGACGTAAAAACAGGTGCCCCATGCTGCTTTACGAGACCGAGCTGAGAAAGCTGAAAGACATTTACGACCACCTTCGCCCCGCCAGCAAAGAGATGGTTCGCCCCATCCTCGCGATGCCGCCGGTGGTGATGGGCGTCTTTGGCATCGTGCTTGTACCCTTTGGTGTCTTGAACCCGATTCATGTGCTGGGCCTGGGCGTATTGGCCACGCTGGTGGCGGCGGGGCTTATTTATGCCATCGTCGATGTGAAGCAGGAACTGGCCCGTTACAACGAACGTATGGCGGCAGAACGCCTGGTTCCGCCGGTTCAAAAGCGTGCGATTGTCATGGCAGCTGCCAACGATCCGGCACCTGCCTCGGCGGAAGCAGCCGCCACGAAAGAAGCGAAGGGGTTATAAGGGCTGTGAAATACGAGAAAACCCGCAGCTGGTTCAGCCTGAAGATGAAATTCAAGGGCGACCGGAAAATCAAAACGGTCACGGTGCGCCCCTATAACGCCGAGACCACCAAAAAGCACAGGCGGGACGTCGGCTGGAGCAATGGCTTCACCCATTTCGAGATAAAAGAGGCCGGCCAGCCGGGCTTTGAAAACGTGCATCCCACCGGCTTCTGCGGTGTCAACCACTTCGAGAAAAACGCGCAGGCCTTGAAACGCGAACCCCGCCCAAAACCGGAAACCGCGATCCGCCTGCTCAAACCGATTGAATTCAAACGTTAATTCAGCCGTTTTAAAGCCTTTACATTGTTATGGGTACTTTGTTATAGTCCCCCGCACCAGAAGTCGGACTGTAGCGCAGCCTGGTAGCGCACTTGCATGGGGTGCAAGGGGTCGAAGGTTCAAATCCTTTCAGTCCGACCATTTTTTCTATCCGGCCCATGTGGCCGGTTTTTTATTGAACGTGAACCAGAAATTTAAAAAGCTTAGAACAAGGCTATGTCACGGGTTGGTTATTCATTCAGGAACGGCAGTGCATCCGGCGCGCGCGGCGGGAACGGCCCGCTGGGTGCCGGGGTTACTGCCCTCTTCGGCGGAATCGGCGGCCTTGCGCTGGGCGCGCTTGCCGTTGCGGCGCTTGTTGCGACCTGTTTTTTTGCGGTAGGCACTTTCGCAGCCTGTTTCGCACTTAATATTCCGTCGGCGCTTCTGGCGGGTTTTTTCACTGTCGCGGCGCTTGGCGCCACTGATATGTGTGCCCGCGGCTCCGCCTGGATGTTTGGCACTGCTAAAGGCGCGGTGATGGATTCCAGGAGAGCGAGGCAGGTATCATCTGAAAGCGCGTCTGCCCCGCCTGCGGCAGAAACCCCTGTGCCCCGCTACGCCGGCACACCGCCGAAAAATGAATTCAACCATGGCGCAGCCCGCGGCGCGCTCCGTGAAGCCGCGGCACAAGCACGTAAGGCAGCAGCGAGGTTCAAGCCATGAGCATCCTGAAAGACCAGTTCACCGCCGCCTTTGATAAATACGCGAAGGAAGGGCAGGACGCACAGGCGGGGGCAGAGTTAAGCCACGTGTGCTTCCGCTTCGAAACGCCCGAAGCCTATGCCGAGTATGTTGAAGCTGCGCGGGGAGTGGGTACCGTGACGCAGGAGCAATTCCGTGGCAAGGAAATCACCTGGGTGAAACTGGCGCAGCCACTGGAAAAGGGCGGTTTGCGCCTCGAGTACCTTGAAATGGTCGAGCCAAGGACCGAGCGCCACGCCTTTAACGGCGTCGCAAATATCGGATATGCGGTCGCAGGGCTGAATGGCGTCGTTAAACTGCCGTCCGCAGACGGCGATATGGCCTTCCGCTACCAGTCACAGCACGCGCGGCAGATGGCGCCGAAACCCTGAGTTAACCCTGAAACGCTTTCAGGCCGTGGGGAACATCGCGTGTTTCACCATGACAGCGATTTCACCTGCTGTGGCTTCCTGCCTCAGGATCCCGCCGTAGGAAAGTACGCCCGTGACCTTGCCCTTGGCGTTTTTGACGACGAGCCGTGTCACTTTATGCTCGAACATCTTTTCGATGGCATCTTCGAGGAAATCGCTTTCGCTGCAGGCGAAAACCTGCTCACTCATATAGTCCTCGACCCTTTCGTAGAGGGGGTTGCGGCCTTCGGCGATGGCGCGAATGACAATATCGCGGTCGGTAATAATGCCGCGTAATTTGCCACGTTTGCCGATGGGCAGGAAACCGCAGCCGACATCTTTCATCTTCTGCGCGGCCACGGCGAGCGTTACGTCAGGTTCGATCATAACGGGATTTTCGGTCATGCAGTCTTTAACGGTAATGTTCTTCATGGTTGCCTCCTGGCGTGGGACTAACCCATACGACCATAGGGCCGGTCGGCGGCGATTGACGGAAATCAAAAAAATGCCGCTTTTATGACGGTATCCCGGGATGCAATCAGGTCTTCGCAACCGGCTTCAGGGAATGGCATTTGGCATAGCAGGCTTCAAGCTTTTCGGGGGTGAAGGGCTTGGCAACAAAGCCTTTTGCGCCGTATTTCTTCGCCTCCATCACGTTGTCACGTACGCTGTCGCTGCTGATTATGATGACAAAGGCACTGTCGTCAAAGCTTAATATTTCCGAGAGCGCATCGATGCCCGAACCGCCGGGCAGGTGGATGTCGAGAAAGAGTATATCCGGCATTTCTTCAAGATACTTTTCGGTCAGCCCTTCCACGTTGTCGAATTCTATCAGCCGCGCCCTGTTCTTGAAGGTCTTGGAAATCAGTGACCGCATGAACATATCATCGTCGACGATCATGATTACGTTTTCGGGGCGTTGCTGGCGCAATTGCAGAAGCGTGGTGTTCGTCTCTTTCTTTTCTTCTGCCTCGATAAGGCGCAGCTGGAATTTCATCAGGCCTTCGTCGGTGAGCTCGCCCGCCGCATCGGCGCTGCAACTGTATTTGGGCATCTTTTCGTTGATATCGTTGCACAGGTTCTGGGGATTGGTCACAGGCCCCATATGGACGAGCGCAAGGATTTCCGTGCTGTTGCAGATAAAGACGATGCCGTCTTTTTGGCCGAAATAGTTTTTCAGCTGCTTGGCGATATAGGCCGCGTTATGGCGCGTCTTGCCCGTCAGCGTCACCTGGAAAAGCTGCCATTCTTTGGGGTTTTCGCGGATTTTCGGCACGAAGCCGAGGAATTGCTTCTGGTTGAAATATTGCAGGAACTCCATCGATACCCCTAAGACCCTTTAATGCGGCTTATTAAGTGTAATGATGCCGTCCTGCGGGGGCAAACCCATTTATTTCGCGATTTTTACGGAATTATAAAAAATCGGGACCTTTAGACAGGGGCGCCAAAAACAGCTAAATTCTCTATCTGCCTTACGGGGAGACGGTTTGATCCAGCAGCACCAAGACAACCTTGTGATGGGGTTCAGGCGCGCATCGCGCCTCGGCGCTGCGTTTGTCTGCGTCATGGCCCTGGCGGTGCTGGCGGGCTGGCAGTGGAATATCGACTACCTGAAAAGCTTTATTCCCGGCCTCGTTCCCATGAACCCGGGTGGGGCTGCGGTGTCCTTTATCTTTACGGGCCTGGCGCTCTGGATGGCGCAGGCACCCATCGAAGGGCGTGCGAGGTTGTTCCTCAGGCTTTTCGCGGTTGTGCCTATTGTGCTGGGCCTTAACGGCCTGCTTTTACATGCTGGCTACGATACCGGACTGGACCTCTGGCTCTTCAGGGAAAGGATCCTGCACGAGCCCGAGCTATCGGGCCTGAGCGGCCGCATTCCGCTCAATACTTCGGCCTGTCTCGTGCTGCTGGGCTTCGCGCTTTTCTTTCTTGACGGCAGAGTGAGACGACTCTGGATCGGGCAACTGCTCGGATTGCTGGTCACCTTGTGGTCGACCATGATTTTCATCGGCTATTCCTATCTCGCGATAGAAAGTTCTGGTGCACAGAATACCGTGCCGATGTCATTCGCATCCTCCGTCTGCTTCATTGTCGCAGGCACCTGCATATTGTTGGCGCGCCCCTCACGCGGATTGATGTCTGTTTTCAGCGAAACGGGGCAGGGCGGGCGGATGATCCGCGCCTTGATGCCGGTTGCGGTTCTGCTGCCCGCAATACTTGGCGGCATCGCTGATTATTGCCAGCGAGAAGGGCTATTCAGCGCAGGATTAGCTATGGCGCTTTTCGCCGTATGCTGCATCCTGATGCTGGGCTCAGCCATCTGGTGGTTGGCGGTCTCCATGAGCCAGGCATGGAACCAGTTGCAGGCAAGCGAGGAGCGCTACAAGCTCGCGGTCGCAGGCGCCAAGGACGGGTTGTGGGACTGGAACCTGGCGACCGGCGACCTCTTCTGGTCCGACCGGTTCAAGGAAATGCTGGGCATCAGCAATCCCGCTTTTAAGCCCAGCTATGAGGAGTTCAAGCGCCGCCTGCATCCCGACGATGCGCAGGAAATCATCCACACGCTCGAGGCGCATACCCGTACGCAGGAACGTTACGAAACAGAATTCCGCATGCTGCCAGATACGGGCGGTGAAATATGGGTGCGCGCGCGGGGCTCGGCGCTCTGGGACGAAAACCGCCGCACGGTACGGATGACCGGTTCTGTCACCGAAATAACCGACCGCAAAATCGCCGAGCAGGCGCTCGAGGGGGCGCGGGCGCTGGCCGACAAGGCCAACCAGGCAAAATCGGATTTCCTCGCCAACATGTCGCACGAATTGCGCACGCCCCTCAACTCAATCCTTGGCATGAGCCGTTTGGTATACGAAGATCCCAAGCTTCCGGTGGAGCACAAGGATATGGTAGGCGTTGTGCACCGTTCCGCGAATACGCTGCTGTCGATCGTCAACGACATTCTTGACCTGGCTAAAGTCGAGGCGGGGCATATCGAGCTTGAAAACATCGTCTTCTCGCTGACGGAGGTAATGGACAACGTCATCGAAACGATCACGCCGCTGTGCAACCAGAAGGGCCTGTCGTTTATCTGCAACTTCTCGCCCGACAGGCTGCCGTATCTTGTGGGCGATCCCTTGCGTCTGGGGCGCATCATGACCAACCTGTTGGGGAATGCCGTCAAATATACGACGAAAGGCAGGGTGCAGGTTGATGTCCTGCATCGCGTGGAGGACGATAATTTGGTGCTGGACTGGAGCGTCACGGACACGGGCATCGGCATCGCGCCTGAGAAGATCGGCCTTATCTTCGAAAAATTTATGCAGGTCGACAATTCCATCACGCGGCGTTACGGCGGCGCGGGCCTTGGCCTTCATATCACACAGGAACTCGTGCGCCGGATGGGCGGCGAGATAGGTGTCGAAAGCGAGGTTGGCAAAGGGGCGCATTTTTGGTTCCGGATCGTTTTCCCGACGGCGAAGGAAAGGTCGGTCATCGACCGCAAGACCTTCCACGCCAAGCGCAGCACGCGCCTGCCCGAGGCGCAGCGCAAACTGGCAAGCGACCTCAAGGTCCTTTCGGCCGACGACCATCCTTTGAACCAGGTGCTGATGGAAAAACTGCTGAAACGCATGGGCATCGCCGGTGCTGTTTTCGCCGACACAGGAACGCAGGCGGTGGAAAGGTTCCGCGACGGCAATTTCGACATCATATTGATGGACTGCCACATGCCGGGCATGAGCGGATATGACGCAACGCGCGAGATACGCGCGCTCGAAAAAGAGGGTTTCGGCCATGTGCCGATTGTCGCGATGACCGCCGATGCCATGATCGGCACACGGGAAAAATGCCTTGAGGCGGGCATGGACGAATACATCAGCAAGCCAATCGATTCCGACGAATTGCGGCAGCTGCTCTCGCAGTGGGTTACTTTTGCGGATGAGGGCGACGCTAGAGAACGCTTGCTGGCCAAAGGCCCGGCAGGCCCGCGAGCGGCGGATATAGGCGGACTGAAAGGTTTCGCCGACGATGAGGAAGAGCTGCGCAAGCTTGTCGATATTTTCGCCCAGCAGTCGCTGGGCCTTCTCGATATCCTTGCCGCGAATAGCGGTGATGGCGAAAACAAGGACTGGGTCGAGGCTGCACACAAGCTGAAAGGCGGCGCAGGCATGGTGCGCGCTGAGCCGCTCCGCGCCCTTTGCGCGCAGGCACAGGAAATGAACAATACGACAGCGGACAACCGCGCCCGCATACTGGCCGAAATACGCAAGGCTTATGAAGCTGCGCACCAATGCCTGCTGGAAGACCTCGGAGGGAATAGCTGACATGATGCAGATTATCGACAATTCGGATATCAAGGGCCAGCTTGGCTTTTTGGCCAGCGTAGCAGAGAACGGCGCCGCCGTGGAAATTGCGCTGGATGGCGACGCAGCCGGCACGATCGTCACGCTGGCGCGCCGGATACAGTCCTCCGAGGCAGCGAAGGATGGCGTGATCCTGCTCGAATCCCCGACATCGCTTTTTGTCGTTACGCCGCAGGCAGAGGAACTGCGCGTCAAAGGGTGCGCTGTCTCGCCCGTTAATGTCGCGACGGTGGAGCAACGCCTGAAACGCGCCGCCGGCGGCAACCGGGCAGCTGCTCATTCGGTGCTTTATCGCCTGCGCGCTACGCGGCAAAAAAACACTATCATGGTCGCGGATGATGACGCGCTGATCTGCCATACCCTTGTTACGGCGCTTGAGAAATACGGTCCCGTCGTCGCGGTGGAAGACCCTGCGCAGGTAGTGGACCGGTATTTCGCAACGGCGCCCGACTGCCTTTTCCTTGACCTGCATTTCGGCGACCAGTCGGGCCTCGACCTGATTGATAAAATCAGGGCATACGACCGGGACGCATATATCGTGATGCTCACGATTGATAACAAGGCGACGGCTGCCACCGCCGCCAAGCAGCATGGCGCAAAAAGCTTCGTCGCCAAGCCCTTCGACATGACGCGCATCGAATACGAACTGACACATAGCCCGACCTTCAGGCGTTACGCCGGATAATTTACATAAGTTTGAAACGCATTTGGCTTTGACGTAATCTAGAATTCCGTCTTATAGTTTCGTTATCAAACATCATGAGCAGGGCAATACATGGCCTCGCCTAAGAACACAAAAGGGACGAAAGTCTCCGATCAAAAGCGCGTGAACGCGCTGATGAAAGCCATTGCCGAAACGCCTGAAGGCGGTCAGCTGCTCGAGATTGCGAAGAACAACAAAATCCGCATCGTCATCTCCGACAAGCCCGAAGAAATGAAGGCCGTCGGTTTATTCAGCGCGGACGACAGGGAGGTGTCCCTGCTGCGCACCGCCAAGGATGAAATCCTTGCGGGCGTGCTGGCGCATGAACTGCGTCACCTGTGGCAATCGAAGCGCGTAAACCTCGACACCAATGGCCTGTCGGCGGTCGATGCGATGGTGCACAGGCGCGTTGTGGAATGCGATGCCTTTGCATACCAGATACGTTTCGAGATTGCGATGCGGCATGATGAGCTCAATATGCTGCGCGACGCGCTAAAGGAAATTCCCGACCCCAAGAAAGCAGCGGAAGCGGCCCGGGAGTTCAATAAAATTGTCAAAGCCAGCGGCGAAATGAAGAACTACTTTGACAACATGCAGACCGACATGAAGAGCTATGACGACCAGACGCTCGAAAGCCTGCGCCTGCGGCTGAAGCTGGCCCAGCTTTACGCGCAACAGAAAAAGAACCTCGATAAAGTACCGTCGCACGCGCAGAAGTGGGAAAAGAAGCGCAAGGAAAACAAAAAGGAACTACGCAAGCTGTTCAACGATGTCGCGAAGCCGCGCCCGCTGGACGGACGTCTCCTCGATATCACGCGCGAAGGCCTGGAAGCGGACAGCAAGAATTACCTGCGCTATAAAAACATCGAAAGCCTCGCCGCCTATGTGCGAAAGCAGATACCGAAAAAAACAGTGAAAAAGGCGGAGAGCCTGGAGCAGAAGATCCTTGCGACTGTCCGCCGGACAGGCGTCCTGAAAAAGTAACGGCCCCTCCCGGGGGTGTTCGGGAGAGGCCGCTTGGTGCCTGGGGTAGTGCGGGGTACTCCTGGTTAAGGGTTAGAAGTCGAAGCCGATATCTGTTGCGATATCAATTGCAGTCAGCAACCCATCGCCGCTGCTGTTCCTGCTCCTGTCGGGCAGGCCGAAGAGGAAGGCGAGCATCGTAAAGAAGAACACTTGCATGGGCCTGCACCACACGCCCCAGAAAGTGTCCTCATAGGCAGTCGCGGGGCGGTCGGGGTGATAGGCGACCTGCACGGCCTGACCCAGCCTGCGGTTCGCGCGTTCGATGGACTGGTAGCTGCCAGAGGCAGTGCCCGCATCCACATTCATGCTATAAGTCTGCCCGGTTTCTTGGGGCGTGAACTGTACCTTGGCAGTGAACTCGGTGCAGGGGCGTCGGGTGCGTCTGCCGCCACATGTGGTGTCGAAGCCGGTGATGGAGGTGACACGCCCCTCTGTGCGGCGCGCATGCGACAGGAATGCGATACGGTCCACCGTCAGCCAGCCGCCCACCAGTAACAGGATTAAAGCAACCGCGAAGCAGAATAGCCTTTGCATCAACACACCTCCCCTTTAAAAACCCTCTTTAGTTCCCATATAATTATATACTAGTATATATTCGTATATAACCTATTAATATGTTATATACTTTTATTGCGTAGTATATAAAAGCATGATATTGTTATATACTTTGGGATAGGGGAGAATACGTCATGGACCAGCAGGATACCCGCCGCATCAGCCTCGTTATCCGCGAGGACCAGTACCAGAAGATGTCGGCCGAAAACGTCAATGTTAGCGGGCTTATCCGTGATTTAATCGACGACCATTATTCGCGCCATTCCATCACACTGACGGTGTCGGAAGAGACCCGCAACCTCTACGACCAAGTGGTTTCGAAAGCCCCCAAAGGCGACAGCGATATCGAGCCTTATTTCAAGGCAGCGCTGCGCGAGATGCTGAAAGAACGCATCGCGCAGATGGAAAAACTGCAAAAGCAGCTCGAAAAAGGCTGAAAATAAAGCTTTGACATAATAAATTCAGCCGCCTAAGATGTGCGCGTTTTCACATCAAAAGGTATTACGCATGACGACCTATACAAGGGAAGACGATTACACGTTGCTGGCGACCTCCAACGTGCCAGATGGCGGGAAGCTTTGCCGCTATTTCAACTTCGCGGCCGGCGAGATCACCACTGTTTACCACCAGAAAGCCGAAATGAAGCATTCCATGGGGTCGAACTCCCATGGCTATTCGAATTCCACTTCGGTTTCGGTCGCGCTGACCTCGCAGATGTCGGTGCGCAAATTCTCCGAACTCGACAGCTTTAACGAGATCACACTGATGCACAAGGAACTGGTCACCCGTGGCGGCAAGCCTCCCGCGCTGGAAGACATCATCAACACCGCGGTCGCGACCGGCAAGGACATGCGTATCGGCCGCCCGCTGCAATTGAAAACCCCCGACTAAGAAAAGGAACACCCCCATGAAACCCGAAGACAAGCAACGCATCAAAGACGCTTTCGCCCGCGCCATCGCCCGTCAAGAAGCCGAAGCCGATGAACCCATCAAAGGCATGGGCAAAGTGGGTGGCGGCCCCATCACCAGCCGCGAACTCATCGCAAACACGGTGCAAAGCGAGCAGTTCTATGACGTGCTGGACGAGGCAATCAAGGAAGGCGTGAAAACCGTCGACCAGTTCGTGACCGACTTCGAGAACATAAAGCTGCCCATCGGTCGCCTCAAGCCGACGAAACCCGGCCAGTAATTGACAACCGCAGCCATGCGCCGCTAGGCTTCTCCTGTCAATAAGGGGAGGGTGCCGCCATGCGTGGCCAGCTGTCGCATATCGAAATCAACGTCGCCGACCTCGAGGTCTCGGCCCAGTTCTGGGGCTGGCTGCTGGGCAAACTCGGCTATGCGCCGTACCAGAGCTGGGAGCAGGGGCGCAGCTGGAAACTCGGCGCAACCTATTTCGTCATCGTGCAGGTGGAAGACGCGTTCAAGCTGCAGCCTTATCACCGCAAGCGAACGGGACTGAACCACCTGGCCTTCCACGCTGCCGACCGCGCCGAGGTTGACGCGCTGACCGAAGAGCTGAAATCGCGCAACGTAAATATCCTCTACGCCGACCGCCACCCCTACGCCGGCGGCAAGAGCAACTATGCCGTATTCTTCGAAGACCCCGACCGTATCAAGGTCGAACTGGTGGCGGCCGTCTGAGGTTTCTTCTGGGTTGCCCGTGAATTATCGTCAATAGTCAGCAAACGGTCGATTGCAGCAGGATCGGCGTCGCTTAATATCGACGGTAATATGCTGATTCCCGGTGCGACGCTTGCGGCATTGTTAAAGTAAGCGGCAAGCTTTCCCCTGTATGAAGGGTCGTGCCGTATACCCTGGGGTGCCGCGGGGCGGTTGGGTGCTAAATAATTTTCCATGGACTTTATAAGATAACTAACAGACCAGTATGCGTCTTCGCCGCGTAATAGCCCTTCAACAACAGCTGTGCCGCCCGCGCGCAAAGCCTCTTGTTCACCTGCGCCTTTCGCTATGGCTTGGTCATAGGCGCGCGTGAATGAACCCGACATATTGAAGCTGTAATCCGCCGCTGCGAAAGCTGCATAAGCGCCTGGGGAAGACTTGTCGATTTCCTTGAAAGCCATGAATGTATAGCCCACAGCCGAAGCCTCGATGACAAGGTTCGCCATGATCTGGTCCTGAATAGCAAGCTCCGGGTTGGACAGCGCGGCCAGCGACCCGCGCGTGTCCTGGCTGGCGTGATACAATTCGTGCGACAGCACATAGGGGTTCTCGTGCCGTTCGAGCATACGCATCGTTTTCTCGGGCGGCTGGTATCCTCCCGCCGCGTTACCTCCCAGTTTTATTACGCGGCAGAGACGCAGGGGCGAGCCTTGTTCCTGCAAGTTCCTTATAGCCATGCCGGTCAGCGGCTGGGCGGAAAGCAGGGCCAGGTTGCGGGAACTCTCGGGAAGTTTCTGCGCAAGGGCCGAAGCGTCGCTAACGGCAGCGCACTCTTCTTTGTATTCAGACTGACCGCTATGACGCATCAACACAAAGGCCAGTAACCCTGTCATCGCGGCGATATTGAAAAGCTTAAGGGCTGTATTGCGGGAGGGTTTTTTCATGCATGGATTTGTAGACCTGAAGGCTGTGTTCGTCAATATGAAAAATAAAATCTGATGGGTTTATATTTTCCAGAGCCCAAATAACCCAAAATTAACAACCGCTTCCTATACTGGGGCGGGATATTTTTTGCGCATTTTTATAAGGGGTAGCCATGCGAATTGTTTTGTCATTCTTGATCGCTCTCACCCTCGCCACGACAGCGGCCTTTGCGCAAGGGGAGGCGGTGGACGAGTTTACTCAGTTCCAGAATGATTTGAGGGCTAAAGGCGGTGCTGGATTGCCTACGCAGATGTCAGCCGGCGATTTCAGTTCCGCGCCACAAACCGCCGACGAATTGCAAGTTGCGATGGAGGCCGAGGCGGCCCAGCAAGGTAAAACCCTTAAACCTGCCGACCCGTTTGAGGGGATGTTGATAGCGCAAAGCAAGATCACTGCAGTCACCGTCTACAGCGATCGCGCGCGTGTTACGCGTATCGCGGAAATTGAAATTCCGGCGGGTTCGAAAACGATCGCTTTCAAAAACCTTCCTCCGGCGCTGCTGGGCGACAGCCTGCGCGTACAGGGAGAAGCGCGCGCCACCGTTAAATTCGGTGCGGTATCGAGCAAGCATATAATGAGCACACACGACACATCGCCTGTCATAGCGCCCATGATTGCCCAGCTTGAAAAAATCCAGGAGGCGATGAAGGCAATCCAGGATGAAAAGGATTCACTGGCAGAGCGCAAGGCGTTTATTGGCAAGATCGGTGAACAGGCGCGCCTGCGTTCCGATGAAAATCTGGCCGAAATGAACCTTAAGCCGGACCAGTGGGCGGCCGCAGCGGACGTGATTTATAACAACGCACGGGAAACACGCAAAGCCCTGCAGCAAAAAGACGTGGAACTACGCGAACTGATGCGGCAGAAAGAAAAAATCCGCGCCGAAATGATGCAGGCGCAATTCTCCGGCGAACAACGCAGCATTTATACGGTGCTGGTTCCTGTGGAGAGCGACAAAGAGGCGCGCCTGACGCTGTCGCTCAGCTATCAAATACCCAATGCGACCTGGCAGCCTATATATGACGCGCGGGTAAATACCAAAGACAAGGGAGAATTGCAGCTGCTGCAATACGGCTCCGTGCGACAGCAGACCAGCGAAGACTGGAAAGACGTGGCACTCACGCTGTCGACTGCCCAGCCGCAGCGCAGCGCCAGCCTGGCGGATTTGAACCCGATGTGGGTAAACCTTTACCAACCGAGAAACTATGCAGAAGGTACAAGCGCGATGCCAACACCTGTTGATGCGGGCGAGAGAAACACACTTGACTTGCCGCCGCAAGCGTTGGGCAGGGCCGGCGACCCGTTGGCGGAGTGGCGCCAGAGGACTGAGGCGAAACGCCTTTCCATGGAGGCGGAAGTTGTGCCGATGGCACAGCCCGTCCGTGCTGCCAGCTTCACCCCCGCCCAGATACAGACCGGCGGTTTTATGAACGAATATAAAATCCCCGGGCCCAGCACGGTGCTGACGGATGGCTCGGAAACCAAGCTGATGGTCGGCGCTTTCGATGCCGAGAGCAAGGTGCAGGTGCATATCAAGCCCCAGATCAGCACCGAGGCTTACCTTGTCGTGCGCACGAAGCTGAAAGGCGACAGCCCTGTATTGCCGGGACAGGTCGCGCTGTTCCGCGACGACGCCTATGTCGGTCAGTCGAGCCTGCCGCTGCTGCGCCCGGGCGAGGATTATGATTTTTATTTCGGCGTCGATGACCAGGTTTCAGTCAAGCGCAAGACCCTGAGGGATGAACGCAAGGAGGCTGGGATCATTTCAAAAGACGCCATCCTCGAACGTGAGTTCGTGACAGAGATCAAAAACCTGCACGCCGACCCCGTCGATATTGTGGTAAAGGAAACAACGCCTGCGGCACGCGACGAAAAAATTGCTGTGGAAATCGCACCCGTCACGACACAAGGCTATACCCCCGATACCGAAAACATCAAAGGCCTGCTGCAATGGGGCTTTACGATGGAACCGAAATCGTCAAAAGACCTCAAGCTGGGGTGGACAGTAAAATGGCCGAAGGACCATTCGATCTCGGGGCTGTAATCAGCACTCGGGCTCGTCGGGGAAACTCACCCAGTATTCCAGCACCTGCCGGAAACGGTCGAGGTCGACGGGTTTGCTGACGTATTCGTCCATGCCAGCTTCGATGCAGGCCTTGCGGGTTTCTTCCATCGCGTCGGCCGTCATGGCGATGACGGGCAGGGGGTAGCGGCCGGATTTCTTTTCCTCCGCGCGGATCTTGCGCACGACGTCATATCCGCTTAGCGCCGGCATGTGGCAGTCGAGCAGCATCAGGTCATAATTGCCTTTTTCAAACGTGTCGTAGGCTTCGATGCCGTTCGTTGCGACGTCGATGGTTTCGAAGCCCATGCGCGGCAGCAGTTTTTTCATGAAGGCGACGTTCAGCATTTCGTCTTCGGCCAGCAGAACCCTCATCTGTCCGGATTTCTTGCGCAGTTCCGGCGGCAGGCGGTTCGACGCTGTAGCGCCTGCGCTGCGGCTTTCGTCCGCAAGCAGCTGCGTGGTGCGGAAGGGAATGCTGACCCAAAAGGTCGAGCCCTGCGCCAATACGCTTTCGACGCCGATCTTCCCGCCCATCATCGCGGTGATGTCGCGGGTAATCGAAAGGCCGAGGCCCGTGCCGCCGAAACGGCGGGTGATGGTGCTGTCGCTCTGCGTATATTTCTCGAAGATATAATCGAGTTTGTCGGCCGGGATGCCGATGCCCGTGTCGGTCACACGCAGGTCGAGCGTGACGACCTCTTCGCCCTCGGCCGTGACAGCCACATCGAGGGTGACCGAGCCCTTTTCGGTGTATTTTATCGCGTTGCCCAGCAGGTTGACCATGATGCGCGACAGCCGCGTCGGGTCACCTAACAGCGTGGGGAAGGGCGCTCCGGCAATACTGGATTTGAATTCCAGCCCTTTGGCAGCATAAAGCGGCTTCATGGTCTCGATCACCGTGTCGAGGGTGCGGTCGAGGCTGAAGGGGATTGTTTCAAGCTCGAGGCAGCCGGCCTCGATCTTTGAAATATCCAGCACGTCGTTTACGGTGACCAGCAGACCCTTGGCCGCCTGGTTTGCGACATCAATCATGCGACGGTGCGATGAATCAACGGTTTTATCGTCGAGCAGCAGGCGCAGCATGCCGAGGATGGAGTTCAGCGGCGTGCGCAGCTCGTGCGACATCGTCGCGAGGAAATCGGATTTCGCCTGGCTTGCCATTTCGGCGGCCTTTTTCGCCTCTTCAAGCGCCTTGATGCGTTCGCGTTCGTCGCGCAGCGGCGGCAGCAGGTTGGTGCCCAGCCAGTATTCCGACAGGTTGCGGATGGCGGTGCAGAGCGTCTCGAAATCCATCGGCTTCTTGATATAGGAACTGGCGCCGAGGCCGTAGCACATCTCCACATCCTTGTCGTAGTCGGAGGTGGTGAGCACGATGATCGGGATTTGCGTCATCGATTTGTCTTGCCGGATGATCTCGAGCGCCTTGCGGCCGCCCATGCCGGGCAGGTTCAGGTCGAGCAGGATGAGACAGGGGGCGGTATGGCTGGGGTCGACCAGGTAATTGATGGCTTCTTCGGCGGTCCAGGCGTGGCTGATCTCGTTCTTAACACCGCTTTTGCTAAAGGCACGCTTGGTCGCTTCGAGATCCAGCTCGTTGTCTTCGACAACCAGGATGGGGCTGCTGGTCCGGTTGCCAGGCCCCGGCACTCTGTCAATCATCGGGAGCTTTCCCTATTGAACAATGAAAGGAACCGGAAGTCAGGTGTCGTATATTTACATTATACCCTGCCTGCGTTTGACCACAGGTTAACGGGGATGTTTTCAGAAAGGTGGGCATGAACTACCATATTATTATTATTGAAAATAGTTCCTGTCTGGATATCAAAGTACCACAGGTTTAGTTCCATGTCACACGCAATTAGCGATTGTATCGCGAGGCGATTCCGAACATCATATATGTCAGGGGAATTTACTAAGACAGGGCTGCTTTTGAAGGGGAGGCGTTTATGGCGCTAACATCCACTGCTGAAACGTCACCGCAATCTTCCCCCCAGATCCTTGCGAATATCCTGATCGTGGACGACAGGAAAGAGAATTTGCTGGTCACCGAAAAGGTGCTCAAGAATTTGCCCGCCAGGCTATTTACGGCAAGTTCGGGCAACGAAGCGCTGTCGCTGATGCTGCGCAACAAATTCGCCGTCGTTATCCTCGACGTGCAAATGCCCGAAATGGACGGGTTTGAAACCGCGGCCCTCATGCAGGAAGAAGACAGCATGCGCGGCACACCCATCATCTTCGTGACTGCCATCAGCAAGGAAGAACGCTACGCCAGCAAAGCCGCGACTATTGGCGCCGTCGATTACATCTTCAAGCCTATCAACCCCGATATCCTGCGCAGCAAGGTGATGGTTTACCTCGACCTCTACATCCAGCGTGAACAGATCATGAAGTTGAACGCTAACCTCACGCAGTCGAACGAGGAACTGGAGCGTTTCGCCTATATCTGCGCGCACGACCTTAAAACCCCGTTGCGCGCGATTTACAACCTTTCACAGTGGCTGGACGAGGACGTGGGCGACAGCCTTTCCCCCCAGAGCAAGAAATACATCGCCGACATCCACAAACGCGTGCGGCGCATGGAA
The DNA here is from genome assembly GCA_964575605.1 of uncultured Micavibrio sp. GTDB lineage: Bacteria > Pseudomonadota > Alphaproteobacteria > Micavibrionales > UBA2020 > JAPWJZ01. The sequence continues at coordinate 20,141 of CAZNRN010000003.1, read as the reverse complement.
AAACTGCTGGACGATACGCTCGATTACGCGCGCAGCAGCAGCGCCGAGCAAATGGGCTCGTCCGAAATCGTTGAGGGCCGCAAGATGGCGGAGGACGTGGCGACGCTGGCATCGCCTCCCGCGGGATTCACGCTGGTTTTCGGCGCGGGCTTTGACGCCATTCGCGTGCGGCGCCTGCCGCTACAGCAGATCCTCTACAACCTTATCAACAACGCGATCAAACATCACAACCGCAAGGACGGCCGCGTCGAGGTGGAGGTGGAAGAACACAAGGACCATTACCTTTTCACCGTGAAAGACGATGGCCCCGGCATATCGCCGCAGTTCCACGAAAAAATATTCGAGATGTTCCAGACGCTTCAGCCCCGCGACAAGGTCGAGGGCAGCGGCATGGGCCTCGCCATTGTTAAAAAGGTGCTGATGACGCTGGGCGGCAAGATATCGGTCGCGTCGGACGCAGGCAAGGGCGCGACCTTTACGTTCACGTTCCCGAAATAAGTCTTCAACAACAACGGCTGAGTTTAAAAGGCGGGGGTTATTCAGATCATGGCAGCAAAATCGGCGGCAAATGCCCGGAGACAGAAGGCTCGCAACGAAGATTTACCGATGATCACGGGCCTTGTCCTGATCATTTGTTTTTTCCTCGGCACCGGCTACATCACCTACACCCGCATCGAGGTGATGAAGGAAGATTCCGGCTGGGTTACCCACACCTACGACGTGCTGCTGACGGCCAACCGCATGCTGTCGCTGCTCAAGGATGCCGAAACCGGCCAGCGGGGCTATGTCATCACCGGCAATACCGAATATCTGGAGCCATATAACGATGCGCGCGCACAATTGCCGCTCGAGATGGACAGGCTGAAAGAATTAACCTCCGACAATCCCGAACAGCAACAGCGCATCGCGTCGTTCCGCGCACTGGCCGAACAGCGGCTCAACCGCCTCGAACTGGCCATCAAAGCGCGGCAGGAGCAGGGCTTCGAGGCTGCGCGCGACATCATCATGGCCGGGCAGGGCAAGCAGATGATGGAAAAGCTGCGCGACGATTTCACCACAATGACCGACAAGGAGCGGGCCCTGCGCGAAGAGCGCGTCGGGGAAACGGAAGCCTCGTTCCGCACCGCTATCGCGGCGGGCGTCATCAGCTGCATGCTCAGCATCGCGCTTGCTGTGATCATCACCTACCTGCTGGCGCGCGGCAATAACAAGCGCCGCATCGAAGAGTGGTTCCAGGCCGGGCAGGCGGGGCTTTCCGGCGCGATGCTGGGCGACCTCACCATCGCGCAGCTGGGCAACAACGTGCTGAAATACCTGGCGGAGTACCTGGACGCCCATGCGGGCATCTTCTTCGCCCGCGAAGAGACCGAGTTCAAGCGCGCGGCCACCTACGGTTTCGAGCCTGTTTTCGGCACCGAAACGCTCAACAAGAACGACAGCCTGCTGGGCCAGGCGATCAAGGACGCGCGCAGCTTCATCGTGGAGGACGTGCCGGACGGATACCTGCGCGTATCATCGGGCCTGGGCGGCGCGAATCCCCGCCATCTGGTCGTCTCCTCCGCTTTCGCCGACGGCATGGCGCATGCGGTGTTCGAGCTCGGTTTCGTCCACAAGCTGAACGACGCGACGGTCGCATTCCTCGAACATGCATCCAAGGCGATCGGCGTGGCGGTGCAGTCCGCCAACTACCGCAGCCACCTGCAGACGCTGCTGGAAGAAACCCAGGCGCAGTCGGAAGAGCTACAGACACAGGCCGAAGAATTGCGCGTCTCGAACGAAGAGCTGGAAGAGCAAAGCCGCGCGCTGAAAGAATCGCAGGCGCGTCTCGAGCAGCAGCAGGAAGAGTTGCAGGTGTCGAACGAGGAGCTTGAGGAAAAGACGCAGGCGCTGGAACTGCACAACCAGCGGATCAAGCGCCAGTCCGAAGAGCTGGAAGAGCAAAGCCGCCTGCTCGAGGAAAAGGCGCAGGAGCTGGAACTCTCCGGCAAGTACAAGTCGGAATTCCTCGCCAACATGTCGCACGAGCTGCGTACGCCGCTCAACTCGCTTCTTATTCTTGCCAAGAACCTCGCCAACAACGAGGAAGGTAACCTGACAGCGGAGCAGGTGGAGGAAAGCAATATCATCTATAACGGCGGTCTTGACCTGCTGAACCTCATCAACGACATCCTCGACCTCTCCAAGGTCGAGGCGGGTAAACTCAATATCATCACCGACGACACCGCGGTGCGCGATATCCTGCGCAGGATGGAGCAGCAGTTCACGCCTGTGGCGGACCAGAAAGAGGTCGACTTCAAGCTCGAGATCGCCGACGACATCCCCTCTGTCATGCACACCGATGCGCAGCGGGTGGAGCAAATTCTGAAAAACCTGCTGTCCAACGCGTTCAAGTTCACCGAAAAGGGCTCCGTCACATTGCGTGTTGCGCGGCCTGAAGCGGGTAAATTGCGCCGCACGGCGATGGATCTTGCGAATACGGTCGCGTTCTCGGTCGCTGACACGGGTATCGGCATTGAAGAGACCAAGCTCAACAGCATCTTCGAGGCCTTCCAGCAGGAAGATGGCTCGACCGACCGCCATTACGGGGGCACTGGCCTGGGCCTTACCATCGGGCGCAAATTCGCGCACATGCTGGGCGGCGAAATCCATGTGACCAGCAAGAAGGGCGAAGGCAGCACCTTCACGCTGCTGCTGCCCGAGAAGCATACCGTCAAGGCCGAAGAAAAAACCGGCGGCGACGTAAAAAACCCTCCCGCGAGGATTGCCGAAAAGCCGCAGGAACTCGGCCGCACGGAAATCAAGGAAATGCCGCGCGCGCCCGTCAAGGAATACATCAGCGACGACCGCGCCACGATTGGCGCGAAAGACAAAACGCTGCTGATCATCGAGGACGACCGCGATTTCGCCCATATCCTGATGAAGACGGCGCAAAAGCGCGGCTTTAAGTGCCTGGTGGCGGGCGACGGCAAGACGGGCATCCTGATAGCGACCGAGCAGCCGGTCAGCGCTATCCTGCTCGACCTGCGCCTGCCCGACCTCGATGGCCTCGCCGTGCTGGACCAGCTGAAGCACGACCTGCGCACCCGGCATATTCCCGTGCATATCATGACGGGCTTTTCCAACGTTGACGCGCAGCAGCCGCTGCGCAAAGGCGCAATTGGCATGATGACGAAGCCGGTGTCGCCCGAGCAACTTGACGTTGCCCTTGCAAGATTTGAGGACATGCTACAGGCAAGCGCCAAGAAAGTGCTGATCGTCGAGGACGACCGCAAGAGCCAGGTGGCCATCCAGAACCTGCTCAAAAAGAAAGACCTGGAAATCACCTGCATCGGCATGGGCAAGACGGCGCTCGAGCGCCTCGATGCCGAAACTTTCGACTGCATCATCCTTGACCTTTCGCTGCCCGACATGACGGGTTTTGACTGGCTGGATGCCCTCGCGAAGAAGACTGAAACACCGCCTCCCGTCATCGTGTACACGGCAAAGGAGCTGACGGAGGAGGAAAACCGCAAACTGTCGCAATACACCGGCAGTATCGTCATCAAGGGCGCGCATTCTTCGGAACGCCTGCTCGACGAGGTCACGCTCTTCCTGCACAGCCTGGAGAGCACGCTGTCGAAAGACCAGCAGGCTATCATTCGCATGCAGCATAACCCCGACCGCGTCTTGCGCGGCCGCACCGTCCTGCTGGTCGACGACGACCTGCGCAACACATTCGCCATGTCGAAAATGCTGAAAAAACATGGCATGAATGTCGTGATTGCCGACAACGGGCAGATGGCGCTCGACAAGCTGAAATCGGAAACCGGCATCGAACTTGTGATCATGGACATCATGATGCCCGTCATGGACGGATACGAGGCGATGCGCGCCATACGTAGCGACAAGAAGTGGTCGAAACTTCCGGTTATCGCGCTGACCGCCCGTGCGATGCCCGAGGAGCAGGAGCGCTGCATGGCCGCCGGCGCCAACGATTACCTGACCAAACCGGTCGACCTCGAGCGTTTGTTGACGCTGATGCGCGTCTGGCTGTTTAAACAGGATGAAAAAACGTGAGCCTCGACAGGGACACAGAAAGGATTGAAATCGGTCTACTGCTGGAAGGCATCCGGCGGCGTTACGGCTATGATTTTTCGAACTACTCGCACGCCTCACTGATGCGCCGCCTTGACCAGGTGAAAGAGCAAGCGAAAATATCGCGCTATACCGAAATGCTCGACCGCATCTTCCACGACGAGGTGTTTTTCGACCAACTGCTGAAACAGATGTCGATCACAGTGACCGAGATGTTCCGCGACCCTCAGTTTTATCAGGCGGTGCGCGAACAGGTTATACCCAAGCTGAAAACCTTCCCCTTCGTCAAAATCTGGCATGCCGGCTGCGCGACGGGCGAGGAGGTTTATTCCATGGCCATCCTGCTGCACGAGGAAAACTTCCTCGACCGCGTGCGTATCTATGCGACCGATTTCAACAAGCACGCGCTCGACGCCGCGCAGAACGGCGTTTACAACCTAGAGGGCATGGGCAAACACGCCGCGAATTATGCGGCTGCGGGCGGCAAACACCAGCTGGCCGACTATTACAACGAAGGCTACGACCTTGCGAAGATCAAGGATTTCCTGAAGGAGAAAGTCACATTTTCCTACCACAATCTCGTGACCGATGGCGTTTTTGGCGAAATGAACCTGATCTGCTGCCGCAATGTGCTGATTTACTTCGACCGTACATTGCAGGACCGAGCGCTGACGCTTTTTGCCGACAGCCTGCGACACGGCGGCTTCCTCTGCCTCGGGAGCAAGGAAAGCCTGAATTTTTCTTCCGTCCGCAACATCTTTGACCCTGTCGACGGCAGGCAACGCATCTTCAAGAAGAGCGCCGACACGAAAAATTATAGCGGGCCTGGAAATGTCAGCGAAGCAAGCGACATATGAAGCCGTTGTCATCGGCGCATCCGCCGGCGGCATGAAGGCGCTGAAAACCCTGCTATCGGCGCTGGCAGCCGGTTTTCCGCTGCCTATCGTCATTGTGCAGCACATGGCCAGTACGCCCGATTCCTACATGGCGGAATACCTCGGCAACAATTGCAACCTTCCGGTGAAGGAAGCGGACGACAAGGAAGCGATGAAGACCGGCACGGTCTACCTCGCTCCGCCGGATTACCATCTGCAGATCGAACCCGACAGGACATTAAGTCTTTCTGTCGACCCGCCGGTGAATTATTCCTGTCCCTCTATCGATGTGCTGTTCGAGAGCGCGGCGCGCTGCCTTGGCAACCGGGTTATCGGCGTCATCCTGACCGGGGCCAGCGCCGACGGGGCGGCGGGCTTGAAGAAGATCAGGCAGGGCGGGGGGCTTGCTATCGTACAGAACCCAGCCGAGGCGGAAGCTCCTTTTATGCCACAAAGCGCTATTGCCATGGCGGCACCAGGGCATATCCTGATGTTAGAAGAAATATCGCCGCTGCTTGAAAAAATGGCCGGTTTAAACCCCCAAAAAGCCTGAGGGCCGTTTTACGCTCCCAGTGTAGCGGGGCGCAGCGTGGTGGGGTGCGCTGTGGTGGTGTGGTGGCTAGCATTCACTGCCGCCACGCGCTGTTTTTCCAGCTTGTCGAACTGGTCGAGCTTTGCGATGAGGGGTTTGCTGTCGAGGTGGCCGGCATGATCTGCCTTGATAAGGTTCTCGCGGAAAGACTTGGCGAAGGTCGGATTGCGCAACGCATCGTCAAGCTGCACGGTCTTCCCGTTCAGCTGCACGGTATCCGGCAAGGTCTTGTCGCCCTGGATGAGAGCTTCCTGCTGAGCGTAAATCTTTTTAGGGTCGGGATCGGAGCCTGAAGCCGCAACAAACTTGCTGCCGACATCGACGACGCGTTTTCCGACTGCGACAAGGTATGCATCGTTTGCCCGCTCGCCGCCCGCGGCAACGATGCCCTCGACTACCGCCTGGCGCGCGACGTCGCTCGCGCCGAAGAGGCCGCCGCCCACACCGTTAACGACCATCTCGGTTGCACCCGCCGCGAGGGCCGCTGCTGCCTTGCCCTTGTGGCCGCTTGCCAGTGCTGTGCCGACTTCATAAGCGACAAAGCCTGCGGTGACGACAGCGCCGACAACAGGTACGTGCTTACCGACGTTCCCGATTGCTTTTGCGACCGGGGCGATTGCCTTGGTGAGTTTCGCGGCGGCTTCATAGGTTTTGGGATTCAGGATAGCAGTAACACCGGCAGACACTGCGGCCCAGCCATAGCTGCCTTGGGCAATCTGCGCCACGATGTTCGTGGCGCCAACGCCTTTGTGGACTGCTGCCACTTTGCCGCCGCCGCCGTTATTTTCCGTTCCTGACATACTATTGCACCCCGAAAAACGAATATATTAAGATTATATGTTAATTCGGTTAACAAACCCTTAAGAACGCCTGTTTTAAAAAACCCGTCTTTTGGCGGGACGTGGGGGTGGTTATAGTATTGGCTGCGCTGGGATTTTCAGGAGGGTCAAATGTCCGCAATATTCGTTTATGTGACGGTGCCATCGGCAGCGGATGCCAAAAAGATTGCCGAGGCGGTGATTCAGGATCGCCTGGCCGCCTGCGCCAATATCCTGCCGGGCATGCACTCTATATATCATTGGGAGGGCAAGATCGAGCAGGCGGAAGAATGCGTTGTGCTGTTTAAAACCCGCGCGACCCTGTTCCAGGCGCTCGAGGCCTGCGTGAAGGAGATGCACAAATATACCAATCCCTGCGTTGTTGCGCTGCCTGTTACGCAGGGAAGTGCGCCCTATCTTGAATGGCTGATGGCGGAAACAAAACCGTAAGATTCGCGCGATTAATCAAGGAATTGCGATTTTGGTATTATTATACCACAAATCAAGTCATTGATTTATAATGATATTAAGTTTTTTCTTGACGTAGCTAGGTGCAGGCCTCATATATCTCCCACTATTTGTAATAAGAAACAGGATAACAACAAATGAAAACCTATTCAGCGAAACCCTCGGAAGTCACGAAAAAGTGGCTTCTGATCGATGCGGAAGGCATCGCGCTCGGCCGTCTGGCCAGCATCATCGCGCTCCGCCTGCGCGGCAAGCACAAAGCGATGTACACCCCGCACATCGATTGCGGTGATAACGTCATCGTCGTCAACGTGGAAAAAGTCCGCCTGACGGGCAAAAAAGCCAAATTCGACATGTTCTACTGGCACACCGGCTATCCGGGCGGGATCAAGTCGCGCTCCAAAGGCCAGATCCTCGAGAGCAAGTACCCCGGCCGCGTCATCGAAAACGCCGTCCGCCGCATGATGCCGAAGGACAGCCCGCTGGCGCGCCAGCAGCTGACCTGCCTGCGCCTCTTCGCCGGCCCCCAGCATTCGCATGATGCACAGAAGCCCGAAGTCCTGGACGTCGCGGCTATGAACCCGAAAAACAAAAGGTAATTGAACCATGGCAACCAAGAAAAACCTCTCTGAACTGAAAGAAGCCGTGGCCGAGAAAGCCTCCGCTTCGGCAACCGCCGGCGGCGCGCCCGTCTACACGCAGCAGCTCGATGCCAAAGGCCGTGCCTATGGCACCGGCCGTCGTAAAGACGCCGTCGCACGCGTCTGGGTCGCGCGCGGTAACGGCAAAGTCACGGTCAACGGCCGCGACATCGCTGTCTACTTCGCCCGCGGCACGCAACGCCTCGTCATCAACCAGCCCTTCGAAATCACCAGCCGCGTAGGCCAGTTCGACGTGAACGTGGTTGTTTCGGGCGGCGGCCTCACCGGCCAGGCCGGTGCAGTCCGTCACGGCATCAGCCGCGCGCTCGTCAACTTCGAGCCCGACCTACGCACCGCGCTGAAGAAGGCAGGCCTTCTCACCCGCGACAGCCGCGTGGTCGAGCGTAAAAAGTACGGCCGCCATAAGGCCCGCCGCGGCACGCAGTGGGTCAAGCGTTAAGCTTTACCCCTTACTGCCGATACGATACAAAGAAAGCGCCTCCTTACCGGGGCGCTTTTTTTGTTGGAGGAACCGATGCAGCAACTCTGGCCACACAAAGGCGTTATGCCGAAAATCGGCAAAAACGTCTTCATCGCCCCAGGCGCCCATATCATCGGCGACGTCGAGATAGGCGATGATGCGAACATCTGGTTCAACTGCGTGCTGCGCGGTGACGTGAACAACATCAAAATCGGTGCGCGCACGAATATCCAGGATACGACTGTCATCCACGTCTCGACCTTCGGGCAGGGGACCTACATCGGAAACGATGTAACCGTAGGCCATATGGCGCTTCTGCACGCCTGCACGATCGAGGACGGCGCCTTTGTCGGTATGGGAGCGACCCTGATGGATGACGTGTTGGTAGAAAAAGGCGCGATGGTGGCGGCAGGCGCGTTGGTGACGCCGGGAAAAAAGGTCCTGACCGGACAGCTGTGGGCGGGGCGCCCTGCAAAGCTGATGCGTGAAATAAACGCCGAGGAAAAGAAACATATCGAATGGACGGCGGGCCATTACGTAGACCTTGCGCGCCATTACATGCAGAAATAGCGCGCGTTTATGGCAACTGCGGACTTCAAAATTTCTTAATCGCTTTTGTGCTAGTCTGGTGTTTCAAAATGGTTGCTGAAAGCGCCGCTTTCAGCCAAACTAGTCCTGCAGCTATCAGGCTGATTCAAAAAGAAATAAGGCTTATCCCATGCAAGTTACCCGTTTTGTCGCCGCCGTTTCCGCGCTTTTGCTGCTCTCGGCCTGCACTAACACCTATCACGGGGTGCATGACGATTATAAAGATTACGAACGCTGGGCGCATAACGAACCCTCCCGCCTGAACGACACCTTCGGCAAAATTCCGCGCGGCTACACCGGCCAGAACGCTGAAGGCACCGCACTGCTGAAGCCCGACGGCATGGGCAAAGTGGGCGCGGCGAAATACAACTGGCATGAGGGCGGCAACACTGCTGCGATCAACAGCCCCGGCCCCAACGCTTATCGTTCTTACGAAGTCAGCGACAGCGTCACGGTCTTCCCCGTTGATGGCCCTGATGCCGTCACCAGCGGCTCGATGCAGCAACAAATCTTCTTCGCGCATGGTTCCTCGCACCTGACCGCAGGCGAACGCCGCGACATCGGCCAGTTCGCAGACAGCGTCCGCGGCAGCGGTGCGCCCGTGACTGTGGTGGGCCACGCCAGTACACGCGTCGACGGCAGCGTCAGCCCCGAGCGTCGTCACGAAATCAATTACAACATCGCACAGAAACGCGCCAATAACGTGGCGGGCGTACTGACTGATGCAGGCGTCGATCCCGGTAACGTGACCGCGATCTCGAAAGGCGACAGCGAGGCAAACCCCAATCCGGGTTCGCGCAGCCAGGAAGCCGCCGACCGCCGCGTCGAGATTTACACGAACCAGTAATTCCATCCCCGCAGGGGGCAGGTGATAACTTTCGCGTAAACGGCATGCTTCACGGCATGCCGCTTGCGCTTTTAAGAGGGGCGCTTCATGGGTGAGAAAGTTTTAAGGGTCGGCATCGCTGGCCTTGGCAATGTAGGTGCCAGTGTCTTCCAGCTGCTGCAGGAACATGAAACGCTTTTGCAGGAACGTACTGGCAGCGTGCTCCGCGTCACCGCAGTATCGGCACGCAGCAAGGGCAAGAACCGCAGCATCGATGTTTCCAACGTAAAGTGGCATGACAATCCCGTGGACGTCGCAAACGACCCGAATGTCGATGTCGTCGTCGAATTGATGGGCGGCGCCGAGGGCGCTGCCTTCGACCTCGTCAAAAAAGCGCTGGAGCTCGGCAAGCCCGTTGTAACTGCGAACAAAGCGCTGCTCGCCAACCGCGGCGCGGAAGTGCTGAAACTGCTATCGAACTCAAAGGGCAGCGTATCATTTGAAGCTGCCGTCGCAGGCGGCATCCCTGTCATCAAGGGGTTGCGCGAAGGGCTCGCCGCCAATCGCATCAAGGCGGTCTATGGCATCCTGAACGGAACTTGCAACTTCATCCTCTCGGAAATGACCCATACCGGCCGTCCCTTCGCCGACGTGCTGAAGGAGGCTCAGGATAAGGGCTACGCCGAAGCCGACCCGTCCTTCGATATCGACGGCATTGATGCCGCGCATAAACTCTCAATTCTTTCCGGCCTTGCTTTCGGCTGCGCACCGGATGTGAAGAACATCGACATCAAGGGCATCCGCAATATCGCGGCGCTTGATATCTCCTTCGCCGCCGAACTCGGGTATCGCATCAAGCTGCTCGGCATCGCCAAGCAGACCGACAAGGGCATCGAGCAGTCGGTCGAACCCTGCCTTGTGCCCAAAGAATCGCCGATTTCGGCGGTAGACGGCGCGTTGAACGCCGTCTATGTCGACGGTGACTACGTCGGCAAGGTGCTGCTGATGGGCTTTGGCGCGGGGGGCAACCCCACCGCCTCGGCGGTTGTCTCCGATCTGGTCGATGTGGCGCGCCAGCGACCCCTGCCGCTGATGGGCATTGATCCCGCCAAAGTTGGCCCCCTGAAGCCGGCAAATATCCTTGAAAGATTAGGGTCTTATTACTTCAGGCTCATGGTGCTTGACCAGCCCGGCGTAATAGCCGATATTTCCGCCATCCTGAGAGATCATAACGTATCCTTGGAGTCGGTTTTACAACACGGGCGCTCCCCCGGACAGGCCGTGCCGGTCATCTTGACCACGCACGAGACCACCGAGGAAAGCATCCAGAAGGTTGCCGCGCAAATCGGCAAGCTGAAAGCGGTTGTTGAACCCCCGTACCTGATGCGTATCGAGGAATTCAGGGGGTAAGGGAGCAACAGATATGGGCATGGCATCTTTGAAACCCGAAATTCGCGCGAATGAAAAGCTGACCATGGACCGCAACCTCGCCCTCGAGCTGGTGAGGGTGACGGAGGCCGCCGCGCTCTCGGCCTCGCTCCTGATGGGCCGCGGCGACGAAAAGGCCGCCGACCAGGCGGCGGTTGACGCCATGCGCAACGCGCTTAATACCATGCACATCGACGGTACCGTCGTCATCGGCGAAGGCGAACGCGACGAAGCGCCCATGCTGTACATCGGCGAAAAAGTAGGCGCAGGTGATGGCCCCGAACTCGATATCGCGCTCGACCCACTCGAAGGCACCACCATCACCGCTAAGGGCGGCCCCAACGCCTTGGCCGTTGTCGCTATGGCAGAAAAGGGCGGCTTTTTGAATGCGCCCGATGTTTACATGGATAAATTGGCTGTTGGCTGGCGCGACCTGCCCGATAACGTTGTCGACCTTGATGAATCGCCGCAGAAAAACCTGAAGGAACTGGCCAAAGCAAAAGGTTCGCAAGTTTCCGACCTCGTTGCCTGCATCCTTGACCGTCCTCGCCACCAGGAATTGATTGCCAAAGTGCGCGAAACAGGCGCCCGCATCATGCTGATTTCCGACGGCGACGTGTCGGGCGTTATCGCCACCGCACAGCCCGAAAGCGGCGTGGATATTTACCTAGGCTCCGGCGGCGCGCCCGAAGGCGTTCTGGCGGCCGCGGCTTTCCGCTCGACGGGCGGATTCATGCAGGGCCGCCTGCTGTTCCGGAACGATGATGAAAAGGCGCGCGCAAAGCGCTGGGGAATCAGCGACCTCAACCGCAAATACGGGCTGCTCGACCTCGCAAAAGGCGATGTGATGTTCGCCGCAACAGGCGTTACCGACGGCGCAATGCTGAAAGGCGTGCGCCGTTATGCGGGCGGAGCCTATACGAATTCAATTATCATGCGCTCCAAGACCGGCACCATTCGCCGTATCGAGGCATCGCATAACTTTACCCGCAAGCAGGGTTATAAATAAAAATACTATCAATACTACCGAAGCGAGACACCGATTTGACTGCAAAGACCCAATTCAGCGAAGTATCACAAACCGCACCTGTCGCGCCACCGGCAATGGTACGCACGGCGCTGTCCGTCGAGCAGTCGGTGATGGGCAAGAAATGGGTTTTCGCAGATGCCGACGAACGCCTCGCCGCCGGTATATCGCAGGCTTTCGGCCTGCCCGATATTGTCAGCCGCATCCTCGTCTCCCGCAATATCGGGTTTGAGGATGTTGAAACCTTCCTGAACCCGACGCTGAAAGTCCAGCTGCCTGACCCATACGCGTTGAAAGACATGGAAAAGGCGGCTGAACGCATCGCCGCTGCCATTATGAACGGCGAGAAAACCTGCGTCTTTGGCGATTACGACGTTGACGGTGCAACCTCGTCCTCGCTGCTGAAACGGTTCTTCCGTGCTGTCGGTTCAGACATCCGCGTCTATATCCCCGACCGCATCGGCGAAGGCTATGGCCCGAACGTCGAGGCGATGAAATTGCTGGCCAGCGAAGGCCACAAGGTTTTGATCACCGTGGACTGTGGCATCACATCGTACGAACCGCTACAGGCCGCCGCCGATGCAGGCATGGATACCGTAGTGCTCGACCACCACAGGGCAGAGGCAAAACTACCTGTCGCCCATGCCGTGGTGAACCCCAACCGCCTCGACTGCACCAGCGGCCTCGGCCAGCTGGCGGCTGTCGGCGTGACCTTCATCACCATCGTCGCCGTAAACCGCCTTTTGCGCGCCAAGGGCTGGTATGGGGATACTAAGCCCGAGCCGCGCATCCTGCACTGGCTGGATATCGTGGCGCTCGGCACTGTTGCCGACGTCGTGCCGTTGACCGGCATCAACCGCGCTTTCGTCTCGCAAGGCCTCAAGGTCATGGCGATGCGCAAAAACCCTGGTATCACAGCGCTGGCCGATATCGCAGGCGTGTCTGAACAGCCCACAGCCTTCCATGCGGGCTTCGTCCTCGGCCCCCGCGTGAATGCGGGCGGCAGGGTGGGAGAGGCGGACCTTGGCTGGCGTATCCTCTCGACCGACGATACGCTCGAGGCACGCATGGTCGCGCACAAGCTCCACCAGTATAATATCGAGCGCAAGCATATCGAGGATAACGTGCTCGAAGACGCGCTCAACCGCGTCGCCGACCGCAAACTCGACAAAGACCTCGTTATCCTGGCCGATGGTGAAAACTGGCACCCTGGCGTCATCGGCATCGTCGCAGCAAGGCTGAAAGAAAAATACAACCGTCCCGTCTGCGTAATCGCTTATGACACAAAAGAAATCGGTAAGGCATCATGCCGCTCCGTCTCGGGTATCGATCTCGGGGCCGCAGTCGTCGCTGCGAAACAGCGCGGATTGTTAATCGCAGGCGGCGGGCACAAGATGGCCGCGGGCTTCACCGTCGCGCGCCACATGATGGACGAACTGCGCAGCTTCATTAACAAGCATGTGCAGGAACAGCTGAATGGCGCGACCTATGTGCCCGAACTCAAACTCGACGGCGTCCTTTCCGCGCCGGCGATTACGCTCGACCTCGTCGAGAAACTCGAAGCGCTTGCGCCCTATGGCTCCGGCCATTCTGAGCCGCGCTTTGCCATCTCGGGCGTGAAGATAATCAAGCCCAACGTGGTAGGCGAACGCCACGTCAGCTGCTTTATTCAGGACACTGCCGGCGGCACCAGCATTAAAGGCATCGCCTTCCGCGCCCTTGATACCAAGCTAGGCGAAACACTCCTCAAGGCCGGCAGCACGCCTCTCGCGATTGCAGGTCATGCAACGGTTAATACCTGGCAGGGCCGGAAAACCGTTAATTTTCAAATCATTGACGCAGCGCCCGTGTGGAAATAATTCCCTTGATTTCCCGCGCAGTTACGTATAAAACATCCACACCTCGCAAGACATGCGTCCCCTTCGTCTAGAGGCCTAGGACACGTCCCTTTCACGGATGTAACAGGGGTTCGAATCCCCTAGGGGACGCCACTTGCAAACCATTCAAGCCCGCCGTTTGGCGGGCTTTTGTTTTAGTGGTATGAAGAAGGGTAACCTTACCCGGGTATTCCCATGCAAGAAACCTCCGCCACGCCCTTGAGCCAATCCCTGACCGCCAGCGAGTTACAGGCGATCGACCAGTTCCGCAGGCAGAAAAGCACTGCGGTGCTTACGATTTTGTTTACGGATATCAAAGGTTTCACGCGCATCACCGAACAGCATGGCGAAGCTTATTCGAACAAGCTGCGCAAATTCCATGACGACGTGATTGTGCCGGTCATCGAGCGCGATGGCGGCGGTCGCGTGATAAAACATATAGGCGACGCGGTGATGGCGGTTTTTTCGGAGCCGTCAACTGCAGTTGCGCGGTCGATTGAGGCGCAGGAAAAACTGGCGGTCTTCAATAAAGAACATCCGGAATTCGAAGATATAAATGTGCGCATGGGGTTGCATTGCGGGCAGGTGACGACGGAAGACGATGTGAACGCCGATGTTTTCGGCAGGCATGTGAACCGTGCTGCACGGGTCGAAGCCCTCGCTGACGGGGGACAGGTTTTGGTTACCTATACGGTTTTTGATAGCGCACGGGGCTGGCTTAACGACAAATCGGATAAACCGGTGTCTTGGGAAAAATACGGCCGTTATGAGCTGAAGGGCATTCCTGAACCTGTTGAAATTTATGAGGCATACAACCCGAAACTGACACAGCCGAAAAAACCGGCGGGCGCGATGAAGTCGAAATCTGGCCTTGCCACGGCGGCTGCGGCTGTTCTGGCCGTCGCAGCTCTTTTAGCGGCGGGCACTTACGCGTATCTTCATATTTCTTTCAGCAAGCCCGAAGTCAGCGTCATCGACTACAATTCGGACGAAGGGAAACTTGAGGACGGGCGCGCCATGCATATGGATGGCGAGCGCGGTCAGCATGTGCGGAATGTGCTGGTGCCGCTGGAGGAGGGGAAGCATTTGCTGACCGTCGACATCAGCTATATCGTCCGCGCCTTCGCGCCATTCGAAGTTAAGGCAGGCAAGAACGTGCTGGACCTTCGGTTCGAGCGTGTGCAGCTGCCCGGCGTCACGCGCCGCGTCAGCCTTGCGGAAGGGGAGGAAAAAGAGGTCAAAGGAACAGCAGATGCCACCTTTATTTCCTTTGACAAGAACATGGCGCGCAAGGAGAACACCTCCCGCATAGAACTGGCCGTAAAGGCCGAGCCCGACCCCGGCGACGCGGCGAAGGCAAAGTTCACCGCCGACTGGACCGTGATGCTGAACGGCGTCGCGGTTTCACAAGGCACGCATACCGACAGCAACCGCACCGAGGATCAGGAAACACGCAAGCCCGCGTCCAAAATCCTGTGGAGTGACGATTATCATTATTATTATCTGTCTTATTATATGAGCGGAAATACTGCCGAATTCTCGATCGAGAGCAGCTTTATCGACTATAAAGACAAGTAATCAGCATAAACTCTCAGCGCATCAAGGCCTGCATCAAATGATCCTGCTTGCCAGAGGCGTAGCTGTCGGCATCTTCGCCCATCATCGAATAAACAGGTTTCAGTGCGCGCAGGCTGCTGCGGTCTTCTTGCGGTGCGCCGCCGGCCGCAGGTTCAGTCGCGGCGAGTGACACGGGTACAACCTCTGCAGTTTCAGCTTCTTCTTTTAGCTCAACCGCTTTCAGCCTGTTGGCTGCGGGCGTAACGGCGGCGGCCTGTTTCATGGCCGCGGGCATTATGCAGGCCGTGCCTGCGTCCGAGCTTGTCGGGGCGCCATGATTGAAAAAGACCATCAGGAAACACAAGCCTGCGATGATTGCTGTTTTCATGGTTTAATTCACCCGTTTGTTATTTTTGATATCCCCAGCAGACGTTCAGGTTAATAAATCCTGACTAACTCTATTCTTTTAATTTTAACAGTTTTAATTTAAGAAAAAGCCTATTTTATGAGGCATTTATCCAGCTTTTTTAGATTATTTATCGTGTATTTTAGGCAAATTGCGGCTTTGTCAGCCCATAATTTTCAAGCAGTTGCCGATTGCGCTTGGCAGGTCCGCAAGTGTACGCGGTGCATAGCTGCCTCAATTACGGGCGCTTTGTTCGCCCTTAAGGCACATATTTTACGTGGGGTGTGAAGATAGGAATCAATAACTGCCAAATATAGTCTTACGCTGGCCGGAAGAGTCGGTGACGCTTAGGAAAGGATCCTCGGATTTGTCTGACAGGGCAAGGCCCATGACAATGCGGTCGTTGCCGCCCTTGTCTTTCATGATCAGCACCGGCGATTCATTGGGGCCTGCCAGGCGCAGCAGCATGCGCAAATGTCCATTATTATCCGAGAGGCCAACGAGAGGCAGGCCGCGTTCGCCCTGCGCGCTATAGGTCCCCAACTGTATACGCATCTTGCCGTCCTCTCCGAAGAAAGCCTGAACAGGCTGCCCGTCCGATGTATAATTCTTGATGGTGGAAGTGTAATCGCCCGCGAGCGCGCTGCCGCCCTGTAAAAAGGCTGTGGTAAGGGAGCTGCCGAGCAGGGAAAAAAATGCGACGGCGGCAAGATTGATGAACCATTTACGGTCTGGCATGCTGTTATCTCCAAGATTATCAAAAAATAGGGCTGTTCACGAAGGCTTGCGTGGTGACGGCTTTGCAGCTGGCGTCGTAGAGACTTTCGCCCAGCGGTCAATGCATTCGTGGATTGTCTTGTGGGCGACGGCGAGGTCGTCCCAGCCCTGACTGGCGGAATGCTTGCCTGCAACAAGGTCGTGTTTTTTGTAGTTGTTGAAGAAATCCTCGATTGCCTTGCGGTCGGCAGACGGCACGTCGGCCAAGGTCTGGATGTGTTTATAGGCGTCGGTCACATGATCGGCCGGCACCGCGATGATTTTGGGGTCGATGCCTTTTTCATCTGACATCCAGAACACGGCAACCGGGCGCACGGGGATCACGTCGCCGTTTTTCAGTTTGTCCGCACCCAGAATGAGGACGTCGAGCGGATCGCCATCGGGTGCCTGCGTCGCGGGGATGCCGCAATAGTGGACAGGATACATCGGCTGGTCTTCGCCGCGCAGGCGGTCCACCACCATCATGCCGTTGGTGCGGTATTCGTACTTGATGCGGCCTTCACCCTTCGGGATTTCCACGATGGCGTAGACTTCTTCGGGAACGTTATTGCCGGGTGGCAGGATTTTATAGTCCATATCAGCACCTCTTCTTCTGCACCTACTATAAACCAAAGGAGTTAAAGCAAAAGTAAGTGAAATTAAAAGCCAGAAATAACAGCAGTTTGTTGCACGATCTTGCGCTGTTCTTGACATATTAGTTAATATATGCTTAATATGAGCATAACAGGGAAGATAAGCGGCCGGAAAGTATAATAGAGGAGAGATAATGACTGCAGTCGCCGCCGGGACACTCCGGCAGAAGTTTGAAGAAGCCGTCAATAAAAATGATTTCCCCCAGTTCCGTGAAGACTACCGCAGGTATCTTTCCCAGTTCCCAACCTTCAACAAGGCCTTCTCCGCAGCGCCCACCGAGATGTCGGTGCATAGCGCGATTTTCGGGCATACGCTTTTCTATTTGAAACAGACTAACGACGGGCAGGCACAGGCGCTGATGGACGAAGGCCGCGCGGCGTCGAAGGCCTTCGGCAAGCTGACCGTGGGCGAACGCCTCGAGTTCCTGAAGGTGCTGGAAGAAAAGGTCAAGAAATACGCAGAAGACATCGGCATCGTCATTACCGCAGACACCGGCAAGCCGATCGAGCTGTCGGAAAAGGAAATGAGCAAAGGCGCCGAGTGGTTCGACTACGCCTATAAAAATGCCGAAACGCAGATCGGTCCCAAGGGCGATTTCAACCAGATGGTGATTACGCGCCCCATGGGCGTGGCGCAGATTATCGGGGCTTATAACTATCCATATGCGCTGGCAGTCGGCGGTATCGTTGGCGCGCTGGCGGCAGGCAACGGCGTGATCGTTTCGGCGCCGATGAAAGCGCCCAACTGGGTTTTCCCCTTTATGCAGGCCGTGCGTGAAGCCGCTGAAGAATTCGCGGGCAAAGCTGTATCGGAAGGCAAGCCCTGGGCGGAAGAGTTCGCGGCGAACGCAGGCGGCCTCGTGCAATGCAGCGTCGGCGTCAACCGTAACCTGACCGCGGGCGTCGATATCGTTCACTTCGTCGGCGGCGACGTGACAGGTAATATTATTTCCAAATCGCGCGGCATCAAGCGCACGATTCTGGAGATGGGCGGATCGAACGTCGTGGCGGTGATGAATTCCGCGCTCGACCATGACGGTGCGGCGAAGGAAATCGCGGCGGCTATATATGCGGGCTTCGCCCCCGCAACCGGCCAGCGCTGCACCGCCCCCCGCATGCTCTGCACAGAAAAAGGGGCGGAAGACGTGGTGGCATTGCTGGGCAAGATGTGTGCTGAAGACGACCACCATATCGGCAACCCCTTCTCGAAGGGCACCAAGATGGGCCCGCTGGTCGACCGCGGTGCGCGCCAGAAGATGGAAGAGGCGATCGTGCTGGCCGAAGAAGTCGGCGCGAAGGTCTATGGCACCTTGAAGGCGAACAGCAACGCCATCCCCATGGCGCTGAATGACAACTCGTTCTGGGTGCAGCCCGTGATGATCGACTGGAGCACGGCCGATTTGACGGATGAAAAGAAAGCCGCCCGTGTCAAAACCGTCTTGGGCGAAGAAATCTTCGGCCCCCTGATCCACGTGCTGCCGCGCGTCGAAGGTATCGATGCCGCGATTGCCGTGACAAACAAATACGACACGCATGGCCTGGCCGGTGCGATATTCAGCGCGAACGACGACGAAGTAGCGAAATATGCAGCTGGCGTGCGCGTGACCTCGCTCACTGTGGGCGACGCGCCCAAGGACCGTTCACCGAACGGGCCGCACGGCCACCCGGGCGTTTCCCCCATCGGCGGCAGCGGGCATTTCAAGCTCTATGCCGACGAAGCGGTGATTGCACGCCCAAAAGCAAAGCCCGCAGCGCCCAAGCCGGCAGCGTAAAAGCCTTGGTCTTCCCGAATAAGGAGGATGGCTATAACCGGGCCTAGATACTGGCTGTAACAATATGTGATTAATCATGCAATATGGTAAATAATAGTATTTTGTTTCATTTCAGCTAGTTAGGGCATAATGCCCTAAAGCGACCCCTTTTTACGTAAGATTTTCCCGAGTCCGCGTATGGAAAACTTGCTAAAAATCAGGTACATATTCGCATCATCGAAATGGCTTTCCGCCAGCGAAAAATAACAAACACGGGATATCCCCATGCGCACACAATCGAACGTCGCCTCGCTCCTCGATAAAGAGAACAAGGACAAGGTTTTCGACGAACAGCAAAAAACCATCACGGATTTCAAATTCAACTCGAAAGTCGCGGCCGTATTTGACGACATGGTCAGCCGCTCGGTGCCTTTCTATGAAGAAATGCAGCGCATGACCTGCGAACTGGCAGGTTTCTTTGCCAAGCCCGGCACGAACCTGTACGACATCGGCTGCTCGACTGCGACGACACTGTTGGCGATGGATCCGGTTGTAGCGCCCGACATCAAGTTCTACGGCGTCGATAACGCGCCCGACATGCTGGTGAAAGCGCGCCAGAAAGTGGACGCCAACGGCACCAAGCGCGACATCGAATTCGTTACGGCAGACCTGCACAACGGCCTGCACGTCGAAAACGCATCGGTCGTCACCATGCTGCTGACGCTGCAGTTCCTGCGCCCGCTGTACCGCGAAAAAGTCATGAAGTCGCTCTGCGACGGCATGAACGAGCAGGGTGCGCTTATCCTGATCGAGAAGCTGACCTGCGAGGACACGCTGTTCAACCGCCTGTTCATCAGCAACTATTACGACTTCAAGCGCCGCAACGGCTATTCCGAAACCGAAATCGCGCAAAAGCGCGAGGCGCTGGAAAACGTTCTTATCCCCTACCGTGTGGAAGAGAATGTAAAACTGCTGAAGGACGTGGGCTTCCGCACTGTTGAAGTCTTCTTCCGCTGGTACAATTTCTGCGGCCTCATCGCCGTCAAGTAAGGAGCATTACACATGACACAGGAACGCCTCGTTTCCATCGGTAACTTCCTCTTCAAATGGCGCGACAAGCTGGTGCCGGTCACCATCCTCACGCTCTTCCTGCTGGCGCATCCGCTGGTGACCAGCCCGATGCTGAAAATGGCGGCGCTGTCGCTGTCGCTGGGCGGCCTTGCGCTGCGCGGCGCGGTGATCGGCTATGCCTATATCAAGCGCGGTGGAGTGAACAAGAAGGTGTATGCCGCTGAACTGGTGACGGACGGCCTGTTCGGTGTC
>CAZNRN010000002.1:0-206940 GCA_964575605.1 uncultured Micavibrio sp. | reverse complement strand
CTGTTGCCGGCGGCGGTGCGCGATCCGGCCATCGCGCTCTACGCCTTCTGCCGCGTGGCGGATGACGACATCGACTGCAATGGCGGTGCCGTGCAGCTCGCGCGCCTCGAGCAGCGACTGGCGGCGGTGTACGCCGGCAATCCGATGCCGCATCCGGTGGATCGCGCGTTCGCGCGGGTGGTGGACGACTTCGCCCTGCCGCGCGCTCTACCCGAGGCGCTGCTGGACGGCCAGATCAAGAGCGGGCTGCTTTCCCCCGCCAAGCTGTCTGCTACAGGCTCCAAACTGGCGGCTGTGTACCTGCTTGACCGCCAGCCCGGTAAAGCGCTGGATGCCCTGCGTGACACCGAACGCGACGGCATCGCAGGCGAGGCCCGCGACGAACGCGACCTCCTCCGCGCCCGCGCGCTGTCTGAACTGAACCAGACCAACGAGGCGATTGCACTGCTGTCAGCGATGAAGTCGAAAGACGCGCTGCGGCTGAAGTCAGACGTGCTGTGGCGCGCAAAACGCTGGCAGGAGGCCGCTACTACCATTTCCTCCCTGCTGCCCGACCCGTCACTTACGCCCAGCGAAAGCGACGCAGAACTCGTAGTCAATGCTGCCGTCGCTTATAAATTAGCAGTGGACCCGGCAGCCGTGCGTGATTTGCGCGCAAAATACCTGAAGCAGATGTCGCGCACGACCCTTGGCTCGACATTCGGTGTCGTGACTCGTAGCGGCGGCAGCACCTCGCTCGCCGACCGCGAAACGATCTTGAAAATCGCCGGCGAAGTCGACATGTTCAAGGGCTTCCTGGACAGCTACAAGGCCTCCACCAAAAGCAACTGAGCTTAGTGTTTAGGGGTGATGTTGATTCTCTTCATCGCTTTGACGCTATCGCGCGTGCCGCTATGAACGGCATCGGCGGCGTCCTTGCCGCAGTCGGTTATTTTCCGCTCCAGATATTCGATAAGATCAAAATTACTGGTCAGTTCCGCTGCCTCCAGCGGCGTTTGACCCTTGACGTTGCGGGCGGAGACGAAATCGACGCTCGATTGCTCGACCAGCTGCCGCACCAGCTCGCTGTTTTCCTCGGCGATTGCCTTGAATAACTCGCCTTGTAGCTCTGCGGCATTCAGGCGTTTATACAGCAGATAGCGTCCCTTCGAGTTGTCGCAGGCGCGCGCGCGGTCCGCGGCGTTTTTGTTGAATTTGTCGGCGAGCGATATATCAGCGCCTTTTTCGAGCAGTTTTTCGATGACGACATTCATGCCAAGCGGCATGGCCAGCATCAGGGGCGTATAACGCTGGTCATCCTGTGCGTTGATATCGCACCCGGCATCGATCAGCTTCACTGCTGCTGCAGTGGAGCCCTGCTTGACGGCATAAAGCAAAAACGATTTGCCGCGCTTGTCGGCATCCAGATGCAGGCCCTGCCGGATGTAAGATTCCAGCGCGTCAGTTTCGTTCTGGCGGATAGCGCGGTAAACAAGCTCCTCGGCAATGCGCATGCCACGACCATCCACCGACGCAGGATCGCGTGGCGGCGCTGAAAGCGCCCGATCTGAAGTATCGCGGCCGGTCATAAGGCCCCCTCTTAATGGTAAAAGTATATCATAAAAGCGCTTGTTTTTGATATGTAAATAAAAATTATCCATTATGAATCAATATATTAATCCAAAAACCAGCGTCATAAATTGACATAATAATCAGACAGGCGTAACCTTATATATGCCCTTACGGCAGTCGATGACCTATTCCGGCAGCGAACATTTAATCCACGCAATTTTCTGAAGGTCATGTGATGACACAAGCAGGCAACGACAACCTGAACCATTTAAGCCAGATATTGAACAATCTTGCTGCGCGCGGCCTTGGCATCACGGAGCTTGAAACGCAGCGCAACGCGCTGGCCGCCGCTTCGAAAAGTTTTAACGGCGCCGCCACAAACGTGATCGGCAAAATTGCCGACGCCCTGCCGCAGGTGAACGATTACGGGTCACGCTGGATCATGGCGCGCATGCTGCGTGATCTGGGCCTGAAAAACGAAACCGATGCGGATACGGCGCTGAAAACGCTTGTCACCTGCTTCCAGAATGAAAAAGACAGCGGCACCCGTGCCATGGCCTGCGGCCAGATGCGCGATCTCGCGATTGCCTATGAGCCCTTGTCAGGCGTTGCCGCAGCTGCCATCGCCCTGCACCTGATGGCTGAAAAAGATCCTTATTCGAAAAACTCGATCAAGAACGCACTGCTTTCAATCGGTATGGCTTTTGAAGCCGCAGCGCCGACCGCCGTTTCATTTATCGGCGGCGAACTGGCAACCGAAAAAGACCCCGCCGTGCGCATGATGATTTCCAGCAGCCTGCAGGATATCGCCTCAAAACACCCGTCACAGGCGAAGGCCGTTATCGGTTTGCTGGTCAAGGCCGCCGCGACAGAGGACAACAATGATGCCGCCCGTAAATATGCGCAGGATATCGCTGCTTGCGGCACGGGCAACAATGCGCTGGTGATGGATGCATTGTCGAAGGGTTTCCGTGAGGCTAAGAATATCGAAGTAGCGGCGGCCTATTCGCATTGCCAGCTCCAGATCGGCCTGAAACATCCTATGCCGGTTATCGCTGATATCGAAAAGGGCTGGAAAGACTTCAATAGTGACCAGCGCCGCATGGCCACGTTAAACCTGTCACGGCTGGGAGACCTGGGTTTTGCAGAGGCGACAGCTTCTAGCGCGGTTCTGACGGCAGCGCTGTCCGGCGAAACATCAAGCTACAACCGCAAGGCAATCATCAACGGCCTTATGACTTGTGTGCGCAACAAGGCAGACGAAACGCCTGTGCGCGAGCTGCTGAAAACCGAATATGAAGCCGAGAAAGACAAGGAAACGCGCGAACTGCTGAGCCGTTCTCTCCGCCATCTCGGCTACCTGACCCCGGTGCCCGTGCTGGTGCCGTTCAAGGCAAGCCAACCCTAACTAGACACCCAGCGGCGCGACTGCGGTGGCGCGGGGCGCTTGCGAGCCAGCATCTTTTTGACTTCGGGCGTCTGTTCCCAGCCCGCATACTTGTCTGTAACCCTTTTCAGATGATCTTCCGATGTCGTCGAGGGATTGGTGAGCGTGATGCGTTTATGCTTCACGTCATCCTTGTACGCAGGCGTGCTGACGATTTCCTTACCATCGCAGGCGATCTGGCAAAGGCCGATATCGAAAGCTTCCAGAAGGCCGCCGGTAAAAATCGAGCGTTGTTCTGACGGAGACGCCCGCTGTGCCAATTCGCGGTCGAGGCTGTCGTCCAGGAAGATGATGTTGTATTCTGTGCCCTGCGGACCCGCCTTGATACGCCAGGCCTGCATTTCGCGCGTACGCGCCATGCCCTTGGTAACCGCACTGTCCTTGCTGACCTGGGGCGCGGGAATTTTGCGCGAGACGGCATAACCGCCCTCGTAAACCGTCTGGTCGCGCACCTCGAGCCCGCTTTGGGCAAAGGCGGCTTCGAGGAATTTGCGGTTTTTCTTCTGGCTGCCGCGGTCGCGCAGGAAAATATCGATATCCTTGACCGCTTTGCCGTTGAAAAGGTCGCGCAGAGCGCCGCCTGCGATAATCGCCTCGTTCGCGCCGGCGGACTGGAAAGCATCCAGCACCCCCGTCCATTCTACAGGTATTTTCTTCAGGCGTTCGCTGTCGTCGCGCTTGCCTGTGATTTCCTCGTAAAGCGTTTCTTCGCGGCCTGACACTGTGTTGGCTTTGGCCGCCGGAATTTCTTCCCACTTCAGGTTTTTCGGGCGCAACCCGCAGGCGCGCATTAGTTTCAGGTAACCGTCGTATTTATCCTGCGCCAGCACGCGGAAGCGCGCGAGGTCGTCATCGCTGGGCTCCGCGCCCCAGGTGTTCAGCAGCCTGACCATGGCACGGTCTTCGCGCAGCACGGCGATGCGCAGATGTTCCCAGCCCGGACGTTCCTTGCGGCCCTCGAAAAAAACCGTGTCGAAGTAGTCGCGCACTTTGTCGATATTGCCGAGCGCCACCAGTTCGGAAAGCGCGTCTTCGTACGATGACGGCTTCTTCCAGTTCTGGCGCGGGTTAAGCGGTGTGAGGGACGACATTGCTGATTCATGTTTTAGGTAAATAGGCATGCATCATAAGAATGCTGGCTTCTTATGTCAATATGCCGTTAACTCGTTGAATCGATGAAGATTAGCCAAAAGCCGGTGCCAGTTTGCGTGGCAGGGGAATTTTCAGCTTACGTTCTGCCGCTGCCGCAAAGTCGGCCGAGAGTTTAGCGGCAGGAGCTGGCGCGGCCGCGGCATTGAAGGCGGGTGCTGCAGGCTTTCCACCGGGCAGCGCGCTCTTCAGCGCATCCATCGCGTTCTGGAACATTTCGGTTTTGGCGAGCCAGAGGCCGAAAGCGCCACCCGCAAAGCCCGTGCCAAAAGAAATCGCGGCGCTTTTCGTACGTGCCCTGTCGAAAAATTTCGTCTGTTCGCGCTTTTCTTTCGGGCCCGTGAACCGGTCGATCAGGTATTCCTTGCCGTAGCTATAGATGCCGCTAGCTGCACCGGTTGCCAGTGCCAGCAATATCAGTGTGCCATAGGTGGAAACGCCGCCGATCAGGCCTGCGACAAAAGTAATCGCGACAAGCTTGAACGTCATAGATACAAGGCGGCCCGCGATCATATCCGCGGCTTTGGCGCCTAGGCTCTTCATCACGTTTTTAAAACGGTTGCCGCCCTTTTCCCAAGCCTTCCAGACGCTGCCGAAGCCTGCGGCATCGACGCCTTTCTCAGCCCAGAACTTGAAATTCTTTTTCTTCTTTTCGGGCTTGGGGGGGTTGTCCGCAACTTTGGCGAGCTCCTGTTTTACCGGTTCCACCTTCGCGACTTCGGCGGCAGGCGGTTCTTTTTTTTCGGGTTCGGTTTTAGGCGCTTCGGTTTTGGGAGGCTCGGCAGACGTTATCGCGGGTTCGGGTTTTGCCTCAACGGAGGGCGAAGCCGCCTCCGGCTTTTGCGGGGCGTCTTGCTTCTTGTCTTTCACGTCAGGTCCGGGTGGTGTACCTGCGTCCGGCATGAAACTCCCTTAAAAACATTTTACGCCCCGCTTGTAACAGCGGGCCGATGCTTTCAACGATTGTCCTGTGGCGTTATTTATACCCCATATCGCCTGATATGCAAAGACAGGGCGGTTATAGCATTTTCATATTAGCTGGCATTTTCCAACAAAATCATCATAGGCTGCGAGGAACTTATTTTGACCTCGCCTTCTCCGCGGTTCGAGACGCCGAGGCCGGAGAGCGGCGGCAACGTTTGTTTCGTCGCGGTAAATTCGCAAGCACCCTCAAGAGAAAGCTCTGATGTTTCCAGCACCATCACCGAAAACAGCCCGGTCAGGTGCACCACATGGCTTCCGGCAGGGTAAAAGATCAGGCGCGGTTTCATATCGCCGTCGTAAAAAACGGCACGGCGAAAACCTCCACGCGCTTTTAGTTCGGTGTGAATTTCACCGAAATTAGCCAGTTCATGGTCGCGCCTGCCGCCCAGAAAGCCTGCAAGATGCAGTTCGGACCATTTCCATCCGCGGATGCCGTTAAGGCAGAAGCGAAGATCCGTTTCCTCCTGGTTGTGCTTGAAGAAGACCGGAACGCTGTCCGGTACCTCGGCCGCTGAATCGCCGTCACCCGCCCAAAGGACGGGGAATGACGCAAAATGGATGCCGCCGTCCACGGCTATCTGCGGCTTCAGCTTTTCTGCCTTGCGCCCGAGCGTGGGGCCGACCAGCACCAGCATATCGTCGCCGCGGTCGTAATCCTTCCAATCTTTGGTCTGCACTTTTGCCATATCGCCAAGAGCCTTTCGCACCGCGCGTTGAATTGGTACTATGATCCAAACAGCCATTTGCGACAAGAAGGTTCCATGCCAATAGGGGATTGGTTCTTCGGGAAGAAACGGCCGGCGCATGACCCCGGCCATGGCAGGCCATCGAGCCATGCGGCATCACGCGTGGCCGTTGCCATCGCCGTCAGCGTTCCCTTGGTTAGCGTGCTCGACAACCTTTCCACACAACAAACTGCGCCGCAATTCAATGCGGCGTCGGAGCCGCTCCCCGGCCACAGTGACGCAGTTATCGGCGCAAGCCGATATGGCTTCCGTTACTTCTTCTTCGGGGCAGGCTATAAGCCCAAACCCGGTTAGGGCGCTTTGGGCGGTACGGGCCGCTGCGGCGCGCCGCTGTAAGTGCACAACGGGCGAATCAGCTTATTGCCCTCCAACTGCTCCATCACATGCGCCGTCCAGCCGGTAATGCGGGCCATGACGAAAAGCGGCGTGTACATGTCTTTTTCGATGCCCATCAGGTGATAGAGGCCGGCGGCGGGGAAATCGACGTTCGGCTTGATGTTCTTTTTCTCCATCATGCCTTTTTCCAGCACATCCATGATCTGGCCGATATCGGTGTTGCCGCGCAGCGCCGCAACCTCGTTGAAGGCCTTTTTCAGCGTCGGTACGCGGCTGTCGCCGTTTTTGTAGACACGATGGCCGAAGCCCATGATGGTTTTCTTTTGTGCAATCGCGTCATCCAGCCAGGCCTGCGCCTTGTCAGGTGTGCCGATTTCCTGGATGACATCCAGCACGGCCTCGTTCGCACCGCCGTGCAGGCGGCCCTTCAACGAACCGATGGCGCCCGTGACGGACGAATAAATGTCGGAAAGCGACGAGGTGATCGTGCGCGCAGTAAACGTCGATACGTTAAAGCTGTGTTCGGCATACAGGATCATAGACTTGTCGAAAGCGGCAACGACCGCGGGCTCCGGCACCTTGCCGCTAGTCATGTGGAAGAAGTTCTCGGAATAGCTGAGGTCATCGCGCGGGGCGATCGGCTCCTTGCCTTCGCGGATGCGCGACCATGCGGCGACAATCGTCGGCAGCTTGGCCATCATGTTGATCGATTTTTCGAGGTTCGCCTCGCGGCTTTCATCGGCCCATTTCGGGTCCTGCGCGCCGATAAAGCTGACGGCGGTGCGCAGCACATCCATCGGGTGGGCGTCGGGGCGCAGTTTTTTCAGGACCTCGACAAGGCCGTCGTCGATCGAACGGCGCGAACGTTCGGCCTTTTCGAATTCTTTCAGCTGTTTTGCATCGGGCAGCTCGCCGTTCCACATCAGGTAGGCGACTTCCTCGAACTTGCAATGCTCGCAGAGGTCCTGCACCGCATAACCGCGGTAGGTCAGCGAATTCGTTTCCTGTACGATTTTCGAGACTTTGCTGTCATCGACATAGACGCCGACGAGGCCCTTGTGGATTTCGGGTTTGCTATCGGGTTTTTGCGGCGTGGCCATGGGTTATCCTCCTGAAAAAAGGAATCAATCGTGAAAGGGTTTAGAAAACTGCGCATGTCATAACATGCGGACCGGGGCAAGGCAATATGGCGTCAAACCGCCCGTAAAGTCACACGAAAATGCGCACCCGGGCGGCCCGGCACATAGAAAATATCGCCGCCATGCGCTTTCAGAAGAGATCGCGTAATGGAGAGGCCAAGGCCAGTGCCGCCGCTGTCACGCCTTGTCGTGAAGAAGGGCGTGAAGATGCGGGCTGCGTTGCCCTCCGACACGCCGTTGCCGTCGTCTTTCACATCCAGATGCAACACATCGCCTTCTGCGGTTGCAGATACCATTAGTTGCTTGCCACCATGCTGGATGCTGTTTTCGGCGAGGTTGACGAAAACAGTCTCGAGGATATCGGCTGCAATCGCCGCGGCGGGCGCGTTGTCGGGAATGACGATGTCGAGTTTGCCCGCATAGCGGTCTTTAAGCGCCTGCAGGATTTGCGCAGGGCTCGATGTTTCCTGCCCCGCCTGCATCACGTCGGCGCGCGCGAGGTCGAGCAGGCGCGAAACCAGCATCTTCAGGCGATCTGTATCCTTGCGGATGTTTTCGAGGAAGCGCTGGCGCTGGTCGGGCTTCATGTCATGCGGATGGTCATGCAGCAGTTCCACCGCGCCCTGGATAGCGGTGAGCGGCGTCTTGAATTCATGCGCCACATGCATGGCGAAGCTACGGATATACTCCGACCGTGCCTCGATGGTGGATGACATCTGTTCGAAACTTTCGGCCAGTGACACCAGTTCGGCAATCGGCGGCGCGGTCAGTTTATCGTTCACGCGCGCGCCCAGTGTCAGCTGCTGTGCATGGCGCGTCAGTGCGCCGAGCGGCTTGCCGATCGTATAGGCCATGAAGGTCGCGATGCCCGACGTCATCAGCAGCATCAGCACGGCCACGATAAAGACGCTCTGGCGTTCTTCATATAATGATTTCAGGACGTTGCGCGGAGAGCGGGAGAGGTAGACAAGCCCCGCGACCCGGTCGTCGACCACAATTGGCAAGGCGACGAAAACCCGCGTATCCGTGCCACGACTGAGCGATGCCAGAGCTGGGCGGGGTTCGTTCGACAGGCGCTTGCGCAGCACGCTGACGTAGCCGCCCTGCAGGCCTTTCGCGACCTCTTCGACGGGCAGCAGCGACTGGCCGATTTCGCTGGTGCCTGCCACGACCGTGCCGTTGTAATCGGTCACACGGATGCTGGAGAGCATGCTCATTTTCGCATCTTCAAGCATAGGGGTGAGTTTTTCGCCGATGGCCGCTGCAACCGGGTTTGCCGCTTGCACCGGCGTTCCGGATTCAGGCCGGGGCGGCAGAATTTTTGCCTCGCGTAAGTCCAGCTGGGGCGGATAAGGGCGGTAGCGGTCATCTAGCGGTACGGCTGTCACAGTAACAGGGGTGCCGAAATTCCGGATATCCTCTACCTGCTCGGCTATGGCCTGTTTGTAATAGGAAGAAATAAAAACGGCCTGCGCAATTAGTTCACTCTCCGTCTGGCGCACCAGTTCGTTTTCGTAGATGCGGAAGAAATGCACGCCGGTCAGCGGCAGCAGCAGCATGGTCAGTAATATCGCCCCGAAAACGGTGCGCAGGCGGAAGACAGTACGGGTATGGCCTACTGGCATGAGCCCAGTTTATACCCTATGCCGTGGTTCGTCACGATAACATCGGCCAGGCCGCAGGTCGTGAACTTGCCACGGATACGGCGGATATGGCTGTCGATGGTGCGGTCGCTGACGGTGATGTTGCCGTCATAGGCCTGGTCCATCAATTCGTCGCGCGTGAAGACTTTGCCGGGATGACGCAGCAGCGTTACCAGCAGCATGAATTCGGTCGCGGTCAGCGGCACTTTCTGGCCGTTGCAGAGCGCAGTGTAGCTGGCCATGTCGACGGTAATCGCGCCATGCGCCAACGTCTTGGCCGCTTTGGCCGAGACCGGCGCCTTGCGCTTTAATATCGCGTTGATACGCGCCACCAGCTCACGTGGGCTGAAAGGCTTCGTCACATAATCGTCGCCGCCGATTTCAAGGCCGATGATTTTATCGATCTCTTCGTCACGGGACGACAGGAACAGGATCGGCACATCGCTGTTCTTGCGCAGCTGGCGGCAGACCTCGAGACCGTCGAGTTCCGGCATCGAAATATCGAGCACGATCAGGTCAGGCGTTGCGGCATTCGCCTGCTGTAATGCCTTGGCGCCATCTTCGGCCTGCACGACTTTCATGCCGGCCTTTTCGAGGGCGAACATCACGACTTCGCGGATATGGGGGTCGTCATCGACGACAAGTATTTTTTTTGACATATTCTGCGCCTTTAATTCCTCCATCCCTTTACTAGCGCATAACAGCGCGGCTGTCACCACGGCACGCTTCCTCATGGGGTGGCCTGCAGCAAATAAACGAAACGCTTCACGCGGCAGCGTTTCCGGTTTGCCGCATCCGTCACCTCCGCCAGGTTTTCGGGGCGGTTATCATGTACATCGGCGTTCAGGTGGTCGATATCCATTCCCGCTGCCGGCCAGCGCCCATGGTAGGCCGCCCAGAGGGCACGGTGCGCGTAAACCTTCGCGAAACCTTTGCCCGACGGAACCTTCAACTGCTTATACCTCGCCTGCGAATAGCCCGGCATATCTTCGGTATAAACCTTGTCCGCGCGGCGGCGGCTGTGGCGGTGGTAAATCGCGCCCGCGGCATAATCGAAGATATAAAGCCGGTGAAGTTCGTCAAGGCCGATGCGGGCCTCGGCCAGCCTGTCAGGGGTCATGGGGTATACTCCTTTTGCATTTCGTTGATGACGCTTTGGCGGCGGAGCGTCCAGGCGCGCCAGCCTTGCGAAGCCAGTTCTGCGCCAAGCTGGTCGGCGATAACAGCCGCGACGCGGGAGTTCTCGACCGGCTGAAGGCTGAACCAGCGCAAAGCGGGCAAAGCGTCGGGGCCAAGTTTCTGGAGATAGGCGAAATCCAGCCGCGCCCCCTTACCCGTTACTTCGAATGAGTGGTGCACGTTATAATCGGCAATCATCCGGTCGAAGCTCACAAAGCAGCAGGCATAGAGCACGGCAACCAGCGTGATGGCATTGATATTCACCAGCCAGCAGTTGCTGCGGCGGAAGAAAATACGCGCGATGATAAAGCCGAGCCCCGCCGCCACCAAGCCCATCCAGACCAGCGCCGCTATGCGCAGCCAGGTGAGCGAGTAGATGGAGATATACATCAGTGTCCTGTCGATCGAGGATACGACAAGGAAGATGTTCTGCAGCACCCAGAGCGCAACCAGCACCCGCGCGGCTGCCGTCTGGTATTGTTTTTGGTTATCATCAAACGTTACCAGCACGTACAGTCCAGCCAGTAAAGCCGTCGCAATGAGTGGGTAAGCGCCCGCATGCGCATATTCGGCATAGCTTAACCCGTCGGGCAGCGCCCCGCCCTCGCCGTTCCACAGGAATGCGATGTCGAGCGTGTTCTGCACGGCGAAGATAGCGTTGAATGCCAGTAATGACATCACCAGCGAATTTTTATCCAGCCAGCGCGCAAGGTTGAGCTGCCCCAGCGAAAAGGCCACCGGCGCCGCAAGCCGCGAACGGGGACGCAAAACGGCCCATGAAACCAAGGCCACCAGCAGCCAGAACCCCCAGCGCAGCGGCGAGAAAATGGGGTCAACATAGGCTGCCCAATCCACCAGATCAAAGGTGCGTGAAAGGATGGGGTTGCCGTTCACGAAAAGGCAGCAGAAAAGCACCGACAGCAAAACCGGCGGCACCGCCCGCGTCAGGATAAGGTGCAGCGGCGTGCCGGGCGGCAGCTTTTTCAGGCGCAGCCGCCGTATCAGATTGCGGTCCCGCGACCACTGCAGCAGCGCGCGTAACAGGAGCCAGCCTGAATCCTTGGCAAAAAGCGCGGCATCGGCCAGCGCGCCACGCTTGTGCATCACCAATAGCGCCAAGAGGCCCGTGACAAAAAGCAAAAACGGCAAAAGCCCCGGTGCTGCCGCCATCGACGCAGCAATGCCCACGAGAAGCAGGGCAATGATTTTGGCCGCCCTGGGCTTCAATACGGCCGGCCGTACCGCACATAGCAGCCCCAGCGCCAGAAGCGCGTAGGCACCCGCCGTCCAGCCCAGCGGCTCGGCGTAAAACAACCAGTCAGCCGCGATCACCAGCCAGAGGCTGGCAAGGCCTTTCAACGCGAGCGATGGCGCGACCTTAGCCCGCATAGGACAATTTCAGCCGCAGGAACATGATCCGCAGGGCCAGCGCATAAATCGATAGTCGCAGGGCAATTATTTCTGTGACGGAGTTTATTTTTTCTCTCATGGGGGCGTCCTCTTTCATTCCCCATCATGGCAGCGCGCTGTGCAGCCTTGATGACGCCTGCCAGCATTAATTGTGCAATTTGCGTGCAACCGGTTTTTCGGATATGGTACGGCCATGGAAAAGGTAACTGTTTACGGCATCAAGAACTGCGACACGATGAAGAAGGCCTTCGCCTTCCTCGACAGGCACAAGCTCGCCTATGACTTCCATGACTACAAAAAGGACGGTGCGGACAAGGCCGTGCTTGAACGGGCGTTCAAGGAACACGGCTGGGAAAAAGTGCTGAACCGCACCGGCATGACCTGGCGCAAGCTGCCGGAAAAGGCAAAAGCGGGCATGGATGAAAAAAACGCCTTGAAAGCCGCGCTCGACAATCCCTCCGTCATCAAGCGCCCGCTGGTCGTATGGGGCAGCAGGACGCACCTCGGCTTCGACGAAGCGGCTTTCAAGAAACTGTTCGGCGTTAAGTAGGTTGACTATGGCAAGGGCTCAAGCCGCTGTTGACGGCAAGGC
Organism: uncultured Micavibrio sp.; assembly: GCA_964575605.1. Classification (GTDB taxonomy): domain Bacteria; phylum Pseudomonadota; class Alphaproteobacteria; order Micavibrionales; family UBA2020; genus JAPWJZ01. The sequence goes on along the minus strand of CAZNRN010000002.1, from coordinate 194,764 downwards.
CTTGTTATTTCTATGCTTGATCCATGAACACTGTTTTCAAAAAAATCGCCGATAACGATTTCTTCCAACGCTTTATTTTGTTCCTTATCCTCGTCTCCGCCATGTCGATGGGCGTCGAGGCCGTGCCGGCGCTGCAGGAAGACTACGACCAGTTCCTGTTTTACCTGGATGTCCTTATCCAGGTGATTTTCGTTTGCGAGATCACTATCCGCGTCCTTGCCTTCGCGCCGAAGATCGGGGAATTTTTCAAGGACCGCTGGAATACCTTTGATTTTGCCGTTGTCGTGCTATCCCTCATTCCCGTCATCGGCTCCTTCGCGCTCATCGCGCGCCTGCTTCGCCTGCTGCGCATACTGCGCCTGTTGTCGGTATCGGACAAACTGCGCAGCTTCATGACACGGCTCTCGGGTTCGCTGGATGAAAGCCTTTCGGCGCTTTTCGTCGCCGCCATCGGCGCCTATATCTTTATCATCGCCGGGCACTATTTATACGGCGAAACCGACCCCGCCCGTTGGGGCGACCTGCGCCAGTCCACGCTCAGCGTCTTTTATCTCGCACTTTTTCAGGATGTTAAAAGCTTCGTGACGCCGCTCGCGGAACGCTCGCTTGGCAACTTGATGTTCTTCGTTTCCTTCTATGCGTCGCTGTTGTCCCTGGCCGTTGGCGTCCTGACGGCTGCGGTGAGGGAGGACAGATGATCAAGCAGCCGATATTCTTCATCATCTCCATCCTCCTGTTGCTGGTCATCGGCTGGTTCGTGGTGGACCGCATCATCTTCCTGCAAAATGCCAAGCGCATCACAGGCAAAGTCGTCAGCGTTTCGGCCCACAACGACCGCTGTGGCAGCCGCCGGTCGCGTTATTCCTGCACAAGGTTTGATGCGCTGGTGCAATACACCCCGCCCGAAACCGGGCGCAGCTATACCTTGAGCCTGGGCGCGGGAAGCACCCGCGGACACAATCAGCCGGTGTCCAGTGCCAGCTACCGCATAAGTGAAGGTGTACAGGTCGCCTATGACGGCCGCAAACCTGAAGTGTCTTATGAAGACTCTCTCTTCGGTATCTGGGGGACGCCGCTGATGGTGTTCTTCTTCCAGATCACTACCTTCTTCAGCAGCCTGACCGAACCACGGCGCAGGCGCGGGTATTACTCTTAAGATTTCCCGATCTTTTTCAACTGCCTGTCATGCAGCCATGGCAACGCCAGCAAGGCCACAATCGCGCCTATGCCTGCCAAGGCCATATCTTTCTGCGAGTCCCACACATCACCTTGCGCGCCAAGGAATGAATCCGCGGCGTCGCCCGTCAGCTCTGCCGCAGCCCACTCGATAACTTCGTAAATCGCGCTGATGCCAAGGCACCCGAGTACAAGCACCACCGCCAGCCATTTACCCGGGCCAATTTTAGATGTGCGGAGCAGCAGTTCACGTCCCGCTATTGCAGGCACAAACCCCTGCATAACGTGCCCCAGTCGGTCGTAATGATTACGCTGCCAGCCGAATACATCCTTTAGCCAGTCAAACAACGGTACGCGCGCATAGGTGTAATGGGCACCAATCAACAGCGTGAAGCAATGAAGCATAACAAGCACGTAAAGCAGTTGTGTCAGGGGAAATTGTTTGCGCGTACAAACCAAAAGCGGCAACACGACAATCACCGGAGTCGCTTCCATCACCCAGGTGAACATGTCATGCGGGTTGACCACCGACCATGCCATGACAAGGACAACCGAAAAAAGGTATAAAATTTGTGCCCTTAACGTTCCTGCAACCATGCACCCATCCCTGTTTGCTGGAATTATAAATTGAGAGACGTTACCCGTCCATACCTGAAGGGTTCTTAGGGGTAGCCGGACAACATATATATTATATTTAGTACAAGACCCTGCCCGCGCCGCCGAAGTAAAACTGCATGGGCAAGAACACGACTCGCGACAAAACGCCCACCATAAGCGAGGCAGAGAAAGCTCTCAAGGCATGGGGCATTGAATACCGGAAAAAATACCCGGCGACCTGCGTCAGGTCTGGCGCAGGTTACGAGCGCTGTTTCGGAAGGCTGAAGCAAAACGCGGCCCCCTTGCCCTCATCGGATTTCACCCAGATTTCCCCGCCCGCACTCTCGACGATTTTACGGCAGATTGCCAGACCCATCCCGGTGCCCGGGTATTCCTGCCCTGTATGAAGGCGCTTGAAGGGTTCGAATATCTGTTTCCAGTAATCGCTCCTGATGCCGATGCCATTGTCGGCCACGCAGAAAATATATTCTCCGTTTTTTTCTTCCGACGACACCAGAACCTCCGCAGTGCCGTCGGTGCGCCCGTATTTGAGCGCGTTGCCCATCAGGTTCTGCATCACCGTCATAAAACGTATTTTACTGCTGGTGATATTGGGCATAGCGCCGATCCTGACTGTCGCCCCCTTCGAGAATATCTGGTCTTCAAGGTTTTTTAAGGCGTATTCAACACAATCGCGTGTACTGAACTCTTCATCATCCACACCCTCATGGCCTACGCGGGCGTAGTCGAGAAGGTCGTCGATTAGCGCAACCATCCGTTTAGCAGATGTTGCAGCGATGCTGATGTATTTGTTGGCGGTGTCATCAAGCCTGTCCCCGTATTCATGCATGAGCAGCTCGGTAAAGCTGCACACCATGCGCAAGGGCTCTTTAAGGTCATGCGACGCGACATACGCAAAACGCTCCAGCTCCGTATTGGTGCGCTCAAGCCGCTCGATTAGCTGGGTGCGCGTTTCTTCGGCTCTTTTACGTTCGGAGAGGTCATACCACACGACCAGGATCTCGAGCGCGCCGCCAAATTCGACGATGGTCAGCGTCACCTCGACCGGGAAGAGTTCGCCCGTTGACTTCCTGTGGACCCATTCGAACCTGTGATATCCCGCCTTGCGCGCAAGCGCGTCCATTTCGAAGCTTTTCTCAACCGAGGCCCGGCCATCCGGCTGGAATTCGGGCGAAAAAGCCGCCGGGTGTTGCCGCAGCAATTCTTTTTTATCGGCATAGCCCAGGATATCCAGCGCAGCCTGGTTACAATCGATTATGCCGTTTTTTTCGTTGAAGATAAGGTGGGGGTGCGATGACCGCTGGAAGAGCGTGTAAAATTTCTGCTCGCTCTTTTTTAGCTCTGTCAGGTCTTGTACCTGCGAGATGAAATAATCGATATCCCCGTCTTTTTTCCAGACCGGAGAAACGCTCAGCAGCACCCAGACATAACCGCTGCTTTTGCTGCGGTAACGTTTCTCGATCTGGTAGGAATCGATTTCTCGCAACAGAAGCTTCTCGAGCAGTTGCAGGTCTTTTCCCAGATCTTCCGGATGCGTCAGCGTCTGGAAGTCGGTTGCGAGCAGCTCTTCTTCGGAATACCCAAGTAACTTGCAAAGCGCGGGGTTGACGCCAACCCAGCGCCCCAGCGGCGAAACGATCGCTTTACCAATGGCCGCGTTTTTAAATATTTTACGCGTCATAAGCTCGCTCGCCTCCAGCTGCTCAGCCTTGAAGAAAAGTTGCATGGCTGCGCGCACCAGAAACCCTGTCAGCAAGGAGAAAATCGCGCCGATGACAACAACGAAAAGCGGCAGCCGGCTGTCATGGAATTCCAGGAAAGAACTGGTTGGCCAGACGTAAATTGGCACCTCCTGGTTGGCGAGGTGTATTTGTTTCTTTCGCAGATAATCTTTAGTGGCCGATATTGGCCTTGGCGACACCGGGGTGAAGGAAACTTTACTATGCTGGTTAACACCGGCGGGTGTGCCCTCTTGCAGCAAGTGTTCCCGGTCGAACTCTGCAATGACTACACCGGAAAATTTTCCATCGTTCCACACAGGCGTGTGATAGAGCGCATCCGGCCCGCTCTCCTGCCCTTCAGCAGGTATGTCCAGGAGGCCCGGGACCTCGAGTTCCTTTTTGCCGATTAGCGGCGAGAGAAAACCTGTGATGTCTCCATGACCTTCGGTGTAGTCCGGCGCGTTCACGACACCCAACGTTTTCAGGCTGCTGTCCGTAACTATTAAACGCTCGATACCAGGAAGATCGTGGATTAAGTTCGCCGCATCCAGGCCCCATATGTCCATGCCTGCGCCCTTGCGGGCGCTCAGACGTGCGGCCATGCGGTTGACGCTCTTGAAATGTGCGTTTGTGCTGCTTTCGATGTTTTTCGCGATTGCCACACTGTTGTTATCCAGGGCACGCTCGAACACCAGATCCTGATCCGTCGAGATTTTTTTCGCAGCTGCGCCGAAGAGCGACATGACGAAAACCGCGGTCAGGACGCTATAGGCGGCTGAACGGGCAGCCCCTGCAGGCCGGCTTTGCGCTGCCAGGAAGCTCATTTGTCATGCGTGGGCAGCGCCACGACCTTCAGCCAGTAATTCATGACGGTGTCGATATTTTCCTTGTACTCTTCGAAGCTCATCGACTTCTGGATAAATCCGGAGGCGCCGAGCCGGTAGGCCTCCATCATTTCGCGCCTACTGACACTGTTCGTGAGAATGACAGCGGGTATGTGCGCGATCTGCGAATTGCTTTTCATATCTTTCAGCAGCTGCAGGCCGCTTATCCTTGGCAGGTTAAGGTCAAGGATGACTAGGTCGGGCGGCTGCCGCTGCCCGACAGTTTCAAGAAGCCGCTCCGTATCGCTGAGGCATGAAAAGCGCACGCGCAGGCCGGACGACTTTAGCGCGCGCTCGAAAAGCATCGCGTCTCCAGGATTGTCCTCTACAAGCAGCACGTGTAGCTCGCGGTTGCTTTTCTGGATAAGGTCGCTTTCAACCGCCGTGCCGATCATGCCGTCGACAGAAACACCTTCGTAAAAATGCTCGGGCGCAACGTTGAGGATATGGGCAAACTGCAAAAGGCGGGTAAGGGATATCTGGTTAGTACCGGTTTCGTACTTTTGCACCTGCTGGTAGGAAATGCCCATCAGCTCAGCGATGCGCGTCTGGCTAATTCCCAGCGTTTTCCGGCGTTCGCGGATTCGGTTACCCACATGCAGGTATATCCCGGCCTGCTTGTCGCCACCCGTTTTATCCTCTGTATCTGCCGAAAGGGGAGGTTTTGTCATGATTCATCAGAACATACCGTTATCCCGTCTGTCCATATCCGCCACCACGCCGCTATTTCTTTAAAAATCTTAACATGACCGGAGATTGCATCCGCGCTGTCCTTACCCGTGATGGCTGCATAAGTAGCTTAGATTGCTTAATTATTCCCTTTTAAGCTGAAGATATAGGGAAAAAAACGTATTTTGAAGAGAATCCACCTGCAGCCGGAGCCCCTGAATTTCAGCTACAAGCCTCCCGCCGCCCTGACCATGGATACCGGGGCCGCCCTGCACGCCTCCCTCAATAGCCTCGTCCTTCAGTCTCGAAAATGATACGCGTGATGGGCAAGGTTGATGCCTCACGCCTATCCACCGCTCAAGAAGGCCTGAGCGAGCTAATGAACGACCTGCGTGATTTCCCGACGGCAATTGCGTCAAACCCCAGCTCCATCGAACAGGCCAGCCGCAACATCAACGGCAGCATCAAGAACATTATGCGGGATATATCGGCCTAAAAAACCGGCTGAGCCTGTCAGGGTAATGGCGGAGACGAGAGGATTCGAACCTCCGATAGGTTGTTACACCTATAACGGTTTAGCAAACCGCCGCCTTCAGCCACTCGGCCACGTCTCCGTCGAAGGCAATTCGCACATAATATATAGGTGCGCCGCAGAATCCAAGATTCTTGTAAAACCCTTTTATTGTTTAATTCCAATGGCTAAGGCTAAATACCGGCCAGCGCGCGCATATTGGCGAGGATATTGGAGGGGTTGAGGCTGCCAAAAACCATGCTGGTGACGCCCGGCGTACCCACCACAAAACGGATATTTTCTCCAAGGTCGCCAAGGTCGCCGACATGGCCGGAAGCGAGGCCCTTTTTCACCAGCACCGGCTTGCCCAGTTCATTGGCATAGGCGATGACGTCGCGTTCATCGGTGTAGTTCTTGTTGTATGAAACCATCACGCAATCCGACAGCACCGCAGCCATCTTGCCGCCCTCGACCGTATAGGTCGATGCGCCAAACGCGCCGATCTTGCCTTCGTCTTTGAGGCGCGCAAGCGTCTCGAGCGCATCGGTTTCCGACACGGCCGCAAGGTCATCGCGGTTGCAATGCAGCAGCACACAGTCGATGAAATCCGTATTCAGGCGCTTCAGGCTGCGCTCCACGCTCATGCGTGTATGCGCGGCGGTGAAGATATAGCTTGATTCACCGCCATTAAACTCCTCGCCCGTCTTGGTGACGATAAAGAATTTGTCGCGGCGGAGGCCCATCCGGGCGCCGAGGCGCTCTTCCGCCACGCCGTAGGCGGGCGCGGTGTCGAGCAGCGTGATGCCGCAGTCGATAGCAAGATCGAGCAGCGATTCAATTTCGCTGTCAGTCGGCAGGGTAAAGCCTTCGCCGCCCGGATACTTCACCTTTTGATTGCGGCCAAATTTTACGGTGCCGAGGCCAAGCGGGCTCACCTCTTTCCACGAGAAGTACCCAGCGGGAAGTTCCTGTCTTTGTCTCGCAATAAAGGGATTGGCTGTCATGTGGAACCTATGCTTGAACTGAAGCGACCCTAGCCGATTATTTTCCGGAAATCCAGACTTCGCGTCTCAGATCCGTCTCAACGAGGGGAAAACTCCTCCAATCTTCTGCATTATGAAAACTAATTTACGGTAGTTTCTTCCATTCGGCGATTTCCCAAGGGTAAGAGCCGATGGTGGCGGTGGGCAGCTTCGGCGGCGCGCGGTCTTTGCCGGCGGGCTGGATATCCTTGTCCTTCAGCCAGTCGAAAACATGGTCGGAAAGCGCAGGCGCGAAGGTCAGCTTTGACGGCCAGGCCAGCAGGATGCGCCCACGCTGGTGGATAAAGGGCCCGGGCGGCAGGTCGCCTTTTTCATCGAAGGGCTCGGCGCGGTCCCCGTACCATGTCGCCCATTCCTTTGTGTCCCATTCGATGTCCGGGAAAATCTCCGTCATTTCTTTTTTGGCATGGGTAAGCGCTGCCGCCTCGTCCATCTTTGCGCCCTCTTCCGCCACTGCGCCGCCGAGGTACCAGACATATTCATTCCGTGCGATAGGATGGCTGGTCACCGTCACGCGCGGCTTCGGTGCACCGACAATTCCATGGCCGTAAAGCGCATATGGCATCGTGCGCACCATGATCTGGCGGAGCGGACGGCGCTGCGTCTGTTTTTCTTTGACCTTCAGCAGCTCGAGCGCGGTTTCGTTGCCGGTGCCCGCGGTGAAAATCAGCAGTTGCGCGCGCAGGGCTTCGCCCGCCACCGCCACCTGCCCGTCAGGCAATACTTCGGTCGGCTCGCCCTGCAACAGGCGGCCCTTCAGGTTTTTGGCCAGTGCCACGAGGAGGGAGCGGATATCGAGCACTTTTTCGGGTAGTTGGTAGACTGGCCCTTTGAACTTCTTTTTCAGCTTTAGCACTTCGGGGAAGTCATCGGCCTTTAATTTAGTGGTGGCGGCATTGACCAGCTTTGCCGCGCCCAGTACGGCAGCCTGCGACAAGGCCGTGCCTGCGGGCCACATGATCTGGTCCTGCGACAACACCTGCACCGACGTCAGGTCGATCTCGCCCCAGCCCTCGAGGCTGGAATCCCAGCGCTCGGGCATTTTGGCGATGGAGGCCGCATGCTTTGTCATCGCGCCCTGCAGCACATATTTCTGGCCGCCATGGATCATGCCTTGGGACGCCAGCGTCTGCCCTGCGCCGAGCTTGTCTTTTTCAATGACGATAATGTTATAGCCCGCGCGTTTCAGCGTATTGGCGAGCCAAAGCCCCGCCACACCGCCGCCGAAGATAATCATGTCGTAATGGTAAGTTGTCGTCATGGGGGCGATACTACCCCATCTTCTTTCATGAAGGGAAGAAACTGTTCCAGCATATCCTGCGGGATAAACAGCGGCAGGGTGATAACAAAAGCAGCCAGCCCCCAGGCCAGTTGTTCCTTAACCGTTCTTTCCTTCCAGATCAGCGCGCTCAGCACCAATATCACTGGTTTTGTCATCGCCTGCACCGTCACCACAACGCTGACGGGGTTGATGGTCACTTGCTGGTAGAATTTCACCAGCTCCGTCGCGGCGTATGAAATGCCTGCCAGCGCTGCCGTCCAGCTAAGCACCGCCGATTTGAAAACAGCCGGGTTGCGGCGGTTCCATACACAGGCCACAGTAAAAACTACCGCATAGGTGACAATCACCAGCGCGTACCAGTTCGTCGCCTTTGTCAGCACAAGGTCGGTCGTCGACAGCAGCGCCGACAATAAAACCAGTTTCGCATAGGCGATGCGTGAAGGCTTGTCGAGCGAGGACAAGTGTCCCTTAAGGAAGAACCCCGCGGCCAAAGCGCACAGCCCCAGCCCCGCGAACAATTCGTGCGGCTTCAGGTGTTCACCGAAGAACGAATTCGTGACGGTAATGATCCCCACCGCCAGCGGCGTCACGTAATGGCGCGATGACAGGCTGACCTTCATCAGCTCCTGGCTGACGACAAACAGGTAACACAGCGCCCCGCCCTTGACACCCGCCAGCACCAGCAGTTTCGGGTCGGCCAGGAACTTCCCCCAGCCCTCCGGCCAGAGATGCCCGTAGAAAGGCGCAGCGGCGGCAGCGCCCAACAGCGTCCAGAGGCTGATGAAAAGCGGCGCAGTGCGATGGTCCAGCTTGACGCTGCACAGCTTCAGCGACACAAGGTGCCCGATGGTGAGGAAGAACAGCAGGACGAGCAGGAAATGCGGATTATCCATCTTGACGCTCAAATATTATGGAAATAATTAAACTCCCCGCATGCATCCCTTTGAATCCTTTCGCCGATTCTAGGCCGCCGCCGTTAAATTGACAATTGGCGGCCGGTTTAATAGATTATGGCATTCGTTACGCTTTATTGATTCACGTGAGTCGCATGTATGTGCGGGCTCGGCCTGAAATTGGAACAATGAAACAGTACAAGATTACTTACCCTTTCACCCTTAAGCCGTCTTCCGGCGGCTTTTGCACGACTCCTTTTGAAATCGTGCAGCAGATGGACGCCGCCCAACGCAAGGCTATGAAAAGCCTGCGCGAGTTCGTGGCGCGCGAGAACCTGCAGGCCGAGGTGAAGTCGGTCGTTTCCATGAAGGGCGAGGTTGGCATCGCGCTGCTGTGCACCGACAATGTCGCCGACAGGCTGCGCAGCCAGCCTTTCGTTTCCTCGGTCGAGGAAATGAACGTGCCGCCCCCCTCCCCCAAGTTCAAGCTGTAAGGGGGAAAAATGCCGCGCAAGGAATTCAACGAAAAAGCCAAGACCTTCCTCTACTCGATCAGTGTGCGCCCGAAATATTCGCGTCGCACGGATTTTTCCGACGACATCAAGGAAACCGCCGAGCTGATCAAGGAACTGGCCGAGGAAGAAGGCTGCGCCAAGATGGTGAAGGTTCAGTTCGATGACGGATCGCTCAACAAGGCCGGCATCTTCTTCATGAATGCACCCGAAAAATTCGCGGCCAAGGTCAAGAAGCTGGATGGCGTGCAATACGTCGAAAAGCCTTCCGACCGCAAGGCAATCCCGGCCTCGCGCCGCGGATCAGGCCGCAAGCCCCGTTAACAACCGCTGGAGAACACTTTGGACCCGGACAGTAGTACTTTAAAGCCCTTCGTCATTACCTATGTCATGCCCGGAAACCTGGCCGAAGAAACCGGCCCCAGCAAAAGCCTTAACTTCCATCGTTTCATGCGCCATGCGCGTGACTGCCACAAGAACCTGCTGGAATACCTTTTCACGAACGACCTGCTGAGCGGTGTCGGCGCCAGCGAACTTATCGCCAACGAGCGCAAAACGCTGATCGAATGCACCGACCGCGTGGCCGCACGCCTGCGCGCCCTGCCCTATGTCGAAAGCGCTGCGGAATTCAGCACGGATGAAGCGGCCAGAACGCCTGTGCGCAAAACCGGGCCTGCCGCCCGGGGTTAACCCAATATCCTTTTAACCGCCGGCACCAGGTTCTTGAAATGGGTGTCGACGATATGATGCGCGCCAGCGTCTTCCAGGTGAAGGACAGGGTGCATGCCCCAGGCCACGCCGATGGTATGGGTCTTCGCCGCACGCCCCATGCGCACATCCATGGTCGTATCGCCGATCATAACGGTGCTGTCGGGCTTGAAATTCAGCTGCTTCATGACAGAAAGCAGCATGTCAGGCTCGGGCTTTTCCTTTTCCCCGCGGCGCTTGATGTCGTCCCAGGTGCGGTGGGCGGAGAAGAGGTTCTTGACGTTGTGGTATTCCAGCAGGTGCAGCAGCGGGGCCTCCGGCTTCGACGTGACGATGGCCAGCGTATGGCCATTATCCTTCAGCTCCACCAGCACGTCTTCGACGCTTTCAAAAAGCAGCGGCGTGCGCGCAGGGTCGCCCGACATGGACCATTCGTCCATCAGGTTAAAAACCGTAATCAGGTGTTCGACCTGTTCCTCGCGGCTCACCCCCCACTTAAAGTCATGCGAGTGCGGGTCGCTGTAGCCGTGGCGGATGGCTTCGTAAAACGGTTCGGGCAGGCCTTTTTCTTTCGAATAGTCGCGGATGGATTTCTCGAACAGCGTGTAGCTGTCGAGGAAGGTGCCGTCCACGTCAAATACAACCAGTCCGGTCATGCCGCTTTCACTTCCGGCCGCGTATAGCCATAGCCGAAATCATGCTCGAGGTAGTGCGCACAGGTGGCGCGGAAAAAAGCCTCGTTTTCCGGCGTGAAATAGCTGTCGAGCGTCGGGCGCTGTTCGGTGCGCACGACGGTCGTTGTGATACTGGGGTTCGGCTTCTCGGCCATCTTTTCCTTGCTGCTTTCGGCAAGCGCATAAATAACGATATCTTCCGTGACGTCCTTGATGCCGAAAAAGGCACAGACGTTGCGCAGCGCAGCGGCGGGGTCTCTCTTGATGTCTTCATAGCGCAGCGGCATGACGGCGCCCGGATTGCGTACCAGCACGCGCCCCCATTCGTTCATAAAGCGGATGCGCGACCAGATATCGCTGTGGAAGGTTTTCTGGCGCACATCGCCGCGCAGGTAGGTCGAAAAATCCGCACCTTTGTAATCCCCCTTGAACCGCTCGTAATGCGACACCAGCGATTCTTTGAGGTCACGCACCAGCACCAAGTATTTGGGGAAATGCAGGCCCGGGACTTTCAGCGTCAGCGCATGCGGATAGCCATGGCTATGCACGATCTGCGGGATGCTTTTATAGGCCGGCGGCGTTTTGGTGTGGCCGATAATGCTGTCGTCCTGGATATGCGCCATGGGAGGAAGGTTATAAAGCCTGATAAGCACATGCGAGAGCATGTTCTTGATCCAGTGGCTTCCCGACTGCTGCATCGATACGATGTGCCCGTCGAAATGGCGGTGCACAAGCAGGCTAGCATTCGTCCAGCGCCTGTTAAGGGTGTAGAGACGGAAGGCCGTTTCGTCCTTCATTCCGGGCCTTTTGTCCACTCGATGGCTGGGAGCATCAGGCTCCAGTCCACGGCGCGGCCGGTGAAACTGTCGATATTGCGCACGGCCCAGTTTTCACCCTCGCGCGTCAGGCAGCAGAAGACGTAACCAAAGGAATTCGCGGGCGGCTGCGCCTTCTCGGCAATATGGTTTTCAAGCGCGTTGGTATTCGAGGCGCTGTCGGCCAAGCGGATAATGCCTTCCGGGATATCCGACATTGCGTTGCTGTTGGCGCTTTTCACGACGAAGATAAAGTTGTGGTAATCGGGCGGCAGGCCGCGCGTTTCCACAAAAATTTGCTCGGCGTCGTTGCCCTGCCGGCCATGCTGGTTTTCGCCGCTGTGATAGATTTTCTGCGACGGGTCGATCAGCTCGCCCACCTTGGGCCCGATCACCTGGTACAGCTGCATATTGCGGTCGAAAATATAACAGTAGAGGTCGAGGTCGTGCCCGTCTGCCGGGTTCGCGCCGCCTTCTGTCCTGGGCGCGGATTTATCCGGCAGCAGCCCCGCGATACCCTGAATAATGACCTGCCCGATATAAACCGGCAGCTTCAAGAAGTAGAGATTATCATAGTTCCCCTGCTCGTCTTTCAGGTGGGGGACTTCGATCCGTTTGCGTTTGGGTCCGTCTTTTGGCGCCCAGGAGAGGCCTACTAAAAAGCGGGCGCCTTCCGGCGACAATTTCAGTGGGGCCGTTTTGCCTTTCTGGGGGCCGACATGCGCCATGGCTTAAGCTGCCTTCCGTGCAGGCAAAGTGGGCAGAAGCTCTTCCCACTTCACGTTGTCATCCATGAATTCATCGATATTCTCGAAGCTCCAGCCCTCGCCGTCGCGCGATACACGGCAGAAAATGTAGTTATAGACCTTCGGCATGCCCTCGGGCGGATGCAGGCTGTTTTGCAGCGCCACCGCATCGCTTTTGCTGTCGGCAAGGCGGATGCTGGGGTTTTTGAATTCGGCCATGCTGAACTTGCAGTCGCTTTTGACGACGAAATAGATGTGGTGGTAATCGGCGGGCAGGCCGGCCGTCTCTACGTAAAGTTTTTCATCGTCGCCACCACCTCCGCCGCCCTGATTGTCGCCGGAATGGTAGATGCGCTTGCTCTTGTCGATAAGCTCGCCGTCTTCGACGCCCACGACAGTTTTCAGGTTCAGGTCGGCGTCGTAAATGTAGCAGTCGAGATCGAGGTCGTATTGCTCGGCTTTTACGTCGCGCCCGGCCTCGTCACTGTCTTTTTTCAGCGTGTTGTTGTGCATGTCGGATACGACCAGCTTGGCCGAGGACAGGAACAGGACGCGGATGAATTCAAAGGGCGCCAGGAGGATATGCAGGATGCGGCTGGTGATGCTGCCCTTGCGGGGGCCATCCGATACCTTGACCTTGAAATCGGAAGCGTCGCGCGGATCCCACGACAGGCCGACGAGGAAGCGTTGCGCGCCCTCCTTGGTCAGAACCAGCGGAACAGGCGTCGTACCGGGCCTCGGGCCTTTGAGCGTGGGCATTTATTCCTCCAGCTTCTTTTTCAGCAGATCGTTGACCATGCCGGGGTTGGCCTTGCCGCCCGACTTCTTGAGAACGGAGCCGACGAAGAAGCCAAAAAGCTTGTCCTTGCCGCCCTTGTATTCGGCGACCTTGTCGGCGTTTTCCTTGATGACTTCGTTGACGATTTTTTCTATCGCGCCGGTATCCGTCACCTGCTTCAGCCCCCTGGCTTCCACGATGTCAGCAGCGTTTTTCGAGGTGCCGACCATTTCGGCGAAGACTTCCTTGGCGATGCGGCCCGAGATAGTGTTGTCGGAAATCAGCCCGACAAGTTCACCCAGCTGCTTGGCTGAAACGGGGCTGTCCTTCAGCTCTTTCTCGGCCTTGTGCAGCGCGCCCAGCAGTTCGGTGATCAGCCAGTTGGCGACGAGTTTCGCGTCACGGCCCTTGGCGGCTTCCTCGAAATACTCCGCACGTTCTTTTTCCGAGACCAGCACGCCCGCGTCATATGCGGTCAGGCCAAAACTGTCGGTGAAGCGCTTCTTTTTCGCATCGGGCAGCTCGGGCATGGTTTTGCGGATGCCGTCGACCACGTCGTTTTCGACGATGAGCGGCAGCAGGTCGGGGTCCGGGAAATAGCGGTAGTCATGCGCGTCTTCCTTGGAGCGCATCGAACGGGTTGTGCCGTTCTTGGTATCGAACAGGCGCGTTTCCTGCACTATCTTGCCGCCGCCTTCGATGACTTCGACCTGGCGTTTTGCTTCGTATTCGATCGCCTGCTGCACGAAACGGACCGAGTTCACGTTCTTGATCTCGCAGCGCGTGCCGAGTTCCGCCCCGGGCTTGCGCACCGACACGTTCACGTCGCAGCGCATCGAGCCTTCGTCCATGTTACCGTCGCAGGTGCCAAGGTAGCGCACGATGGCGCGGAGTTTCGTAACATATGCGCCCGCCTCTTCGGGGCTACGCATGTCGGGCTTCGAGACGATTTCCATCAGCGGGTTGCCGCTGCGGTTCAGGTCGACATAGCTTTTGGACGGATGCTGGTCGTGCAAGCTCTTGCCCGCGTCCTGTTCAAGGTGCAGGCGCTCGATGCCGACTTTTTTCACCGTGCCGTCGGGCAGGTCGATTTCAATCTCGCCGTTGCCGACGATGGGCTGCTGGTACTGCGATATCTGGTAGCCCTGCGGCAGGTCGGGGTAGAAATAGTTTTTGCGCTCGAAGACCGACACGCGGTTGATGACGGCGTTAAGCCCCAAACCGGTACGCACAGCCTTTTCGATGCAGTCGTGGTTGATGACGGGCAGCATGCCCGGCATGCCCGCGTCAACGGGGCTCACCTGCGTATTGGGGGCCGCGCCGAAATCGGCGGATGCGCCCGAGAACAGTTTCGACTTGGTCAATACCTGCGCATGGACTTCAAGCCCGATGACGGTTTCCCAGTCGCCCGTTTCGCCTTTGATGATATAGGTCATGGGTTTTCTCCTTACGCCGCTTTGCCGACGATGTTCTGGGGCACGGCGGTGAAATTTGCGGCTTTCTCCAGCGCATGGGCTGCGCGGAACAGGGTTTCTTCCTTGAACGGCTGGCCGATCAGCTGGATGCCGAGCGGCAGGCCGTCGGACGACAGGCCGACCGGCAGCGACATGCCGGGCATGCCGGCCATCGAGGCCGGGATGGTGAAGATGTCGTTCAGGTACATCGTCACCGGGTCGCTCTGGTTCTCGCCAATCGCAAACGCCGCGGTGGGCGCGGTCGGCGTCAGCAGGACGTCGACCTTTTTGTAGGCCTCGATAAAGTCGTTCCAGATAAGTTTCCGCACCTTGCGCGCCTTGTTGTAATAGGCGTCGTAGTAACCCGCCGACAGCACGTATGTGCCGATCAGGATACGGCGGCGCACTTCGCGGCCGAAGCCTTTCGCACGGGTGTTCTCGTACGTGTCGATCAGGTTGTCACCCTCGACCCGCGCGCCGAAACGCACGCCGTCATAGCGCGCGAGGTTCGACGAGCATTCCGCAGGCGCCACCACATAGTATGCATGCAGCGCATATTTGGTATGCGGCAGCGAAACGTCGATGATTTCGGCGCCGGCGTCTTTCAGCATCGCGGCTGCTTTTTCCCACAGCGCGATGATTTCGGGGCTGGTGCCCTCGACGCGGTATTCCTTCGGGATGCCGACTTTCAGCCCCTTTACGCTCTGCCCCAGCGATGCCGCGTAATCGGGCACCGGCAGGTTGACGCAGGTGGAATCTTTTTCATCCCAGCCCGCCATCGATTTCAGCAGTAGGGCGCAGTCCTCGACATCCTTGCCAAAAGGCCCCGCCTGGTCCAGCGACGACGCGAAAGCGATAATGCCGAAACGCGAGCAGCGGCCATAGGTGGGCTTGATGCCCGTGATGCCACAGAAAGCCGCCGGCTGGCGGATAGAGCCGCCGGTATCGGTGCCTGTCGCACCCATGGCAATACGCGCTGCCACAGCCGCCGCAGAACCGCCTGATGACCCGCCGGGAACGAGGTCTTTGTTATCGCCCTTGCGTTTCCACGGGTTGATGACGTTGCCGTAGCCCGAGGTGGTGTTCGAGGAACCCATCGCGAATTCGTCAAGGTTTGCCTTGCCCAGAGAAATCGTGCCGTCGCGCTTCATGTTGCCGGAAACGGTCGATTCATAAGGCGGTTTGAAGCCTTTCAAAATCAGGCTGGCCGCCGTCGTCTCGACGCCCTCGGTGCAATAAAGGTCCTTCATCGCAATCGGAATACCGTCCAGCGGCAGCGCCTTGCCGGCGGCATAGCGCTTGTCCGCCTCTTTCGCTTCCGCGCGCGCGGTGTCGAAGGTTTCGGTGATGTAGCAATTCAGGTGGCGCGCCGCTTCGGAGGCCTTGATATGCGCCTCGACCAGTTCGGAAGCCGTGAATTCTTTTTTCTTCAGGCCGTCGAGCGCCTGGCGGATGGTCAGGTGGGTCAGGTTTGCCATGTTCTATTACTCCACCACTTTCGGGACGACGAAGAAGCCGGCCGTCTGCTCGGGTGCGTTGGCGAGGATTTTTTCGGGGATGCCGCCGTCGGTGACTTTGTCCTCGCGGGAATACATCTGCATCTGCACGACCGAGGTCAGGGGCTCGACGCCGTCGGTATTGACCGCGTTAAGCTCCTCGATCATCTTGAGAATGTTGGACAGTTCGCGGGCGAGGGTTTCCTTGTCCTCCTCCGCCACCTTGATCCGGGCCAGCTTTGCTATCCTGGTCACCGTGTTTTTATCGATAGACATCACACCGTTCCTTATTTAAATAATATCGACAGAAAATCTAGCATGGCGATAGTCCCGATCAAAGACCTGAGACGCTTTTTGCCCCCCAAAACAAGGCTTTTGGGCATGGATCATGGCACCAAGACGCTGGGGCTGGCGCTGTCGAACCCAGAGCTGACCATCTCGACACCGTTAAAAACCCTCACACCCGTCAAGTTTACGGAAAATCTGCGCCAGCTGACGGCTATCTGCAAGGAATACGAGGTGCGCGGTTTCGTCATCGGCCTGCCGCTCAACATGGACGGGACGGAGGGCAAACGCGCAGAGTCCGTGCGCTCCTTCGGCCAGAACCTTCTGCGCGCGAAAGACACACTGGGTTTCGACCCTGTCATCGCCTTCTTTGACGAGCGCTTGTCGACCTTCGCGGTCGAGCAGTTCCTGATCGATGAAATCGACATGTCCCGCAAGAAACGCGGCGAGGTCGTCGACAAACTCGCCGCCGCCCATATCCTCAAAAATGCGCTTGAAGAGATTAATAAAATTTAGGTTTATCAGTTACTTACGCTCGCTCATTAATATTATGTTAAATATTGTGCTATAATGGCTAATGCCCGATTCAAGCGTCCCCAACCCCCTGCAAGGCCTCTACCTCACGCGCCTTTACCGTGAAGGGTCCGAGCCTTTCGAGGTCGTCACTGACAAGCCAAAGACCGAGGCGATCGCCCTCTGCTCGAAATTCGCCAGCCAGCGCCGCGTCGGCGACAAGGTGGGCGACCAGGCGGCCTATATAGAGGGTCGCATTGAAACCGAAAACTGGCTGCGTGCCGGTGCGCAAAGTGCGGGCGTGGATATCCGCAAGCAAAACCCGGTCTATTTCTGCCTGACCACCGAACCGCAGACCGTGGGCCCGCATACAGGACTGAAAGCGATTTCAATACCCGCCGACCAGTTTGACCTTTCATGCTGCTCTTTCACTTACGGCGACAGCATGGGCAACCATACCGTGAAACTGCCCGAAGGAGTCGAACCCCACCCGCTGCAAAACGCCGTGCTGAACGCGGAACAGGCCGCGCAGGCCATCAAGTCTTTCGGGCTTGGAAGCGATTACATCAAAGGCGGCAGATATGTGGAGATACAGGTCTGGGCCAACCCGGCCGAAGCCGCCGGATTAAAAACGCAGGGAGCTGCAACACCCGCCGTCAGCTCTTCTTTAAAACCTTGAACACGGCCGAGCTGTCGAGCTCGCCATCACCCTTCTTGATCACTTCATCCATGTGAAGCGTCACCAGCGTCGCGGCGGGCAGCGGCAGCTTGTGCTGCTTCGCGGTTTCCAGCACGATGCCCATGTCCTTGCGGTGAAGTTTCGTCTTGAACCCGGGCTTGAAATCGTTCGTCAGCATGCGGTTGCCATGCACTTCCAGCACTTTCGAGCCCGCAAAGCCGCCCATCAGCGCCTCGCGCACTTTTTTGCCGTCTACCCCGCATTTTTCGGCCAGCAGCATGGCTTCGCCCACGCCTTCGATGGCGACGGCGATGATGATTTGGTTGCAGGCCTTGGCCACCTGCCCCGCGCCGCTGTCACCCACCAGCACGATGGTCTTGCCCATTTTTTCGAAGTAGGGCTTCACGCGGTTGAACGTGGCCTCGTCGCCGCCGGTCATGATGGTGAGCGTGCCTGCAATCGCCCCTGCCTCGCCGCCCGATACGGGCGCGTCCAGCAGCGTAATGCCTTTTTCTGCAAGGCGTTTGGCGAAATCGCGGGTCGCGGCCGGCGAGATCGTGCTCATATCCACGACCACGCTGCCCTTCTTCGCGCCGTGGATGATGCCGTCCATGCCGAAGAGGACTTCTTCAACATCGGGCGTATCGGAAACGCAGGTAAAGATAATATCGGCATTCGCCGCAACGGCGGAGGGCGTTTCGCAAACCGTCGCGCCCGCCTCTTTCAGCGTCTCGGTACGCGCCGCGGTGCGGTTATAAACGGCAAGGTCAAAACCCGCGCGCTTCAGGTTCAGCGACATGGGCAGGCCCATGATGCCAAGGCCGATGAATCCCAGTTTTTCGGTCATGAAAAGATACCCTTTTGCTGCTGCCCGCTAGCAAAGCCCAGCAACCCGTTTGCTGCAATCCTTATTTATTTGACAGAATAATGTCATCCCTGTTAAGTTAACACCTTCCGCCATTGGTATTTAAGGGTTTTTCGGGTAACGCAATGACGATTCTGGAGACAAAAAGGCTGGTACTCCGCCCCCTGTCGCTGGGCGACAGCGGCGATATCCAGCGCTATTTTCCCCATTGGGATACCGTCAAATATCTCTCGAAGAACGCGGTCAAATGGCCCTATCCCGACGACGGCGCGGAAAAATTCCTGAAGAACATCGCCCTGCCCGCCATGGAACGCGGCAACGACTGGTACTGGGGCATCACACGCCGCGAGAACCCTGACGAAGTTATCGGCGTCATCCACCTGCGCCGCGACACCGCGTCGGGCAACCGCGGGCTTTGGATCGCAAAGGAATACCAGAACAGCGGGTACATGAAAGAAGCGCTGGTCGCCGTGAACGATCATGCCTTCAACGAACTCGGGTTTGAAAAGCTGGTCATTAAGAATGCCGCCGACAACGAGGCCTCGCGCCAGCTGAAGGCAAAGACCGGTGCGGAGCTGCTGGAAATCCGTGCCACCAGCCATTACATCGGCGGATCGTCCGTGCAGGAAATATGGGAGCTGACGAAGGATAACTGGCAGCGCTTCAAGGCCGCGCGCGACTTCGCGATTGCCGCCGCGAAGGAGGGCGTAGAAAAACTACGCGACATTTTCTGCCGCGCCCTTCCCTTCGAAGGCTTCCGTCGCGTGCCGCCCACGAACCCCCCGCTGTCCACGTCGCATAAAAAATGCGCACCTATGCCTTACACGGGCATTACTAAAGCTGTTTTATCGGCTTGATAATTACAGGCCGGGCGGCTTGGGTGCCGCGGGCTTTTTATTCGGGTCGTGCGGCACCAAATCGATTTTCTTCAGCGCAGCGTCCAGCATCTCGTTCGGCAGCGACACGATCTTGGCCTTGCGCGTGTAGAGCAGCGCGCATTTGATTTCCTTGTCGGGATAAATCTGCTGCAGGGCGAGGCGATAAGCCGCCATCTGCATCACATATTTATCCGTGACCTCGCCCGCGTTTTTTGGCACGTGGACGCTGTTCTTGAAGTCGACGATCAGCACGCTCTTGTCATCTACGACAAGGCGGTCGATCTGGCCCGACATCATCTGTTTCACGCCGGCACGGTCGAACAGGCCGGTGATGCTGACTTCGGCGCGGCTGTTGGGGCCGAAAAGGCCGCCGAAATGCGGGTCGTTGAGGATTTTCAGCACTTCTTTCGAGGCTTCTTCCTGATCCTTGTCGGTCAGGCCGAAGCCCGGTTTCGACAGGTGTTTTTTCGCCGCCGCTTCGCGTTCCGCGGCGGGGATGGAAGGCAGGAATTCGAACAGTTCGTGCACGACCGATCCCAGGCGGCGGTAATAAGTCTCTTTTTCCGCCTCGAGCGGCGAAGGCGCGCTCATGTTGTCATTGGTCGCCTTGTATTCGGAGGGCCTGAACTTTTCGACCGGCGTCTGGTCCGACTTCGGCACGGTGCGCGCCCAGACGGGGATGCCAACTGTTTTACCTTTTGCCGCGGCCTTCAGCCCGTCGGGTTGGGGGCGCGCCGTCTGCTTGACCGTGAAGCGCAAGATGGTTTCGTCGCCGTCTTCGGGTTCCAGCTGCGGCTTGGCCTTTTTGTTGAAGGTCGATGCCGGCGTCGGTTTCTCCCCGCCGTATTCCTTGGGCGGCTTGATGACAGTGATATCGTCCTTCAGGTTTTCGGCGATGCCCTTGCGGATTAGCGAATACCAGCTTTTCGGCGAAACATCGTCGGTGTTCTGGTAGCCGTAGACATACAGGCGGTCGGCGGCGCGTGTCAGGGCGACATACATCAGGCGGCGGAATTCGCGGTCGCGCTCCAGCTCGGCCTTTTCGCGCTCGGCGGCAAAGACGCTGCTTTCCAGCTCGGCGCGTGGCACCCAGAGCGGCACGCTGCGCTCGTCGTCCGGCCACAGGAATTTGGGGCGTGCGCGGGCGTTGTCTTCGGGCAGGCCGGTTGTGTCCGGCAGGAAGACGATCGGCGCTTCCAGCCCCTTGGCGCCGTGCACGGTCATGATATGCACGCGGGGAGTTTCGGGGTTCATGTTCAGCTCGCGCTTCACTTCCGCCTCGCCGGCGTCGAGCCACGAGATAAAGCCCTGCAGCGACGGCACATGGAGTTTCTCGAAGCGCTCGACCGCGTTCATGAACTCGACCAGCGGGTCTTCCGCCTCGAAACCCATGCGACTGTACATTGCGTTCAGCCCCGACATATTGTTCGCGGGGCAGGCGTTCATCAGCACAGTTGAATAGAACTCATACGGGCGTTCGTCGTTCAGCGATTTCTGCAGGCCTTCGAGGTAGTTGAAGGCGTCGCGGTAAAGTTTATCCGCTTTGGCGTCTTTCGCCTTCGCGGCCAGCGCATCCCAGAGGTCGCCCGGGCGGTTGACGGCGAGGGTTTCCAGCTGCTTGTCGGTCATGCCGACCAGCGGCGATTTCAGCACGCAGGCCAGCTTGTAATCGTCCTTGGGGAACAGAAGGCATTCGGCCAGCGCCACCATATCCATCACGGCAATTTGCTCGCGCAGGCTCATGCGGTCTGCGCCCGCGACGGGGATGTCGCGTTTTTTCAGCGCGCGCACCATGTTGTCGACGAATTCCGACCGGCGGCGCACGAGGATGACGATATCGGCGGGGCTGATCGGGCGTTTGCGCGACTGCAGCTGCTCGCCGCTATCAAGCCAGCCCTTGATCTGGTCGGCGATTTTGTCGGCCATATCGCCCGAGGGGTCGGGCGCGTCCTTCATTTTCAGCGGCAGCTCCCAAGGGGTTTCGGGTTCTTTCTCGCCGGGGCGCAGCACGGGGTGCACCTCGACCACCCCCGCCTGTCCGCGGCGGAAGGGGTTGTGGCGCACCTGTTTATCCTTGTCGCCGTCGAAGAACAAACCGTCGGCGGCGGCAGGGTTCGCAAAAACGGCATCGACCGCCTGCGTGATGGCGGGGCTGGAGCGGAAGGCGATTTCCATCTCAACCTCGCGCCAGCGTCCGCCGGCATTTTTCACCAGGTCTTCGAATGATTTCTTGTGCAGGGCGAATTCGCGGGGGTCGGCACGCTGGAAGCTGAAAATCGACTGTTTTTCATCGCCGACGACAAATATCGTATTGTCTTTTGACGCCTTGCGCGCGGGGTTCTCGAAGAACTCTTTCGCAATTGCCGTCACCAGTTCCCACTGGTCGGGGTTGGTGTCCTGCGCTTCGTCGACCAGGATATGCTTGATGTTGCCAGGCAGCTTTTGCAGCACCCAGCCGGCGGCGTTGTCCTGCTTCATCATTTTATTGGCATGATAAATCAGGTCGTCGTAGTCGAGCTGGTTGAGCGAGCGTTTTTTCTCGGTATACCGCTCCAGCACCGCGCCTGTGATACGCAGCAGCGATTCCGTGCCGCGCGCGACGTTCATGGTGGAAATAGCCTCGATGCCTTCAATCAGGCGCTGGGCTTCTTTTTCCATCGCGTCCTGCGCGCCCGATGACGCCTTGGTGGTCAGGCGCTTGCGGACGTTGCGGTCCTGCGTCAGGAAGACGTTCACGTAGTCCCAGAACAATTCCTGCCGCTGTTGCGGGTGGAGGATCCAGGCCTTGATGATTTTGGCTTTTTCAAGGTCGCCCTCGGTGCCACCCGCCAGCATGTCCGCGGCTTCCTTCAGCGCCTTGATATCGGGAGCATGGCCGTTCAGGCCGGTATTAGCGTTCAAATCACGGCTCATCGCCGCGGTGTCGAGGCCCTTGGGCGCGCCCAGGTATTTATAGACGTTGTCGATGGTCGCCTCGAGCCCGCCGTCCTTGTTGAAGATGCTGAACAGCTGGCCGCGGCGATAGGTAAGGTCGCCTATGGTAGCGGCGAATTCGTCTTCGGACACCTCGGGTGTCACCAGCTGCACCGCGCGGGCGAGCGGCGTGGTGGGGTCTTTCTGCGCCTGCCGCAGCACATCGGCCTGCGCCTCGCGCAGCATTTCGGACGACGACTGTTCGTCCATCACGTCGAAATAGGGCGGAATTCCCGATTCAATCGGGAAGCGGCGCAAGAGCGACTGTGAGAACGAGTGGATGGTCTGCACGCGCAGGCCGCCGTAAGCGTCGAGGAATTCGGCAAACAGCTGGCGCGCGCGCTTCATCGCCGCGTCGTCAGGCTTGACGCCGTTCAGCTTGGTCAGGCGGTCTTCCAGCGTCTCATCGTCACAGGTCGCCCAGTTCGACAACTCTTCGCGGATACGGTTGGTCATGACGGAGGCGGCGGCGCGCGTAAAGGTCACGCACAAAATCTGGTCGGGCGCCGAGCCGTTCAGCATCAGGCGCAAGACGCGGTCGGTCAGGACCTTGGTCTTGCCCGTACCTGCGGAAGCCGTCACCCAGACGGAGGCCGAAGGGTCGGAGGCCTGCCGCTGCACGACGTTGGGGTCGGGCTTGCCGCGCGGGATGGCGGGCGTGGCTTCAGGCACGCGCTTGATATCCTTTTCCTGCTCGGGCTTCTTTTTCGCGGTCATTTGTGTTTCACCGGCGGTTTCTTGCGGCGCGTAGTGGTCTTGGTTTTTTTGGCGCCGGTTTCGGGCTTCACCGTGCCCCATTCGCCGGTGCGGGCGAGGTGTTCGTAGCTGTTATAGCGTGCGGCCTTGGCCTTGTCGGGCGTCGACAGGTAAGGCGTCTTCGGGTCATTGAAGGCCTTCACGAGGCTCGAAATGCCGTCGTTGGCCTGGTCGACCAGCTGCTTCACGTCGCCGCGCACGTTGGTGACGTCCGCCGCAGGCTTGCCGCCCGAGAGCTTCCAGTACTGCAGCTCGCCGACTTCCGAGGCATCGACCTGCGCGAAACCGCCGCGATAGGCGATCAGGGCTTCCAGCGTCAATTGGGGCGAATAGCCGAGCGCGACGGATTTCTGCGTCGGCACCGCGCCGGTTTTATAATCGATGATCGCCAGCTGGTCGTCGGCGTTGCGGTCGATGCGGTCGGCGATGGTGGTGAGCGTGAAAATCTCGCCGCCGCCCATGTCGATTTCAAGCTTGCCGCGCACTTCGGTGCCGAGCGTCTTGGTCATCTCGCGGCGCTCCTCCTCGAACTTCACGAACCATTTCGCGATGCGCTCGAAGCGCGGCCACCAGAAGGCCTGCACGTTCGGATTGTTGATGCGGGTTTCAAACGATTCACGCCCGATTTTCAGCAGCTCGTCATAGGCGTTGTCGGGCAGCTTGTCTGGGAACTTTTTAACGAAAGCATCCAGCGCGTCATGCGTAAAGGTGCCGCGCTCGGCCACGCTGGGCGAGGCGTCCAGCGGGCTTTTCGGCTTCAGGTTCAGGATATATTTCGCATAGACGGAATAAGGGTCGCGCATCAGCTTTTCGATCGCGGTCACCGGCAGTTCCTTGGGTCGCACGTCTTTCGGCGGGCGCGGCTCGGGCGGCGCGATCGGCGTCACCGATGCAGGCGTCTGCATGGCGTTGTGGATTTCGAGGAGCTGCGTCTTGCTCTCGATCTCCTGGTCGAGGCCCGCGCCTTTCAGCACCATGGTCAGGCGCGTCAGGAAGGGCGAGGCCACCGCAGGCGCATCACCCGAGCGCACGGCGCGGGAGAGCAGCACGTTGGGGTTCGAGGCCGTCTGCACGAAATGGTAAGCCGCGCGGCCGATCTGCTCTTCCGCAGGCGGCAGGCCCAACCCCTTCGCCATATCGGGCGAGAGCCAGGGGCTTTCATCTGGTTTCTTCGGCCAGCTTTCGTCGTTGAAGCCGCCGATGATGACGACATCGGCCTTTTGCAGCAGCGCCTGTTCGGGCGTCACGATTTTCAGCGCGGGGTGCCCCGCCGCCGTATAGCGCAGGCGCACGTCGCGCATCAGGCCCTGCAAAACATCCACATAATCCTGCCCCGTAACAGGCGGGATAAAGGCAGCGGCATCACGCAATTGCGTCAGGAAGCGCGCAGCCCCCACGCCGTCATCGCCGCGCCACAGGCGCTCGGCACCTTTTTCGGTGTCGGTGGCCGCCAGCGCTTCGGCAAAGCGGATATGGTCATCCAGAAACTCTTTGAATGGCCGCTGCTTGCCTGCCGCCATCTTGTCGAAGAAATCCTTGCCAGAGGCCGTAATTTTATCGAGCCATGCGTCAAGCTCCGCCTGTTCGGCCTTCAGCTCCGCCTGCGGGCGCGCTTTCGGGCGGCGCGCGGCGCGGTTGAAGGCCGCGGCAAGGACGCCTTTTACGCCTGCAACGCCAGCGCCGGGGCGGGGGCCGTGGAAAACCATGTCTTCGACAGTCGAGAGTTTTTTCGCGAAATCTTCAGGCTTGCCGCCCAAACCGGCGAGCGGATGCTTCAGCGCCTCCAGCGTCGCAACCGGCGACCATTCTTCGGCGGCCATGTTTGCGGTCGACAGCAAAAACACCCCGGCAGGCGATTCAGCCAGCGACACGCCGGCCTGGTCTTCAACCTCGACGCGCCAGTAGCGGAGGCGGGCGGAAACGCGGCGCGCCAGCGAACGGTCGCCCGTCACCAGCATCGCGGTGCGGCCGGGCGCTTCCAGCGTTTCGCGCATTTTCAGCGCGACGACGGAGGCTTCTTCCTGCTGCGAGGAACAGGTGATGAGGTCCATGCCCGCCAGAGCCTCGATGCCGATGGCGTCGTTGTCGTTGTCGGCCAGCGGGCCCTTCTTGGTGTTCTTGCGGCCCTTCAGCGCGCTCCAGCCTTCCGACGTTCCGGCGGGGCGCATGGCTTCACGTAAAAGCTTCTGGCGCTCGGTATTGGTTTTTTCGAGGTCGACGGTACGTGCGTGGCGCGGGCCCGGCAGGTCGGCTTCCCATGTCGCAACGGCTGAACGGTCGGCGCCCAGTTCGGAGAGCATCTTTTTAAACGCATATTGCGGATGCACGGGGGTGAGCACGTCCCAGCTTTTCTGGTCGAGCTTCATGTCGACGCCCGGCAGCACCACGCCGCCCTGCGGCAGGGTCGCGACGGTTTGCAAAAGCGTGACGATCGCGGGCGAGGTATCTGTGAAACCCACGGCAAGAATGGGCGAGGCCGGCGGGTTATGCTGCCAGTGCGCGGCCTGTACGGAAATCAGCAGGTTCTTGTGGTCTTCGGGGTCGACCATGCCCATTTTCGACAGGCGGTCGGGCCAGGTTTCGGTGATGATTTTCAGAAATTCCGCGGTATGCGCCCATTGCGCGCGGAATTCGTCGGGCACCAGTTTATCGACGTTTTTCAGCTCGATGTTGTTCCGCTGGATGTCGTCGATGAAGGAGCCCAGTTCGCCGCCCAGCTTGATCGCCTTCTGCACCGAGGACGCCATGCCCGGGATCTTTAAAATTTCTTCCGCCAGAATCAGCTGCCGGTGCAGGCGCGGCACGGCGGGCGGGATATCCATCAGGGCCTGTGAAAGGATACGGTTGCTGGAAATTTTCAGCGAGAGGTCGTCGTCATCCATATCGCCCGGCGCGTCGATGCGCGGCATGATGCCGGGCTTGCCCGCCAGCTGTTCCATGAAGGCCTGACGCAGCAACGTCTTCGTTTCGCGGTCGGGGACGAGGATGGAATAGTCGGAAAGCTTCAAGGGGTCGCCCGCCGCTTTCGCCAGCACGCCGCGTGCGACGGCATCGAGGAATGATTTATCGGGCGCGACGGTGAAAACTTTAGGCGTTGCGACAGCAGGAGCCGGAACCGGAGTCGACGTTGTTTGATTTGCCGACGGAGTCGGGGATGCAGCCGCCACCGGCGGAACCGGAGGCTGCGGAGAGGGCGAACCGTTTTTGGCGTTCTCTGCCAAGTGCCTTAACCCTTTCGCAAGCGACACAAATAAGCGCCGCCCGTGGAATCAGATTTTTGTCTCAGATTGTGTAGACATAAATAGAATGAAATCGCGGCCATGGGAATGCCCTGTTTCATACTATTAAATTAATCTGGACGATGTTGACTGTATTATGGATAAGCCTACCCTCCCCCACGGATAAGTCAATGCAGAGTGCAGTGCAGCAAACTATCTTTCTCGCCCCGCCCGTAACGTTATGTAAACCATCTATGCGCCGCACGTTGACTTAAGGGGTTAATAGCCATAAAAAATCTTATGCCTGACAAGAATCAAAAGCCCGATCCCGTCCCCCGGCTGAAGAAGCTGCGCGAGGAATTCGCCGCCGCCGTCACCACGGCAGAGGAGAAACTGGCCGTCGTCGACCAGGCCCTCGCCGCCCTCGAAAAATCGAAGAAGGAAGACGAGGCGCGCGAACAAGCCCGCTACCGTGACCGCATCGCGCTGAAAGCCGAATTCGTCAAAGGCCTGCTGGCCCATGAAACCAAGCCCCATGCCTTCGCCGTCTTCGTCGACCATACCGGCAGCATGACGCAAAAACCTTTCTACGCCGCACTCGACGGCGCCGCCGTCCTTAAAACAATCGGCGCAGAGGTATCGCTCTGGGGCTCCGCCCCGCAGGTGCGCAGCGCCAGCGGCGATATCACCGACCCCGCCACGCGCGAAGCCTTCGAGAAAAAAGGCGCATCATCCGATTTCCGCCCCGTCGCCGACGAAATGATCAAGACCGCCGCGCTGAACAAGGCCAACGGCAAGCCCACCCATTTCGTCGTCATCAGCGACGGCGAATTCGCCGATTACCCCAAGGCAAAGGAACAACTGGAAAAACTGCTGAAATCCAACACCCGCGCCACTATCGATTTCGTGATTTTAGGCCGCGCCGGCACCGGCATGGAATTCCTCTCGGAAAACCTCGCCAAAGACTTCCCGGGCAAAGTCAAACACCACCTCGTCAACGGCCCCGCCTACTGGCAGGGCACCGAAGGAGACCTGTCGAAAGCCGTGCAGGAAACGGTGGTGAAGGTGGCGGAGGAACGGGTGAAGCCGCAGCCGAGAAAAAAACCAAAGGCTGTGCCACATTCCTAGATGTCTCTTACATCATACGTGCAGAGCAGCAGTTTCCAATTTATATATGAGCTAACATGACTTACACTTTTGTGCGCCGCCTCGGGCAAGGAGGCTTTGGGATAGTTGATGAGGTCATGACTGATGACTTCGAAAGCTTCGCACGTAAATCTTTACAAACTGACCTTGAACAACGTTTTCCGGGAGTCGACCAAGCACAATTCAAGCGCCGGTTTCAGCGAGAAGTTGAATATCAGAGTCGTATAGACCACCCTAATGTAGCGAAAATCGTGCAGTCCGATCTTATGGCTGATCCGCCATATTATATTATGGAGCTCGCAGTAGGCACATTGAAGGATGAGATTGATAATGACCGCACATTAGGCGGAAACCCAAGTAAGGCTCTCTTTGATATCCTTTCCGGCCTTGAGGCGTTACACGTGAGGGGGATCAAGCATCGAGACTTGAAACCCGAAAATGTATTGATCTTCGAGACAAACGGGACCAGAAGGTATGCAATTTCTGACTTCGGCTTGATCACTGGCGAAGCCGGTAACACAACCACGATAACAGCCTCAGGCGCTGGCGGCGGCACCAGAAATTATGCAGCGCCGGAATGCATCAACAACTTTCACAAGGCCACCGCTCAAAGTGATATCTACTCTTTTGGCGCGATACTTCACGATATTTTTGGGGGCGGTAACAGGCGAATTCCTTATAACCGATTGACGGTTCCTGATCCCACTCTGGCTGCGATTGTTGAAAGATGCACCCAAACGAACCCGAGACGGCGCTACGAGAGCGTTTCTCAGCTTCGAGAAGACCTTTATTTGGCTCTTAATCGTGAAGAAATTAACTTTACGTCTCAAGAAGAAGCCGCAGTTATCGAGCTCTTGAACGGTTCAGAAACTTTAAATGATGAAGATTGGGATAGAGTGTGTTTATGCCTTGAAGAAAACGAGGCCGCCGGAACAAGCAATAAAAATATTTTTCGGGCGCTAGGTATTACTCATTTAGAAAATCTAAGACAGAACTCCTTTCCGGTCTTTCAAGCTATCGGTATTATGTTTTGCGAATACGTCAATGCCAACGAAAGCCACTTCGATTTTGATTATTGTGACGTATTGGCACCTAAACTTAAGTCATTCTATCAGTATGGCGATATCGCCCTTCAATCAATGACGCTTATCTCACTAATGAAATTAGGCGCCTCTCACAACAGATGGTATGTTGAAAGAATGTTCTGGAATCTTATTACAAGTGACCAGATCCCCCTAGGAGTCGTGGAGAGATTTTTAATGGATATTGAGGTCCTTGAGGTTCAACTCAATTATTACATTGAACACATTTGTCGTTCTATCAGTGTGAATATTAATTCCTTACCACCCGCGGTAATTGAAAAAATCCAGCGTATGGGAGTGTAACTTGCGAATTAAATCGGCAAGTTTCTCAAAAAACTCTCCTAAGAAATCTTCTAATGAAGATCGTCTATGCGAAGGTATTCAGATTAAAAACTCCGGCACATATGGTTATTGTGTTGCAGATGGAATAGGTGGAGAACTCGGCGGTGGAGCTGCTGCGCAAATCGCCACCGAAACATTCAGCGAGAAGCTGTCACTTTCAGGTATAACTGATTTTGTTGATATTTTTTCTGAGATATCAGCCCGCATACGCACGTACACCAATGACCGTGCTGAGTTAAAAAATATGGCAACAACGCTCTCCGCCTGCATCATAGAAGCCGACAAGGTTCTTATAGGGCACGTTGGCGATAGCCGGATTTACCACTTAAGAAAAGAAGGGATAATGAAGCGGACAGTAGATCAAACCGAGCTACAAGAGTTGATTGAGCAAGGGGTAATCTCAGGCGCACGCGCGAAAAGCTATCCAAGAAAGAACGTCCTTACCTCTGCCTTATCGGCGAAAAACGACCATAAATTGTTCACATCGCAGCACAGCATTTTAGAGGGGGATCGGTTCGTACTTACAACCGATGGGCTCCACAATAAAATACACCTCAGAGAAATCAGTGAGCTTTCTATGCGTTCCCGGACAATTGAAGAATTAGCTGGCTCGTTATTAACTCTCATCGAGCAACGTGACCCCACGGATGATTATTCCGCGATCTGTATCCAAGTTTAATAACTAAACCTCCTTTTAATCCCCCTAGCATCCCGCCCCTCACAGCGGTATGTTGCATCAGGCAACAATCACCAACCAAAAGCCATAATTATGTCAACAGATAACCGCCCCCTTTCCCCGCATATCCAGGTCTACCGCTGGCAGTTCACGATGGTTCTTTCCATCCTCCACCGCGCGACGGGCGCGGGGCTGGCCTTTGGCGCGCTGCTGATGGGCTGGTGGCTGATGGCGGCGGTGAAGGGGCCGGAGGCTTTTGCGCAGTTCCATGACTTCACGCATTCCATCCCCGGGCAGCTGATGCTGGCCGGATGGGTCTGGGCTTTTGTGTTTCATTTCCTGAACGGCATCCGCCACCTGGTGTGGGATACGGGCCGCGGTTTCACGATCAAGGGCGCGCGCCATAGCGGGCAGGTGGTGTTCCTCCTGTCTCTCGTCGGCGCGGCGCTGGTATGGGTGGCGGCATGAGCAAGAACGATAATTCAATCCGCACCCCCCTTGGCCGCGCGCGCGGGCTTGGCTCATCCAAGGAAGGCACACACCACTGGTGGATGCAGCGCGTGACGTCGATTGCGCTGGTGCCGCTGTCGCTCTACTGGCTGTGCAGCCTGAAAAACATCACCGACACCGACCAGGCGTCCTTTACCGCCTGGCTGGGGCAGCCGCAGAACGGCATCGCCGCGATCCTGTTCATCATCGCGTCTTTCTATCACGCGATGATGGGGCTGCAGGTGATTATCGAGGATTACGTGCATGGCGAGGGCATGAAGCTGGCCGCGCTGCTGCTGAACAAACTGGCTTTCTTCGCGCTTGGCGCCGTTTGCGTCTTTGCCGTGCTTTACATCAACTTCGCCCCCGTGGGCCAAGTTGCGAATTAATATCCTGAGGAACTGACATGCCTAACACCTATCCCATCATCGAACATGAATACGACGTCGTTGTCGTGGGCGCCGGCGGCGCGGGTTTGCGCGCCACTTTCGGCATGGCGGAAAAGGGTCTGAAAACGGCCTGCATCACCAAGGTATTCCCGACGCGCAGCCACACTGTCGCGGCGCAGGGCGGTATTTCGGCCGCGCTCGGCAACGCGGGCGAGGACGACTGGCGCTGGCATATGTATGACACCGTCAAGGGCTCCGACTGGCTGGGCGACCAGGACGCGATCGAATACATGTGCCGCGAAGCCATTCCCGCGGTGATCGAGCTCGAGCATTACGGCGTGCCGTTTTCGCGCACTGATGAAGGCAAAATCTATCAACGCGCCTTCGGCGGCATGACGACGCATATGGGCAAGGGCACGGCGCGCCGCACCTGCGCCGCCGCCGACCGCACCGGCCACGCTATCCTGCACACGCTTTACCAGCAGTCGCTGAAACACAAGGCCGAGTTCTTTATCGAATATTTCGCGCTCGACCTCATCATGGACGATGAAGGCGCCTGCCGCGGGGTGATGGCCTGGAACCTGGCCGACGGCACCATCCACCGTTTCCGCGCGCATTCGGTCGTGCTGGCGACGGGCGGTTACGGCCGCGCCTATTTCTCCTGCACTTCGGCGCATACCTGCACGGGTGACGGGAACGCGATGGTCTTGCGCGCAGGACTGCCGCTGCAGGACATGGAATTCATCCAGTTCCACCCCACGGGCATTTACGGCGCGGGCTGCCTGATTACCGAGGGCGCGCGCGGCGAGGGCGGATACCTGACCAATTCGGCGGGCGAGCGTTTCATGGAACGCTATGCGCCCAACGCCAAGGACCTTGCGTCACGCGATGTCGTGTCGCGCTCGATGACCGTCGAAATCCGCGAGGGCCGCGGCGTGGGCGAGCACAAGGACCATATATTCCTGCACCTCGAACACCTCGACCCCGCGATTTTGAAGGAACGCCTGCCCGGCATTTCCGAGACCGCGCGCATCTTCTCGGACGTCGATGTGACGAAAGAGCCTATCCCCGTGCTGCCGACCGTGCATTACAACATGGGCGGTATCCCCACGAACGTGCATACCGAAGTCGTCAACCCCACGAAATCCGACCCCGACAAAGTCGTGCCCGGCCTGATGGCCGTGGGCGAGGCTGCCTGCGTGTCGGTGCATGGCGCGAACCGTCTGGGCTCGAACTCGCTGCTCGACCTGGTGGTGTTTGGCCGCGCGGCGGCGATACAGGCGGCGAAGACTATCAACCCCGGCTCCTCGCACAAGCCACTGCCCGCCGATGCCGGCGCGAATTCGCTGGACCGCCTTGATAAACTGCGCAACGCCGCGGGCGGCACCCGCCCCGCGCACCTGCGCCTGAACATGCAGAAAGCGATGCAGGAACACTGCGCGGTCTTCCGCGACGGCCAGCTGCTGAAAGAAGGCGTCGGCAAGATCGAGAAATGCT
This sequence comes from uncultured Micavibrio sp., assembly GCA_964575605.1. Taxonomy (GTDB): domain Bacteria; phylum Pseudomonadota; class Alphaproteobacteria; order Micavibrionales; family UBA2020; genus JAPWJZ01. Next base: position 162,996 of record CAZNRN010000002.1, on the reverse strand, counting down.
TCGCCGGCCGCCACGACATGAACGTCGCCGACAAGTCGATGATCTGGAACAGCGACCTTGTCGAAGCCATCGAGCTCGACAACCTGATGTACCAGGCGCTGGCCTCGATCGTTTCGGCCGAGAACCGCAAAGAGAGCCGCGGCGCGCATGCCCGCGAGGATTTCAAGGACCGCGACGACAAGAACTGGATGAAACACACGGCGATTTTCGTGAACGACAACGGCAAGACCAACATCACCTACCGCCCCGTCCACATGAACACGCTGACCAACGACGTCGAGGCCATTCCGCCCAAGGCGCGCGTGTATTGATCGATGGCGCGCAAGCCCACCCTCGCCACGCTGAAATCGAAACGCCTGCCCGTCACGCCCGCGGGCTCCCGGCCCTATAGCCAGATAGAACAAGCTATCGGCCGGGATACGCTGGTCATGGCGCGTTTCCTGCCCAAAATCCACGGGCGCGAGGCCGCGCTGAAGAAGCAGATCGCCATCATCGACGCCTTTTTCGAGGAAAAGAAAATCGCAGCCGAAAAACGCGACCAGCCCTATCGCGGCCATGTCGCGCTCTACGGCATCAAGGCGGATAAAATATTCTACGTCGCCCCCGGCTCGAGCGGCGGCGAAATAAAAACCGCCATTGAATTCAACCCGCAGCACTTCGCGCGCCTGGGCGCCGAGGCCTGGGAGATATTGCTGTCACTGGTCGAATTCATCGCGGCGAAAAACAGCCGCGCCGTCGTGCTGGATATCCCGAACGAAGACCGCGGGCCGCTTTACGACCCCGAAGACAACAGCTGGCATTTCACGCCCGTCCACCAGCATTAAAAAAGCCCCGCTTTTAAATGAGCGGGGCTTTTTAATTCCTCAAACCCTTAGCGCTTCGGCGGCCTGGGGTTCAGGTCCTTGCGCTCGATGCGGGCCGGGCCGTGGCCGCTCACGCCGTAGGTACGCGCGCCAACCGATACCGCGTTGAAATCCATCGCCGCGGTCGTCGCCTTGCCCTCGTTGATGGCGGTTTTCATCGCGTCATAACCGCGGTTGATGACATCGACCGTATCGTCGGGGCCGAAGCAGCCGCCCGAGGTGACGGAGGCCGAGAATACCTCTTTGCCGTCCTTTTTGAACGACACCGTGGAAAAGCTTGCCATGATACCCATGGGGCGCGCGTGTTTAGGCATACCAATATCCTTTTAAAAATTGCGAAACCTGCCCTGTGGTACAAGCCCTTGATTAATATGTCAACACGGGGATTTTAGGCCTGAAAATACAGGGAAAAATTATGCCCCTGCGGTTGACGGCGGGGGTTCAGGCGTCCACAATAAAGGCCTATATAAGACTGAAAATCGAAGGTTCTAAAAAATGGTCCAGCTCTCGCTCCCGAAAAATTCCAAAGTCAAAGAAGGCAAGACCTGGCCAAAGGCCGAAGGCGCGAAAAAACCGCGCACCTTCACCGTCTACCGCTGGAGCCCCGACGACAAGGAAAACCCGCGCCTCGACCGTTACGAGATCGACACCGCGAAATCCGGCCCCATGGTGCTGGACGCCCTTATCTATATCAAAAACGAAATCGACCAGACGCTCACCTTCCGCCGCTCCTGCCGCGAGGGCGTCTGCGGTTCCTGCGCGATGAACATCGACGGCATGAACACGCTGGCCTGCACCAAGCACCTCGACGATATTTCGGGCGACGTCAAAATCAGCCCGCTGCCGCATATGCCGGTGGTGAAAGACCTCGTGCCCGACCTGACGCATGTTTATGCGCAGTACAACGTCATCGAGCCCTGGATGAAGACCGACAGCCCGCCGCCCGCGCGCGAGCGCCTGCAAAGCCCGAAGGACGCGAACGTGCTGAACGGCGAAGACGGCCACGGCCCCGCCGCCTGCATCCTGTGCTTCTGCTGCTCGACCTCCTGCCCCAGCTATTGGTGGAATGCCGACCGCTTCCTCGGCCCCGCCATATTGCTGCAGGCCTACCGCTGGCTGGCCGATACCCGCGACGAAGCCGCGGGCGAGCGCCTTGATGCGCTTGAAGACCCCTTCCGCCTCTACCGCTGCCATACCATCATGAACTGCACCAACACCTGCCCCAAGGGCCTGAACCCCGCCAAGGCGATTGCAGAGATCAAGAAACTGATGGTCGAGCGCAGGGCTTAAGGGAATTAAACTGCCCTCGCCTTACGAAGGGCAATATTCATAGGTTAAGCGTAGTTTGAAATCGAAAGACGAAGTTTTCGAACAATCCCTCGACAAGTTCAAATTGGGGGATATATATCTTGATCCTTTTTATCACCCCTGCGTATGTCTGGTTATCAATATTGAGCATGAACGACGAGATATTAGCTTAGAGGGCATATCCTTATTCGACGGCTCCGCGCCAAGAGGCTGTAGCCTAGTACACTCCGCTCCAGACAAAATCTCATATGGAGAAGCGCGGCGGATGAAGGAAGTGTATGAAGCCAGCAAGTTTAAAAGAGATATCAAGCCGCTTGAAACCATGCTCTACGCAGATGGGCAGCAGGTCATGGAAGGAGATTGCGTAGCCACCGGCAGTGATACTGGAGTGGTCGTTTGCCTTATAGACAGAAGCCAATCACCATCGGCTTTCTCGGATGAAATCTGGGAAGGTCATAAAAAGAGAGCGATAGTTAAATTTAAAACACTTGGTTTTGCACACTATATAGGCGAGCCCGCTTCGGAGCTTTTATTAACTGCCCGAGATAGCCGGGTATAGTTAAATCCCCCTTTAAAAACCCGCCTTATTCCCATACTATCAGCTCACCCGTACAAAAAGGTGATTCCGCATGTCCGCACAGGCGCAGCCCAGCACAGTGACTCCCGTCAGCGATGCCGTGACGCTGCATATCGCGAATGTCGAGGCCTGCAGGAATATCATCACGGCAAAACTGGGCGCGCTGAAACCGAAGATCGCGATCATCCTTGGCTCCGGCCTTGGTGGCCTCGGCGATAAAATTGAATCCCCCGTCAAAATCTCCTACCGCGACCTGCCGGGCTTTCCCATCCTGACCGTCGTCGGGCATAGCGGCGAACTCATCGCCGGAAAACTGGGCGGTGTCGATGTGATGGCCTTCAAGGGCCGCAAGCATTTCTATGAAACCGACGACCCCTATCCCTTGAAAACCATGATCCGCGCGGCGAAGGCCGTGGGCGTGGATACGCTGTTCGTATCCAACGCCGCAGGCGCGCTGCGCATGGACATGAAGGTGTCGGAGCTGATGGCGATTTCCGACCATATCAATTACATGGGGCTGAGCCCGCTGGCCGGCGCCAACGACGAAACCTTCGGCCCCCGCTTCGTGCCGATGACCGATGCCTGGGACAAAGACCTGCGCCAGAAACTGCTGGCGACCGCGAAAAAGACAGGGATTACGCTGCACGAGGGCACCTATATCGCCTTCCGCGGGCCCACGTTCGAAACGCCTGCCGAGATTAAAATGGCCATCACCATGGGCGCCCATGCCGTGGGCATGTCGAGCGTGCCCGACTGCATCATCGCGCGCCATTGCGGCATGAAGGTCGTCGGCTGCTCGATGCTTACCAATATGGGTGCGGGGTTGTCTGACGAAAAGCTGAGCCATGCGCATACGCTGGAAATGGCGGCGCGGGGTGCTGCAGCCTTTGAAAAACTGGTCACCGAATTTGTGAAAACGTTATGAAGTGTTACGACCGCCCATCGCCGAATTTTGACGAGCGCAAGGACGGCGCAAAGCCGGAACTGATCATCCTGCATTACACCGCCATGGACAGCGCCGAGGCCGCGCTCGACCGCCTGACCGACCCGACGCAGGCGAAAAAGGTCAGCGCGCATTATTTAATCGACGAAAAGGGCAATATCTACCAGCTGGTGGACGAGGAAAAACGCGCCTGGCACGCGGGTGTTTCCAGCTGGATGGGCAAGGGCGACGTGAATTCGCGCTCCATCGGCATCGAAATCTCCAACCGCGGCAGCGAGCCCTATACCAAGGAACAATTATTCGCGCTGACGCTGCTGTGCAAGGACATCATGCACCGCCACGGCATCACGCCCGAAAACATCATCGGCCACAGCGATGTCGCCCCCGACCGCAAGCAGGACCCGGGCGAGCATTTCCCCTGGGCGAAACTGTCGCGCCACGATATCGGCGCATGGCCTGTGGTGACGGCGAAGGATAAATTCAACGCGGCCGCCGCCGCGAAAAGCCCGAAACAGCTAAAGCAGCTGTTTAACGAGGCTGGCTATGGCGTCAACGCTTTCGGCAAGAACAAGCCGCGCCTGAAAGACATCATCACCGCTTTCCAGCGGCATTTCGAGCCTGAAGTGTTCAGCGACCCCGCGAAGAAACCCGGCGTCGCGACCGAAGAAACCGTAGCGCGCCTGCGCGCCGTTGCCCGCATGAACAGCGCGGCCTTGAAAAAACCCGATAGCGGTTCCGCGCCTGCGCCATGATTTATACCGACGCACCCTCGCCCAATTACGGGCCCCGCGCGGGCGGGCGGCGGCCGGATATTATTATCCTGCACTATACCGACACGCGCACGACGTTTGACGCGCTGCAGATACTGCAAAGCCAGGAGCGGCAGGTGAGCGCGCATTACCTGGTGGGCGACAACGGGCAGGTGATGCGCCTGGTGCCCGAAGAAATGCGCGCCTGGCATGCGGGCAAATCGTGGTGGGCGGGCGAGGGCGATTTGAACTCCCGCTCCGTGGGCATTGAAATCCAGAACCCGGGGCATGGCTTTGGCTATGTGCCCTTCCCGCAAGTCCAGATGAACGCCGTGGCGGAGCTGTGCCGCGACATTATCCAGCGCTGGCGTGTGCTGCCGTACCATGTGCTGGCGCATTCCGACATCGCGCCCGGCCGCAAGATCGACCCGGGCGAGCTTTTCCCCTGGGCATGGCTGGCGACCCAAGGTGTGGGATTGTGGCCCGAGCCCACCGATACCGAGCTGCTGGACGCCGAGGGGCTGGTGAAGGACGAAGAGCAGGTGAAACTGCTGATGACGCGCTTTGGATACGATCCCTCGCAGGAATTCACGACGCTGGTCACCGCCTTCCAGCGGCATTTCGAGGGCGATGTTTTCACCAACCCCGACCTTGTCGGCAAGCCCAGCGCCCGCACCGTCGCGCGCATGATGGCGCTGGTGCGCCAGCGCCTCGCCGCGCGGGTGAAGATTACCTGACCCCGAAAAAGCTGCCATGCCCGCCTTGCGCGGGCATCCAAAAGCGCGTCCGCGCGTCTCATAGGAAGACTCACATGACGGCTCGACAGCCTTTTGGAGCCCCGCGCTGCGGCGGGGGTGGAAGTAGTCTCTCATCCTCCTGAAAATATTTAAAATCCCGCAATAAAAAAGGCGGCACCCTGCCGCCCGCTGTTCCTGTGTGTCTTTCCCTTCCCTTCTTCTCCTTATTAAATTAAAGATATAAAACACAAATTTTTCCATTCTTCCATACTACAGGCTTTCGACAGATAAGTCAAATAAAAATTGCGATATAAGTAATATCAGGCACTTACCGCTTGCCCCGGTTTGCAGCGCGAAACAGAATCGCCTATAGTCCCCTCCACCAGAAGGCCGGGTAATCGCATCCGAAAGGTTGAGGAAAGTCCGGGCTCCATTAAAACACGGTGCCGGATAACGTCCGGCGGGCGCGAGCCCAGGGACAGTGCCACAGAAAACATACCGCCACTCCGGTTCGCCGGAAGGTAAGGGTGAAAAGGTGCGGTAAGAGCGCACCGCGGCTTTGGCAACAAAGCTGGCAGGGAAAACCCCACCGGGAGCAAGGCCAAATAGGGAAGGCAACGCAGCTTGCTGCAAGGCTTGTTTTTTAGCCCGTCTTCCGGGTTGGCTGCTTGAGGCCCGCGGCAACGCGCAGCCCAGACGAATGGTTACCGCGTCGCAAGACGCACAGAACCCGGCTTACAGGCCTTCTGGTATTTTTCTTTCACGATCAGCAAATTCCCACCCGCCCCACACAACTTAAAAAAACCGTCCACTCTCTTCGTTCGCGTTATGTGAAATACCTAGGCGCTGAATGATTGGGCGGTCTTTTTGCCGCAAACCATCGCAGAGGCAGCCCATCGCATTGACATATCCCACCCCGTTTCGTACCCTCTTCTCACCCCTGTTAAGTTTATTCACATAGGATAACATCATGTCCGATAGCCCTGAAAATCCTGAGATTTTCGAGAAGCTGAACGACTATACCCTCAGTGTCACCATCGATTTCGGCCGCCAGTCATCGGCCGATCCCGAATTGCGCCGGATTTTCAACTTCCGCGCGCGGCAGGTAACGACGATTTTCTCTCAGTGGTACAGCGCGGGGGTCGCGAATACGATGGACGTGAAAAATTTCAGCCAGCTCGACAGCCTCGAGGAGGTCGAACTGATGCGCGGCAAGCTGCGCGAACTGGGCGGCAACCCGCCCGATGTCATTCCGGGCGAACAGGCGATCGACAAGCCTTCCATCCGCCAGCCGCGTCCGTAACCGCCGCTGCACGAAAAACACACGAAAAATCAGGCTTTTCCGCACCCTGTGACGTTGACGCAACACGCACCGTTTTATATAGTGTTATCAGGGTCGATTGATGCAGGGGTGCGGGGGTCGCATCTCACGCTTTTGACAGAAGTAAATCACAGAATCCGCCGGTATAAAAAAGGCGGGCCAGTGAAAAGAATTACGCGCACAGGTTTTTGATAACGGATGTCTTCCACAAGCCATAACCTCGCCGCCGAGGGGCCCGGGCATATCCCCGTGATGCTGCAGGAAGTCCTTGAAACGCTTGCGCCAAAAGACGGCGGCGTTTACGTCGACGGCACGTTCGGCGCGGGCGGCTATACGCGCGAAATTCTGAAAGCGGCGAACTGCAAAGTCTATGCAATCGACCGCGACCCCGAGGCGCAGGCGCGCGCGGTGGCGATGGCGCGCGAATTTGAGGGGCGTTTGATCCCGCTGAACGGCTGCTTCGGCAGCGTGGCGGAATTGCTGGCCGAAGCGGGCGTTGAAAAGATTGACGGTTTCGTGCTCGACCTCGGCGTGTCATCGATACAGCTGTCGACGGCGGCGCGCGGGTTTTCGTTTATGCACGACGGCCCGCTCGACATGCGCATGAGCAAGGATGGAATCTCGGCCGCCGACGTCGTCAACTCGGCGTCGGAAGAAGAATTGGCTGATATTATTTACACTTACGGGGAGGAGCGCGCCTCGCGCAAGATCGCCCGCAGCATCGCCGCCGCGCGGGCTGTGAAGCGCATCACAACCACCAAAGAACTCGCCCACATCGTGCATAGTGTTTTGCCCATGCACGGCGGCATGAAAACCGATACCGCGACGCGCACCTTCCAGGCGCTGCGCATCCATGTGAACGACGAACTGGGCGAGATCGACCGCGCATTAGAGGCGGCGGAAAGGCTGATCGCACCCGGCGGCAGGCTGGTGGTGGTGTCGTTCCATTCGCTGGAGGACTGGCGCGTGAAGAACTTCCTGAAGGAAAAATCGGGCAAAATGCCGAACGTCTCGCGCCACCTGCCCGTCCAGCAAAAAGCGCCGCCCGCGCTGTTCACGGTCGAGAAAAACAACGGGCTGAGCCCCACGCCCGCCGAAACCGCGCGCAACCCGCGCGCCCGCTCCGCGCGCCTGCGCTGGGGCGTAAGAACCGACATACCCGCAGGAGAAGCGCATGCGTAACAAAACCGCCCTCGTCTTCTTCTCGCTGGCCGTGATTTGCGGCGCGGCGCTGTTCCATACCAGCCAGAAGGTGACCGACGGCCGCTCGAAACTGGAAACCATCGTCGCGCGCACGGCAAAGGAAAACGAGGCGCTGCGCGTGCTGGAGGCCGAATGGGCCTACCTGAACCAGCCGGGCAAGCTGGAAAAGCTGGTAAAGCAATACCTTGACCTTGTGCCGCTCAAGGGCAAGCAGTTCGGCAAGGTGAACGAGCTGGCCGAACGCGCCGAAGACGCCGTGGCGTCATCCCTGCCCGAAGAAACAAAAGAACAAGTAACGGAAACAAAACAACCCGTCGCCAAGGCCGAGGAAAAACCGGCCAAACCCATCGTCAAAATCATCCCCGCCGCAACGCCGCCCGCCGTGAAGCCCGCGCCCCAGCCGCGCAAACCGGTCGAAGCGCGCGCGACGCCGCCGAAATATCCGCCGCAACCTTACACCCCGCCATCTACGCCCGCGCCGCAGAAACGTGAATTCGGCGACCTGATGAAAAGCCTGGGGGTGCAGTAATGGCAGACCCGCATCAAAACCCCGATTTCACCGGCCATATGACAGGCTCGCTGCAGACGGCGAAAATCCGCCTGGCCATGGTGGCGGCGGCCTTTTTGTTAGGCTATTTCGCAATAACCTTGCGCCTGGCCGACCTGACGCTGTTTTCGTCCTCGCCCGAGCCCGCGCAGACCGCGGCGCAGGACGTGAAGCCGCTGGAAAAACCGCTGCGCGCCAGCATCCTCGACCGCAACGGCGAGATCATGGCGGCATCGCTGGCCATGGCGTCGCTTTATGCCGATACGACGGGCATACAGGATGCCAAGGCGACCGCGAAAGAACTGGCCGGCATCCTGCCCGATATCTCGGTGAAGGAACTTGAAACAAAATTATCGTCGGGCAAAAAATTCATCTGGCTGGCGCGCAACATCACGCCGCGGCAGGAATACGCGATCAACGCGCTGGGCAACCCTGCGCTGGGCTTCCAGCAGGAAGAGCGCCGCATCTACCCCTCGGAACGCCTCGCCGCGCATTTGACGGGATATACCGATGTCGACGGCAAGGGCATCGCCGGCGCGGAAAAATATTTCGAGAAACAGCTGGCCGCGGGCAAAGAGCCTGTGCGCCTGTCGGTCGATCTCCGCGTGCAGCACATCCTGCACCGCGAACTGGCGAATTCGATGAAGTCTTTCAGCGCCAAGGCCGCTGCGGGCGTGGTCATGGACGTGAACACGGGCGAGATTATCGCCGCCGTGTCGCTGCCCGATTTCGACCCGCTGAAACCGGGCGAAGCCAGCGACGAGGCGAAATTCAACCGTTTGACCTTGGGTGTTTACGAGATGGGCTCGACCATGAAGCTTTTCTCGACCGCCGCGGCGCTTGATAGCGGAAAAGTCGGCATGGGCGCGGTGTTTGACGCGTCGGAGCCGATCAAATACGGCCGCTTCACCATCAACGACTATCACGCCAAGAAACGCGCCATGACGGTGCCGGAAATTTTCATCTATTCGTCCAACATCGGCACCGCGCGCATGGCGCAGGCGCTGGGCCCGAACGGGCTGAAGGATTTCTACAAGCGCATGGGTTTCTTCGAGCCCGTGCCGGTCGAGCTGCCGGAGAGGGGCGCGCCGCTCTACCCGAAACCCTGGCGCGATATCAGCACACTGACGACATCCTTCGGCCACGGCATCGCCGTGACGGCGCTGCATCTGGTGCGCGCGGCGGCGGCGCTGGCGAATGGCGGCACGCTGGTCGAGCCCACGCTGATGAAAGAAAAGAAAACCCTGTCGCCCGAACCGCAGGGCGAGCGCGTGGTGAAACCGCAGACCTCGGCGCAGATCCGCCAGCTGCTGGAGCTGGTGGTGGCATCGGGCACCGGCAGCAAGGCCGCAGTCGAGGGCTACAACGTCGGCGGCAAGACCGGCACGGCCGAGAAAAACACCGGCGGCAATTACAAGCACGATTTGCTGCTATCCTCCTTCATCGGCGTCTTCCCCATCGACAACCCGCGCTATGCGGTGCTGGCGATGCTGGACGAGCCGCACCCGACCAAGGAAAGTTTCGGTTACGCGACCGGCGGCTGGACGGCCGCGCCCGTCGTCGCGCGCGTCGTGGAACAGCTGGGCCCGCTTTACCGCATGGCGCCCGAAGAAGACACCCGCCCCGCCATCTTGCAGGCGATGGGCAAATACATGAAAGAGGGAAAGAGCAGTGCAACTCTTGGAACTGACCGCTGATACCGGCGGCGTGAAAGCCGCAGACGCCGACCGCGCGGCGCAGCTGAACATCACCGGCCTGACGTCGGACAGCCGCGACGTGCGCGCGGGGTACCTTTTCGCCGCCTTCCCGGGCGCGAAACTGGACGGCCGCCAGTTTATCGCCGACGCGGTCAAGCGCGGCGCGGTGGCGGTGCTGGTGCCCGAAGGCACGGATACTTCAGGCATCGACGCCGTTATCATCGAAGACAAAAACCCGCGCCAGCGTTTCGCGCGCCTTGCCGCCGCTTTCTTCGGCAAGCAGGTCGACCATATCGTGGCCGTCACGGGCACCAACGGCAAAAGCTCGACCGTCAACTTCTGCCGCCAGATCTGGCAGTCGATGGATCATGCGGCGGCATCATTAGGCACCCTTGGCGTCATCGCCAATTTCAAGGAAGGCAACGGCGTCAACCGCCCGGGCGCGCTGACCACGCCCGACCCCGTCACGCTGCATGCGGAAATTGCCGAGCTGGAAGCATCCGGCGTTTCGCACCTTGCGCTCGAGGCCTCCAGCCAGGGCATGGACCAGTACCGCCTTGACGGGTTGCACATCACCGCCGCGGGTTACACCAACCTGACGCGCGACCATCTTGATTACCACGGTTCGATGGAAACCTATTTCCAGGCCAAGCTGCGCCTGTTCACCGAAATTGTGCAGGACAAGGGCGTGGCGGTCGTCAACATCAACACGCCTTATTCGGAACGCATTGTCGAGGCCTGCACCGCGCGCGGCCTGCGTGTCATCGAATACGGCACGGGCGCCCGCCATATCCGCCTGAACAAACGCAAACCGCTGCCCGCAGGGCAGTTCGTCGACCTGCTGGTCTTTGGCGAACGGTACGAGCTTGAGCTGCCGCTGGTGGGCGAATTCCAGGCGGAAAACGCGCTTTGCGCCCTTGGCCTTGTCATCGCGGAAGACCCCGACAACCGGTTGCTGCATATGCAGGGCGTTTATGCGCTCGAGAGGTTGCAGAGCGTGCGCGGACGGCTGGAGTTTGCCGCGCGCCACCCGAACGGCGCCGCGATTTACGTCGATTACGCGCATACGCCGGACGGGCTTGAAACAATGCTGAAGGCGCTGCGCCCGCATGCGCATAAACATCTGCATGTCGTTTTCGGCTGCGGCGGCGACCGCGACCGCGGCAAGCGCCCGATGATGGGCGATATCGCCGTCAAGCTGGCCGACAAGGTTATCGTGACCGACGACAACCCGCGCACCGAGGACGCAGCCTTCGTGAGATCCGAAATCATGAAGGGCGCCGTAGGCGCAACCGAAATTGCCGGACGCCGCGAGGCGATCCGCGCCGCAATCCGCAGCCTTGGCCCCGACGACGTGCTGGTGATTGCCGGCAAGGGGCATGAACAGGGGCAGATTGTGGGCAAGGAAGTTTTACCGTTTGACGACGTGAGCGAGGCCAAGGCCGCCGTGCTCGAGGTGACGAAATAATGAAGCACGATGTAATCTGGACCAGCGCCGACATGGCCGCCGCGACGAACGGCAAGGCGAGCGCCGATTTCACCGCGACCGGCGTGTCTATCGACACCCGCACCCTCAAAAAGGGCGAGGCGTTTTTGGCGCTGAAAGGCGACAAGCTGGACGGGCATGATTATGTGGCGATAGCCTTCAAGGCGGGCGCGTCATGCGCGATTGTCTCGAAAGATTTCAGCCCCGCCGATGCCGCCTGGCCGCTGCTGGTGGTGAAAGACACCATGGAGGCGCTGGTGGCGCTGGGCCATGCCGCCCGCGACCGTTCCAAGGCGACCATCATCGGCGTGACGGGTTCGGCCGGAAAAACCGGCACCAAGGAAATGCTCTATACGATGCTGGAGGCACTGGGCAAGACGCATGCCTCGAAGAAAAGCTTCAACAACCACTGGGGCGTACCGCTGTCGCTGTCCAACCTTGCGCCCGACGCCAAATACGCCGTGTTCGAAATGGGCATGAACCATACCGGCGAGATGGCGCAGCTGACGCAGCAGGTGCGCCCGCAGATTGTGTTGATTACGACCATCGAGCCCGCGCATATCGAGCACTTTAAAACTGTCGAGGCGATTGCCGACGCGAAAGCCGAGATTTTCCAGTCGATGGACGACAAGGGCGTGGCGATTTTGAACGTCGACAACCAGCATTTCCGCCGCCTGAAGGCCGCCGCCGAAAAACAGGGGCTGCGTAAAATCTACGGCTTCGGCGAGGACGAGGAGGCGCAGGCGCGCCTTGTGGATTGCACGCTGCATGCCGACAGCAGCCGCGTGACCGCCGATATTCTGGGCGAGCGCGTGAAATACCGCCTAGCCATTCCCGGCAAGCATATCGTGCTGAACTCGCTGGCGGCGCTGGCCGCCGTGAAACTGGCGGGCGGCAACCTGACCGCCGCGGTCGAGGCGCTGAAAAATTCCGAACCGGTCGAGGGCCGCGGCAACCGCCGCCTACTGACGCTTATCGAAGGCCAGCCGCCCGTGACGATCATCGACGAAAGCTATAACGCCAATCCCGCCTCGATGGCAGCGGCGCTGAAAGTGTTCGAGATGGTGGCGCCCGCGGAAGGCGGCCGCCGCATCGCCGTGCTGGGCGACATGCTGGAACTGGGCAAGGACGGCCCGCGCCTGCATGCGGAGCTTGCGAACCCGCTGCTGAAGGCCAAGGCAGACGTTTTGTACTGCTGCGGGCCGCAGATGGATGCGCTTTACCAAGCTTTGCCGCCCGACTGGCGCGGCGCGCATATGCATGACAGCAAGGAACTGGCCGCGGCCGTGACCGCCGCCGTAAAACCCGGTGATGTTTTGCTGGTGAAAGGTTCTGCGGGCTCGAAAATGGGCTATATCATCCACGCGCTGCAGTCGCTTCAGGCGGACAAGGGGGGCAAGCGCAATGCTGTTTAACCTCCTCTATCCGCTCTACGAGCAAATACCCGTCTTCAACCTCTTCAAGTACCTGACCTTCCGTACGGGCGGCGCGATGATGACGGCGCTGATTTTGTGCCTTGTCATCGGCCCGCATTTTATCCGCTGGCTGAAATCGAAAAAAGCCGAACAGCCCATCCGCTCCGACGGGCCCGAGACGCATTTCAAGAAAAAGGGCACGCCGACCATGGGCGGGCTGATGATCTTGTTCACGGTCACGCTCTCGACGCTGCTCTGGGCGGATGTCACGAACCCGTTCGTGTGGCTGGTGCTCTGGGTCTTTATCGGTTTCGGCGCGATCGGGTTTTTCGACGACTATGCCAAGCTGACGAAAAAGGGCAGCAAGGGCGTGCCCGGCAAGGTGCGCCTGCTGCTGGAATGCGCGATTGCGGCGGTGGCCGTGCTGCTTTACATGATACTGACGACAGGCACCGAGGGCTGGGCGGCGCTGGCCTTCCCCTTCTTCAAGAATTTCCTGCTCAATATGTCGTGGTTCTTCGTGCCCTTCGGCATCTTTATCGTGGTGGGCGCCGCCAATGCGGTGAACCTGACGGACGGGCTTGATGGCCTTGCCATCGGCCCCATCATGATTACGGCGGTGAGTTTCGGGATTATTTCATACCTCATCGGCAACGCCGCCTTTGCGAACTATTTACAAGTGCATTACGTCGCGGGTTCGGGCGAGCTGGCGGTGTTCTGCGGTGCACTTCTGGGCGCGGGGCTTGGCTTTTTGTGGTTCAACGCGCCGCCGGCGATGGTTTTCATGGGGGATACGGGTTCGCTGTCGATGGGCGGGGCGCTGGGCACCATCGCCGTCGTTACCAAGCATGAAATCGTGCTGGGCATCATTGGCGGGCTGTTCGTCATTGAAACGCTGTCGGTGATTATACAGGTGGTCTCGTTCAAGAAGCGCGGCAAGCGCGTCTTTTTGATGGCGCCGCTGCACCACCATTTCGAGAAACTGGGCTGGCCGGAAACACAGGTGGTTATCCGGTTCTGGATCATCTCGATCATCCTTGCGATGGTCGGGCTTTCGACGCTGAAGCTGAGGTGACATGATCGACCTTAGCCCCATCAAAGCGCAAATGCAGGGAAAATCCGCGGCCATCCTCGGCCTCGGGCGTTCGGGCATGCCGGTCTTCGAGGCCTGCAAACGCGCCGGCATACCCTGCGTGTTGTGGGACGATAACGCCGACGCGCGCGCGGCGGCGGAAGCGGCTGGCGCCGTTGTCGAAGATTTGACGAAGGCCGATTTCTCGCGTTTCGCCTTCCTCTGCATGTCGCCCGGCATCCCGCTGACACACCCGAAGCCGCATCCGGCGGCCCTGCGCGCCAAGGAGGCGGGCTGCGAAGTACTGGGCGATATCGAGCTGTTCCACCGCGCCAAGCCGCGCAACAAAACCATCGGCATCACCGGCACCAACGGCAAATCGACCACCACCGCGCTGATCGGCCATATTTTGAAAGAGGCCAGGGTGCCCTCCGCCGTCGGCGGCAATATTGGCGAGGCCGTGCTGACCCTGCCCGACCTGCCGGATGACGCGATTTATGTGCTGGAGATGTCGTCCTACCAGACCGACCTCTGCCCCGCCTTCGCGCCCACGATATCGCTGCTGCTGAATTTCAGCCCCGACCACCTCGACCGTCATGGCGACATGGCGGGCTATGTGGCCGCCAAGGAGCGCATGTTCCGCGGCGCAGGCACGGCGATTGTCGGCGTCGATGACGAGCAATCCCAGGGCCTGCTGGAGCGCGTAAAACAAAAAGCGCAGCGCAAAACCATCGCGGTATCCGTGATCCGCCCCCTCACCTCCGGCATTTTTGTGTCGGCGGAGGGCGTGATGTTCGAGGGGCGCGACAAGATCATGAACCTGCATACCTGCCCCGCATTGCAAGGCCAGCACAACTGGCAGAACGCGGGCCTCGCCTTCGCGGCATCGCGCGAGGCAGGCGTCGCGACGGATATCATCGTCAAAGCGATGCAAAGCTTCCCCGGCCTCGCCCACCGGCAGAACATCGTCGCCACCATTAACGGTATTTCCTATATCAACGACAGCAAGGCGACCAACGACCAGGCGGCAGCCATGGCGCTGCGCACCTTCGACCCCATCTACTGGATCGCGGGCGGCAAGCCCAAAGAGGGCGGGTACAAGGACTGCGAAAAATACCTCGACCACGTGCGCCATGCCTTCCTCATCGGCGAGGCGGAACCCGCCATGGCCGAATGGCTGAACGGCAAAAACGTGCACCACACGCGCTGCGGTACCCTGGATAAAGCCGTCGAGGCCGCGCACCGCATGGCGCAGGAAGAAAAGAAGGACAAAGCCGTCGTGCTGCTGTCGCCCGCCTGCGCCAGCTTCGACCAGTACAAGAATTTCGAGAAACGCGGGGAGGCTTTCGTCAGCCTCGTGCAGAGCCTGCTGCCCGCCACTTCCGCAAAAAGGGGTAACGGATGACCGAATATCTGACGCGCAGCGATAAATCGATCCTTGGCCGCTGGTGGTGGTCGGTCGACCGCTGGACGATGTCGGCGCTGCTGGTGCTGGTCGCGGCGGGCATCCTGCTGGTCACCGCCGCATCGCCCGCGGTCGCGGAACGCCTGCACCTGCCGCCCTTTTACTTCGTCATGCGCCATATCGCCATGCTGGTGCCCGCCATGCTGCTGATGTTCGGGATTTCAATCCTCGGCAGAAAATTACTGTGGCGCACCGCTGTGCTGACCCTCGGGATTTCCATGGTGCTGATGCTGGCCGCCGTACTGTTCGGGGCCGAGGTCAAGGGCGCGACACGGTGGATTTATATCTTCGGTTTCTCGCTGCAGCCCTCGGAATTCGCCAAGCCCTCCTTCGCCGTCGCCGCCGCCTGGCTGATCGCGCGCGGGCAGGCGCAGGACAATTTGCAGGGCGCATTGCTGGCGACGGGGCTGTTCGGCGCGGTGCTGGGCCTCCTCCTCCTCCAGCCCGATTTCGGGATGTCGTTTGTGCTGACCGCCATCTGGGCGGTGCAGATTTTCATGGCCGGCCTGCCCATGCTCTGGGTCGTCGCGCTAGGCATCGCAGGGCTTGCGGCCGTCGGGGGCGCCTATGCCTTCTTCCCGCACGTGGCCAGCCGTATCGACCGCTTCCTCGACCCCTCGTCGGGCGATAACTACCAGGTGCAAAAATCGCTGGATGCTTTTTCGAACGGCGGCCTCTTCGGCACCGGCCCCGGCCACGGCATGGTGAAAATGACCCTGCCCGACGCCCATGCCGATTTCATTTTCGCAGTCGCGGGCGAGGAACTGGGCATGCTGGCCGCGGTCTTCCTTGTCGGCGTGTTCTGCTTCATTATCGTGCGTTCGCTGGCGCGCGTGCTGAAAAGCGAGGATTTGTTTATCGTACTCGCGACGGGCGGGCTGCTGACGCAATTCGCCCTGCAAAGCCTTATCCATATGGGTTCATCCCTGCAACTGCTGCCCGCCAAGGGCATGACGCTGCCGTTTATTTCCTACGGCGGTTCGTCCCTTTTGGCACTCGGCATCGGTATGGGGATGCTGTTATCGCTGACACGCAAACGCACGCAGGCCGCACCCTCGGCGCAGTGGCGCAACTGGACGACCGGAGAACAACATGCCCACTAATCAAAATATTAACAAAAAAACAATCGTATTGGCCGCAGGCGGCACGGGCGGGCACCTTTTCCCCGCCGAAGCGCTGGCGCAGGAGCTGCTGCACCGCGGGCATAAAGTCATCATCGTCACCGACAAGCGCGGCAATGCGTTTAAATCACTCGGCGACCGCGTCGAAATCCATACCGTGCGCGCCGCGACGCTGAAGGCAGGCATCGTTTCCAAGGCCAAGGCCGTGCTGGATATGGGCATCGGCATCACGCAGGCCGCGCTGAAACTGAAAAAATGGAAGCCCGACGTCATCGTCGGCTTCGGCGGTTACCCGTCCTTCCCCGGCGTTTTCGCAGGCCAGAAACTGGGCATCCCCACCATTTTGCACGAACAGAACGCCGTGCTGGGCAAGGCCAACGTCTGGCTGGCCGACAGGGCGGAGCAGATTGCCGTGTCGCTGCCCGGCACCAAGGGCGTGAAGAAGCAGAACGAGGAAAAACTGGTCGTGACCGGGAACCCCGTGCGCGCCGACATCGTCGCGACGCGCAACGCCGTGTACCAGCCGCCCGCGTCGAACATGAATATCTTCATCACCGGCGGCAGCCAGGCGGCGAAGGTTTTTGCCGAAGTGGTGCCTGCTGCTGTCGAAAAACTGCCGGACGACATGAAGAAAAAACTGATGGTCGTACACCAGTGCCGCGAAGACGATATCAAGGCGACCGAGGCGAAATACAAACAGGCCGGCGTGAACGTCGAGATAAAATCCTTCTTCAACGACATGGCCGACCGTCTGAAAGGCTGCCATTTATTTATAGGCCGCTCCGGCGCCTCGACCGTGGCCGAGATTGCCACCGTGGGTCGTCCCGCCATTTTCGTGCCCTATCCCGGCCATGCCGATATGCAGCAGAAGCACAACGCCGAGACCGTCTGCAACAACGGCGGCGGCTGGCTGATGATGCAGGACGGCTTTACGCCCGATACGCTGGCGGCGCAGCTGAAAGAAATCATCGCCGACCCGCATAAACTGGTGATTGCCGCCGCGGCTGCAAAAGCATGCGGACAGCCGGATGCGGCCAAGAACCTTGCCGATGTCGTCGAGAAAAAACTGTCCGCACCGAAGATTTAAAAAGAAAGAAAAACACAGATGAAACAGGCTTTCCCCTTCCCCATCGGCACGGTGCATATCATCGGCATCGGCGGCATCGGCATGAGCGGCTATGCCGAGGTGTTGCATAACCTGGGGTACAAGGTGCAGGGATCGGACCAGTCGGAAAACGCCAATGTGCTGCGCCTGCGCGCGCTGGGCGTCAAGGTCGCCATCGGCCACGCGGCGGAAAACATCATCAACGGCGACGGCAAGCCCTGTGCCGTTGTGGTGAAATCGACCGCGGTGAAGGACAGCAACCCCGAGATCGTCGCAGCCAGGGCGCAGAACGTGCCCGTTATCCCGCGCGTCGCGCTGCTGGCGGAACTGATGAAATCGAAATGGTGCATCAATATTTCCGGCACGCACGGCAAGACGACGACCACGTCGATGATCGGCCATGTGCTGGAAAAATCGGGCCTCGACCCCACCGTTATCAACGGCGGCATCATCAACGCCTATGGCACCAATACGCGCATGGGCGCGTCGAACTGGATGGTGGTTGAATCGGACGAGAGCGACGGCACATTCGCCAAGCTGCCGTCAGTCGCCAGTATCATCACCAATATCGACCCCGAGCATATGGACTATTTCGGCGATTTCGAAACAGTGAAGGATGAATACGTCGCCTATGCGCAGAACCTGCCGTTCTATGGCCTTGTCGTCGCCTGCATCGACCATCCGGTGGTGGCGGAGCTGCTGCCGCGCTTCCAGCGCCGCGTGACGACATATGGCTTCTCGGACAAGGCCGACCTGCAGGCCGTGAACGTCGAAACAACGCCTGAAGGCCTGACATACGATATCAAAATCAACAACCCGCGCCTGACGGGCTTCGGCCCCGAAATCAAGGGCGTGAAGCTGCCGATGTTCGGGCCGCATAACGTGCTGAACTCGCTGACCACCTTTGCGGTCGGCCATGATATCGGCATTCCGGCGGAAAAAATCGTCGCGGCGCTGTCGAAATTCTCGGGCGTCAAGCGGCGCTTTACCACAACGGGCATCGTTAACGGCGTGACGGTGATTGACGATTACGGCCATCACCCCGTTGAAATCGCAGCCGTGCTGCGCGCAGGCCGCGATGCTATCGCCGGAAGCAAAGCGAAGGCAACCGGCCGCGTGATTGCATTGATGCAGCCGCACCGCTATACCCGCCTGTCGTCGCTGTTCGATGAATTCTGCAGCTGCTTTACGCTGGCGGACGAAGTCATCATCGCCGATGTTTACTCCGCGGGCGAGGAGCCGATTGCAGGCGTGAACAAGGAAGCGCTGGCGAGTTGCATCCGGAAATCGGGCAAGGACAGGGTGCATACCCTGAATGCGCCCGCCGACCTTGCGCCGCTGGTGGCGGGCATCGCCAAGCCTGGCGATTTTGTCATCTGCCTGGGCGCCGGCACCATTACGCAGTGGGCGCATGCGCTGCCGAAAGAACTGGAACAGATCTGGGGCATCGCGCCCGCCAAGGCCAACGGGACGCATAAATGATGAATGCCGCGCCTGTCCTGACATCGCCCGACGACCCGCGGTTTCCCGCGGGATTACTGGAGCGCCTGCCCAAGGTGCGTGGGCGGCTGACGCCCAATGCGCCGCTGGGGCATATGACATGGTTCGGCGTCGGCGGTCCGGCGGAAGTATTGTTCAAGCCTGCCGATAAAGAAGACCTTATCAACTTCGTCACGCATTGCCCGAAGGATATCCCGATTACCGTGCTGGGCGTTGCCTCGAACCTTATCATCCGCGACGGCGGCGTGCCGGGCGTTGTTATCCGCATGGGGCGCGAGTTTGCGACCATCGAGGCGCTGTCGACCAATGTTACTGCGGGCGCAGCGGCGCTCGACATGAACGTTGCGCTGCATGCGGCGAAGCATTCGATTGCGGGGCTGGAATTCCTGTCGGGCATTCCCGGCACCATCGGCGGCGCGCTGCGCATGAACGCCGGCGCCTATGGCGGCGAGACGAAAGATGTTTTGATATCGGCGGAGGTGCTGTTCCGCGACGGCACGGTGAAGGAAATGACGGCGCAGGACATGGATATGTCCTATCGCCATAACGGCCTGCCCAAGGACGTGATTTTCATGGGCGCGAAGCTGCGCGGCCATACGGGACAGGTGCCCGACATCGAAAAGAAGATGGACGAGATTAAAACCAAGCGCGCCGAAAGCCAGCCGATCAAGACCAAAACCGGAGGCTCGACTTTCGCCAACCCGGACGGCAAGCGTGCCTGGCAGCTGGTGGACGAGGCGGGCTGCCGCGGGTTCAAAATCGGCGGCGCGCAAATCTCCGAGATGCATTGCAACTTCATGATCAACACGGGCGACGCGACAGCCGCCGACATCGAGCGCTTGGGCGAAGAAGTCCGCAAACGTGTTGCGGAAAAGTCGGGCATCATGTTACGCTGGGAAATCAAGCGCATCGGCATCCCGCTTGCACAAGATAAAGATATCCAGGAAATGATCGGAAAAGGCGATGGCCACTAAGCGCAAGACAGTCGCGGTATTGAAGGGGGGCTGGTCCTCCGAGCGCAAGGTCTCGCTGTCCTCGGGCGCGGAATGCGCCAAGGCGCTGCGCGAAAAAGGCTATGACGTCAGGGAGATAGACGTCGAACGCGACCTCTCCAAGCTGATTGCCGCGCTCACCCCCGCCCCCGACGCCGTTTTCAACGCGCTGCACGGGAAATTCGGCGAAGACGGCTGCGTACAGGGCGTGCTCGAGATTTTAAGCATCCCTTATACCCATTCAGGCCCGCTGTCGTCGGCGCTCGCCATGAACAAGCAGCGCGCGAAAGAGATTTTGAAGCCGATGGGCGTTCCCTGCCCCGAAGGCCAGCTCATCCATATAGATGACATCCGCAAGGGCGCCGTACCGTTTGATCCGCCCTATGTGGTGAAGCCGAACGACGAAGGTTCCTCGGTCGGTGTATATATTGTCAGGCAGGGCGACAACAAACCGCCCTTGGGTTTGGATCAATGGTCTTACGGGCCCTATGCGCTCGTCGAAAAATACATTCCCGGCCGCGAATTGTCGGTCGGCGTGATGGGTGTGAAGGGCGAAAAGCCCCGCGCCATCACCGTTACGGAAATTAAGACCGCCCTCGACTTCTATAACTACGAGGCGAAATACGCAGCCGGCGGATCGGTGCACGTCATCCCCGCCAACATCAACGCCGAGGTTTTCGAGGAAGCGAAGCGCATCGCCGCCTTCGCGCACGAAAAACTTGGATGCACAGGTGTCACGCGCAGCGATTTCAGGTATAATGATTTAGAACCGGGTGTTTCGGGGCTCTTTTACCTCGAGACGAATACACAGCCCGGCATGACGCCTACTTCGCTGGTTCCGGAGCAGGCGGCTCACTTGGGGATGACTTTTGGGGACCTTGTGGAATGGCTCGTCGAAAACGCGACGGTTCATACATAAGGTTAAGACTGGGGATAGATGAAGTTCTTGAATTGGCGCGGAGCTCCGCTGTCGCGCCGTAACGCCCGCGTTTGGGCGCTGCGGCTGCGTAAAATAGCGGCAGTATTAGCGGTAATCGCCGTGGTCGGCGGTACCGGCTATTACGGCTGGACGCGCCTGCCTTTCGCCCTTGTTTCCGAATGGGCTTCCGAAAAAACATTGTCGACGACGGCCTCGGCCGGTTTCCGCGTGAACGAAATCCTCGTCACCGGCCGCGCGCGCATCTCGCAGGATGAACTGCTGGCCAGGCTGGGCGTGCATTACGGCGATCCCATCTTCGGCGTCGACGTCGACGTGGCGCAGGAAATACTGTCGGAAATTTCATGGGTGCGCGAAGTTTCCGTCACGCGCCGCCTGCCCGATAAAATCGTCGTGCAGCTGAAGGAACGCGCGCCCGCCGCGCTCTGGCAGTACCAGAAGAAGGTTTCACTGATCGACGCCGACGGCCGCAGCCTGACGTCGAAAGACTTGGGCGAATTCCAGACGCTGCCGCTGGTGGTGGGCGAAGACGCGCCGCAGCATGTGGCGCAGCTGCTGACCTGGCTGAAGGCCGAGCCCGCGGTGAAAGACCTGCTGGCCAGCGCCGTGCGCGTGGGCGCGCGCCGCTGGGATTTGCGCCTGAAAAACGGCATCAACGTGAAACTGCCCGAGGCCGAAGCCGAGCTTGCCCTGCGCAGGCTGGCCGAGGAAACCGACGGGCTGCTGACCAAAAACATCACCTCGATCGACCTGCGGCTTGAAGGGCAGGTCACGGTCGAGCCGGCGCCGCAGGCGGTACCTGCGGCCGAGACTAAAAAAACCATATAAAAAAACAAAAAAAGCGGAGCACGGACATGAAGGATAAAGGGGAACTGAAAGCGCATAAGGCACCGGCCGGCGGCAAACAGCCGCAGCGGCAGAAATACCAAGAGAATTTATTCTCCCGCAACATCATCGCGGCGCTTGATATAGGTTCTTCAAAGGTCTGCTGCTTTATCGCCGAGATCAAGAGCCACGGCACGGTCGAGGTGGTCGGCATCGGCCATCAGGCCTCCAAGGGCGTGAAGTCGGGCACCATTATTGACCTTCGCGCCGCCGAAGGCGCGGTCGCCGCCGCCGTCGAATCCGCCGAACTGATGGCGAAGGACCAATTGCAGGGCAACCCCATCCGCTCGGTCTATGTTTCCGTACCCGGCATGCATACGCTGTCGCACCGCCTGCCCGTCAATGTCCGTATCGGCGGCCACGAAGTCACCGAACGCGATATCCGCGGCGCGCTGCAGCAGAGCCGCAACGTCGCCGTACCCGGCCGTGACGAGCTGATCCACGTCATCGCCGCCGGTTATTCCATCGACAAGCAAAAAGGCATCGCCGAGCCGCGCGGCATGACGGGGCAGAACCTCGAAGTCAATATCGCGCCGGTTACTGCACTCATTCCCGCGACGCGCAACCTGGCCGCCATCGTCCACCAGAACCACCTGGAAATCGAAGGTTACTGCTCGGCGCCCTATGCGGCGGGCCTTGCCGCGCTGGTCGACGATGAAAAAGACCTCGGCTGCACCGTCATCGACATGGGCGGCGGCACCACGGGCATCGCGGTTTTCGCCGAAGGCCGCCTTGTCTATTCGACCGCCATTCCCGTCGGCGGCAACCATGTGACCAGCGATATCGCGCGCGGCCTGCTGACGTCGCTGACCGATGCCGAAAGAATTAAAACGCTCTACGGCACCGCACAGGCCGGAAACATCGATGACAGCGCGATGATCGACGTGCCGCCGATCGGTGAGGAAGAACACGCGCACCCGAACTACGTCGCACGCTCCACGCTCGGCAACATCATCCAGCCGCGCATCGAGGAAACATTTGAACTTGTGCGCCAAAAGCTTGACGACAGCGGCATGAGCAAAATCGCCGGACGCCGCGTCGTGCTGACGGGCGGCGCATCGCAACTGCCCGGCCTCTGCGATATCGGCCAGCTCATCCTCGACAAACAAATCCGCCTTGGCCGGCCGACGCGCATCAAGGGCCTTGCCGAAGCGACCGGCGGGCCTGCGTTTTCCGCCTGCGCGGGATTGCTGCATTACGCCGCCGAACACCAGCACGAGATTCCGCGCGCGGCGCAAAATCAGTTCGGCATCAACCTGCCCTTCAATACCGACTTGCTGCAGAAGGTAACCCTTTGGTTGAAGGAGAACTGGTAAGCGACTCAAACTTAAAACAACTTCGCGCTTTTCCCCCGGCAAAAAAATTTTTGCGAAAGTATTAGGGGAAAGGGGTCGTCAAAAAAAAGTGCAAGATCAATGCATGATGACTCTGGAAAGCTCGAATCACTTCAATGTAGAATCATCAAATCGAAGCGGAGGATAACAACAATGGCAATAAATATAAGAATGCAATCACAGACGAACCGGCTCAGGCCGAAAATTACCGTGATTGGCGTCGGCGGTGCCGGCGGCAATGCGGTCAACAACATGATCAATTCCAATCTCGAAGGCTGCGAATTTTTGGTGTGCAACACCGATGCGCAGGCGCTGGATGGAAATACGGCCTCGCATAAAATCCAGCTGGGCGTGAACGTCACGCGCGGTCTGGGTGCGGGCGCGAACCCCGAAGTGGGCCGCGCTGCCGCCGAGGAAAGCATTGATGAAATCATGGCTTACCTCGAAGGCTCCAACATGGTCTTCGTAACCTGCGGCATGGGCGGCGGCACCGGTACGGGTGCAGCCCCTGTGATCGCACAGGCTGCCAGAGAAGCGGGCATCCTGACCATCGGTGTCGTGACCAAGCCCTTCCACTTTGAAGGCACGCACCGCATGAAGCTCGCCGAAAACGGCATCAACGAGCTGCAAAAGCACGTCGATACGCTCATCATCATCCCCAACCAGAACCTGTTCCGCGTGGCGAACGAAAAAACCACGTTTGCGGATGCGTTCAAGATGGCCGATGAAGTGCTGCAATCGGGCGTGCGCGGCGTGACCGACCTGATGGTCATGCCGGGCCTCATCAACCTCGACTTCGCGGACGTCCGCGCGGTCATGGCCGAGATGGGCAAGGCGATGATGGGCACCGGCTACGGCGAAGGCGAACGCCGCGCAGTGGCTGCTGCCGAGAGCGCAATCTCCAACCCGCTGCTGGACGATGTGTCGATGAAGGGCGCGCGTGGCGTGCTCATCAACGTCATCGGCGGCTCCGACCTCACGCTGTTTGAAGTTGACGAAGCCGTCAACCGCATCCGCGACGAAGTCGACCCCGATGCAAACATCATCTTCGGCTCGACCACCGATGACACGCTGGACGGCAAGATGCGCATTTCGGTCGTCGCGACCGGCATCGAAGCTGCGCAAGCGGCCGCCCGCCCGTTGCACTACGCAACCGGTGCGGTCGAACCCGCCCGCCGCCCCGTCACGCAGGCACCCGCACAGAACACCGTGCGCCCCGCAACCAACAGCCAGCCCGGCTACACCGCTTACAGCGGCAACACGGGCGGTTTTGGCGGCGGCCAGCGTAACGAAACCGTGCGCGAGAGCTACGGCACCGGCGCATTGCCGGCGTCGATCGTGCCCTCGGCCACCCGCCCTGTCGTGCAGCCGCACGCTTCCGCAGTCACGCAGCCCGTGACCGCGCAGCGTCCCGCACAACAACAGCCGATGGGCCACATGCCCGCCGCGCCCGTTGCTGCTGCACCTGCTGCTGACGGCTGGGACCGTTCGCCCGAACCGCAGGCACAAACCGGCTTCGCCCAAGGCGCGCCCGGTTATGCCGCGCATACGGCGACCGCCCGCAAGGTCGAGACGCAGGAAGCCAGCTGGAGCACCAAGCCCAGCCAGCCGCCCGTGACCCAGAACTATCCGCAACGCAACGTCACCGCGCCCGTTACGGCGAAACCGGTGGCCGAGCGCCGCGGCAACAGCTTCATCCCCCCGAAACCGGTTGATCCGCGCACTGCGGGCACCGACCTCTTCGCGGGCGAGACGCTGGCAGCGCCCAAGGCAGAAGCGGCTGTTGAAAAACAGCCGAAGAAGTCGCCGTCGCTGTTCGAACGCTTTACGCTCCAGCGGGAGAAGGAAGTTACGGTTCCTGCCCCCGCCGCGCCGAAGGCAGAACCCGCCCTCACCGTCCAGGACGGCGGCAAGCAGGCAGAGGACGAGCTGGATATTCCGGCTTTCCTGCGCCGCCAGGCGAACTAACCTTAAATGGTTAGCCCGGCATAGCCGGGGCCGCTTCGGTAACGACAAAAACCCCGGGAGCAATCCCGGGGTTTTTTCTATGCCGTCCCCGATCCCCTCTCCCCTTTTGGGAGAGGGGGTTAATTTCGCAGCTATTTTTAAAGGTAATTACCGATGCGGGCAGCCCGGCCAGCAGCAGGGGCGGCGTTTGCCGCTGCCAAGGTTTTCGCCCATGATGCGGATGCGTTTGGCGCGGGTGTCGTGTTTTTTGGCGGAGGTCGCCCAGCATATCCATTCATTGCGGGCCAGCGGCGTAATGTCCTGCCATGTTTCCAACGCGGCGGGCAGCGACACCAGCGTCTGGCGCATATCGGCGGGCAGGCTATGCACCGTGCCGCCGGATATCCTTGGAGCGGGCGTTTTTGCTTTTGATGTTTTTGCTTTAGCCATGCCCTATCCTAGCCGGCCGCGGGCGAAAAAGAAATCGGGCTGCAATCAGCGCGGGGGGAAGGCCGCTTCCTCGCCCGCTTCCGGCAGGTAGGGGGAGACGAGTCCTTCAATCTTTGGCAGCGCGGCGGAGGCGGGGCCGTTCAGCACCTGCCCGTCGACGCGGAAGCGCGAGCCGTGGCAGGGACAGTCCCAGGTTTTTTCGCCCGCGTTCCATTTCACCGTGCTGCCAAGGTGCGTGCAGACGGCGGAACACTGGTACAGCGTGCCGTCGGTGTCGCGATAGGCGGCGATTTCATGCAGGCCGCGGCGCTCGATGCCGGCTTCGCCCGGCTGCAGCGCCTCGACATTCACGCGGTTGTCGGATTTCACATGCCCCTTGACCAGGCAGGCGGCCATATTGGCGTTTTCTTTGAGGAAGGTGCCCGCGGTGCGCAGGGATTTGCGCGCGGGGTCGTAAATTTCGTCGTAAGGGTTTTCACGCCCGCGGATCAGGTCGGAAATCAGCCCGCCCGCAATCGTCGCCTGCGTGATGCCATGGCCGGAATCGCCCGTGATGATGAAAACGTTGTCGTC
This sequence comes from uncultured Micavibrio sp., assembly GCA_964575605.1. GTDB lineage: Bacteria > Pseudomonadota > Alphaproteobacteria > Micavibrionales > UBA2020 > JAPWJZ01. Next base: position 136,769 of record CAZNRN010000002.1, on the reverse strand, counting down.
GCCCGGGTTGCGGCCGATGAACCCCAGTGAATCGACGGGTTCCATGATCTGCCCCGACCAGCGGTGCGTGACGGCGCCAAGGCCCGCGATATGTGCGCGCGCCCATTTTTCGATGCGGGCATACAAAATCTCGGCGTCTTCGCCCTGCCCTGTCTTGTGGTCTTCGCCGCCGATGACCAGCCAGTCTTTATCCGTGCCGCGGAGCAGGCGGACGTAATGGTAAGGCTCGGCCAGGTCCCAGAGCAGGAAATTGGGATAGCTGTCTTTCTTTACCTCGCAGGCAATCGCGTAGCTGCGATAGGCCGCCTGTTTGGTGTGCATCGTCACGCGGTCGTTCACCGGCGTATTCGTCGCGATGACGATATTCGATGCCGAAATGCGGTGCCCGCTTTCGGTCACCACATGCGCATCGCGGCCGCCTTTTACTTCGGTTACGCGCGCCTTGGTGTAAATCTGCCCGCCCATTTTCAGGAAGGCCGCGGCCAGCCCTTCCATATAAGGCGTGATGTTGAAGGCCGCCTGCTGCGTATAGCGCAGCGTCTTGCCGAGCGTGATGCCCTTCACGGGCACTTCAGGCAGCCGTTCCATGTCATCAAATCCGGCGCGGGTCGAGGCTTCAGCCTCTTTTTCAAATTCCGCATCCTGTGACGGCTCCGCCGCGACAAGGTAGCCGTCGACGCGTTCGAAATCGCAGCTGATATTATTGTCGCGCACGATGGCATCGATACGGTCGATGGCCAGTTTGTGGCTTTCCACCGCAAGGCGGGTTTGCTCGCGCCCGAAAACGGATTCCAGATGTGCGAGGCCGTCATCGAGAACGCAAGAAAGATGCGCGGTGGTGCGCGATGTTTCGCCCGCCGCAATATCCCAGGCTTCCAGCAAAATGACTTGGTGCCCGCCTTTTTGCAGGACATAGGCGGTTGTTAAGCCTGCGATACCGCCGCCGACAACGACCGTATCCGTCATCATGTTCTGCTGCTGTAATTCCGGATAAACCCGTTTTTCCTTTTCGAACAGTCGCCAGACGGGTGCGGATTCGTTCTTGCAGCGGTACATAAGCCTTCTCCTGAGCGATAATGAGCCGTTAAGACAACGGCTGGCGGGGAAGGATGTTCCATCTGGAATAGCCGATAAAAAAAGCCCGGAATTCTTCCGGGCTTCTTTCTTCTCTGGACGACGTAAATGTTAATCAGTTGCCGGGGCAGCCGGGCGTGGGCACGTGCTTGAAGCTCTGCACGCTGCGCGTATAGGACGGCGGCCAGAAATCGAGGCGCGCGCCTTTCAGGTTGAATTCATAGGTGCAGCCCACCTGAATGGCGTTGCCGCCCGACACGCCAAAGGTGTCGAAAGTGCCTTCCTTGCTGTGGATGACCCATTTGCGGCCGGGATATTCCTTGTCCGTATCGGCCTCGACCTTGCCGGTCACGCGGGTGGTGACGATCTCGTTCGGCTGCGTCATGTAATAGACGCCGGGGCCCATCAATGCGCCGGCCAGTATCGCCGCGCCGTAAAATGCATGCCTTAAACCCATGTGTTTCCTCGTTCCTGCTTTTTGTTTCTTCGGTCTGTTCCTGAATGCCTTGATCTTTTCGCCGATGGTGCGCAGGCTAATTGCGCCCAGCGTTACCACGAAGGCCAGCGCCCCCGCAACCGCGCCAAGCAGCATGCGCCCGCCCGCCGCTATCCCGCCGCCGATGCGCCGCAGACGGCCGGGCGGTTTCGGCGCCTTCGGATGGCCTTCCGGATAGATCTCGACAAGGTCTTCTTCGTCTTCAAGCGACGCCATGGGGCTGCTGCACTGTATCGTTGTTCGGATGGGCGCCAAGATAGGCCTTTGAATTTGTTATGTCAATTATTTTGCTGCATTGCGTTTTTTGATCATGTGGAAAACAGAAATAACATATTAAATTCAACTATTTAATATTGTAACACACTGTCATAAAAGGTGACTTCAATGCGGGCCACCGGCTTGTTAGGAAGGAGGCAGGGGAACGTCTTCTACTAAATTCAATCATAAGGGTTTTTCATGCTTTTGTCCGTCTCGCAACATACGCTCCGCGACGAACTGACTCTGGTCGGCATTGGCCTGCACTCCGGTGCGCCTGCCACGATCACGATGATGCCGGCAGCGCCCGGCACCGGCATCGTTTTCGTCCGCACCGACGTGAAAGACCGCGACAACGTCGTGCCCGCGAAATGGGACCATGTGGTTGATACCAAGCTTTGCACTGTCATCGGCAACAAGTCGGGCGTGACGGTTTCGACCGTCGAACACCTGCTCTCGGCCTGCGCTGCGGCGGGCCTTGATAACGCCATTGTGCAGATTGACGGCCCGGAAATCCCGATCATGGACGGCTCGGCGCTGAAATTCGTGGCGGCGCTCGACCGTGCGGGCATCGTCAAGCAGCGGGCACCCCGCCGCGTGTTGCGCATCAAGAAAACCGTGTCTTATCAGGAGGGCGACAAGGAAGTGTTCCTCTCGCCCGCCGACGGCCAGTATTTCGGCTTTGAAATCTCGTTCAATAACCCGCTGATCGGCCGCCAGAAATTCATCCACCGCCTCAAGGAAGACACCTACCGCTCCGAAGTCGCCCCGGCGCGCACCTTCGGCTTCCTGCATGAAGTGGAAGCATTAAGGCAAATGGGCCTCGCCCGCGGCGGCTCGCTCGAGAACGCGATCGTCGTTGACGGCGATAAAGTGCTGAATCCGGGCGGTTTGCGCTTCCGCACCGAATTCGTGCGCCACAAGGTGCTGGACGCCATCGGCGACCTGTACCTGGCGGGCGTGCAGCTGGTCGGCCATTACCACGGCGTCAAGGCGGGCCATGCCATGAACAACAAGATCCTGCATGTGCTCTTCTCCCAGCCCGATGCTTTCGAGATCGACGAGCTGGGTTCGGCCGAACCGCAGCCCGTGCCCTTCGCCCTGCCCGGCCGCTTCTACGAAGGCGCAGAAGCCGCGATTGCTTAATTAAATCCGATATTTGACGGGGTTTTAAAGCATGGTATAACCAACCATGTCCTCGTATCGCTTTTGTTCGCAAGATTCTGTCATGTCCCGTTTCCTGCCCCTCGCCGTCTTTTGCCTGCTCTTCGCGCTGACCGCCTGCGGCGGCAAGGACAAGGACGCGATGGACGCCGCCGGCCGCCCCGACCAGCAGGTGCCGGTCGAGACGATGTACAACAACGCCGCCGCGCAGCTGGACAAGGAAGAATATTACAAGGCCGCCAAGGCCTTCGACGAAGTCGACCGCCAGTACCCCTATTCTCAATGGGCGACGCGCGCGCAGCTGATGGCGGGATACGCGCACTACAAGAACCTGAAATACGACGAAGCCATCCTCGCGCTCGACCGCTTTATCGAGCTGCACCCCGGCGACGATAACGTCTCCTACGCCTATTACATGCGCGCGCTCTGCTATTACGAACAAATCTCCGACGTGCGTCGCGACCAGCGCATGACGCAGATGGCGCTCGAGAACCTGCGTCAGGTGAAGGAGCGCTTCCCCGACAGCAAATACGCCAAGGACGCGCAGCTGAAAATCGACCTGACCATGGACCACCTGGCCGGCAAGGAAATGGAAGTCGGCCGCTATTACCTGCTGCGCAAGCAATACCAGGCCTCCATCCCGCGCTTCCAGAAAGTCGTCGACCAGTACCAGACCACGACCCACGTGCCCGAAGCGCTGCACCGCCTGACGGAAGCATACCTCTCGCTCGGCCTGATCGCCGAGGCGCAGAAAACCGCCGCCGTGCTGGGCCACAACTATCCGCATTCCAGCTGGTACCGCGACAGCTACCGCCTGTTCAAGAAGGACTGGCAGGATCCGCGCGAGGCGCACGAGAAAAGCTTTTACGATAGAACGATTGGCAAAATCTTCTGATGGTTTAAAACCATGCTGACAAGCCTGACGATACAAAACGTTATTTTAATCGAGCGCCTGACGCTGGAGGCCGGCGACGGATTGCTGGCGCTGACCGGCGAGACGGGCGCGGGCAAATCCATCCTGCTGGATGCGCTGGGCCTCGCTTTGGGCGCGCGCGCCGACAGCGGCATGGTGCGCGCGGGCGAAGAACAGGCCAGCGTCACCGCCTGTTTCGAGATGCCTGCGAAACACCCCGTCCACGCGCTGCTGAAAGAGAAAGGCATCAACGCCTCCGACACGCTGCTGCTGCGCCGCACGGTCGGCAGGGACGGCCGCAGCAAGGCCTTCATCAACGACGCGCCGGTGAGCGTGCAGCTGCTGAAAGAAGCGGGCGCGCTGCTGGTCGAGGTGCATAGCCAGTTTGAAACGCAGGGGCTGCTCGACCCCGCCACCCATCTTGGCGTGCTGGATATCTATGCGGGCGTCGATACCGCCGCGGTGCGCAGCGCTTATGCCACTTGGAAGGCCGCACGCGACCGCCTTGACCGCGCCATGACGGATATCGAACAGGCACGGCTGCAGGAAGAATACCTGAAATACACGGTGGCCGAGCTGGAGAAGCTCGACCCCCAGCCCGGCGAGGAAGCTGTGCTGGCCGAGAAACGGCAATTACTGCTGAACCGCGAGAAGCTGTCGGGCGGGTTCGAGCAGGCGACGGGCATTATTGAATCGGAAGACGGCTTGCAGCCGCTGATGCAGAAATTGCAGGTGGTGCTGGAGCGCCTCTCGGACAAGATGCCCGAGGTAAAGCCGCTGCTGGAATCGCTGTCGCGCGCGCAGGGCGAAGTCGACGATATCGGCTGGCAGATCGAAAAGCTGAAAAACGGCAGCGAGCGCAGCAATGACCGCCTCGAGGATATCGAGGAGCGCTATTTCAAGCTGAAAGAAATCGCCAAGAAACACCGCACCACCGTCGACGGCCTTGCCGCGATTTACGAAGACCTGTCGCAAAAACTGAAACTGATTACAAATCAGGAAAGCGCGCTGGCCGAGATGCAAAAGGCAGTGAACGCCGCCCGCGCCGTGTTTATCACGGAGGCGGAGAAGGCCAGCACCAAGCGCAAGGCCGCCGCCGCAAAACTGGGCAAGGCCGTGAACGCCGAACTGCCCGACCTGAAACTCGACAAGGCGAAATTCAGCATCGATTGCGTCGCGGCCGCGGATGAAAGCGGCTGGGGCCCCGAAGGGCACGACCGCGTGCAGTTCATGGTATCGACCAACCCCGGCGCGCCTGCGGGTGCGATCCACAAAATCGCCTCGGGCGGGGAACTCAGCCGCCTGATGCTGGCGCTGAAAGTCATCCTGGCCGAAACCGCCAGCATCCCGACGCTGATTTTCGACGAGGTCGATAGCGGTATCGGCGGCGCAACGGCGGATGCCGTTGGCGAACGCCTGCAGCGCCTTGCCAAAAAATACCAGGTGCTGGTCGTCACGCACAGCCCGCAGGTGGCCGCGCGCGCCGCCAACCACTGGCATGTGGCGAAGAAAGAACAAAAAGGCGCGGTGACGACACGCATTACCGCCCTGTCCGCCGCCAACGACCGCCAGGAAGAGATTGCCCGCATGCTGTCCGGCGCCGAAATCACCAAGGAAGCGCGCGCACAGGCCGCGAAACTGCTGGAATCAAATGCCGCCTAAAAAACAAAAACTGCCCGACGCTTCCACGATGAACCCGATGGAAGCCGCGCTCGAGGCCGATATGCTGCGCCGGCAGATAAAACGCCACGACAAGGCCTATCACCAGCAGGATAACCCCGAAATTTCCGACGCCGAATACGACGCGCTGAAAAACCGCCTGCGCGATATCGAGAAAGCCTTCCCGAACCTGATAACAAAAGACAGCCCCACGCAGACCGTCGGTTACGCGCCGTTAAAGGAGTTCAAGAAAATCCGCCACAGCGTGCCGATGCTGTCGCTGGCCAACAGTTTCAGCGACGAGGATGTCGTCGATTTCGTCGACCGCGTGCGCAAGTTCCTGAAACTGCCGGACAGCGAAAAGCTGGAGGTGCTGGCAGAGCCGAAAATCGACGGGCTGTCGTGCAGCCTGCGCTACGAAAAGGGTAAACTGGTCTATGCCGCAACGCGCGGCGATGGCGAGGAAGGCGAAGACGTTACCCAGAACGTCAAGACCATTAAATCCGTGCCGCAGCAGCTGCCGAAAGACGTGCCCGATGTGCTGGAGGTACGCGGGGAAATTTACATGACCCGCGCTGATTTCATGAAGCTGAACAAGGCGCAGGAAGAAGCCGGCGATAAAATTTTCGCCAATCCTCGCAACGGCGCGGCAGGCAGCATCCGCCAGCTGGACGCGACCATCACCGCGAAACGCCCCCTGCGCTTTTTCGGCTATTCGCTGGGTGAAGTATCGGAACCCTTTGCCGATAAACAGGACGGCATCCGCAGGAAGCTGGAAAAATGGGGATTCGAAGTGCCGGAGCCCGTGACGGTTGCCGACAGCGCGGAAAAGCTGCTGGCCTATCACGAAAAAACCTATCATGCGCGCCCCGATATCCCCTACGACCTCGACGGCATCGTTTACAAGGTGAACGACCTCGACTTCCAGCAGCGCCTCGGCTTTATCAGCCGCAGCCCGCGCTGGGCTACTGCGCACAAGTTTCCGGCGGAGCAGGCGGAAACCGTCATCAACGACATTATCATACAGGTGGGCCGCACCGGCACGCTGACGCCGGTGGCGGAGCTGGAACCCGTCAACGTCGGCGGCGTGATGGTCGGCCGCGCGACACTGCACAACGCCGATGAAATCGAGCGAAAGGGCGCTTATGTGGGCGCGAAAATCGTTATCCAGCGCGCGGGCGATGTTATCCCGCAGGTGGTGCGCGTCATCAACCCCAGGCCCGACAAGGTTTTCAAGTTCCCGACCAGATGCCCCGAATGCGGCAGCGCCGCGGTGCGGGAGGAAGGCGAGGTCGCGACACGCTGCACCGGCGGGCTGATCTGCCCCGCGCAGGCGGTGGAGCGGCTGATCCATTTCGTATCGAAATACGCCTTCGACATCGAGGGGCTGGGCGACAAGATCATCAAGGAATTCTGGGACGAAGGCATCATCAAGACCCCCGCCGATATCTTCCGCCTGAAAAAGCACGCCGAAGCGCTGAAAACGCGCGAGGGCTGGGGCGAACTCTCGGTGAAGAATTTGCTGGAGGCCGTGGAAGAACGCCGCAGCATTTCGCTGGAACGTTTTATCTATGCGCTCGGCATCCGGCAGGTAGGACAGGCGACTGCAAAGAAACTGGCGATGCATTACACCAGCCTTGATAACCTGATCGCACAGATGAAGGAAGCGAAGGACAGGCAGAGCATGGCCTTTCAGGCGCTTGATGACATTGGTGACATTGGCGCGTCGATGGCCGAAGATATCGTCGACTTCTTTGCCGAGAAACATAACCTTGACGTCATCCGCGATTTACAAAAGGAACTGGACGTAAAAGATTACGAACACCCCAAGACGGTGCAATCCGCCGTCACGGGCAAGACCGTCGTCTTTACCGGCACCCTTACCACCATGGGCCGCGACGAAGCAAAAGCGCAGGCGGAACGCCTTGGCGCGAAGGTGGCGGGATCGGTTTCAAAGAACACCGATTACCTGATTGCGGGCGCGGACGCCGGATCGAAGCTCAAAAAGGCCGCGGAACTGGGTGTGAAAACGCTGACCGAGGATGAATGGAAAGAGCTGATTAAAGATTGAATTTATTGCCGGGCTTGCCCGTCGCGGGTTTTTCCGCGGGCAGCTCGGGCGGGTTGCCGCCCAGCGATATCAGCTTCTCGCGCGCCTCGACCAGCGTTTCGCGGTCGAGCTGGGAGAAAGGCGTCGAACTGCCGCCGTGGTGCACCGCCGTCGTCATGACGCGCAGCGCAAAATCGTAGAAGTAATAATAGCGCCCGTTGTGGACCATCAGGACAGAGTCGCTGATGCGCTCGGCGTGGTTTTTGTTGAAGGAGGCTTTGAGGTCGGGCGGGGTGGCCATGGCAGGTCTATAAATTCAGGCCGTTGCCGGGCTTGCCGGTCACCGGGGCGGCGGCGGGCAATTCGGGCGGATTGCCTTTCAGGTCGATCAGCTTTTCGCGCATTTCGACCAGGGTTTCGCGGTCGAGTTGCGAGAAGGGCGTCACATGGCCGCCGCCTTCGCTGGAGCCCGTGCGCACGATCATCACGCGCGCCATGAAGTCGTAGACGAGGTAACTGGTCATGCCGCGCGTGCTGTAGGTGACGCAGAGGACGTTGTCGTTCTCCTTCGTCGCCTTGTACTGGTCGTTGAAGCGCGGTGTGAGCGGCATGGGTCTTCCGGATTCTGTGCGTTATGCAAAGACCCTAGCATGCCGGATTATGTATGTAAACGGGGCTACCAGCTGCGTATTTTTGCGGCGGGCGCAGGTGCGGCGGGCTCGGCCGAATCATTCGCCCGCAAATGGGCATACCTGTCATAGCAGAAGCTGTTGGACCCGTAGGTGGAGGTCTGGATCATCTCCAGCGCGAAATCGACGCCTTTTGACTGCTTATAAGAAACGTTAAATTTTTCAACCAAATTCATAATTAAATTCCTCTAAAAGGCTTAAACTTGAAAGAAAATAGCAGTTCGGCATCCTTCTGTCAAACAAAAAATGTGGATAACTGTCCTCTGGCTTGGGACAGCGGCTTTCAAAGCGGTTTTTCGGGGGTTAAACGGTCAGGGCGACCTTGCCGACATGCGCGCCGGATTCGAGGAAGTCATGTGCGGCCTGCGCCTCGTCCAGCGTAAAGACGCGGTCAATGACGGGGCGGATTTTCTTTTTCGCCAGCAGCGGCCAGACGTTTTTCTTCAGTGCCTTCGCGATCTCGCCCTTCACCGCGACGCTTTGCGGGCGGAGCGTGGAGCCGGTCAGCGTCAGGCGTTTCGACATCACCTGGAAAATATCCATTTCCGCCGTGCGCCCGCGCTGCATGGCGATGCTGACGTGGCGGCCGTAAGGTTTCAGGATTTTCAGGTTCTTCGGCACGTAATCGCCGCCGATCATGTCCAGGATGACGTCGACGCCTTCGTTGTTCGTGGCCTGCATCACATCTGCCGTGAAATCGCGGGTGCGGTAGTTGATGGCAAGCGTCGCACCCAGTTTCTTGCACTGGCGGCATTTTTCATCCGTGCCTGCGGTCACGAAAACTTTCGCGCCGAAATGTTTGGCCACCTGTATCGCCGTCGTGCCGATGCCGGACGCGCCCCCATGCACCAGCAGCCTTTCGCCCTTCTTCAGCTGCCCGCGGTCGAACAGGTTCGTCCAGACGGTGAAGAAGGTTTCGGGCAGGCAGGCGGCCGCCGTGTAATCGAGGCCTTTCGGGACGGGCAGGCATTGGGGCGCCGGCACCACGCAATATTCGGCATAGCCGCCGCCCGATACCAGCGCGCAAAGGGCGTCGCCCTTTTTCCAGCCCATCACGCCCTTGCCAAGCGCCACGATATCGCCCGCAATTTCCAGCCCCGGCGTTTCCGTGATTCCGGCGGGTGGCGGATAAAGCCCCTTGCGCTGCAAAAGGTCCGGGCGGTTGACGCCGGCCGCCTTCACGCGCACCAGCACTTCGCCCGCGGCCGGTTTCGGCACGGGCAGTTCCGTTACCTCAAGCTTTTGCGCGACGATTGAAATCGCTTTCATCGTGGCAGGGACGGTTTGTTTTTTGGGCTTCTTCATTGCGTCTTGAAGATCGCGTCGGCGGCGTTCTTGTGCTTTTCGCGCTTGGCGATTTCAGCCTCGGCGCGGGTGATTTCGGACTGCAGCTGCAGCACATATTCCTTCAGCTCCGGCACCGACATGGGGTCGAGCAGTCGCGGCTTGGCGCGGCGGGTTTTCGGGTCTGTATCGTCGTCGGTCAGCATTACTGGCCGGTCGCGGGGTTATAGGTCGGCGCCTGCGGGGCGACGGCCGGCGCTTCACGTGCCTGGGTCGCTTCCATCTTCCAGCTTTCGACGGCCATACCATCGATGCCGCCCGACTGCACACGACCGATTGACATGGTGAGACGGAATTCGCCGCCCGCCACAGCCTGCATGTCACCCTCGCTGTCGGGATGCAGGAAAGTGACCATCAGCGGCATCTGCACGATCCAGTGATAGGATCCTTCGACCGCGCGGCTGTCGAGGATCAGGCTGTCGCCGTTGACGATGGTGGTGACGGTATATTTCTTGTCGCGCACCATCTCGATCATCTTCGAGGTTTGCAGGTAGGTGGCATATTCGTTCCAGCCCGCAGGGACGAACAGGTTCTTGATACCCGCGATTTTCGCCGACAGCTCCTCGGGCGTAAAGCTCATCAGGTCGGTCGCGCGCGACTGCGCCCAGACGGTGATTTCGTCCTGCGTGCGGTTGGCGGTCTTGATGTCGTTCTGTTCGCCCGTATAGGGATCCTTGTAGCTCATCCAGTCAGCGGCGGCGGGCGCCGGTTTTGCGGGTGCTGTGACAGCGGGCGCGGGCGCCGGTGCAGGCACCGCCACTGCCGGCGCCGCGGCTGCGGGAGCCTGCGCCGGTTGCGGCTGAGCGAAAGCCGGGGAAGACAAAGCCGCCAACACGGTTGCGGCGAAAAGAAGTTGTTTCATGTAGTCCCCTTTCAAATGATCAGGCAGCCTTTGCCATTTCGCGCAGCACGTAATGCAGGATGCCGCCGTTGCGGTAGTATTCGATTTCATCGAGCGTATCGATACGGCAGAGCGCCTTGAAGCTGTCCGTCTTGCCACCTGCGCGGTGAATCAATACGGTCAGGTCCATCAAGGGCTTGAGGCCGTCGGCGATACCGGCGATGTCGAATGTCTCGTCACCCGTCAGTTTCAGGTCGGCGCGCGTCTGGCCGTCCTTGAACTGCAAGGGCAGCACGCCCATGCCGACGAGGTTGGAGCGGTGGATGCGCTCGAAGCTCTCGGCGATCACGGCGCGGATGCCGAGCAGCCTTGTGCCCTTCGCCGCCCAGTCGCGCGACGAGCCCGTGCCGTATTCCTTGCCTGCGAAGACGATGAGCGGCGTGCCGTGTTCGATATAACGCATGGCGGCGTCGTATATCGGCATTTCCTCGCCGGAGGGGATGTATTTCGTGTTGCCGCCTTCCTTGCCGCCCAGCATCTCGTTCTTGATGCGGATATTGGCGAAGGTGCCGCGCATCATGACTTCGTGGTTCCCGCGGCGCGCGCCGTAGGAGTTGAAGTCGACAGGGCGCACCTGATAGCTCATCAGGTAGGATCCGGCCGGGCTGTCTTTCTTGATCGAGCCCGCGGGCGAGATATGGTCGGTGGTGATTGAATCGCCGAAGACCGCCAGCGCATAGGCGCCCTTGATATCGGTCACGGGATCAGGCTGCACCGTCATGTTCGCGAAGTACGGCGGGTTCTGCACATAAGTCGACGCCATGTTCCATTTGTACGTCGTGCCGCCCTCGGTCTTCACGGCCTGCCATTCGGAGGGGCCCTGGAAGACGTTAGCGTAGCGTTTCTTGAACATTTCCTGCGTCAGCGCCTTTTCGAGCGTTTCCGCGACTTCTTTCTGGCTCGGCCAAATATCTTTCAGGTAGACGGGCTTGCCGTCCTTGTCCGTGCCGATGACGTCTTTGGTGATGTCGATCTTCAAGCTGCCCGCGAGCGCATAGGCGACGACGAGCGGCGGCGAGGCAAGGTAGTTTGCCTTCACAAAGGCATGGATGCGGCCCTCGAAGTTGCGGTTGCCCGAGAGCACGCCCGCGACGGTCAGGTCGCCTTCCTTGATCGTATTTTCGATGTAATCCGGCAGCGGCCCCGAGTTGCCGATGCAGGTCGTGCAGCCGTAACCGACAAGGTTGAAGCCCAGCGCGTCGAGGTCTTTCTGCAATCCCGCCTGGTTCAGGTAGTCCGTGACCACCTGCGAGCCGGGGGCGAGCGAGGTTTTCACCCAGGGCTTCACTTTCAGCCCTTTCTCGACCGCCTTTTTCGCCACGAGGCCTGCGGCCAGCATGACGGAGGGGTTCGAGGTATTGGTGCAGCTGGTAATGGCCGCAATCACGACAGCGCCATGCGAGAGGCTGTAATCATGCCCCGGCACCTGAACCGTCGTATTCTGTTTTTCTGCGGGCAGGTCTTTGGCGAGCTGGGCATTGAAGCCTGAGGTCGCGCTCACCAGCGCCACGCGGTCCTGCGGACGCTTCGGCCCTGCCATCGAGGGCTCAACGGTCGAAAGGTCAAGCTCCAGCGTGTCGGTGAAGACCGGGTCGGGCGAGGTTTTGTCGCGCCACATGCCCTGCACCTTCGCATAGGCTTCGACAAGGCGGACGCGATGTTCATCGCGGCCGGTGAAGCGCAGGTAGTGCAGCGTTTCATTGTCGATGGGGAAGAAGCCGCAGGTCGCGCCGTATTCGGGCGCCATGTTGGCAATCGTCGCGCGGTCTGCGAGCGGCAGGTTGTCGAGGCCGGGGCCGTAGAATTCGACGAATTTGTTCACCACGCCTTTCTTGCGCAGCATCTGCGTGACGGTCAGCACAAGGTCGGTCGCCGTATTGCCTTCCTTCATCGCGCCGGTCAGTTTAAAGCCGATGACTTCGGGGATGAGCATGGAAACCGGCTGGCCGAGCATCGCGGCTTCGGCCTCGATGCCGCCGACACCCCAGCCAAGCGCGGCCAGGCCGTTGACCATGGTGGTATGGCTGTCGGTGCCGACAAGCGTGTCGGGATAGGCCACTTGAGCTTTCGGGCCGCTTTCGTCTTCTTCGACCCATACAGTCTGGGCGAGGTATTCGAGGTTCACCTGGTGGCAGATGCCGGTGCCGGGCGGCACGACGCGGAAACGGTTGAAGGCTTTCGATCCCCAGCGCAGGAAGACGTAGCGTTCGAGGTTACGTTCGAATTCAATACGCACGTTGTTCTGGAAGGCGTGCGGCGTGCCGGATTCATCGACCATGACCGAGTGGTCGATGACGAGGTCGACGTTGGCAAGCGGGTTGATTTTTTTCGGGTCACCACCGAGGTTCACCATCGCGTCGCGCATCGCGGCCAAGTCGACCACCGCGGGCACGCCGGTGAAATCCTGCATCAGCACGCGCGCGGGGCGGAAGGCGATTTCGCGGTCGCTCTTCTTCGCGTCGAGCCAGAGGCCCATGGCACGGATGTCGTCGACCGTAACGCTCTGCCCGTCTTCGAAACGCAGCAGGTTTTCCAGCAGCACCTTCAGCGAATACGGCAGGCGGCTGATGTCGCCGATCGTCTTGCTGGCGGCCTCGAGGCTGAAGTAATCGTAGTCCTTGCCATCGACGCTCAACTGCTTGCGGGTCTGAAGCGTATCTTGTCCGGTCATCGTCACGGGTATTGAACTCCTTGTTATCAGGCGGTTATTTGCTTTTGCGGCCGCCCGTTATGGTCTATAGTCGCGTGGACACATCATAGGCGAAACAGTGGGCGCTTCAAACCGGCTTTTTGAGCTTAAAAACATCACCTGCACGCGCGGCGGGCGGGTACTTTTCCAAAACCTGAACGCGGCGGCGGATGCGGGCGACGTAATCCATCTGTCCGGCCCCAACGGGGCGGGCAAAACCAGCCTGTTGCGGGTACTGGCGGGGGCGCTTGGCTGCGAAGGCTCGATATTATGGGATGGGAAAGATTTTTTGGAAAATGGCCGCGAGACGCATGCCGCCCGTTTTGCCTTTTTACCGCCCGATGACCGCAGCCTGAAAGTTCTGGAAACTGTTTTCGAGAACCTGTCTTTCTGGGCGGCGCTCTGGCAGGCGCCCGCAGGCGCGGTCGAATCTGCCATCGAAAAAATGGGAATCGCCGCGTTGAAACATCTGCCTGTGCGCCGCCTGTCGGCGGGGCAGAAACGCCGCGTCAGCCTCGCGCGCGTGGTGCTGAAGCCCGCGCAATTGTGGTTGCTAGATGAACCCTTCAACGGGCTCGATGCGGGTGCGGCGCAATTGCTGCGCGACGCCCTGGCCGCGCATGTGGCGGCGGGCGGCATGGCCGTGGTTGCCAGCCATCACGCAATTGAACCGCCAAAAGGCGGGCGTTTGTCGCGCCTGGAACTGGGGGCGGCATGAGCGGTTGTGGCGCCATTATTGCCCGTGACGTAAGGCTTTTGATGGGGCGCGGGCCGGACGCCTTTGCGGCGCTGGCGTTTTTTGCGGTCGTGGTCTGCCTGTTTCCCTTCGCCGCAGGATCGGATGCTGCCGTTTTGAGAAAAATAGCACCGGGGGTTATCTGGGTCGCGGCGCTGTTGTCAGCGTTGCTCTCGCTCGAAACGGTTTATGCGCGCGACTATGACGACGGGACGTTCGACCTCCTGATGCTGTCGCCTTTATCGCCGCGCGTACTGGCTGCGTCGAAAATGGCGTCACACTGGCTGGTATCGGGATTGCCCATTGTGCTGGGCAGCCTGGTCGCGGCGCTGCTGCTGGATTTGAGCCTTCATGCCGCGCTGGTGCTGGCGGTATCGCTGCTGCTGGGTACCTTATATATAAGCCTGCTGGGGGGCGCGGGTGCTGCGCTGTCGCTGGGCAGCCGCCGGTCTGGGCTGCTGCTGGCCGTGATTGTGCTGCCGTTGTTCACGCCGATGCTGGTTTTCGGCGTTATGGCGGGCGCCGCCGCCCTTGCGGGAATGCCTGTAACCCCCTATCTTTTGCTCCAACTGGCGATGGTGGTGGCCGCGGCCCCCCTTGCGCCTTTCGCGGCCGCCGCTTTCCTGGCGCTGCATTTGAGGTCATGACGTGAATACCGCAGGTTCTTCCATAGGGCGTTTTGCCAATCCCGGGCGCTTCCTGTCGCTCGCCGATAAAATTATCCCTGTCGCGGCCGTGATTGCGGTGCTGTCGCTGGCGGCGGGGCTTTACTATGCGCTCTACGCCTCGCCGCCGGATTACCAGCAAAAAGAAACCGTGCGCATCATGTATGTGCATGTGCCCGCCGCATGGATGGGATTGTTCGTCTATTGCACCATGGCGGCGGCGGCGCTTGTCGGCCTTGTGTGGAAACATGTGCTGGCGGAATTATACGTGAAGGCGGCGGCGCCGCTTGGCGCGGGTTTCACCTTTATCTGCCTTGTCACCGGCTCGCTCTGGGGGCGGCCGATGTGGGGGACGTGGTGGGCATGGGATGCGCGGCTGACCTCCATGCTGATACTGCTGTTCCTGTATGCGGGATACATGGCGCTGCAGGGCGCGTTCGATGACGAGCAAAAGGGGCTGGACGCCGGCGCGGGGCTGGTGCTGCTGGGTGTTATCAATATCCCGATCATTAAATTTTCTGTCGACTGGTGGAACACGCTGCACCAACCGGCCAGCCTCATCCGCATGGACGGGCCCGCCATCGATAGATCGATGCTGGTGCCGCTGCTTTTGATGGCGCTGTTCTTCAAGGCGTTCTTTGTCGCGCTGGCCTGCCTGCGGCTGAAGGCTGAGGTTTACGAGCGCAAGGCGCGGAGGGCGGCATGACGCATTTCGAATACATCGCGGCCTCCTACGCCGTCACCTTCGCCGTGCTGGGATTGATGCTGGTAACCAGCCTTGTGAAATGGCAGAAGGCGAAAAAACTATGACGCGCGCGCAACGGAGACTCTCGTTCATCATCCTCGTGCTGGCCTGCCTTGGCGTGGCGGCGGGGATATCGCTTTATGCCCTGCGCGGCAACGTTTCGTATTTTTACACGCCCCGTGAAATCCACGCGATGAAGGTCAAGAAAGATCCGCGCGTCGACGCGGGCGCCGAACTGCGCGTCGGCGGCATGGTGCGCAAGGGCACCTATTCGTCGAACGGCACCGCGCATTACTTCGCCATCACCGACACAAAGGCCGATATCCGCGTCGAATACACCGGCATCCTGCCCGACCTGTTCCGCGAGGGGCAGGGCGTCGTGGCGCACGGCTCCTTCGACGACCGCGGGATTTTCTACGCGACCAATCTGGTGGCGAAACACGACGAAAAATACACGCCACCGGAAATCAGAAAGGCGATGCCGCAGGAATATTACGACGGCTTTGACGCCATGGAAAAAGCCGCGGAAGAGGCGGGGAAAAACAAGTGATCATCGAGCTCGGCCATTTCGCGCTCGTCTTCGCCCTGCTGCTGTCGCTGGCGATGGCGGCGGTGCCGATTGCGGGGGCACAGCTGGGCCGCGCGGGCTGGATGCGCTTTGCAAAATCAGCAGCGATTTCCGTGTCAGGCCTTGTGGCCATCGCTTTTTTCGCAGTAGTGCATGCCTATGCGCTGTCCGATTTTTCGGTCAAGGCGGTCGTTGAAAATAGCCACACCATGAAGCCCGCGATCTATAAAATCGCGGCGGTCTGGGGCAACCATGAGGGCTCAATGCTGCTCTGGGCGCTGATCCTGGCGTTCTGGACGGCGCGCCTCGCCCGGCAGCAAAGCATGCCGCTGGCGCTGCAAGCGCGTGCGGTCGGTGTCGCGGGGCTTTTGCAGGCCGGGTTCTGCGCCTATATCCTTTTCGCCTCCAGCCCCTTCCTGCGCCTCGACCCGCCTGCGCGCGAAGGCTTCGACCTGAACCCCGTGCTGCAGGACATTTTACTCGCGATCCATCCGCCCATTTTATACATGGGCTATGTGGGCTTTGCGGTTTCCTTCTGCCTTGCGGCCGCAGCGCTGCTCGAAAAAAAGGCCGACAGCCGCTGGGCTTCGCTGCTGCGGCCCTATGCGATGGTGGCTTGGGTATTCCTGACCTGCGGCATAGCGCTTGGCAGTTTCTGGGCATATTACGAGCTTGGTTGGGGCGGCTTCTGGTTCTGGGATCCGGTCGAAAACGCTTCGCTGCTGCCCTGGCTGGCGGGCACCGCGCTGCTGCATTCCGTCGCCGTGCTTGAAAAGCGCGGGGCCCTGCGCGGCTGGACCGTGTTCTTGTCCATCCTCGCTTTTTCGCTGTCGCTGACAGGCACCTTCCTCGTTCGCTCGGGCGTGCTGACCTCGGTGCATGCCTTCGCGAGCGACCCCAAGCGCGGCATCTTCATCCTCGTCCTGCTGGGGCTGATGACGGGCGGCGCGCTGCTTTTGTATGCCTTCCGCGCGCCTTACCTGAAAATTGCGGGCAGCTTTCGCCCGGTGAGCCGCGAAAGTGCGCTGCTGCTCAACAACGTTTTCCTCTTTACCATCCTCGCCACCGTTTTCACGGGCACGATTTATCCGATTATCCTCTCGGCGCTCGACCTTGGCATGGTGACGGTGGGGCCGCCCTATTACACGATGAGCCTGACGCCGCTGCTGCTGCCCTTTGCCGTGCTGATGGGCGCGGGCCCGGGCCTGGCGTGGCGCGAGGCGCAATTAGTGCCCGCCCTTAAAAAGCTGCTGCTGCCTGTGTTAATGGCGCTCGCGCTCGCGGCCGTGCCCATGGCGATTGACGGCGTCGCGCGCCCCGCCGCAAGCGGGCTGATTTTCGCTGCAGCCTGCATCGCCATCGCCACAGTGAGGGATGTTTTGGGACGTACACATAACCTGAAACACCTGCGCCTGCCCGCAAGCTTTTACGGCATGGCCGCCGCGCACATCGGCTTTGCGCTGGTGCTGGCCGGCGCAACGCTCGCCACCACCTGGAAATCCGAGGAAATATTGTGGATGCAGCCGCAGCAGGCGCTGAGCTTCGCGGGCTACGACATCACCTTCCGCGTCGTCGAGGCGGGGCTGGGCAAAAACTACGACTATGACCGCGCCTCGCTCAACGTCGCCTTTGACGGCAATGCCATCGGCACGCTCTGGCCGGAAAAGCGCTGGTACCCGGGCGCACAGCGCATGATGGGCGAAACCGCGTTGCTCCGCGACGGGCTTGGCATCATCTATGCCGCACTGGGCGACGCCGACGCGAAAAACCCGCTCAGGCGCGTCGTGCGGTTTTACTACCACCCCTTCATCCTGCTGCTGCCCGCGGGCGCCATCCTGATCGCGCTGGGCGGCCTGCTGGCGCTGCTGCGGAGGAAGAAGCTGCATGAAGAATAAGCCCGCACTGGTGCCCCTTCTCGGCTTTGCACTGCTGGCAGTCCTCTTTGCTGTTGCGCTGCTGAAAGGCCACGACCCCGCCATCCTGCCCTCGGCGCTTATTGGCAAGCAGGCGCCGTCGCTCGACGGCCTGCCCGGCAGCGAAAAGGTGAAAGAGCTGCGCGCCGCGGCGAAGGACGCGCCCCTTGCGGTCAATATTTTTGCCTCATGGTGCGTTACCTGCGCCAGCGAACAGGGCACTCTGCTGCAAATGCAGAAGGACGGCGTGACCGTCGTCGGCATCGGCTACAAGGACAGCGCCCGCAATATCGAGGCCTGGCTTGAAAAACACGGCAACCCCTTTGTCGCCGTGGTGCTGGACGAACAGGGCCGCGCCGCGATCGACTGGGGCGTTTACGGGGTGCCGGAAACCTATTTCATCGCGACCGACGGCACGATCCGCTATAAACACGTCGGCGCCATGTCGATGGAAGACTACGAGAAGACGCTGAAACCCGTGCTGGAAGGAATGAAGAAATGAGGTATGGCTTCATCATCCTTTTCCTGCTGCTAACCTCGCCCGTATTCGCGGTGGAGCCCGACGAAGTGCTGGGCGACCCGGCGCTCGAGGCGCGCGCGCGCAGCATCACGCACAACCTGCGCTGCCTGGTCTGCCAGGGCGAGGCCGTGGATGAATCGCAGGCACCGCTGGCCGCGGACCTCCGCAAGCTGGTGCGCGAAAGGCTGTCGGCGGGCGAAAGCGACGCCGCAATCGAGGCTTACCTGCGCGAGCGCTATGGCGATTACGTGATGATGACGCCGCCGCTGAAAGCGGAAACAGGGTTGCTGTGGGCCGCGCCGCTGCTGGTGTTGCTGCTGGGCGCGGGTGCCGCCTTTGCCTTTATCCGCCGCGCCGGAAAGGGGGCCTGACATGTGGCACCTTTATATCGTCATGGGTGTGCTGGCGGCCTGCGTGTCGCTGAAGGCCTGCGCGCCGCTGCTGGGTTTCGGCCGCAAACAGGGCGAGGCCGCAGCCGACGATACCGACAGGCGCCTTGCGACAGGCGTCGCCGTGACCGTCCCCTGCGCCGCGCTGCTGCTTTATTTCGTCGTCGGATCGCCCGACCTGCCCGGCCGCCCCGCCGTGCTGGAAGACCCGGCAGGCCTGGTCGAGCGCCAGACGGCGCTGTTCCGCGAACGCCCGTTGCGCACGCTGCTGGAGCAAAACCCCGACGATATCGGCGCGCTGATAAAACTGGGCACCACCTATATGCAGCTGCACCAGTATGACGAGGCCGTGAAGTTCTACACACGCGCAGTCGCCGTCGGCGCACGCACCAACGACGCCTTCCTGCGCCTCTACGCGCGCCAGCTGGGCCGCGCACAGGTGAAGGCCAACAAGGGCATCGTCGGCGACGACGCAGCGGGCACTTTCGAGTTCGTGCTGACACTGCAGGCGAACGAGCCGTTTGCAAGGTTTTATCTGGCCCTGCGCATGGCGCAACAGGGGAAGACCGAGGCCGCGCTGGCCGAATGGTCGTCGATGCTGGCCGAGGGCACGCCGCTGGCCTATTGGAAACAATATGTGCGCGAAGGCATGGCCGCCGCCCGCGCGGGCATGATCGGCAAGACCGAACTGAACCTGCCCTGACAAGCCCTCAATAACCCTCGCCGGGGCAAAGCCCCGCGATGCGCCGGTATTCGTCTTCGGTGTCGATACGCGCCTGCCGGAGCGCGACCTTGCGTTCCATTTCCGCAGTTACGCTTTCATAGGCGCTATTGATGGATTTCACGATACGCTGGCGGCGGCGTTTCAGCTGTTCGGGCGTGGTCGGCCCCGCCACACCGGCAGCCGCGACGGCCTTGCGCAGGCGCGACAGGATAACGGGGGCATATTCCTCCAGCGTATCCGTCGCGATCTTAACATGCTCCAGTTCATGCGCGCGCGTGACACGGTAGCGGCAGCTGCCCGCGCGGTAAGCCGACGATATATAAACCGTCGGCTTGAGTTCCATTTTCGCGACCACCCGCGTCGGTGCGAAGCAGGACCAGCCGTCGGGACGTTTGGTTTCCTTGCCATGTATGGCAAGGTTACGCGTGAAAACATTTTCCGTCAGGCCGCTCATTTTACCTGCATGGCCCATGGGACCGGATTTCAGTTTCAGCCGCAGCAGCCCTTCGGCCGAAACGGTGTACACGTAAGCGGTCTTTTTGACATTGAAATCAAAATCCAGCTGCGGCTGCGGCGCGCTGCAGCCATGTGCGGCAGCCAGGATATAGGCGGCCGCCGCCGGCGCCTGAAGGAAAGACATCACCATATCAGCGCCTGCCCCACAGCGGTTCGCTGCCACAGGCACGTGACTGCGCCTCGTAGGCCTCGGGCGTGTCGATAACGCCCTGCCGTTGTTCCAGCACCATATTGACGCGGTCCAGCGCCTCGGTAACCGCGCCGTTGACAGTTGCCAGCATGGCCTCCTGCGCGGCCTTGGCGCCGCCGGCCGGCAGGGGGCCTTGCACGCCCAGCGACGCGACGGCCGCGCGCGCCAGTTGTTCGATGCCCGGCATGAATTCGGCCAGCGTATCGCGCGCGATTTTGACATGCGTCAGTTCATGCACGTAGGCGATGTTGTAACGGCAGGAGCCATCGACGTATTCCGAGGCCACCCACACGGTCGGCCGCAGCTCCACCTTGATGACAACGCGCGCAGGCCAGACGCAGGTGCCCCCCAGCATCCGTTCTTTTTCTACCGTTGCCATGGTGATGTCGCGGGATACCTCATTGCGCGTCAGGCCGCCGACATGCCCCGTACGGCCCGTTTCTCCACGGATCTGCTGCAAGTCCCGAGAGGTTCGTTCGCGGCTAAAGACAGGCTGCTGCATCGTGAACTGGAAATCGACCTCGGGCGGCGGCACGGCGTCGCAGCTGCCGAAAGCGGCCAGCACCAGCGCGGTCACAGGGCCCTTCAGCGCCATCGCCAGCATCAGTTACCCCCCACGATCGGTTCGCCCTGGCAGGCGGCGGAGAGGCGCAGGTATTCCTGCCGTGTATCTATTTTCAGCTGCCTTTCGCGCACCACGCTCCTAAGCCGGTCGGCTTCGGCCTGCAGGGTTTTACCCACGACTTCCAGCATCTTGCCGCGACCGGCCATGATTTCATAGTCGCGTAAGGGGCCGATGACGCCCATTTTTTGCACCGCCGCAGCGGCCGCGATGCGCATCTTGGGCAGGAATTCCTCGAAGGCGAGGATGTCTGTATTCACGTGCTGCATTTCGTGCCGCGAAATTTCGGTGTAACGGCAGCTGCCCGGTTTGTATTCGCTGGCGATGTGTATTTTCGGCTTGTAATCGACGCTGATGTCGATTTTTTCGGCGGAGAGGCAGGTGTTCGCAGTCACCGGGTCGCGCACGACGTCGAAGGTGACGACGAATTGGGGCGAGAATTCCGTTGCCTCCCGGATGCCGCCGCGGGTGAAGCCGTCGTGAAAGGCCTCGTACTGGCCGGGCACCTTGAATTTTTCGAGCCCCGCGCTGCTGAGGGTGTTGTCGAAGACGGGCTCGTGCGTGTTGAAGTAGACGTTGACCACCGCAGGCGGCTGTTCGAGGCAGGCGAAGCCCGCCAGCCAGAAGCAGGAGAAGATGGCGAGGATGCTGGAGGCCCGCGCCCTCACGCCTTCCCCTGTTTCTTTTTCAGGATGCCTCCCAGTTTCTGGCCGACCTTCAGCACGTTGTCGATGCGGCGGGACAGGAAGGCGCTGGTTTTTTCGTGGCCGTCCGATTTGTCGTTCAGCCAGTAGAGCGTGGTGGAGGTCAGCACGCCGGACAATAAAATCCGCTTGGTGTAATGGTTGTAATCGGTCGACGTATCCCCTGCCCTGCGCCACAGCTCATCCGCCGTGCGCCAGACGAGGCGCGGCAGGTAAAGGTTGCGGGGCGGCGGCGCGAGATAGGCGAGCGCGGCCGATACCGCCTGCTTGTGCGGCGCCAGCACGGCAAGGCGCGCCTCGACGCCCGCCGCGATCTTGTCGCGCACGCGCATGGTTTCCAGTTTCTGCGGCGGCAGTTTTTCCAGCATCTTGCGGTTCGCCCAGTCGGAGAAATGCAGCACGAGGCCGAGCGCGCCGTCGGGGAAGGCTTCTTCCGCCGCACCGGGTTCGAGCCCCAGGCGTTTTTCGGCGCGCGTGAAGAGGCTTGCGTCCCAGCCGTCGAAGGCGACATCGGGCAGCGCCGCTTCGAGGATGCGGTCTTTCAGCGAGGGCGGCTGTTTTTTCGCGGCGCCGGATTTGGCGCCCGTGGTTTTCGCCGCCGGTTTTTTCTGGGTTTTCTTTTTCTTTGTCATTGCCGCCTCCGTTTACTGCCGCCGCCATCCTAGCACGCCCCTTTTTTGCTTTACAGACACCGCAGAGGTATTCTGACAAGCGCAGGCTTGTTGGCAGCATGGCAAAACGCTGTTACTGTTGCAAAAAACATGGCCAAAAGAATCTGAAAAGGTCGAAGCCCACCCGATGTTCCTGACCGGTAAAAAAGCCCGCATGGCCGCCATCAGCGCCCAGATCGTCGATCTGGCCGAAGACGCCATCGTCATTATCGACGCCACTCACAGCATCGTGTCCTTTAATACGGGCGCGGAGCGCATGTTCGGCTATGGCGCCAAGGAAGTGATAGGCGAACGCCTCGACATCCTGCTGCCCGAACGTTTCCAGCTGCAGCATGACGTGATGGTCGACGAATTCGGCAATACGCCAGACCTCACCCGCCGCATGGGGCAGCGCAGCCGCCAGATCCACGGCCGCCGCAAGGACGGCAATGAATTCGTGGCTTCCGCCCAAATCATGCGCGTTGGCGACAAGGGCCACCGTTATTACGCTGCCGTGCTGCGCGACGTGTCGGAAAGCAAGAAGACCGAAGAAGAACTGCTGCGTCTGGCCGCGACCGACCCCCTGACCGGCGCGCTCAACCGCCGCGAGTTTACGCTACTGGCCGACCGCGAGGCGCTCCGCTCGAACCGTTACCATCACGCGCTGTCGATCCTGATGATGGATCTGGACCAGTTCAAGCGCCTGAACGACACCTATGGCCATTCGGCGGGTGACAAGGTTCTGCAGCGCTTCACGACGCTCTGCACCAATACTTTACGGAATGTCGACATCTTCGGCCGCTGGGGCGGCGAGGAATTCGTGGCGCTGCTGCCGGAAACCGATATCGAGGGTGCGGCGGTCATCGGCGAGCGCTTACGGAAACTGGTGGCGGAGAGCGTGCTGACCTACCACGACCATAAAATCAACTTTACGGTCTCCGTGGGAATCGCCCAGTACAAGGACGGCGAGACCACGCTCGACGGGCCGATGGGCCGCGCCGACAGCGCGATTTACGACGCCAAGAAGGCCGGACGCAATCGTATTTCGGTTTTCCGCAACTAAATTACCAAAACACCTGATTTTATTTGCGATATTGGCCTTTCATGCTAGTCTGAAGCCAATCAACGGCAGCACTATTGGGAAGAGAAGTGTGTATCTGCGCGGGCTTGTCCGCCGGATAACCATGACTGACGTGGAGCTCTGGATTGGGGACCGAGAAAAAAGGCCACACCGACCGGACTGACCCGCCCAAGGTGGCGGCGCTTCCTCGTTGGAATTTGTCAGACCTTTACCCTTCAAAAGATTCGGCAGAATTCAAGAAAGCGCTTACCGACCTCGACGAGCAGTCGCAGGCCTTCGAAACGCGGTACAAAGGCAAGGTCGGCAAGCTTTCCGGCCAGCAGCTGGGCGAAGCGATCGAGGCTTACGAGAAAATCTCTAACCTGTCGGCGCGCCTCATCACCTATGCCGACCTGACGCGGGCGGTGGATGAAACGCAATCCGCCTTTGCCGCCGACGTGACGGACAAGGTGCGCCGCGCGGGCGACCATACGCTTTTCTTCACGCTGGAAATCAATAAACTCCGCGAAGGCGACCTACTGGAAAAAATCGCGGCGCCCAAGCTGGCGCAATACGGCCCCTGGATCGGCAAGGTGCGCGCGTTCAAGGATTACCAGCTCTCCGACGAGGCCGAGAAATACAAGCACAAGATGGAGCCGGTGACCGAAGAAGCCTGGCGCAGGCTGTTCGACCAGGTGGTGCTTGATTTGCGCGTGCCCGTGCGCGGCCAGAAGCTGACCGAGGGCGAGGCCGTCAATATCATCGACAACCACACCGACCAGAAATACAGGCACGAGGTTTTCGCGGCGTTCGGCAAGGCGCTGGGGGCCGAGAAGAAAACCTTCGCCCTTATCACCAATACGCTGGCCGACCTGCGCGCCATGGACGACCGCTGGCGCGGCTTTGAAAATCCCGAGGACAGCCGCCACCTCGAAAACCAGATAGATAAAGAAACCGTCGACGCCCTGTCGAAGGCCGTGCGCGACAATTATTCCAAAACCTCGCACCGCTATTACGAATGGAAGGCGAAAAAGGCCGGCGTCGCGCGCCTGCACCCCGCCGACCGCAACGCGCCGCTGCCCGGCGACAAGGGCCGTTCCTATACCTGGGACGAGGCGAAAGAGATCGTGTTATCCGCCTTCAAAAAACTCTCGCCCGAAATGGAAAAAATCGGCCGCGAGTTCTTTGACAAGGGCTGGATTGATGCAGAACCCCGCGCAGGCAAGGATTCCGGCGGTTTCTCGCACCCCGCCACGCCCGACGGACATCCCTATATCCTGATGAATTTCTACGGTACCGCGGGCGACGTGATGACGCTGGCACATGAACTGGGCCATGGCATCCACCAGGTGCTGGCGAACAAACAAGGCCACCTGAAATCCGACACGCCGCTGACGCTGGCCGAAACCGCGAGCGTCTTTGGCGAGATGCTGGCCTTCCGCGAGCTGCTGTCGCGGGAAGATGATTTAATCGCCCGCCGCAACATGACGGCCGCGAAGATCGAGGATATGCTGAACACCGTCGTGCGCCAGACGGCCTTCTTCACATTTGAACAAAAAGTCCACGGCGAGCGCCGCGACAAGGGCGAACTGTCGCCCGAACGCATCTCGGAAATCTGGCTGGAAACGCAAAAGGCAAGCCTTGGCCCGAGCGTCAACATGGACGTGCCGGGCGCCGAAAACCTGTGGATGAACGTGCCGCATTTCATCCATACGCCGTTTTATGTTTACGCCTATTCCTTCGGTGATTGTCTGGTCAACGCGCTCTACGACGAATATACCAAGGCCGCAGATAAAAACGATTTCGCCCAGAAATACGAAACGCTGCTGTCGGGCGGCGGCACGAAACGCCACGACCGTGCGCTGGCCGAATTCGGGCTCGACACCACCGACCCCGAATTCTGGAAGAAAGGCCTCTCGGTCATCGAGCGCTATATCGACGACCTGCTGGCGCTTGATGCGAAAATCGAATCCGTGCTGAAATCCAAAGCAGACTTCAAGCAGGCCGGCGATGACGCGACGAAACCTGCCACGAATGATAACGACAGCGGAGCTGTCCGTGATAACGACAAACCCGTCGTCCGCCTTAAGTTCGAGCCTAAAGGCCCGGGAGGTGCCCCGTGAACCCGCATAAGCACCTCCGCAACCGTTTCGACGCCTCCGCCCGCAAATCGGGGCACGAGGCGCGCAAATTCAGCCACGGCCCCGGCGGCAGCGCACCGCCTCCGGCCCCGCCAATCGTCGAAGAAAAAAAAGCCATACCCGCTGCTGCACCCGCCAATGACGATAAACCTGCGAAACCGAAAAAAACCGGCCTGCCCCGCTGGGACCTCGGCCATATGTACCCCGGCCTCGATTCCGCCGAACTTCAAGCGGAAAAGGAAGAGCTGGAGGCGCGCGCCACGCAGTTCAAAAAAGATTACGAGGACAGCGTCGCCTACCTGACCGGCCCCGACCTGGGTGCTGCGGTCGCAGAATACGAGGAAATCCAGAAAGTCCTTGGCAAGATCAACTGCTACGTCATCCTGATGGAATCCGACAGCCTCGGCAATTTCGCGAAGACCGCGGCGCTGAAGAAATGGCAGGAAGAAACGGCGGGCATCGCCGGCTTCTTCGAAAACGAGCTCTGCAACATGAAAGAGCGCGACCTGATGACCAAGCTGTCGGCGCCCGAACTGGCGCCCTATGGCCCCTGGATCGCGCGCGTGCGTACCGGCACCAGCAGCATCGACGGCGACGTCGACAGCCTGTCGAACGATTTCCAGTCGGTGAACCGCGAGTCGTGGCGCAGGCTGTACTACGAAACGCTGTCCGGCATGCGCGTCGAGCTGGATGGCAAACACCTGACCATGGACGAAGCCTGGGAAGTCATGACCGACGACGCCCTGTCGCTGGAAAAACGCGCCACGATGCGCGACGAAATCGCCGATGTGCTGCAGGCGAACGCGAAACGCATGGCGCTGATCTATAACACCATCGTCAAGGACAACCTGACCGATACCGAAATCCGCGGCCACGGCCGCCCCGACCATGGCGAAAACGTGGCGAATGCGGTGACCGACGAGATCGTCGACACCATGGCCGATACGGTCAAGGCGTCCTATTCCAAAATTTCGCACCGCTTCTATGCCTGGAAGGCCAAGCAGCACGGCGTCGAAGTGATGGAGCGCGCGCAGCTGGGCATGCCGATCCCGGGCGAGCCCGCGGAAGACAAGGATTACGAATTCGCGGATGCGAAAAAAATCATCCTGAGTTCTTTCCGCAAATTCTCGGCCAAGTTCGAGCGCATCGCGCGAAAATTCTTCGACGAAAATTATATCGACGCCGAGCCGCGCCCCGACAAGGAAACCGGCGCCTTTTCGCTGGCGACCGGTCCCGGCAACCATCCCTATATCGGCATGACCTATACCGGCAGCCTTGGCGACCTGGTCACGCTGGGGCATGAACTGGGGCACGGCGTGCACCAGGTGCTGGCCGAAAAGAAGCGCGGGCTGTTCCTGTCCGAAATGTCGACCACGGTGTCGGAGACCGCCAGCATCTTCGCCGAAATGCTGGTCTTCGAGCAGATGCTGAACGCGGAAAAAGACCCTGCGCGCAAGAAACAGCTGCTGATGGAAAAAACCGAAGGCATGATGCTGAACGGCCTGCAACAGCTGTCGTATTACGATTTCGAGATGAAGGTGCACGAAGCGCGCAAGAAAGGCGAGCTGGACGCCGAGCAAATCTCCGACATCTGGGTGCAGACGCAAAAAGATTATTTCGGGCCCGCCGTCAAGATGGACAAGCTGGACCGGTACTACTGGATGCAGGTGCCGCATTTCTTCGACAGCCCCTTCTACGTCTATTCCTATTCCTTCGCGCAAATCCTGGTCAGCGGCCTCTACCAGGTCTATAAGGGCGCGGAGAAAGAGGGACAGGCGGCCAAGGAGGAATTCGTCGAGAATTACATCGGGCTGCTGGAAACCGGCATCACGCGCAATTTCTACGAGATGTTCCAGCCATTCGGCCTCGACCCCGAAACGCCCGAATTCTGGCAGAACGGGTTGTCGCTGATGGATAAATACATGACCGAGCTCGAGAAAATGGACGACAAGCCGCAAGCGAAACCCGCGGCAAAGCCCAGGGCGCCGAAGCGTTAATTCTGCACAAATAATCCGCTCGACTTTTCACCGTTTAACACCCATCTTAGCGCCATGGCGGGTAAAGACGAAAAAGGCGCCATGCGCCACCGGATAAAAAGGTATGCCAAGGTCTCGACGACCATGACGGGCCTTGCCGCGCGGCTTGCCGGGCAGAAATACCTGGGCATCGGCATCGACAAGCCCATCCACGCCAAGCAGTTGATGGAACAGCTGGGCGATTTGAAAGGTCCCTTGCTGAAAGTAGCGCAACTGCTGGCCACTATCCCGAACGCCCTGCCCAAGGAATACGCGGCCGAGCTGCAAAAGCTGCAGTCACAGGCGCCGCCGATGGGCTGGCTGTTCGTCCGCCGCCGCATGATCACGGAGCTTGGCGCGGACTGGGAAAAGAAATTCAAAAGCTTCGAGAAAGAAGCGGCGGCCGCAGCGTCCTTGGGCCAGGTGCATCGCGCGGTCAGCCTGAAAGGCGAAAAACTGGCCTGCAAACTGCAATACCCCGACATGGTATCGGCGGTCGAAGCCGACCTGAAGCAGCTGCGCCTGGTCATGGGCGTGTTCGAAAAATACGATAACTCGCTGCTGACCGGCGACATCCAGAAAGAAGTCGCCGACCGCCTGTACGAGGAACTGGATTACGAACTGGAGGCGCGCCACCAGCACATGTACGGCGACATGCTGGACGGCGAGGACAACGTGCATGTGCCGCGCTGCATCCCCGAACTGTCGACCGGGCGCCTGCTGACATCCACATGGCTGGAAGGCTCACCCATCATGGGCTTCGTGAAGGAAAAAGCGCCGCGCCGCAGCGAGATTGCGCTGAACCTGTTCCGCGCCTGGTATGTGCCGCTGTATTATTACGGCATCATCCATGGCGATCCGCACCTTGGCAATTACACGGTGCAGAAAGACAATTCCATCAACCTGCTGGATTTCGGCTGCGTGCGCGTTTTCCCCTCGCGCTTCGTCGGCGGCGTCATCACGCTTTATAATGCGCTGCAGGACGGGGACAAGGATGCGGCGGTCGCCGCCTATGAAAGCTGGGGCTTCAAGGGGCTCAGCAAGAAAACCATCGACGTGCTGAATATCTGGGCGGGCTTCCTCTATGGCCCGGTGCTGGACGACAAGGTCCGCCCCATCGGCACCGTCGAAGCGGGCGGGGTCTATGGCCGCGAAACCGCGTCGAAGGTGCATGCCGAACTGAAAAAAATGGGCGGCATTAAGGTGCCGCGGGAATTCGTCTTCATGGACCGCGCGGCGCTCGGCCTCGGCTCGGTCTTTTTGCACCTGAAAGCGGAAGTGAACTGGCACCGCCTGTTCAACGAACTGATCGAGGATTTCGACCCCGCCACGCTTGCCCAGCGGCAGAAGGCGCTGTTGAAAAAACACGGCGTCAAAGCGGCGCATTAAGCCCCTTTTTATTGACATAATAAGTCGCAGCGGCAAGAAAACTGCGTTTTATATCCATAACGTTGATTCCCTTTGACGCCCTCTCCCCCGGGGTCTAGGTTTTATGCAAAGACATATTGGAACCGGAGACCAAGATGAAGTTCAGCAACCCCTTCAAACGCAAGCCCTGCCCCGAGCTCGACGCCCTGAAAGAGCGTTACGAGGAAGCGAAAAAAATCTCTGATCCGGCGGAAAAATACCAGCAGCTGGCCGGTGTCATGGCCGATGCCCTGGAGGGCATGTACAAGGAAGGCCACGGCCCCATCGAGAGCGACAGGTATTATAAAACCATCGGCCGCAGCAATCTGATCGCCGCCGGCCTGGCGCTTGGCGCCGCCCTGGTATTCGCGCCGACGCTGCCGGCTATCCTGATGGTGACTGTCGTCGGCGGCCTGACTGGCGGCCTTGTGCTTGGCATCGGCACGGTCGAGTACCAGATGAGGATGAACCACAGCAAGGCATATTCCGCGCTTTACGTCGAAAGCAGCCACAGCGTCGCCGAGGCGGAAAAAGCCACGACGCATGTTGCCGTCACACAGCTGCCGACCTTTGCCGAATTCAGCAGGAAATACCCTTCGCTGGGCGAGGTTTTCCGCGAAGAGGCGCGCAAGGAAAAGATCGACGCGCTGCCGCCCGATGTTGCAGCCAAACTGCTGGGTGATGCGCCAAAGCCTGCGAACGGCAAGCCCGGCCTGTCGCTGTAAAGGAAACCGGCATGGCTTACAAAAAAGAAAACGATTTCACGCTCAGCGACACTATCGAAACACCCGGCGGCGGGACGCTGTCGCGCGTTTTCAACTTCGCTTCCGGCACGATTACCACGGTATTCCGGGAAAAGTTTTATGAGAAAGACACCGTCCGCGCCTATAGTTCGGACGGCGGCGTGGGCATTGCCATCGGCGCCGCGCTGACCTCGCAGATGCATGTGCAGAAATTCAGCGAGCTGGATAGTCTGCACGAGGTCGCGGCGCTGCATGCCGAACTGCAACGGCAGGGCGGAAACCCGCCGCCGCTGGAAGACATCGTGAACGTGAGCGTCGCGACCGGCAAGGATATCAAGGCCAGCCGTGCGTTCCAGCTCAAGCCGCCGGGCACCTAATCCCCCGCTTCCCAAACGCTTTCAAATGCGTCATTCTTGAATCCTGATTTTGGGATTTAAGGGGAAATTCATATGAAAATCGCCATCGGCAAGGAAACGCTCGCCGCGGAAAAACGCGTCGCCGCCTCGCCCGAAACCGTCAAGAAACTCATTGGCCTCGGCGCCGAGGTTGCCGTCGAACAGGGCGCGGGGCTTGCATCGTCTTTCACCGACGACATGTATTCTGCGGCGGGCGCGAAGCTTGCGAATGCTTCCGACATATATAAGGACGCCGACGTTGTCCTGCGCGTGCGCCATCCCGCAGCAGCGGAAATTTCGAAAATGAAAAAGGGCGCGGTCCTGATAGGCCAGCTTTCCCCTTATCAGGAAAAAGATTTGCTGAAGGCCTATGCGGCGCAGGGCGTCGCGGCTTTTTCGATGGAACTGGTGCCGCGCATCACGCGCGCGCAGACCATGGACGTTTTGTCGTCACAGGCGAACCTGGCGGGCTACCGCGCGGTTCTTGAGGCCGCGAATGAATTCGGCCGCGGCTTCCCCATGCTGATGACGGCGGCGGGCACTGTGCCTGCGGCCAAGGTCTTTATCATGGGCGCGGGCGTCGCGGGCCTGCAGGCGATTGCGACCGCGCGCCGCCTTGGCGCCGTTGTGTCGGCAACCGACGTGCGCGCCGCCGCGAAAGAACAGGTGCAGAGCCTTGGCGCATCCTTCGTCATGGTCGAAAACGAAGAGACCAAAGCCGCAGAAACCGCGGGCGGCTACGCCAAGGAAATGAGCGACGATTACAAAAAGCAGCAGGCCGCGCTGATCGCCGAAACGATTAAAAAACAGGACATCGTGATCACCACCGCGCTTATCCCCGGCCGCAAGGCGCCGGTGCTGGTGTCGGAAGACATGGTGAAGTCGATGAAGCCCGGCTCGGTGCTTGTCGACCTCGCCGTCGAACAGGGCGGCAACGTCGCGCTGTCGAAAGCGGGTGAAGTGGTGGATGTCGCGGGCGTGAAAATCGTCGGCTACGCCAACCTGCCGTCCCGCATCGCGACCGATGCTTCGGCGCTCTACGCCCGCAACCTTGTGAATTTCCTGACCCCGCTGGTCGACAAGGAAAGCAAGAATTTGAAAATCAACTGGGAAGATGAAATCGTCAAGGCGACCGCGCTCACCAAAGACGGCGAAATCATCCACCCGAACTTCAAAGGATAATCCATGTCAGCATCCGGAACAGTGGCCGCGCAGGCAGAAAAAGTCGCAAACTACCCCGACGTGGGCGCGCAGGCCGAACGCGTACAGGGCACTCTTAGCGTCTTGCAGGCGCAGGTGCAGGAACTTTTGACGCAAGCCAGCGCACAGGCGGCGGAGGCTGCGCATACAGCGGCGGCAACGGGCGGGACACCGTTCTTTGTCGTGGGATTGACGGTCTTTGTGCTGGCCTGCTTCGTGGGTTATTACGTCGTCTGGCGCGTGACGCCGGCGCTGCACTCGCCGCTCATGGCGGTGACGAATGCGATTTCGTCCGTCATCATCGTCGGCGCGCTGATTGCGGTCGGGTTGTCCGACGGCGCGCTGCCGAAAATGATGGGCTTCCTTGCGGTCGTGCTGGCCTCCGTCAATATCTTCGGCGGCTTTATCGTGACGCAACGCATGCTCGCCATGTTCTCCAAAAAGAAAAAGAAGTAAGGAGCCGCCATGTTAGCCTCCCTCGCCCCGTTTTCGCCCTACGCCTACCTTGTATCGGGCATCTGCTGCATCATGGCGCTGCGCGGCCTCTCCGGCCCCGAGAGCGCCAAGGGCGGCCTGCGCTTCGGCATCGCGGGCATGGCGCTTGCCATCCTGACGACGTTGTCCGACCCCAACATGCACAGCTTCGGCCTGATCGTGGCAGGCATCGCGGTGGGTGGCCTGATCGGCGGCGTGATCGCCAAGAAGATCGAAATGACCGCGCTGCCGCAGCTGGTCGCCGCTTTCCACAGCCTTGTGGGCTTGGCCGCCGTGATGATTGCGGGCGCTGCCTTTACCTCGCCCGCGGCCTATAAAATCGGCGAAGCCGGCAATATCCATACCGGCAGCCTGATTGAAATGAGCCTCGGCGTCGCAATCGGCGCCATCACCTTCACCGGCTCGATCATCGCCTGGGGCAAGTTGCAGGGCGTGATTACCGGCAAGCCCGTCGTGTTCAAGGGCCAGCATTTCATCAACGCCTGTTTGGGTCTGGGGTTGCTGGCGCTGATCGTGCTGCTCTGCCTCAGCCAGTCGGCTTTCCTGTTCTGGCTGATTGTCCTTATCTCGCTGCTGCTGGGCGTCCTGATGATTATCCCGATCGGCGGCGCGGATATGCCCGTCATCGTGTCCATGCTCAACAGCTATTCCGGCTGGGCGGCCTGCGGTATTGGTTTTACTTTGCAAAACAACCTGCTGATTATCGTGGGCGCGCTGGTGGGTGCATCGGGCGCTATCCTGTCGTACATCATGTGCAAGGGCATGAACCGCAGCTTCTTCAACGTCATCCTCGGCGGTTTTGGTGGCGAGGTGTCGGCGGGCGCTGCGGCTGCGGCGAAATCGGACAAGCCCGTGAAAATCGGCTCGGCCGACGACGCGGCCTTTATCCTGAAAAACGCGGCCTCGGTCGTTATCGTGCCGGGCTACGGCATGGCGGTCGCGCAGGCGCAGCACGCGCTGCGCGAAATGGCCGACCAGCTGAAGAAGCACGGCGTGAAGGTGCGCTATGCCATCCACCCCGTCGCGGGCCGCATGCCCGGCCACATGAACGTGCTGCTGGCCGAAGCCAACGTCCCCTATGACGATGTGCTGGAGCTGGAAGACATCAACCGCGATTTCCCGCAGACGGACGTCGCCTTCGTCATCGGCGCGAACGACATCACCAACCCCGCCGCGAAAAAAGACCCGGCCTCGCCCATCTACGGCATGCCGATCCTCGACGTCGAATCGGCGGGCACTGTGCTCTTCATCAAGCGCTCCCTCGGCTCCGGCTATGCGGGCATCGATAACGAGCTGTTCTTTTATGACAACACCATGATGCTGCTCGGCGACGCCAAGGCCATGTGCGAAGGCATCATCAAGGCGCTCGAGCACTAATACTTCACGGATATGAAAAACAAGCGGCGCGGGGGTACCCCTCCTGCGCCGCTTTCGCGTTTCGATAACCTTCAAACATCGTTTCAAAATTTTGCGCGACGCAGCAACTTTATTCAGCGTTTTCCCGTCTTGGAAGAAGTTTATTTCAGGCTTATACTCGCCAAATCGGCTTTGACATCTGTTCATGAAAGACGCCAAAGGCATGAAACACCTCGACCGGTTTTTTGAGCCGGAAGGATGGAAAACGGATCATTTTACCAGCACGTCGGGTAAAAAAATCCGCTACGGCCACGCGGAGCCAGACGGCCCCGCGAAGGGCACTGTCGTCATCACGACAGGCTATGCCGATTTCCGCGAGGCGTACCACGAAACCATCAACGAATATTTATCCCGCGGCTATGCGGTGTGGATGATGGACTGGGCCGGCCACGGCGGCTCGGAAAAACGCGACCCGCTGCATCCGAAAAAAGGCCAGACGGTCGAAGACCATATCGAAGACCTGCGCAAGTTCCGGCAGGAAATCGTCAAGCCGCACGAGGGCAAACCCGTCTTCCTCTCGACGCACTCGATGGGCGGGCAGATCGCTTTGCATTATCTTTCGCGCTTCCAGGAAGATTTCACCGCCGCCATGCTGGCCACGCCGCTGGTGGAGGCAAAACTGAAAGGCCCCACGGTCGAGTTTTTGAAAGTCGCCTATGCCAGCGCGCTTTACTACGGCTGCGCCGACGAGCCGATTGTCGACGGCCGCCGCAACCTGACGCGTGGCCTCACCGAAGAACGCTCGGGTCTCAAAGAACAAAACCCGCTTCGCATGACACTGCATAAATCACTTATGCTATTGGACGAAAACCTCAAGGCCGAAGACCCCGCCGTGGGCTATGTCGTGAGCCTGCTGTTCTCGACCGAACAATCCGCCAAGCCGGAATTTCAAAAATCCATCAAGACGCCGATCCTGTTCGGCGTCGGCACCGAGGACGACGTCATCGACAACGACGCCGTGCGCCGTGCCGCGAAAACCATCCCGAACGCGAAATCCGTCGATATCCAGGGCGGCATCCACGCCCTCTGGCTCGATCGCGACGCGCAACGCGCGGCATGGTGGTCGCATATCGACTGCTGGATGGACCAGCACAGCAAAAGCTTCTCCCCGCCGCCGCCCTCAAATGCGGCGCATCATAAGCCGACGACCCCTCCGAAAGGTCCTGCAGCATGATCGAAGACAACTTCAAACAGCCGGATAAATTCCAGTGGGGGTCCTTCAAGGACGCCGACGGCGCAAATATCCGCTATGGCCGCCTGAAACCCGAGGGCGAAACCAAGGGCACCATGGTCGTGCTGCCCGGTTTCCGCGAGAGCGTCGAAAAATATTTCGAGGTCGCTAGAGAGATGCAGGCGAAAGGCTTCGACGTCTGGGTGATGGACTGGAAAGGCCAGGGCGGATCGGACCGCCTGATATCCGCCAACCCGCACAAGGCGCATAACGACGGCTACGACAAGCACATCAAGACGCTGCACCAGTTCACGCAGAACGTGGTCGAGAAAGAAGACGGCAAACCGCTGGTGATGGTCGCACATTCGATGGGCGCGCATATCGGCCTGCGTTACCTGAACGAGCACGACGGCGTGTTCGACAGCGCCCTCATGACCTCACCCATGGTGGATATCATCACGGCGGGCCTGCCCAAGCCGCTCGCCCGCCAGATGGCAAAATTCGCCAAGGCCGGTAACTACCTTGAAAAATACATCCCCGGCGGCACCGACTGGAACGACGCGGAAAAGTTCGAGGAAAACAAGAAAACCACCAGCCCCGAGCGCTTCGAGATTTCTAAAGAAATCCAGCGCGCCGACGATAAGCTGAAAATCGGCGATCCCACCTATGGCTGGATCTACCACACCTTCGCCTCGATCGACGTGCTGAACGACGAAAAATACCTGAAGGCCATCAAGACGCCGATTTTGATGGAAGTGTCCGACAACGAACAGATCGTCGACCGCGCCGCGCAGGACCGCGCGCTGGGCCTGCTGCCCAATGCCAAAAAGGTCGATATCACGGGCGCGAAGCACGAAATCTGGATGGAGCGCGACGAGCTGCGCAACCAGTGGCTCAAAAAAGCGCTCGAATTCCTCGACGAGCGGTTAGCCCTGGCAGCGCCAGCGCCAAAAAAGCCTAGCCCGCCCGCCATCAGGCCCCCCCGCGCGCCCGGCATGTAAGCCGGAGCCCCCTGCCGGAGACCTGATTGCCTTGCGGGCGGAGAACCGCTATAAAAATTCTACCGTTTACCGATGATAAGGATAAAGACCATGGCCGAAGCAATGTCCCCGAAAAAAGCCTATACCCGCCTGTCGGACCTAGTGCTGGAGGCCATGCACCTTGCCATCGACCAGAAAGACGTCGCGATTGCCGATATCCTGTCCCGCGCACTCGAAATGTCCCTGACGCGCAACGCCGGCGGCCGCAACTTCATCGAACGCCGCGACCTGTCGAAAGACGTCGAAACGGCAATTGATAAACTGGCTGCGCTGAAGAAGGCGGCGAAGGGTAAATAATACCGCAACCCCGGCGAAGGCCGGCGTTACGCTGGGTCAATAGCCGTAGCTTCTTACAGGTTTCGAGATTTTTTTCTCGGCAGGAAGTGCGGCTTTCTTTGGTCTGGGCTTTGTGGCCACCTTCTTTTCAACAACCGGCGTTTTTAGTCCGCCAGAAGAGACACCGGATAATAGAAGGTAATTTTCGCTTTTGCTGAATTTGGCCGTCGCATAATTAAAGCAGCCAAATCCTTCTTTCCTCAGAATCATTTTATCTTTCTCTACAGCCAATGTCCGTGCATTCCCGTCAACAATGAGTCCGCGGTTTCCAGTCAAAACAATCAGGTTTTCATTGTTTAGTATGCCGACTACAAGTTCGGATTCCTTGCCCGCATTGCCGAGTTTCTCTATGTCCCCCGCGCGGGCCGGAAACATCCTCGACAACTGATGCTTAACAGTTTTGTTGTCTTTGCTTTCCATCCCGTAGGGATAGGCCATACAAATCTTGTCGCCATCGGCCCCAAGTATTTCTCTAACAGGGGCGGCCTGCTTGTCGCTTTTGACGAATGATGCCAGCGATTGTTTGAAGGTGGCCATAGCTGTATCGTCTAGCTGAATTGAGGCGAGATAAAAAGCCATACCCAGAAGAACCGTAACGCCTGCTGCCTGGAACAGGTATTGCAGTGCCTTCATCATTTCTTCTCCAGTTGATACTGCCGCAGCTCCTCATACACCGGCCCGTTCTTGGTGCTGTGGCTGTGGTAGAGGTTGAAGCCGTCGACGTCAAACGCGTCGCCGGAAAACAGGTTATGCGCCGCCATGAACTGCGCGACTTTTACCTCGTCCACATGACGCAGGCGCGCCAGCGTGACATGCGGCACATATTTGCGGTTTTCGAAGGGCAGTTTCGATTTCTCGAGCGCGCGGTCGATTTTCTCCTTCAGGCGGAACAGCGGTTCGCTTTTCTCCACCCCTATCCACAAAACCTTGGGGAATTCGCCCTGCGCGAAACTGCCGGTGCCTTTCAGTTCCAGCTTAAAAGGCTCCATGCGGATGCCCGACAGCGCCTCATCCACCATCTCGGCCGTCGCTTCGTCGACGTTGCCGATAAAGGTCAGGGTGATGTGGAAATTTTCGCGCTCGGTCCACAGGGCGCCTTCGATGCCGCCCTGCAGCAGCGTCAGGCGTTGTCGCAAGAGGATGGGCAGGGACAATCCGGCGAAAAGGCGCAGCATGGCTACTCCGCGGGCGGTTTCTTGACAAGCAGGTCGGAGACGGCGGGGAGCATGCGCCCGACGATGATGGCGACACCTTCCTTGTTGGGGTGCACGCCGTCCTGCTGGTTATATTCGGGCTTCATGGCCACGCCCTCGAGGATGAAGGGGTAGAGCACGGCGTCGTATTCCTTGGCGACATCCTGGTACATCTTGACATAGGCGCCGTCCAGCATCTTGCCGCGCGCGCTGCGCATGCCGGCCAGCAGGACGGGCAGGCGCTTTTCCTTCAGGATCGCCATCATCTTGCGCAGGTTCTCGCGCGTGAAGCCGGGCTGGATGCCGCGCAGCATGTCGTTGCCGCCCAGGCAGAGGATGACGTAATCGGGCTTCACGTTCTTGATCTGCCAGTCAAGCCGGGCGAGGCCGCCCGCCGATGTCTCGCCCGAATTGCCGGCATTCACCACGCGCACGGGCAGCTTCGCCTCTTTCAGCTTCGCTTCCAGCTGCGCGGGCAGCGCCTCGCCGGCGGGCAGGCCCAGCCCGGCGACAAGGCTGTCGCCGAAGAACATAATCGTTTTTTCGCCCGCAACGGCGCCCGGCCGGTCGGCCTGCGCGGCAAAAGCGGGTATTATCGACAGCAAAACGGCAAACAGCGCAGCCTTGAATACCGCGCTTTTCGCTTTATTGTTAAGCGGACGGGAGAAAACACCCATGAACCAACCCTTTGCTTCCCCTATTGTAACCCTTGACGGCGTCGATTTGAAACTGAAAAGCGACGCGGGCGAGGTGCATATCCTCAAAAGCGTCAGCCTGTCGCTGGAACAGGGGCGCACGGTGTCGATTACCGGCCCCTCCGGCTCGGGCAAGACATCGCTGCTGATGGTCTTGAGCGGGCTCGAGCGCCCCACATCCGGCCGCATCCATGTCGCGGGGCAGGATATCACCGGTCTGGGCGAAGATGCCCTCGCAACCTTCCGCCGCGATAATATCGGCATCGTCTTCCAGAATTTCCACCTTATCCCCACCATGACCGCGCTTGAAAACGTGGCCGTGCCGCTTGAGCTGCGCGGTGACGGGGATGCGTTCAAAAAAGCCGCAGAGGCTTTGCAGTCCGTCGGCCTCGGCCACCGGTTGTCGCATTACCCGGGGCAGCTGTCGGGCGGCGAGCAGCAGCGCACGGCCCTGGCGCGCGCCTTCGCCGCCGAACCGCGCCTGATACTGGCCGACGAGCCCACCGGCAACCTCGACGCCGCGACGGGAGAAAAGGTGCTGGAAATTTTATTCGGCCTCGCCGAAAAACGCGGCACCACGTTATTGATCGTGACGCACGACCCGAAACTCGCCCAGCGCTGCCATAATGCCGTGAAAATCAGCGATGGCAGGGTCGCGGCATGAGCCTGACTTTATCTTATGCAAGGCGTGAACTGCGCGCAGGCCTGCAGGGCTTCTACGTCTTTATCGCCTGCCTTGTGCTGGGCGTCGCCGCGATTGCGGGCGTGCAGTCGCTGTCGCGCGAATTGCAGGAAAGTTTGCTTAACGACGGCCGCAATATTTTGGGCGGCGATTTGGCCATCCGCACGCCCTACCGCCCCGCGCCGCCGGAACAGATGGCGTTTTTTGAAAAGAATTTCGGCAAGGTCAGCCGCAGCGCCAACCTCACCACCATGGCGAGGACATCCGACGGCACCCGCGCGACCATGGCCGAGGTGAAGGCGGTTGATGCGCTCTATCCCCTCTACGGCATGGCTGTGTTCGAAGATATGTCGGGCGTGGCGCTCGACAAAACACCGCAGGAAATCACCAAAGACGGGGGCGCTGCGGTTGAAAGCAGCCTGGTCGCGCGGCTGGGATTGAAACTCGGCGATAAAATTTTTATCGGCGAGAAGGAATTCACCGTTAACGGCGTCGTGGCGAAAGAGCCCGACCGCATCGGGCTCGAGGGTTTTTCGCTCGCACCCCGCATCATCATCAACTGGGATGACCTGGCCGCAACAAAGCTGCTGGACGAAGGCAACCTCGTTTCCTACAACCACCGCATCAAGACCGATAAGGTGGACGGTGCGGAAAAGAAGCTGGAGGAAGCCTTCCCGAAACAGAACTGGCGCATCCGCGATTTCACCAATTCATCGCCGCGGGTGGAACGGTACATCAACCGCCTCGCCTTCTTCCTGACCCTTACCGGACTCACGACGTTACTGGTGGGTGGCGCGGGTATCTCGAACGCCGTGCGCGGGTACCTTGATGCGCGCATGTCGCATATCGCGACGCTGAAATGCATGGGGGCGTCGTCCGGCTTCGTGCTGCGCGTGTTTTTGCTGCAGGTGGCGTTTATCGCGGCTATCGGCACAACCTTGGGATTGATTATAGGCGCGGGGGCGGCCTGGTACGCCTCGGGCTTCCTTACCGCCAAACTGTCGCTGACCGATATCAAGTCGCTTTATCCGGGGGCGCTGGCGCTGTCGGCGGCTTTCGGGTTGCTGACGGCCCTGGCCTTTACCCTCTGGCCGCTGGGGCGCGCCGTGAAGGCATCCCCCGCAGGCTTGTTCCGCGATACCGTGGCGCATAGCGACGCGCATCCATCGCCTGCGATTATCGTCACGATTGCGCTGGCGGGTGCAGCGCTGGCGGCGCTGGCGATTATTTCCTCCGCCGATAAATTCTTTGCCGTCTGGTTTACGGGCGGCGCGGCGGTGTCGTTCCTGCTGCTGCTGGGGTTATCGGCTATCGTGAAAACGGTGCTGTCCAAAATCCGCCCGCGCAACGCAGGCGCGCGCATGGCGATTGCCAATATCACGCGCCCGGGCAACGTATCGACGGGTATATTGTTGTCATTGGGCCTCGGCCTTGCAGTGCTGGTGGCGATTGCGCTGGTGGAATACAATTTCTCGCGCCTCCTGAACGACGACCTTTCGGCCGAAGCGCCCAGTTTCTTCTTCGCCGATATCCAGCCTGACCAGCGGGCACCGTTCGAGGCCATCGTCAAATCCTT
The DNA here is from genome assembly GCA_964575605.1 of uncultured Micavibrio sp. Classification (GTDB taxonomy): domain Bacteria; phylum Pseudomonadota; class Alphaproteobacteria; order Micavibrionales; family UBA2020; genus JAPWJZ01. The sequence goes on along the minus strand of CAZNRN010000002.1, from coordinate 97,028 downwards.
CCCCTCGGTGCGCGCCGTGAAAATGACGCCGGTGCTGCGCGGGCGTATTATTAAAGTCAACGGCGAGGACGCGGAAAAGAAAGTCGCCGACCCGCGGCACGACTGGGTCACACGCTCCGACCGCTCTTTCACTTACCTGCCGGCCGCGCCGGAACACGGCGAAATGACCGCGGGCAAATGGTGGCCGGAAAATTACAGCGGCGACCCCGTGGTGTCCATCTCCACCGAAGTCGCCGAGGCCTTCAACATCGGCGTGGGCGACAGCATTACCGTCACCATCCTCGGCCTTGAAATCACCGCGAAGGTCATGAGCGTGCGCAACGTCGACTGGGCCAGTTTCTCGATGAATTTCGCCGTTATCTTCAACCCCGGCGCGCTGCAGGACGCGCCTGCCACCTACCTCGCCACCGCCATTGCGGCAGAGAAGGACGAGGAACCGCTGATGGCCAAACTGGCAACCGACATCCCCAATATCACCAGCATCCGCGTGAGGGACGCGCTCGAGGTCGCGGGCACCATCATCGCCGCGGTCGCACAGGCCGTGCGTATCAGTGCAGGCGTGACGCTGCTGGCGGGCGCATTGGTGCTGGCAGGCGGCATCGCCGCCGCGCGCCGCCGCCATGCCTATGACGCGGTTATCTTAAAAGTATTAGGCGCCTCGCGCGCGCGTATCTTCAGTGCCTTCCTGATGGAATACGGAATCTTGAGCCTTTCGGCCGCGCTGCTGGCCTGCGCGATCGGCGCGGGTGCCGCCTATGCCGCGGTGAAATTCGTGATGGACCTGCCGTGGAAGTTCAGCGTCGTGCCGCTGGCGGGCGTCGCCGCGCTCTGCCTGGCGGTGACGATGGTTGCAGGCTTTTCCGGCACATTTTCCGCACTGCGCCAGAAACCCGCCGCATACCTTCGCAACAGTTGATTAACCCTTCGCTTTCCCCTAGCCTGAATGAAAGGGCAGGGGGATACCATGGCCAAGGCGACGCTGCAGCGCTTTATGCGCGATAGTTATTACACGATGGCGCTGGGGCTTGTTGTTTCCGGCATGGTGGCCTTCGCGGTCGAGCGCGTACCTTTCCTTTATCACCTCTTCCTTGGCTTTCCGCTGGTTTTCATCGCCATCTTCGCGCCCGCGATCTTCGTCTGGCTGGGCTACAGCCGCCAGCGCATCGAGCGCATGGAATCGAACAAGGTCACCACCAGCTATTTCGCCTATTCCGCCGTAATGGGCGTCTCGCTGACCGCGCTTTTCGGCATTTTCACGCAGGGCCTGATGGGCCCGATGTTCTTTATCGCCGCCGCCGCCTTCGCCGCCACGGCGTTCTTCGGCCAGCTGACGCGCCGCCCGATCGGCAGGCTCGACAGCATCCTCGTCATGGCGGCGGCGGGCGGGCTTTGCATCCTCGTGGCCGCGCACCTTATGGGCCTCAGCCTGCTGCAGACCGTCGCCTGCGCCATCGTCCTGGCGGTCTTTGCCGGCATCGCCGCCTGGGAGCGGCACATACTGGAAGAAACCTTCACCCACGGCCTCGACCTGAACGACCCGCTCCGCCTTTCCGTTACTGGCGCATTTATTATGTATATGGGTTTCATGGGCTTTTTCGAGGCGCTGTGGAGCCTCAACCCCTCGGCAAAAAAACGCCGGTAAAACACAAATAAAACAACGGGTTATATTTATTGTCATCCGATGGTACGGGTGCTACGTATAAGCCATACGAATAAATCTATAAACAACCCTCAAGGGAAGGAAACCATGTCCTATAACCGTTTTGATACCGTCCAGTCCGCAGCCTCCGGGCTCAGCATAGACCTGGGCCTGCAGGCCTTTATGCGCCGCGTCTATAACGTGATGGGGCTTGGCCTTATCCTCACGGGCGGCACGGCCTATGCCATGTCGCAGATTCCGGGCATCGTGGAGAAGCTTTACGGCACGGGTCTGTTTTATGTGGCGGCTTTCGCGCCGCTGGCCTTCCTGCTGTTCGGTTTCACGCATAACCGCATCATGCGCATGGCGGCCTCGCAGCTGTTCTTGATGTTCGCGGCTTTCTCGGTCGTGATGGGCGTGTCGATGGGCGCGATCTTCCTGGTCTATTCCGGCGCCGATATCGCCCGCGCCTTCTTTGTCACCGCGGCGACCTTTGCGGGCATGAGCCTTTACGGCTATACGACGAAGCGCGACCTGTCGAACTTCCGCTCCTTCCTCGTCATGGGCCTGATGGGCGTGTTCTTCGCCTCGCTCGCCAATATCTTCATCGCGTCGTCGGCGATGCAGTTCGTCATTTCCTGCGCGGGCGTGCTGGTCTTTACCGGCCTTACTGCCTTCCACACGCAGGAACTGCGCCTCACCTATGCCGAAGCCAATGGCACCGAAGCCAACAGCAAGATGGCGGTGATGGGCGCGCTCGGCCTCTACCTCAACTTCATCAACCTGTTCCAGTTCATCCTGCACCTGATGAGCAACAGGGAATAACCTACGACACACACCCGAAAAACCCCGCCGGTGGCGGGGTTTTTTTTGTCCCTTACGCTTTATTAACCTGTTGCAACCTATAATTGCATCAGGGGGATTTATGCAACCAATTGGCAGTTCCGCAAAATGGCGCGAAACCATGTCGCTGGCATCAAAAGCCGCGCAAAGCCGCGCGCGCGTGCTGCTGCTGGGCGAAACGGGCAGCGGCAAGGATATGCTGTCGCGCTATATCCACGCATCCTCGCCGCGCGCAGGGAAGCCCTTTATCGCCCTTAACTGCGCCGCGCTGTCGCCCGAATTGCTTGAATCGGAATTGTTCGGCCATGTGAAGGGCGCTTTCACTTCCGCAACCTCCAGCCATGCCGGCCTTGTGCAGGCGGCCGACGGCGGCACGCTCTTCCTCGATGAAATCGCCGAACTGGCGCCCGCGCTTCAGGCAAAACTGCTGCGCTTTGCCGATACGGGCGAATACCGGCCCGTGGGATCATCACAAAGCTTTAGCGCCGATGTGCGCCTGATGGCAGCGACGCACCAGCCGCTGGAACGCCGCGTGGGCGAAGGGTTGTTCCGCGAAGACCTCTACTTCCGCCTCTCCGTCCTCACCGTCTCGCTGCCGCCGCTGCGGGAGCGCGCCGAAGATATCCTGCCGCTGGCGCAGCACTTTATGGCGCTGGCGGCGCGGGAGGAAGGGAAGGCTTTCACCGCGCTATCTGACGCCGCGGTACAAAACCTGCAGTCCCGCGCCTATGCCGGCAACCTGCGCGAACTTGAAAACCTGATACGCCGCGCGGTCGTGATGCACGATGGGCCCGTATTGGAAGCCGCCATGCTCCCCGTGGCGCCTGCCGCCGCCCCCATCCGCATCACCGCGCCGCGCCCGTTACGCCTGCTGGAGGCCGAGGCGATCGAGGCCGCCATCCACTATTGCGGCGGCAATATCCCGCGCGCGGCGGCGCTGCTCGAAGTTGCCCCCTCGACGATATACCGCCGCCGCGAAGGCGCCTAAAAACGTTAAATTTCAAGCTTTAAGGGCGGGATTGCCGGAATCCTCTTGAATCCCCCTGTCAGGAGGTTTATGTTCTGCCCACTTCCGGAATCAAAGACGGAGGGCCCGTAGCTCAGCTGGGAGAGCGCCTGCATGGCATGCAGGAGGTCGTCGGTTCGATCCCGATCGGGTCCACCAAACCTTCCACTATCCAGAGACTATTCACGCCGATCGCGCAGTAATGCGCGCTGTTGGCGCATACTTCGCGATGCGGGTGAGGCGCCAAAGCACAGAGACTTTTGAATCGGAGCCAGAATCAGCCATTTCTCTCCAAACTGCAAAAACAGGTTTGGCGCCTTTTCAAATATTTAGAGGTTTGGGGAAGAGAATCTAGGCGACTTCGAAGGTCTTACGGATCATGCCGCCGACAAATGCATCCGAGCGTTTGTCCCGTTTGGCGATTTCACGAATGGTCATTCCGTTAAAATGCTCGTCACGCCAGATGAAGCCTCGAATCACGTCTCGCAGTTCCTGGGAGGGTAGATTGAAAATATCTTCGGGCGTTCCCGTTTCAGGCGGTCGTATGACAACCGCTCCATGCCAGGATTTTCCAACCTTGAACGGAATCTCAAAGTGGAAAGCATCTTCAGACTGCACCCATACTTTCAGATTTAATCTGTAAACATCCTGTAAGACATTTCTCAGGTTGAGAATATCGAGCCGAATATTGAGGGTATTGTGACCAATCCCTATTTTGGATACAGCCTTTATAAGATGCTCTGCAGATAGACCCTTAATTCGGGTGGATAAATTTTCGATTGTGTCGTGATCGGCATCAATATCCTTTCCAGCTATTCCACAGAGATTGCGACGATCTGTAAACCACGCCCGCAGTCCGTTCTCAACCAATGTCTCTATCTCCTGTGCCGGTATGCGCAGAGGAACGGATTCTAGATGGGCACGGTTTTGTATTTTATCGCGACTGACATAGTACCTATAGCGCTGTCCGTTCTTGTTGGTAAAGACCGGACTATAGATAGTGCCTTGAGCATCAAATATAAGACCGCGTAGAAGGTGCGGCTGTTGCGTCTTTTTCTTGCCGCGTGGTTCGACAGCATTCTTTATCAAGATATCCTGCACAGCTAACCACACCTTTAAAGAAACAATCGACTTCTGACTGCCGTCGTAGACTTTGTTTTTATGTTTTATTTTACCGATATAAAGAGGATTTGCCAAAAGTGTATAAAGCATTCCGCGCGTAAAATTATTTCCAGCCTTTGTTCTATCCCCATCGCGATTAAGGATTTCTATGAGTTTTATAACGCTTCGGATCTTAAGATATACGTTGAAGATCTTTTTAACGAGGCCCGCTTCTTTTTCATTCACCAGAAGGCTGCGGTCTTTCAGATCGTAGCCTAACGGAATCTGTCCCCCCATCCACATGCCTTTTTTCTTACTGGCTGCGATTTTGTCGCGGATCCTTTCACCTGTGACCTCACGCTCGAATTGTGCAAAAGACAGCAGAACGTTCAGGGTCAGGCGGCCCATAGATGTCGTTGTATTGAAAGATTGTGTAACGCTGACGAAGGTCACCTGATGCTTGTCAAAAAGCTCCACCAGCTTGGCAAAATCCATGAGCGCACGAGTGAGACGATCGATTTTGTAAACGACAATAATGTCGACTTTTCCGGCTTTGATGTCCTCTAGAAGTTTTTGCAATCCAGGGCGCTCGATATTTCCACCGGAATAACCCCCATCATCATAGGCGGTTTTTACCGGAACCCATCCCTCCGCTTTTTGACTGATGATATAGGCTTGGCACGCTTCCCGCTGCGCATCCAGAGAGTTAAAATCCTGTTCAAGTCCTTCTTCGGTCGATTTGCGGGTATAGACAGCGCAATTCTTGACCGCAGGGCTCATAGGTGACTCCTCGACCGCCGCTTCACGCCAAAAAATAGCCACCCGTTCCATCGCGTGCCGGTGACAACGAAAGCGATTTCAGATAAGCTGTCATAGTGTTTCTTTCGGAACTCAAAGCCATTAGACTTGACGACAACGATATGCTTCTGCCCGTGATGCGCGCGCACGAGCTTGGTACCAGGCTTTAAGCCAGCAGGGCCCTGATCAAAAGATTTTGAATCACGCTTGTACAGAGTAACTAAATGATCCAGCCGTTTCTGCTGGTCTGGCGTCATGCCCTCGCCACGAGCCTCGCGTTGCTTGAACGCGAGGCTTTTCTCGAGCATTTTCCGCCCCAGGCGCCAGTGCGGCTTTATTCCCCAACATTCAGCCCATTGGCGGCGTAATTCCGTCATTGGCAGTCGAGCGATATTGTTATCAGAATGCGAATCTCTGCGCATGTGAACACCTCATATGTCCATACACGCTTCCTTTCGGAAGAAAGTCCAATCAATAAGAGAAGGAGCCTGTCCCCGAGCCATTCCCCAGCAAGAGGCGCTTTCTGTCCTCCGCCGCCAAAAGTGCGGTCTCAAAAGTAAGCACCGTCATTATTTGCCTACTCCAAGCATAGTTCAGCCTATCTCTTCATCCGACACAGCATGTATACGCAAACACCAGACTTTTGTTTTTTTATCCTGTTCAACGACACCTTCTGCTTCCATGATGGCAAGCAACGTGCGGGGAATATGCCCTTCATGCTCAACATGCCCTGTGTATATTCCAAGAAGACGCCCAATCTCGGAGTTTTTTAATCCGGCCGGACCAGCATTACCGAGTACGGTGTGGATGGCTGCCTTAAGCTGCGCCATTGCAGTCTGTGCTAAAAAATATGGATGGTTGAGTTGCGGCGTTGTCATCTCTCATAATCCTTTTAATAAGGTTCAATTTTAGACCTGTTTCTCAACCTTCCAGCCTTCAAAGTCCTCCGGCAGCAACTCAATGATCTTGTCCTTGGATGCCGTATACATATCAAAGTTCATAGAAAGCTGTGGAATAATATCTTGAGCGAGTCGAATGGCATTACCTGGTTTTGATTTGGAGAAGGCACCCGATCTGGGTTTTTGTTTCTTTTCATCAAAATATAGCTGCCTCGCGACAGAAGGCATTTTCGGATTTGAAATGAACTCCTTTCTTGACACCAGCTGCTCTACCGCATCAGAGCTCTCATACAGGGGGTTGGACAACAAGAAAACAGCATTTTCCTGCAGGCGCTGACACAGCAGCAAAGGAGTGAGCACCAAATGCCGGTAAAATCTTCTGGCATTGTCAACCTCAGGTATATAGCGATATTTGCTAAGCATCTTGAGCCTGCCTGATTGCTTCTTGTCCTCACATATTTGATGAAAATACAGTAAGGCAATCCATGATAGGAGTCCTGTATCTTTTTCTATATGGCGCTGGCCAAAAAGTCCAAATAGGTATTGGCCAAATTCGAATCTGTTTTTAAACGTTTTGGCTGGGTCTATTTGAATGTCGCCTTCTACAACTGTGGTATACTCTTTGCTTTGCAACAGATTATCAACCTGATCTTTCAAATATGAACCGGAATTCCAAGTGGCTTTATCTGGATCCAGACTCAGGGTATCCAAGAGTGAACTAAATGCTTGGATTCCTGTACTGTTTAATTCCCTTACTTTAATAGACATGATGAAAATCCTTCTTTACTGGGAGGCGAGAAATTGTTCGAGTATAGTCTTCTTTCCGTCCCATTTCTGAGTGGCAAATTTCTGGGCAGCACTCTCCGCAAACGCTATGATGGCCTCCTTGTCATCCCACTCATCTTCTTCGGGGATTGCCATCCCCAGTTTTTGCTCACAAAATTTGAACCATTTAGATGCGGACAAGCGCTCATCAAGGTCTTCATAGTTTGGATTTCTCCACATTATGCCGCTTACAATCTCTTTGACGATATAGGGGTACATAAAAGCTTGAGCCATTTGGTCTTTTTCAACTTTGTATCTTTTGGAAAACTTTGTATCGATCTGGACAGTTGGATTTTCGGGATTGCTCCAGTCAATTCTCCAGATAAGCCCGTTCAGGTCAGCATATTGGAACTTCAAAAAGGTATTTTTACCATTTTCAGCTCCTTCAGATTCAGAAGCGCTGAAAAAAGTTGTCGCTGAGAGCACCTTCCCCTGCGCATCATCTTTAGAAATCAGCTTAAGACGGAATCTGGGATTGGCGCTTGCAGGGAACGAGGAGTCCAGAGCAATGGTTTTCACGGGCTTGCCTGTATCAAGGTCAAATCTGGCGTACAGTAGGGCATAGAATACTTCCAGCACCAATACCTGCCCTTCTTTTACTGGAATGTTTTTTGGATCAAGAACCACCCGGATCTTCAACTGCCCAGATTCTCGGTCGACTATTGAGACCAGGCAATCTTTCTGATGGATTTTTGTCCGGTTGGTGTAATTAAACGTAGCCTTTTCCGATCTTTTTACTTTTACACTCATTACTCGTTACCTCCGGCAACAACACCGAGCCTTAGTTCCAGATCCCTGTTAACATCAAAACCGGTTACCTCAAGAGAAAAATCTTTACCGGTTACCTGAAACTCAAGGATGTTGCCTGCTTTTTTCTGGATAAAAGTATCTTTGTTTGCAAAAACAAATTTTCCATCTGCTTCCAAAAGAAAATCGTAAGTGCTATACGAACTGATAGAATTTCCGAATGGCCGCTTATACCCCATCATGACACGGCATGTGAAAGATAGGGCAATAGATCCCTCTTCAACAAGATCGCTCAACACCTTTGATGCCTTCACTTCAAAGCCACCGGACTTGCGAACCAGCGCAAATGGACTTTTTGATCTTGAGATGACAGGTGGGACAGGCGGGACAGGATCGGGCCTAGGTTTGTCGGAATCTTGCTTTGGCTCAATAATAGAGAATATTTCCGGCGAAACGTCGTGGACTACCTCTTCCTCTTCCACCCCGTCAAGGACGTTATAAAAATCTCTTAGGGCGTTCTTGATATATGCAAGCGCCTTGCTTTCGTCTTTGAACTGATCTTTCTGGCGGAGTGTAGCTGTCTTCCATTTTTCATGCCCGGGATCTTCAGCATATTTTAAAAACTCAGACAATGTTTCGTCTTCAACATAAAGAAAAGCAGCTGTATATGATTTTTGCAGGCCCGTGGTCTCGCCCCGGATATAGAGATTGCGGCGGATGAAGGCGTCATGCTTTTTAAGAAGTTCACTGTCATTCCTGACAATAAACACATCAAACACTGTATCTGTGGACTTTCCGTTTTTATAATTAATCTTGAAAGGGATTCTGGCTCCAACCATTTTTCCCTCATTAAATTCTTTCTGCATTTGTGTCAGATTGCTACCAAAATCTGCCATCTTCATGTGTCGGGAATATTCATTACCCAGATCTGATTCTGGCGCGGTCAGGTACATTCCTGTTTTTCGCAACTCAAGGAGCTTGCGGGAGAATTTAAGAATTTCTTCGTCTTTTGGTTTCAAATATTTTGAAGTGAGGCCTGATATTGTATCCGCGTTAACAGTGACTGTTTGTCCCAGTTCAGACATTTCAACAATAAGACGCCCCTGCAGTATCGGAAGATAAAAGTCACCAAGTACGGCTTCCAATATTGCAGAACTGTTGATTTCTGAATGAATTGCCGGGATTACAACAGAAAGGCCCGCCTCAGCATTGCGCCTGATTGAAAAATCTTGCTTGAACCGTTCAACAAGTTTTTTATCCTCTGGGGTGGCGCTGTCGTATGGAAACAGCTTTCCCGTCAAATCATTTTTATCTTCCAATTTTCCGAATCTGGCGTAGGAGAGGTACTGCTTGTCGTTTAATGCGTGAACCTTCAGCTGACTGTACCCGATCAGCATTTCCCTCTCTTCCCCCTGCCGTCTAGTAAGGGCAAGAAAGAAATTGTACTCAGACGACGTACTTAATTTAATTTTCCCGACGCCATGGCTTCCCCCACTTCCAAGGATTTTTTGAGAGTCTCCCTCTGTCCACCAGAATCCAATAAAGTTGCCGGGATGTTTCAGGCTTTTGGTTTTATCAATTTCACCAGTTAGCCCAACCGTGTTGAAATCTTCAATCAGAAGAGTTTTTACTTTTTCTTCCTTCACTGTTAGGCCGCATTGTTCCAAATGAGACGAAAACGAGTAGCCACTACATTGCAGGTATGACTTGATTACAGCGGGCGATGTCTCTACCAGAGAAAAACAGATTTTAACGGCTTGGTTTTGATCTTCGATAACATCGAGGCTGTTCTGAATTGATTCTCTAACAAGAGCGACAGCTTTTGGCTGTTCGTCAAAAAAACGATCCAGCTTGGAGTTTGCAATTGTGTTTTGCGTGCCAGTAACGGGAACTACCCACATTGGAAATGTCCTTTATTCATAAAGTTTTCAGTATTGTTTAGGTCAAAGTGAATTTTTTCTTGGCGCCTACCCCGGATTCAGAAAAACGTCTCTTCATATCGCGAACACAGGCATCAATTGCCCTAAAAATTTTCTCATAGTCTGCCTCTTCATACTCATAATTCGATTTGTTTGCTAAATTGCCAATTAATTCAATATCCTTCATGGCATTTGTTACCCTCTTCTCGGCTAACTCTATGAATTTTTCTCTTTTGTTTCTCATTGGTATCAATCCTCCATGCATCTATATTCTATATTTATCATTTTTAATTGACTTATTTCAATACAAAAATAATACATTTTTAAAATGTATCAAATATATTAACCATGCATATTCAGTATGCTTCTTTAGTTTCAAATGTTTAGTCAACATTTCAACAATCGTCGCCATGCGCGATTTTGTGTAAATCAGTTCTCTTTTTGTTCTTGCTCTCGGTGAACAGATTTGCCAATATGAGAAAAATCGTCCCACCGGATGATTTTCTTCAACATAGGGGTATTTCATGAAATCAGGGCTCACCGAATTTGCAGCGCTACGTGAGAAATCACGTTTGTCGCATGAAGAGCTGTCAAAGCGTCTCGGATATGGCGTTAGCACCCTTTACCGCTGGGATCGAGGCGAGGCAGCTCCTCGCAGGGCTGTTCTGGAAGCCATGCGCGAGATTGTAAATAAAATTACAGGATATGCCGATAACGAAAACACAGCCTTCACCTTTATTGATCTGTTCGCAGGCATCGGTGGAATGCGTCTAGGCTTTGAAGCAGCTGGTGGAAAATGCGTTTTTACAAGCGAATGGGATCAGCACTCCCGCAAGACTTACCAGGCAAACTTTCCTTGCGCTCATGAAGTGGCCGGGGACATTCGCGCCATAAAAGAAAAGGATATTCCTCCATTTGACGTTCTCTTGGCGGGTTTTCCATGCCAGCCATTTTCAATTGCCGGTGTATCAAAGAAAAATTCACTTGGTCGCGCACATGGATTTCTTGATGAAACCCAAGGAACACTGTTTTTTGATGTAGCAAGGATCATCAAGCACCACAAGCCGGCTGCCTTCCTGCTGGAGAATGTTAAAAATCTTATCTCTCATGACAAAGGAAACACCTTCAAGGTAATCAAGAAAGTATTGGAAGAAGAGCTTGGCTACCACATCACATGCCGTGTTGTAGATGGCAAGGGATATGTTCCCCAACACAGAGAGCGCATCTTTATTATCGGTTTCCGGGAAGATGTTGGTTTCAATATCAATCATATTAATTTTGCAGACCCTCTTACGGGGCCAAAGCTGAAAGACATTCTTCATCCGGAAGATGGAACCGAAGAGATTGAAGAACCTTTTATCTGCGGCAAGATCGGACGTGTAAATGCAAAATACACCCTTACAGACAAGCTCTGGAAGTATTTGCAAAAGTACGCCGCCAAGCATAAAGCAGCTGGCAATGGTTTTGGATTTGGACTGAATGGTCCTGAAGACAAGGCCCGAACTCTTTCTGCGCGCTATTACAAGGATGGTTCGGAGATTCTGATCAAGCAGAATCGAAAGAACCCGCGCAGATTAACGCCCCGCGAGTGCGCTCGACTGATGGGGTTTGATCAAAAAGGCAGGGAGAAGTTTATCATTCCCGTCTCCGATACCCAGGCTTACAAGCAATTCGGCAATGCTGTTGTGGTTCCCGTCATAGAGGAGATAGCCAAGGCTATGGAGCCATATATTCTGCAGCTGACACCTGTTTTGCAAAAAGAACAACCTAAAAAGCGTAAGCGTTATGCCTGACGTTGTGTCGAAAGCCAAACGTCGTGAAATGATGTCGGGTATTCGTGGCAAGAACACGATGCCCGAGATTATGATTCGTAGTGCCTTGCACAAGGCCGGCTTTCGATTCAGGCTGCATGCGCGGGGCTTGCCCGGCAAACCGGATCTTGTTCTGCCTCGATACCGTGCTGCTATCTTGGTGAACGGTTGTTTCTGGCATGGGCATGATTGCCATCTGTTTAAGTGGCCCAAGACAAAAAAGGAGTTCTGGCGCACCAAGATCCTGAAAAATCGTTTCAATGATGAAAAAGTCCTGACGGCACTTGACGCTCAGGACTGGCGTGTGCTCCAGATATGGGAGTGCGCCCTGAAAGGCAAGGACAAGCTGTCCGTAGAGCGCATTGTTGATGAAGTTACGGGGTGGCTTTGTTCTGAAGAAAACAATCACGAAATCCGGGGCCGGAATAAATCATGAGTTTTAAACAAGGATCTCTTTCCGATTTTTTTGATGGCTTCGCCGTGAAGCGTCTGACATCTGTTGAGGTCAGCCCTTCCAAGTCAAACCAGCATGAATTTCAGGGGATTCAGAGGTTGCGTGAGATCCTTGGCACCCCGGTCGACAAGGTAACCTTTAAAACCAGATTTATCTGGCTGGATGATGAGGGTAGGCGCGATTCTGTTGAGAGCTTTGCCACATGGTCGGACGTGAGACGCGCGAATCCAGAGCGCTCTCCCGAATATCATCTGTATTATTCTGTAGAATCTGCAGAAGTTGTTCACAGAGCGAAGCCTGGCGACTTGTTGCTGGTGTGCAAACGCAAGTCAGCAGAGTTGGTTGTTGTTATTGCTCCCGCAGAGAGCACGACGGAAAAGCAGCTTGCATGGCTTTTCAACTTCCCTCTGGATAAAGATGGAAAACCCTTCGTGCAAGGGTTCGAAAAAGAACCCGGTAAAGAGATTGGGTTTGCGGCACGTTTTATCCTTGATGACCTTGGTATTGAAGATACCAGGTCAGATACCAAGCTTCTGGATTTGTTACTTGTAAAATTTGGAAGCAAGTTTCCGTCGACAATGGAGTTTTCAGCCTTTGCGCGTGAGTCCCTGAAGGATGTCTCCGCAAAAGATGATCCAGACACTGTCTTGCTGGCTTGGCTGGAGCAGGAGGAACGGCTGTTCAGGACGTTTGAAAACCATATTGTTGCCGAACGGCTAAAAGAGGGTTTTCATGATGGAAAGAAAGCTGACATCGAGAGCTTTATAAAGTTCTCTCTCAGCGTGCAAAACCGTAGAAAATCGCGTGCTGGCTACGCACTCGAGAACCATCTTGAACCTATCTTCTTGGCTAGAAAAATACGTTTCGTCCGCGGTGGTAAAACAGAGCATCACACCAAGCCGGACTTTCTTTTCCCGGGAGAGAAAGAATATCATGACACGTCTTTCCCTGATGATCTGTTATCGATCTTGGGAGCAAAGTCGTCATGCAAGGATCGGTGGAGACAGGTTCTTAGCGAGGCATCACGTGTCAAGACAAAGCATCTTTTAACGCTTGAGCCGGGCATCAGTGAAAACCAGACGGATGAAATGCAGGGCAGCAGGCTCCAGCTTGTGGTTCCCCACGAATTACACAGCTCCTATACTGCAAAACAGCAGAAATGGCTATTTTCTTTAAAGGACTTTATAGCACTTGCCTTGAAAAAAGAGCAATCAAGGTAATTTTTTCCGGGCCTTGGCCTCACACAGAAAGACTGACATAAATTAGTTTCACAAGCCCCTCTTAGTGGAATATTAAAGTATTAATTCATCTTGTCACGCAAGTAGTGGTAAGTTTTAACGCCACTTCGTGTGATATATTTGGACTGACTTTCAAGATCGCCTCGGCCGTTACTTCTTTGAATGGGCGCAGATCTCTTAACTTTTTTAGTACCTCAGGATCCTCTAAGAGTAGAGCTTCAATAAGTCGTTTAGCCTCATCATAGGGGAGAAATGGCCGTCGTTCTTTATCGTAATTTTTTAAATACCTTTTCGCCATGTCTGCGGAAAAAGCCTCAGCCACGCCTTCTTCTAAATAGTTAGTGTGGCCTAAGGCAGGATCTAGCATGTGAATTACTTCATGCGATAACTCTTGAACCGCGGCGGGCCAGTAATCGGCTGCGCATTCTCCTAAAATGGCAAAAGCTTCATTATCGTTCGGGTTGTAATAAAGCCTTGGACCATCTCCGAATTTCGGACAGCGAACAGATACATAAGTATCTCGCGTCCCATATCGTAGCTGCGCTTCCGCGAGCAGTTCCTTCTGGAGTTCACATAGAAGCGAACTAAAATCACGAGGATGGGTATCTTCAAAAGATGGGATTTCAATCATTTTTATGCAACTAACTGGGTGGGGGATACCGCCTTGTCGTTTAGCCCGCACGCAAAAGACGTTTTTGCTGGCGAAATGAATAGCCCTGTTTTCTTGAAGCCGAATGTCATTCCGCGCTTACAAACTTCAACTCATCATAGTCGATAAAATCATCGACGCTCTGATTCAGTATATGAGCAGGGATGATGCAGCGATCATAGGACTCGAATTCTGCTGGCGTTGATAATTCGCCATTCAAGCCGCCATCGGCATTCATCTTACGCAGGCGTTTTATCATTTGCTCAATGACCGGTCGCTTGCTTCTACCCTTTACTTCAATAGGCCCAAAGTAAACTGCATAGTTATGCTCGTAATTGAGCTTCCCGAGCTGCGGGCCAGACCCGGCTTTCTGCAACTCTTGCTTAAGGTATATTGTTTGATCACTGGTCATTTTTTCCTCCCTACCTGAAGACGTTGACCAACCTACCGCCTTATACTAACAACATTCTCGCCATATTCTTCAGCTGGTCGCGGTAGCTCCCGGTTGAATAGTCTTTCGAGAATGCTTCGCCGAATTTTTAAGTTATCGCACACCTGATCGAACAGAAATGGATCGTCTTCACCTATGGTCTTAATTGCGGTATGAATCAGCTCGGGTTCTTCAAGGGTCATTTGATCGTCATATCTCTCATGCTTCAATTGCCCACTTTTACTCAAATGTATGTACGCCCGGCGATAAGAAACAGAATCGATTAAATCGAGATCATAGGCGCGGCGGACAATGGTAGACACCGCGACCCCCCAACGTAGTTTCATGTTGTATATCGCCGACCAATCAAAAGACGCGCGCTTGGGAAACTCTTTTATAAAGGCGCCTCTAGGCAACAAGAAGGCGCTCGCAAACCTGTTCGCTTCATCTTCGGTCTTTTTATCGCCCGTAATGAGGCCCAAGTGCATGATCAAATGACCGCATTCGTGTCCGATATCAAAACGTAAGCGACAAGCACTCTCCTTGCTGGGATTTCGAAGGATGATAGGACGACGCCCTGACATTGAAAAGGCATCTACCTTTTCTGACACGCCCTTGAAGTGCGCAACGATGACGCCAGCGTTCTCAACGACGCGGATCATATGAGTAATAGGCGCTGCCGTTCCCAAGCCCCAGAACTCTCGAGCTTCCTCTGCAATACGCTCGATGTCCATCAGGTTCTTCGGCGTGGAGGATGGAAGATTGATCGCCGGAAAATCCAATATATCGTCGAACTCCCTCACGACGCTATCAAGCACGTTGGCTTGGGAAATTGCCTGATTTTTATTACTTGATGGGGTGGTCCTAGGGCTGCGAAAATGACATTGATCTTCCGTCGTCAGCGTATTCTCTGCCGTGAAGAAAAAGTCTCTTTTCACCTCCAAGACGTCAGACAAGGCCAGCACCATTTCCTCGGAAGGCACTTTGGCATTACTCTCCAGTTGTTGGATATACTGCCTGGTCGCCTCCACGCGCTCGCCTATTTCTTCGAGAGAGTACCCGAAAAAATTCCGCATGATTCTCAATTTATAGCCGAGAAAGGTATCTATAGTTTCCATCATTTAGCTTTTTTGTCTGAGGATTTGCGCTGCTTGAGCTTTACGCTGGCTGGCTTGAGTTCCTGACCCTTGTCTTCATTCACCGGGATAGAGACGATCCGCGGCGCGATTTTATCCTGGGGCATCTCCCAGAAACATTTGATTTCTCCCGCTTGGTCGGCTCCGACGAAAGCCACACGGACGACATCGCCCGTAAAATCGTCTTCGACGATGATCCGCCAGCTCAGTTCGCATGGATCCGGCTGGTCAAGGAAGCTCAACAGAGAGAGTTGTGCTGCTTCTTCGGCATATTGCACGAAGACCGAATGGTGAATTTTCTCAATCGGCGACCGCTTGAAGCGCATGGGGACCTCGCCGATCGTGAGGACGAAAGCGAAGCGTTTGTCTGTCAGAATGGAGAGGAAGGGGTATTCTGGCGTCCCGGCAGCATCGCTGAGGTTCCGCCTTGCCCAGTAATAACGGCGGAGACCATGGACGTTGCGATTGTCCCCTTTTTCCGGATGGAGGTAATCTTGCGTTTCGACATACGCTTTAGTAATAAGGCGGGTGACGGCGGTAATCTTGTTTTCAGTAAGGTCAGGATGGAACTCCCAAGGCTTTTTCGTGCTCACGCTAAACTCCTGTAAATGTTGCACTGATTCTCATTAAATGGCTTTTAACGTGTTTTGTCAACCAAGAACTCGTTTGTTAACCTGCAGGTATTTTGCGTAATGTCAGCTCGCGCGCCGTGAACGGCTCATCTTGAAAAGGTCGCCGTCGTAAGACGACAAAATGTGGTCTGATCTTCAGCACATCCGTATAAGCGCCATGTGGATTTCATTAAGGGGGAGATTTTATGAGCAGGGACGCCCGAGCTATCGTTTCACAAGACTTTCTTTTAAAGCATTTGAACGATGACCTACAAAAGCAGGAAGGCTGCGAAAAATGTTTCTTTACCGGAGTAACACGCTTAGGCGAAACCGATGAGGAAGGCTGTAACTGGTCAGCCTCCACAATGCGAGTTACAGGGGCCTCCGTTTTAGACTATGAACCGGGTGCACGGACTGTTGTCCAAGCTGCTCGAGAAAAGTTTAACCTAGAATAAGACATAGAGTTTCGTTATTTCCAATGGTTGGCCGCAAACTGCAAGGCGCGCAATGCCGTATACTGTTCGGGAATTGCCGATTTTAATACAGAACGGCCGCGAAAATCGGCTCTGATCTCGGCCATGAAGTCTGCCATAGTCAGTAGGTCGCCACCGCCAATATGTTTTCGGACCTTTGTATCGCCATACGCAAGGAGGGCGATCTGCTTTGGCGGCGGCAACTTAATGCCCTCGAACAAACCCGGTATATACTTCCGGCCCGCCTCGAATTTCCGCCGGAACCTTGCCTCTCTCTTCTCCCACGAGGCGGCGTCCATCGATGCCTCGATGTGGACGAGTGATTTTTTTGAAGGATTGAAAGCTACTACGTCCAGCTCTCCTTCATAGCCGCCGTTTTTACGGGGTCCCACCAATACATTCCGGCGCACGAAATATTTTCTGGTTTCATACCACTCTGCAACCAGTTGTTCGAGAAAGTTCGTCATATTAAACCCTGATCCACAAGACTGTTTCTAATCAGTTTCTCGACAAAGCCTTCGGAAAGCCCCTCGCGAGATGCAATTCTGGAGATACTGTAGCCCATAAAGTACTCCGACCGCCATACCGTACCCCTCACAAAGTCTTTAAGGGCGTCCGGCTTTAATTTTAACGATTGCAGATCCTCGCCGTAATCCGGCTCCGGTTTTATAACCAATGTGCCCCGCATGGAACGGGAAGTCCTGAAAGGGGTTTCTATGCGAGAAATTGCATTCGGACAAACTGCGGAAGTATCCAGCTTGAGCGTATCGTCGATATATGGACAAAGCTCCGAGAGCCTGATTTCAATCGTAACGGTGCGAATTCCCACAGAGATTTTGTTGATAGCCTGTACGACGTCTAGCAACTTATGTCGGCCCGCCACAACTGCTTCAAGAACTTCTTTATTGGCCACAGGATCCATTTGAAGTATCTCATTGAGCTGGTTCACCTCACCTAACCGCGCGTTAATTACATTTTGTATATGCCCTTCAATTTCCGGAGCGGAAATGCGGGATAAAATGTTCCCGGAGTGATCCTTGCACTTTTGTAGCTTCGGACTTACGTAGTAATGAAAATGGCCCCGTTTCCCTTTTTGTCCCTGAACCCGTGTATAAAGATTACCGTCCATGTCGAAAAGTTTTCCAAGAAGGATCTCCGGATTCCGTGCGATCTTTTTCTGTCTCACAGTCTGGAAGGCTTGAAGATGGAGCCGGTCCTGCGTCCGCTGCCAGATTTCAGGGGATATGATCCCCTCGTGCAGTCCGTCATAAACTTTATCCTTGTGCCTGATCTTTCCGATGTAAATCGGGTTGTGGAGAATATGCCTGAGAGCTCCTCCCGTAAAATAGCATCCCCCGGACAGTCTGCCATTTTCGCGCGTCCTGACCGGTGATCTTACTTCCTTCAGCCTTAGATCCTTCATCAATTTGCAGATGGAACCCAGTTCCAGATACCTCTCGAAAATCATACCCACAAGGCCCGCTGTCTCGGGGTTTATAAACAGCTGACGTTTGTCTACCCTATAACCCATGGGCAACGTGCCGCCCATCCAAATGCCCCTTTTCTTGCTGGCAGAGAACTTGTCTCGGACACGCTCCGCTATGACTTCACGCTCGAACTGAGCAAAAGAAAGAAATACGTGGAGAGTCAGGCGCCCCATCGAAGTCGTGGTATTAAAACTCTGTGTCACGCTGACGAAGGTGACCCCATATTCATCAAATGTCCCGACCAGTCTTGAAAAATCCAGGAGAGAGCGTGTCAGCCGGTCAATTTTGTAAACTACAACAGTATTAACTTTTCTGGCTTTGATGTCTTCGAGAAGCCTTGTAAGACCCGGGCGATCTATATTCCCTCCGGAAAAACCGCCGTCCTCGTAATGTGTTTTCGCCAGTATCCATCCCTCGGATTTCTGACTTTTTATGTAGGCTTGGCAGGCTTCATACTGTGCATCCAGTGAATTGAATTCCTGCTCCAGTCCATCCTCTGTGGATTTCCTTGTATATATCGCGCACTTCCGGACAGGCACACTCATGCTTTGATTTTCTTTTTAGTAAGATGAAAAAATTTCCAGCCATTCCAATAGGTGCCGGTAATTTCGCGCGCAACTCTCGATAGACTCCCGAAAACCTTGCCTTGGTACTCGAAGCCTGCGGGCAGGATCATGACGCTATGTTTCTCGCCTTTCCACATCCGCACAAGGCGTGTTCCGGGCTTTATGCCGATATCATTAGTATCGAAACATTTCGGGTTTCGTTTATAAGAGCGGATAAGTTGATCAAGTCTTGCCTGCTGAAGCGGCGTGAAACCCTCGCCACGAAGTTCCCTGATTTTGAATTTGATACTTATCTCCAGCATTTTTCTGCCAATGTGTTTGGGCGGCTGCATGCCCCAGTAATTCACCCACTGAATGCGTAGATCAGCCAGAGACAATGCGGAAATATCGGAATTGGCGTCTTTCAAATCTAAGGTCATATTTGTTATCCGGTGGATTAGAGATGCAGGAGCCACAGAGAATGCCGGGGATTTTCGGGCGTCATGGAAAGGCCAGAGAAACGGGAAACCGGAGCGCCTGCCCTGTGGTCGCCGATCAATTTTTATCTAATTGGCTCCACGCGTTTAAATACCGCTCCCATTTTTTCTGGAAGCCGCTTTCGTTCGGACGGTTACGATTTGGGGCAAAATAAATCGATGCCGGAAAAGCTTTGCGTACGGTTTTATCCCGCTTGGGCGTTTTCTCCCAGACGTCATATCCGCGCCTGACCTCGGCTTCTGCAACTGAAGCCGGGACAAGGTAACATTCGTAATCCTTTGGACCAAATAACCGCAGGAAGACGATGAAGTGCGCCTTCGGGCCCTCCTTGAGATTGAAATACCTTTCCTTCCGGCCATGCCCCACGCGGACGGTAGACCGGTCGATGGAGGTCTTGACCTGAAGATGAATGCTGCGATTTTTCTTTGCGGCAACGATATCTATATTAGGCGCGCGCCGGAAACGGCCGTTGGCATTGACTGGTACCCAGCCGTGCCAGAGAAGTTCATTAATAACGATATTTTCGCCGATCTCGCCAATTGCCTCAGTACTCAGCTTACGAGCCATGAAACCCTCCTGAAACGCATCGGTCGCCAGGCGAACCTGGCGACCGGGAGTTTAGAAGTCGTTACACACGACCGCGGCAGTCTTTAGCCGCGAGGCCTGGACATACACTGCCGCCTCCCGGCCATAAAAGGTCGAGAAGCGGCGTGATTACGGACACGCACCGGTGTAACGGGATTCTAAAGCCCCGGCACAGGCGCATGACGCCCGTGCATTTATGAAATTAGCGGTTTTCAGCGATGGTATCAACGCGAATGCGGCCTTCTGGTCCCGAATGTTATGCGGGGCAATACGACCCATAACATCGTTAAAATGAAATCAGCCGCCTCTAGAGGCGGCTGATTTCGCCGGGATCCTGACCAAAAGAAGGCCTCTATTTGAATATAATCGGGGTATTGCCCGATACAGACTCCCGGGGACCGGGAGGAACGCCGGTGTGCAGATTCATCAACAGTTCTACAGTGTGCTGTTCCCAAGCCTCCTGTGCACGCATGCAGAGCGCGGCAAGCTCTATATATTGCCGCAGACTAGGGTTGCTCTTGCCGTGAATAGCCTGTTGTAGAAGACGCTGAAGCACCGCCTCGAACGCTGACACCTCGGCAACTTGGCCGTCTTTCGTAATCTTTACCGGCTGGTTCAGGTTTTCGATCATCAATTTGCGGAAATGATCCATATACTTCACTTCCTTTCGAATCTTTCGGGGGCGGCCGCGCGGATTCCCCGATTGCCCGGGCTTGAACCTAGTAGGATGGTTATCTTCAGGTGTTGTTGATGTCATGGTTCACCCCCCGGTTGTTCCAGATTGGCGGCCGTTTCCATCGCATTGAACGCCTTTCCAGACGCTCCATGGACTGCCTCAAGCCCGTATTTCTGCTGCCAGCGCCGGATAGTGACATCCACATATATGGGATCAATTTCGATCAAACGCGCCCTGCGTCCCGTCTTCTCAGCTGCAAGTAGCGTCGTGCCCGCTCCACCGAATGGATCAAGCACGATGTCCTTGTTTTTCGTGCAATCGAGGATGATATCGGCAATGAGCTGGAGGGGTTTCACAGTCGGGTGCATGGCCAGTTCCTTGTCACGGTCCTTGTGAAAGGTATTCTGGCCCGGGCAGTCCCATACATTCGTGCGATAGCGGCCATTCTTGCCGAGTTCGATGTTATTCACATGGGGCTCGGTGCCGTGTTTGCAAACGTAGACCATTTCATGCTTGGAGCGGTAAAGGCTTCCCATGCCCCCATTGTCCTTGTTCCAGATGCAGATATTTTTAAGTTCTTTATAGACTGCATAGCAGGCCGCCGAAGTTTCGCGGGTGTGGCGCCAGTCAGAGAAAATATAGTGCAGGCTTCCATCAACCGAATGCGCCGTCGCATGATGCATGAATGACATCAGGAAGTTGGTGAATTGCTCGGGCGTATCATCTCCGCTCGCATTCGCGAACTCTTTGTATTTGCCTCTTTTCGTCGTTACATGATTGCTGATTGAGACGTTATAAGGCGGATCCGTTACGCAGGCGCGCGCTTTCTCGGCCTCCATTAACAGTTCATAGCTTTCGGGCTTCATAGAATCACCGCAAAGAATTTTGTGGGAACCTAGGATCCATATATCCCCCGCTTTGCTCACTGCCTTTTCCCTAGCGAGGGATTGAATGTCCTCCGGCACTTCGTCATCTACATCCTTGCTCGTGCGGCGCAGAAGTTTATCGATCTCCGTTTCCGTAAAGCCGGAGATCGTCATATCCAGCTGCGGCGAGGAAATCTCGCTCAAGACCTCAAGTTCAATCGCTAGGATTTCATCATCCCACCCCGATAGCTCAGCAAGCCGGTTATCCGTGATCCGGTACAAGTTGAGATCGTACGGGCTCATATTCCCGAGAAGAACTGTCGGCACTTCTTTAAAGCCCAACATCAGTGCAGCCAAGTAGCGACCATGACCAGCGGCAATCGTGCCGTCATCACTGATAATAATCGGGTTCACGAAGCCGAAATGGACAATGCTTTGCGCTATTTGTCCTATCTGCTTCTTCGAGTGGCGGCGCGGATTATTTTCGTAGGGCTTCAGTTCCGAGACCGGCTTGTAGACGATCTCCATTTTTGGTTTTTGCTGTTTCAGCATGCGTTATCCTCATGGATAGGCAGCGGGAACACGCTTGGAAGGGGCGCGATTCCAACGACTGCGGTTGAAAAAAGAATCAGACCAAGTCTGATAGTTCCTTTTTTTTCGACCCGTCGCGGCCTCTCGCCTGCGGCTTTTAGGGTTTTGCATGACGCTCTTTAGGCGTCCTTTGTTCGCATCGACCCAAGGTCCGGACAGAGGGTATTACGTACCTTAACCGGCTTCTTACACTCTAATTCTAAGGGCGAAAGTTTTTCTGCAGCAAGCGATTAATTGACCACTTTTTAAAAAAAAGTACGTCATCATTATAGCCGCCTGATAACAAAACAATCTTGTAAGATTATTGTTGAGGAGTATTGAGTCATGCGTGTGCCCTGTAATGTCAGATTTAGCGCCTGTTAGTTTCCTGTTATTTAGCTACACCACCGCTTCGAATTTTTAATTGTACATCAAGGCGTTAATGGGCCAAACAATCGCTTGGGATGTCTAGTTTTTTATTATTTTTTTGTTTCAGGTGTCCCTATGTGCAGTTGCACGAGTTAACTCAATAGTTCGTACGTAGCCAATGCAGCTTTCAATCGCAATGTTATCCGAGCAAAATCCTCCGCAGAAGATGCAGCGGGCAAAAACTCCCGAATGAGGTCAAACTTTTGGTGGGTTTCAATTCGCGCGAGCCGAGGTGTGAATTGATAGTGCAGTATTAGCTTTTCTACTTGGTCGAAGCCCTCGCGCACACATGCTCCTAGCGTACCTATGCTGAGGGGGATTTCTCCCTCACCAGTCTCATCAATTTTCTGAGCACGAACAACTTGCGAAACCACGCCAAAAATATATGCAACCTCAGAAACCATGCGAATAACGAACTCTCGAGCATTTTCGCACTTACCAACTTTGGGCGCTGGCGTTCCGAACAAAACCTCCAACTCGGCAAGGGTTTTCCCTTCCATCCATCCTGTCAATAAGCCCTGAATCTTAGGCAATGCATACACCCCGCGCTGGGTATCTTCAGTTAGATCTTTATAGGGCTTGCCGAACAGCCCTTCGAGGTTTTCACGCCGGATAAGCTGCGGAATTAAGTCCGGAGATTGAGACAGCCATGTGAAAACCCAGCCTCTCCAATCCACGGTCGTAGCTGCCGCTGAAAGAGGGCTAGCCGTAATTGCATCGCCAAGATTTCGAATGATTGCCACTTGAACACCAGCCGCTGCTGCGAGACGCTCAATCCATGTCAACGCCCCAGCGTCCTCTGTGCCGGCACTCCTAGCAGAAAGCGCCGTCGCTATTCGGCTGTCAATCCATGCCTGATCCGCACGCTGCCTTGCCTGATACGCCCCATAAGAGCGACCCAAAAACTCCCGCACAGGGTCGCCGGGGGAAGATGTCTCATCTTCGGTGTCTAGGGGAAGTCGGCTTAGAAAATATAGTTCCAGAGCGGACAATGGCTCCGTTGTAGCGTGGATTTTATCTAGAAGGTAAGTGAAGGGATCTTCGATATCCAAACATTGATCGCTTTGAGAAAAGATCGCCTTTAAATCTACCCAATAGTTATGAATGTTGCTTGTTTCGTTGTCGAAATGAATGACCTTGCCAGGCACTACCAAAACAAATCCATATGAGCCTTCACCGGCTCGCCCCGCACGTCCTGCAGCATTGAGAAGCTCGTGCGCTTCCAACTGCTCCATTTTCTTAGCGCCCGCATCGAATCTTCTGTCTCCCGCTATCAGTACGACCTCGCTTGGCAAGTTCATGCCTTGGGCGAGTGTGGACGTTGCGGCCAGAACACTTATCCCGTCCGATCTCTTAAATAGAGATTCGTGCAGATTTCGTTCGGTTGGCAACAGCAGCCCATGGTGGCATGCACTTGCAGACAACAGCTGGCCACCTGCGACACGTATATATAGGTGCTGCTCACCACCCATTTCAGTTGCAGCGTGGTTTAAAAGCCTCGCTTCCTCATCTGTAAGAGTAACATTTGAAGCCGGGAGTAATGTGTCAACGTCTTTGACGGCGCTATTACATAGGGGAATCGTTTGAGTAAATATGAGGGTTTTCAGGTTCTGCGTTGCTGTCGCCGCTGCTATAGCAGATGCAACCTCGTTGCCGTTAGGAGTGAGATACCAGGCTTTACCTTTTCCTGTCGAGGTGGCGGTAGCCAGCTGAACTTCATGGTCGAGCAGCGGTAATAGCGTATAGTCATCAACGGCATTCGACTGCCACGTCTGGCGGAGACAAAAGAATCCCAATGGTCTTGCCGTCATGTCGCGCCTCACAGATGCAGGCGCGCCGAGTGTCTGAGCATCCCTTCTCGCCTCACGTAAGCGGGTATTTAAGGCTATGATTCGATCGGAGGCATAGACAACGCACCCGCGAACTTGACGAGTCGGTTTCCATGTCAGGTCCAAAGCCAGGCACGGTCTCTGGGAAATACTTGCTATCCACCCAGCAATACCTGCTGCATTTTTCATCATTGCCGATAATAGGAGCAGGTCGGCTTCGGGAGTAACTGCCGTAAAGTTCAGCAGGCAAAGCATCGCGTCAACTGACCGACGGCTATAGTCTTGATCACGTGGATGCAGCAGGTGGCATTCATCAAAGATCATAAGCCCGAAATCAGCAAATATGTCTCGATCAAAGCTAAGTATCGCGAGGCATCTCTCCGGAGTCATTACAGAGATTTCAGGCAAGGACTCGGTGGCCAACAGGGAGAGAAAATCACCAGCTCTCTCTTGCTCTACATGTGCTTGCGAGAAGGTCGCAGCCAAAGCCTTCGCCGTTTGATCAACTAGAGCCAGGGTAGGAGCGAGAAAAACTACCTTGACCCCCCGAAGAAGCGCAGAGGCAATTTTTAATTCCGCCAGTGTGGATTTTCCTGCGCCAGTAGGGAAGCTAACAACGGCCGAGGTGCCAGGCGTTAGATAGCCTGCGCCTATCGCTTCGCGGTGATTACGCCATAAATATGGCCTGCGCTTTGCAAGCTTGCCTATAAGGTCAGCCCAGCGTGTCCCGTCAACGCCAGACGGTGCCGGTGTATGGATGAGGGCTGTAGCGGGCAAGTCTTTACTAACGGCGACAAGAAGAGACGCAAGATGGAGCGGGCCTGTATATATATTGACTGGCTCAACTGTTCCCTCTTCAAAAATATCTGCAATAGGCTGACTACAAAGCAGTTTTACATTTTCGAACTGGACTGTAGCGCTCAAAGTACCATCTGGGGTAACACCAAGAATCTCTGCAGCAAGAGCTTTTATTCCTTTTAACAACATGTAGAACAAAGCACTTGTTGCTTGCTTTACGGGTTCTGCCGCAAGCAAGATGTCGGTAGCTGGGAGAGGGGCGTCCAAAACAGGCTGGAGGCGGCCATTGGCCAGGTTGATAATAGCTGTAAGTAACGAAACCTCTACAAGATCATCACTTCTAATATTAATCGACTTTGCCATTTCAGCAGCGTCCGCGCTAGATTCCGCGATTAAAAATAGTAATGTCGCAGATACTGCAGGGGAAACGGACTCTAATCCTAAAGTGCTTGCGGGATCCTCTTCGGTGTTGGACTTTTGTGCGAGCAGACAAACGTGGTGAGCTGCTCCCGCTACAAAAGCCGAGGCAACTCTATTGGCTCTCTCGGGAAAAGCAGCGACAAAAGCTTCATGAGTGAACGCGATGCGTCGCATCTCGTCAACTGTATCCCGAATTTTTTTCTTTAGGGCGGCATCCTCATCACCCTCCTGAAATCCGATCCGAGCTGCAACAATCGCGGCATAAGCTTCAGTAAGCCGCTGTGGCAGCTCCTCAAGATTTAGACCTTCCAGGGTCTGGGCCTCTGATATTAGGCTTACAGTATCTTTGTCAAACATCGGCGCTCTCTATTGAACGAACTGCCGTAATCGCCTTATTGGCCATAAGGGCCATCCAAGGCCTTAAGTCGGTACTAAAGAAAGTTTCGCTACGTCGACGACTTATGTCCCCTTGAACAATGGTGTCATAGTCTTTAAATAGACGCCGGCGTCCCACATCGCTATTGTGAGTATTACTAACGGTAATACTCACGCGATAACGACGCACCTGTTCCCAAACAATTTTCTCGATAGCTTTGTCTGTGTCGATGCCGGGATACCCGCTAAGCGCGGCAGTCGCATCAGCAGTAAGAACATTTTCACGATCTCCCTTCTCCAACATTTCGAAATCAGGCCAAACCTCATCTCGAATAGTGGTGCGTGGGTTCTCTGTTGCTTTATCTTCGAAAATAACGGCCGCTTCAATACTCCCATCTGAGTCGTCAATTATTAACTGCAGCCCGTCAAACCCCTTGTGCGCCAATATCATGTGGGGAGGTCGAATAATACTGTTCGGGGTAGCGCGGTAGGCCGCAATCCAGGACATGACCTGAAAAATCCATCCATCTCGGTGATAAGGATCAGCTCCCGCGGCGACCGTCAGCATTTTCACAGCATTGTTGTAAGCATTTGAAGAAGCGCTCGTGAGCGATGCCAAGCCGGCGCCGTTAAGAATTCGGGCAACTTGTCGTGACTGTCCTAATGCAACGCGAGCTATCTGCTCTGCCAGTAAATCCTCATCGTTCACTGTCCATGAGGATCCAAAGCAAAGGTCACTATGATCAAAAGGGGTTAAAGAAATTGGCACTTAAGTTGTTGACCCATTGTTCGCTTGATTAGTCGCCTCTTTATGACAGACCCCCGCCACTCGGTCAAATGTGCCTAGGCGGCATCATGAATAGCCAGAATCACCCCTCAAGCCGCCCGCTCTGGTATCCGACAATGCGTACTTAAATGACAGGATTGGATAACCTTATTGCTTAGCAAAACGAATGCCTCCAAAAGCCCCTATGTCTCATGAGCGGCCAAGTGTTGACCCATAGACTCTTTATCGAGAAAATATGTGCACCACCAATCTGCGTGATAACGCGCAACGCCCCGGAACGTCACCACCGACATTTAAAAATGTTTTCCTCAAATTTCTACGTTTATCCGCTCTGCGCCGTCCTGATCTGGACGGGCAATATCCTTGTCAGCAAAGCGGCGGCCGCGGTGATCGAACCTGCGGCCATCGCGTTTTACCGCTGGGCGCTGGCGGGGCTGGTGCTGACGCCGTTTGTCGTACGCGCCGTCTGGCGGCAGCGTAGCGTGGTTGTCGCCCACTGGCCGAAGCTCGCTGTCCTGGGCCTTCTCGGCATGGCATTGTTCCAGGGGCTGGCATACGAGGCCGCGCGATCAACATCAGCCGTCAACATGGGCGTAATGGTGGCGCTGATGCCGCTTTTCTCCGCCCTGCTGGCGAATGTATTCACCGGCGACAAGCTGACGCGCGCGAAAATCGGCGGCGCGCTGCTGTCGCTGGCGGGCGTGCTTGTGCTGTGCACGCATGGCGACCTGCAGGCGTTTTTTGCAGGCGATTTGCGCGCGGGCGACGGGCTGATGCTGGTCGCGGTCGCTTCCAACGCGCTTTACGGCGTCTTGCTCAAGCGCTGGGATTTGCCGCTGAAAACATGGGAGCAGCTTTACGTGCAGATATGTTTTGGCGTGCTGGCGCTGCTACCGTTCTGGCTTTGCGCGCCGCCGTCGCCCGTCACGGCGGAAAATATTCCGCTGATACTCTATGCGGCTATCCCCGCCTCCATCGGCGCGCCGTTTTTCTGGATCCGCGGCATCAAGCACCTTGGGCCGCAGCGCGCGACGCTGTTCATGAACCTGCTGCCGCTTTTCGTGGCGCTGTCGGCATACCTGCTGCTGAAGGAACCGCTGCATGGCTACCACGCGCTGGGCGGCCTGCTGGCGCTGGCAGGCGTCTGGTGGGGGCAGGGCGCTAGAGCTGCTGCTTCACCCAGCCCAAAATCTTCGGCCTGACCATCGGGTGCGGCAGGTTTTTGCCGTTGCCCCAGCGGTCGACCGCGCCCGCGCTTAAGCCGAAGGCGTCGCGGAATTTCGTTTCTTCCACGCCGAAATCATCCTTTGCACGGGTAATCGCTTTGGCGAAAGTGTCGTCGGCGATATCGCCGCGTTTTTCCAGCAGGCCGAGCTTCGCCTTGAACAGCGCCTTTTCGATGGGGAAGGCGGCTTCGTCGAACGTTTTCTTCAGGTGGGTCATCAGGGCAGTCCTTTTAAAATATGAAACCGTAAAACGTGTTTCTACCGGTGCGGGATAATGCTTGATGGCCTCCTGAAAAAATAAAAAATCCCCGGCGCTGTTTTCAAGCGGGGGCGGCGGTGGCTGGTTATCAAATGGTTCATGTAGCACCAGCCTAGCCGAGGATGGAGGGACTGTCAAAAGTGATATGAAAACTTCAAAAAGAAGCGTAGCCACGGCCTTCGCCGGGGTTTCCGTTTTGTAGGGGATTACTGCACAACCACCGAAATACCCGCCGACCGCTCGGGCGTTTCGACTTCGGTTTTTTCACCTTCCCGGGTGAAGCGGAGCGTGACTCTACCCGCACCGACTTTCAATCCTGAAATCGTCAGCTCATCAAGGAACCGGGGCAGGCGCGGCTGCAGCACCATCACCGTATTCGTCAGGCCGTCGACGGTGATGCCCAGCATCGCCTGCAAGACCAGGGATTCCGACGCGCTGGCCCAGGCCTGCGGGCTGCAGGCGACGGGGTAGCGGGCGGGAGGATCAATGCCTTCGCGCGGCAGGCCGCCGAACAATTCGGGCAGGCGCAGGCCGGGGAAATGCTGTGCCGCGTCGAACAGTGCCTCCATCAGTTTCGCGGCCTTGTCGGCCATGCCGAATTTCGACATGCCGGCCGCGCAGATCGCCGTGTCATGCACCCAGACGGTGCCGTTGTGGTAGCCTTCGGGCGGCTTGACCGGTTCGTATCTTTTTTCAGCACTGCCCAGCGTGCGGATGCCCCAGCCGGAAAACATCTCGCGCAACATCAGCGCCCTGGCGACCTTGCGCGCGCGGTCGTCCGTCGTGATGCCGCCCCAGAACACCGCGTGCCCGGCGTTCGAGGCCAGTACATGGCAGGGCTGTTTCTTGCCGTCCAGCGCCAGTGCATAGGTGCCTTTTTCTTCCCACCAGAAATCGCGGTTGAAGTTTTCCTTTAACCGGTCGGCCTCCCTGAACAGCAAATCGGCGATATCGGGGTGCCCCAGCGCCACGGACATGCCACCCGCCGCGCGTTTGGCCGCATGGACATAGGCCTGCACTTCGCAAAGCGCAATCGGCCCTTCGGCAAGTTCGCCGTTTGCATGTGAAATCGCATCGACGGAATCTTTCCAGCCCTGGTTGCCAAGGCCGGTTTCCGCGCCGCGTTTGTATTCGACATATCCGTCGCCGTCACTGTCGCCGTATTTGTCGATCCAGTGCAGCGCGCGTTCGACATGCGGCCAGAGCGTTTTGATAAATTCAACATCGCCCGTGCGCGCGAAATAGGCGCCCGCAAGGCAGATAAACAGCGGTGTCGCATCGGCCGTGCCGTAATAGGGCGTATGCGGAATTTCTTTCAATGCCGCCATTTCGCCCATGCGGATTTCGTGCAGGATTTTGCCGGGGGCGCTGTCATGGAAGGCGCTTTCCTCCGTCGCCTGATGCCGCGCCAGCAGCGTGAGGACGCCCCTGGCAAGATCGGGGTCCTGCCAGAGCAATTCATAGGCCGTGATAATCCCGTCGCGGCCAAAGGGGCAGCTGTACCAGGGGATGCCCGCATAGGGGTAAGGCCCGTCGCGCGTATCTGTCGTCAGCAGCGCGATATCGACAGCGTTTGCGCGTATCCATTTATCGAACTGCGGGTTCGACGATGAAAAGCGCGGACGGCGGGAGACGTGTTTGTCGATATAATCGGCGCAGGCCTTGCGCATCACGTCGAATTCGGCGGCGGAGACGCGTGCGCTGCCCTCCCCTGCCCTTATATAGAGGCTGCGGCTTTCGCCGCCCTGCAGGTTGAAGGCAATGCCGCCCTCTTTCACTTCCTCCGAGAACACGACGTAGGTCTGGCGTGTGACCTTATCAAGCCCCTTATAGGAAAAGGTGATGCTTTTATTGCCGCGCTTCACCGGCTGCATCTCGCCGCGTGCGGGCCGCACCGCGCCGCGTAGCTCGAACAGGTCGCGGAAATCCGCGTCGGGATCGTAGGATACCGCCACGCGCTGCGGCTTGCCGCCCGTATTGCGGAGCGTCAGGCATTCATAGAAATTGTCGTTGAAGACGAAACTGCTGCGCCCCGCCGTAATGTCGTCCTGCGTCAGCACCGCGTGAAAGATGACGTTGTTGTTTTCAAGGCGGCTTTCCTGCAGCGCGGGTTTATGCCCGTCAAGCGTCAGGGTAAAGGACGACAGCATGCGCGTATCGCGCGTGATAAGCCCGTCTGCGATATCGTGGTCTTTTTCATTGCGCGCCAGCATGTCGCCCGATGCGTCAAGCACGGCGAAGCTGTCATTATGTTTCAGCACGAAGGATTGCGGTTTGGGCATGGCATCTCCTGCTGCGAATTTACAATAGGCTCCAAAGAACAAGCAAATTCAAATTGTTAGAAAATAGGACGGAACAGAATCGGGCGGCCCTTTGTTGGAAGTCCAGACCATACGTTTAAAGCGCGTAGTGTCGCGCATAACCATGAAACAAAAGGTGACTCATGACCAAGAACATCGATACGCGCTCCGAGCGTGAAAAAGAGAACGAGAGAAAAGCAAACCGCGACCCCATCTCCGGTGAACCCGGCATGCAGGCGACCGGTACCGGCGTCGGCGCTGCCCTGGGCGGTGCTGCCGGTGCGGGTGCTGCGATGGCGGCCGGCGCAACGGCCGGTTCGGTTGCGGGCCCCGCTGGCGCTGTCATCGGTGCGGCTGTCGGCGCCGTGATCGGCGCGGATATCGGCCATGCGGTCGGCGAAAAGGTCAACCCGACCCAGCTGGTCTGGTGGGAGGAGAACTATGCTTCGCGCCCCTATGTGAAGCCCGGTTCGAAATTCGCGATGTACGAGCCCGCCTACCGCTCGGGCCTCGAGGCCGCACGCAGCCGCGACGGCCGCGACTTCAACGAACTGGCGCCCAGCATCCAGAACAACTGGAACATGGCGCGCGGCAATTCGCAGCTGGAGTGGGATGACGCCCGCCCGGCCGTCGAAGACGCCTTCAAGAGCTATGTCGACTACGATAAGTCCGAGCGCTAAGCGCGACGGCTGACGTCACGTCGGCACGACAATCCCCCGTCTGGCAGCCATGCCGGCGGGGGATTTTTATCGAGCCTTTCCAGCGCCTTAAGAAATACTGCCCTTTAAAAGCGGGAATCACTGGACTTTCCCGCCGATTATTTATATTGTCTTGAAGACTTCTCCCCAAAAGCGATTGAGGACTTTTTCAATCGTCGCCTTTTTTCCAAAGGGCGCGGAAGCATGAAGCATATCCGATGCGGACGAGGTTTAAGGTTTTTACAAAGGAGACTGAAAAGATGGCTGCTTATCCCCTTATGCCCAAGGCGACCGCCGCATGGCTGGTCGACAACACGGCCCTGACGTTTGATCAAATCGCGGAATTCTGCGGCCTTCACCCGCTGGAAGTCCAGGCGCTGGCCGACGGCGAGGTTAACACCGGCATCATGGGCACCAACCCCGTGCTGAACGGCGAGCTGACACAGGACGAGATCACGCGCTGCGAAAAGAACACCAATGCAAAGCTCAAGATGCAGAAGACCGACCTGCCCAAGCCCCGCGCCCGCTCGAAAGGCCCGCGCTACACGCCGGTTACCAAGCGCGCGGAAAAACCCAATGCAATCGCCTATCTCATCAAAAAGTATCCCGAACTGGCCGATGTGCAGGTCGCCAAGCTGATCGGCTCGACCAAGCCCACGGTCGACGCGATCCGCAACAAGACCTACGCCCATATGGCGACGCTGAAGCCGGCTGACCCTGTGTCGCTCGGCCTCTGCACCGCGGACGAGCTGGAAAAGGCCGTGCGCCGCGCCCAGCGCCGCATCGAGCGCGAAGCGAAAGCCGCAGGCAAGGCGCCCAGCCCCGGCCAGGATAACGGCCCCGCAGGCGCTGCTTCGCAAACCGACGCCGACCTCGACGACGATCTGGACGACGAGGAAGAAGCCCCGGAAACCAACACCGCAACCGGCGGCTAAGACGCTGCAAACCAATAAAAAACGGCGCCCTGTTACAAGGGCGCCGTTTTTGTTTGAATCCTTCTGTTCAGCGGGCTTCTAAAGCCTCGATTTCCTCGCGGATATGGAGCCTTTGCTCTTTCATCTTCTTGATTGCAGTCTCATTGCGCGCGGGATGGGTTTGCTCTTGATGGATGTCATGCTCGAGCTTTTCGTGCTTCTTTTTCAAGGCGCGCAGATGTGGATGAGCCATGTCGGTATCTCCTCTAGTTGATGCTTTCTCACTTAAACTACAAATACATTTTACCAGCGTTGGATTGACATTTGGTTAACCCCCGGATGCGCCTCCTTTCGCTGTTTCAGCCGTTGAATTCGTTGATAAAAAACTCTTGATCAGCTGCGCGGCTTCGATGGGTTTTTCGACCATCATCATATGCCCGCAATCCTTCAGCAGCGCATATGTACCGTTGTCAAAAAGCCTGGACAAAGCCTCGCCGTCGGAGGCGCGGGTCAGCTTGTCGTGTTCGCCCGCAATCACCAGCACGGGCAGCTTGCAGGCCTTCGCCATCTCCTCGCCATCCTTGAAATCGTCGCAGGCCTTGAGGTCGTTATAAACCGCGCGCGGGTCGGCTGCGTTCATGATCGAGCCCAGCACGGTGCGCACCGCGCCGACCTGCTGGTGCCCCTGCCAGACGCCCCATTTAATCAGGAGGCCTATCGCCTCGGCCGGTTTTTCCTGCGCGGTTTTCAACAGGTCGGCGTTCACCGGCATCTTCGCGGCGGTCGCCATCAGCACCAGCGCCGCAACGGAAGGGTGTTGGGACGCCTGCAGCGCCACCAGCGCACCCATGGAATGCCCCGCCAGCACCACCGAACCGTCCGGCATGCCCGACAGCCTGTCGGCCACGAATCCGGCCATGCCCTTGATATCGGGCAGCAGGCTGCCGCCCGCCTTGGGGTCGTGCCCCGGCAGCGTGGTGGCGCGGAAACTATGCTCCAGCAAATGCGGCACAAGCCCGCCAAAAGCGCCGCCGGTCATGCCGGCGCCATGGAGTGCCATGATGGTTTTGCGGGGTGAGGTCATGTTTTTATTATACCATGGCAATTCTTAACGGTAGCGGAAGATAGAATTTGACATAACTAGATGATATTGCTAGGCTCTGCATGGTTTTAGATTGGTTTTTGCACCGGAGAGTCAAGCCGATGAAACGTTTCAGCCGTACTGGCCTTGCTGCTATCTTCGCCGCCGCCGTTCTGCTCTCGGGTTGCGACGCGCCCCCGCCGTCACAACAGGCAACGCAGACCGCCCCGGTGCGTGTGGAGCAGACGCAGCAGGCATCGCCCGCCTATTACGTGCAGGTGGACCTCCGCCAGTCGCATTTCACGCTCGACCCGTTTGAACACGCCAAGGACAGCTGGAACGCCGTGCAGTTCCCCCTGCCCGCCTCGAAGGCGCAATACGAGAAACTGCACAAGGGCGACAACCTCGTCGACAAGTTCCGCGCGGCCAGCTTCTGGATCGAAGGCTCGCTGGGCTCCACCAAGATGACGGTCGACAAGATCCCCGCCGTCGCAGCGGATGCAGATGCTTCCGCTTATAACGTGAAACTCAAGCTGTACCAGTCACATTTCACGCTCGATATCGGTAAGCATATCAAGGACGCTTCCAACGCCGTCGAATTCAACTGGCAGGTGCCCGGCAACGTTTATAACGAGATGAAGGTCGGCGACGACCTGGTGAAAGACGGCTTCCGCGCCGGCAGCTTCTGGCTGAAGGGCAGCGCCGGCAGCTGGCACCTGAAAGTGCTGGAGAAAAACGGCCCCGCACCCGCGCAGCAGCCGCAAGCGCCCAAGCCGCGGTAGCCCTGATAACGCGCAACCCCTGCAAAGGCCGCGGTTACTGCATTTTTGTGAATACAAAAAACCACCTATTGCTGGCCAACAAAAAAAACCGCCCATTGCTGGGCGGGGTGAAGACGTCACGAGGAGGCACAGATGAAGCTCAAAATTCCGTGGAACCAGTGGTGTTCCTAGTTTCAGAATACATGGGCTGGGTTAAGGAGAAGTTAACAGGGTCAGCTTATCGTTTTAGAAACAGGTAATAATTTATAACCCGTTGAATCAGCTGTCGGATTCTTCTTGCGAACCACTCTCATCTAGCGTTTTTTTGCCCTTCGCGCGGCCCTTGTTCTTAACGTTTCGGGGGGCTTTCAGGCGAGTCGGGGTCAGCACCTTGGCCTCTTCCAGGATGGGATAGGCGATAAGGGAGACATAGGAATTGATGCGGCGCAGGTCGCGCAGGATGTCGAGGTGAAGGCTTGATGTCGCGATCGTTTCCGCGATGCCCTCCGACAGGCGCTTGAAATGGCTTTCGGAGGCGATCATTTCCTGGTTGCGCAGGATGGCCTTTTCCTCGAACAGCTTGCGCGCCATTTTCACGTCGCCCGTCATGAAGACGTTTTGCGCCAGCACCATGTTTTCCATGACACGGTGGTGCAGGTCGGAAATTTCGGCGAAGCCCGCGCGGCTGAAATTATCCTGGTTGCGGATTTTTTTCGACGCCAGGTCCATCAGGTTCTTGTCGATGATGTCGCCGATATGCTCGAGGTTGGTCGAGAAAGTCAGGATCTGCATGTAGCGCTTGCTTTCCTGCTTGTCGAGGTTCTGGGTCGAGAGACGGGCGAGGTAGTTCTTGCAGGCTTCGTACAGCCCGTCGACGATGGCTTCGCGGTCGCGGATCGCCTGCACAAGATGCGCGTTGTTGGTGCGCAGCGCTTCCAGCGTGTCGTGCATCATACGCTGGATGATGTCGGAGATACGGAGCGTCTCCCGCGCGACGCAGGCCAGCGCCGCGGGCGGCGTGGTGAAAGCCGTGGGGTCGAGGTAGCGCGGCAGGCTTTCGTCTTCTTCGCGCGGGCGGTCGGGCAGGATGATTTCCGACAGTTTCGTCATCGGCCCGATAAAGGGCAGGAACGACAGCGCCACCGCGATGTTGAAGAAGGTATGGAAGTTCACGATCTGGCGCGCCGGGTCGGGGTCCAGCTGCGCAATCATCGGGGCGACGAAGCCCATCAGCGGGATAAAGACCGCAGCGCCCATGCTGCGCATCAACAGGTTGCCAAGCGGCACGCGCCTGCCGGCCGGGATGTCGCGCAGCGTCATGATGACGGGTGCAACCGCGCCGCCGACGTTCGCGCCCAGCACCAGGATAAGGCCGAGGTCGACGGGGATAAGCCCCGAATGCACGAAAGACATGAACAAGAGGATCGTGCCGAGGCTGGAATGCAAAAGCCAGGTCAGCATGGCCGCCAGCGCGATCGCCAGTATGGGCTGGCCCGACAGGGGTTCGATCAGCACCTTCACGCCCTCGGACTGGCCGATTTGCGAGGCCACGCCCTTGATCATGCCAAGCGCGATGAAAATCAGCGCGATGCCCACCAGCGCGCGGCCGACATGTTTATAATGGCTGTCTTCCATCCACTTGCTGATGATATAGCCGCTGACAAGCAGCAGCGGGATAACCACCTTGATGTCGAAAGACATCAGCTGTGCCGCCAGCGTCGTGCCGACGTCGGCGCCCAGCATGACGGCGATAGCCGAGGTGATGGTGATGACGTTGCGCGCGGCAAACGACGAGACGATCATGCCGGCCGCGGTCGAGGATTGCAGCATCAGCGCGGTAAAGATGCCGACGCCGAAGGCCTTGAAGCGGTTCGAGGTGGAATTGGAAATCACGCGCCTGAGCGTCGTGCCGAAGGCACGGTTCAGCCCGACGGAAACCATGCCCACGCCCCAGAGCAGCAGGCAGACGCCGCCGATAATGTGCAATATGATATGGGAGGCGTTAAGTGCCTCCGTGGGCGGGTTCAAGAGAGTCTAGCTCCAACTAACTGCGCCGGATAACGTCCCGGCAAAACGACACACCATCTACGCCGTCTTAATGCAGCTTCGACCAGACTTTACGTTTCGCAGCCAGCATCACGCCGCAGAAAGCGAACATGAAAAGCATGACCTTGATGCCCATGCCCTTGCGCTGTTCCATATGCGGCTCCGACGCCCAGGCCAGGAACTGGACGACGTCTTCCGCCGCCTGTTCTGTCGTGGCGGCAGTGCCGTTGGAATAGGTGACTTGTCCGTCCGACAAGGGCTTCGCCATCGCGATCTGGTGGCCGGCGAAGTATTTGTTGTAATTCAGGCCGGGCAGCAGGTCGAAGCCCGCCGGCGCCTCTTCATAACCCGTCAGCAGCGAGAAGATGTAATCTTCGCCATGCTCGCGCGCCTTCACGACCAGCGACAGGTCGGGCGGCAGCGCGCCGTTGTTGGCGGCGCGTGCGGCTTTCTCGCTTGCGAAGGGCGAGCGGAAGTGGTCGGAGGGGCGCGCGGGGCGCTCGAACATCTCGCCTTCGTCGTTCGGGCCGTCGGTGACGGTGAATTCGGCGGCCATGGCCTTCACCTGCGCGTCCGAATATCCCAGCGCGGTCAGGTTGCGGTAGGACATGAACTTCATCGCGTGGCAGGCGGAGCAGACCTCTTTATACACCTGGTATCCGCGCTGCACGGCCTCGCGGTCGTAGGTGCCGAAAAGGCCCTGGTGGTGCCATTTCTTGTGCAGCGGCTCGGTGCCTTCGGACGCGAAGGCGGGTGCGGCAAGAAGGACCGCGGCGGCAACAAGGGGGAGTATTTTTTTCATTGTCGTTTCCTAAAGCCTTATTTCTTCACGCAGGGATCTTCGCTGATGCTGTTGGGCACCGGCAGCGTTTTTTCGCGGCGCGAGAGGAAGAAGAGGCCGATAAAGTGGCCGAAGTAATAGATGGTGCCAGCCTGGCCGATGTAGAGCGGCAGGCCTTCCGGCGGCTTCGCGCCTGAATACATCAGGCCGAAGAACGAGACGAGCAGGCCGAGCAGCATCAGCTTGTAAACCGGGCGGTAGCGCGCCGATTTCACCGCGTTGCCGTCGATCCAGGGCAGGAACATCAAGAGGATGATCGAGCCGAACATCGCCAGCACGCCCAGCAGCTTGGCGGGCGCCACGATGATGCCCGTGAAGGGGATGGTGATGTCAAAGGTGATGGCGCGCAAGATGGCGTAGAAGGGCAGGAAGTACCATTCCGGCACGATGTGCGGCGGCGTCTGCATCGGGTCGAACTGGCGGAAGTGGTCGACCTCGGTCAGCGCCAGCGGCGCGAAGAACACGACCGCGAAGAAGATGGTCAGGTAGCAGACCATCGCGAAGCTGTCCTTCGAGCTGAAATAGGGCGCGAAGGGCACGGTGTCTTTCGACGATTTCGGCTCGACGCCGGTCGGGTTGTTGGAGCCCGTCATGTGCAGCGCCCAGACGTGCACGAAAACCACGCCCGCGATGACGAAGGGCAGCAGGAAGTGCAGCGCGAAGAAGCGGTTCAGCGTCGGGTTGTCGACCGCGAAGCCGCCCCAGAGCCAGGTGACGAGGCCGTCGCCGACCAGCGGGATTGCCGAGAACATCGAGGTGATGACGGTGACACCCCAGCCCGACATCTGCGACCAGGGCAGCGCATAGCCCATGAAGGCGGTCGCCATCATCAAGAGCAGGATGACGACGCCGACGATCCACAGCAGTTCGCGCGGCTTTTTATAGGAGCCGTAGTAGAGGCCGCGCGCCATGTGGATATAGACGGCGATGAAGAAGAACGACGCGCCGTTCATGTGCGTGTAACGGAGCAGCCAGCCGAAGTTGACGTCGCGCATCGTGCGCTCGACGCTCTCGAAAGCCAGCGTGTTGTGCGGCGTATAGCTCATGGCCAGCAGCACGCCGGTTGCGATCATGATGCCCAGCATGGTCATCGCGATGCCGCCGAAGCTCCAGAGGTAGTTGCAGTTTTTCGGCATCGGGAAGACGCCGTATTCCTTGATCAGCATCGTGAAGATGGGAAGACGCTCGTCAATCCACTGCACCACGGGGTTGCTGAATTTTTCGGCGTTGGTCTTGGGCGCGTGAGCCATTGTTATTGTCCTTGAGATTTATATCAGCCGAGGCGGATCAGGGTGTCGGAAAGGAAGGTATAGGGCGGCACGGCCAGGTTCTTCGGCGCAGGGCCTTTGCGGATGCGGCCGGACTTATCGTAGTGCGAACCGTGGCAGGGGCAGAACCAGCCGCCGAAATCGCCTTTCGGCTGGCCGACTTTCGAGCCCATGGGGATGCAGCCGAGGTGCGTGCAGATGCCCAGCAGCACCAGCCATTCGTCATGGCCTTTTTGCACGCGGCTCTCGTCGCTCTGCGGGTCGCGCTCGGGCAGGGCTTCCTTGTCCGCGGTGCGGATCTCGGTGATTTCTTCGGGGCTGCGGCGGTGGATGAACACCGGCTTGCCGCGCCACACGGCCATGATGGTCTGGCCGACTTCGACCTTGCTGATGTCGATTTCGGTCGAGGCCATGGCCAGCGTATCGGCGGCGGGGTTCATCGCGTCGACCAGCGGCCAGGCGGCAGTACCGACTGCCACGGCGCCCATCGAGCCTGCGGTGAGATAGAGGAAGTCGCGACGTGTCGCGCTGTCGGAGGAGTCCATTTTGTTTTTCCTTGGTTTTTTGGACCAGCGGGCGTTTGGCACCCGCCGAGGGCAGCCGGCCTCTTTGACGTTGAGGGGTCGACACCGCCTTGGAAGGATATTACTCTGAACTCTATATAAATTAAAATACCTGCTGTTAAAAAAAGTTGTTTTATGGCAAACGACCCCCTCCTCAAAAGGCTGATACCTCAGGCAGATGGCATGGCCCTGGATGCCATAAAGATCTGCGCAGCCATATTTATGGTTATTGCCACGGCCGGGCAGGCCTGGGGCGGGGACGACTCCGGATTTTCGGCCAGCTTCGGGATCGCCGCCTTTATCCTCTTCTGCTTTGCGCAGGCCATGGCCATGCTGCGCCACGACCCCCTGAAAGCCCCGCGCTATGCCGTAATGAAATACGGCATGCGGATTTTCGTGATCGCGCTGCTCGTCGAACCCATATCGCTCTTCACGCGCGACATCGCGGTGCCGAACGTACTGTTCGCGCTCACGCTGGCGTCGGTTTTTTCCGGCTTCTGCCGCAAACTGAAGCCGCTTGAATGTTATGCCGCCGCTGTTTTCCTGCTGCTGGCGGCGACGGCGAAGGCACCTTTCGAAGCAGGCCTTGCGGGTGTCGCGCTGCCGGCGATGATTTTATTGTCGGTGAAGGGCGAGCGGCCTGCATCCCTCTTTGCCGCCCTTGCGGTCGTGATGGTCGCGCTGGGCGGCCGGCTGCTGGATACCACGGCCGCCCCTGCTGAATACGCGCAGTGCGTGATACAGGCGGTCGTCGCCGTCGCCCTGTCGTTGCTGGTGCTGCAACTGGCGCGTTTCGCGCCCCACACCGGCCGCCTGCTGCCCAAATACGCGCTGCATGCCTTCTATCCGCTGCAGCTGCTGGCCATCTGGGGGCTGTTCAGGCTGTAAGGAAATAATAAAGCCTGAAGGCCACCAGGTGCGCCACATAGATGCCAAGGCTGTTGTGCGCGACCCAGCGCACGGCCGCGGGTACAAAGCCGGGCGCGCGCCCCCGCCTGAGTTCCTCGGCGACCATGGCCCTGAAATCCCACAGCAGCGCCACCACCGCGACAACAGGCACAGCGGCCACTGCGAACTGTAGCAGGCTGAACCCCAGCATCCACTGGTTAAAGGCGAGATACAAAACCGTAATGCAGCTGGCGAAAAACAGAGTGCCGCGGCTTCCCTCGAAAACCTGCCCGCGATGGCGCACCAGCCAGCCGAACATGGCGAAAAGCATGCCCAGCGTCCCGTATTCCGAGACCTGCGCGGCCAGCGGCAACAGCGCGGCCATCACGGCGGCTGCGGCCCAGAAACGCAGGCGGCTCTTTTCCGCGAACTCCATCAGCGGCACGATCGCCAGCCGCGTCGCGATGATGGTCGGGAGCGCGGAAAGGGGCAGCGGGGGCGCGCCGGTCAGCAGGTCCGCCGCCACCAGTATCAGGGCCCCGGCCCATACCCGCCAGCTGCTTTTCCATCCCGCATTGTAGCCGCAGGGAAAAAACCAGGCCGGCGCAAACAGCCGCAGCACCCGGCTCCAGAGGTTGTCGGTGAAGAAATACAGCCCGATATGGTCGAGCAGGAAGACGGCGACGCCGACCGTGTAAAACTCAGAAGTCGTCAGGCGGAATTTCATGGCTCAGATGATGAAAAGAAGCCTGAACAGCACAAGGTGCAGCACATACAGGCCAAGGCTGTTGTGCCCTATCCAGCGGCAGGTTTTCGCGACCCAGTCTTTCGGGCGGCGGTGCAGGTCCTCCAGGATCATCTTCCTGTAGTCGAAATGCACCTCCATCGCGACGACGGTCGAGAACATCACCACCATGAACTGCGTCGAGGTGAAGTGGAAGACATTCTGGGTGAAAATCAGGTAGCAGGTGACGACGTAATAGGCGAAGGGGCGCAGCTCCACGATCTTTTCATCATAAATCCCCTTGTGCCGCACCAGCCAGCCGACCGCCGCGAACATCAGCCCCAGCGTGCCGTATTCCATCGCCTTGGCCGTCGGGATAATCAGCAACGTCAGCGCCGCCATGGTGGCGATGAAATTCGCGCGGCTTTTCATCGCGATTTCCATCACCGGGTCGATGAAGATGCGCGTCGCGATGATGGTGGCGAGCGCCGAGAGCGGCATGATGTCGACCCCGGTCATCGCATCCATCAGCATCAAGAGGCCGAGCCCCGCCCAGACATGCCAGCGCGCGCGCCAGCCCGAGTTATAGCCGCAGGGCAAAAACCACACGATCGCGAAAAGCCTGAACACGCGCAGCCAGAGGTTATCGGTGAAAAAATACAGCCCCGCATGGTCGATCAGGAAAGCGATGACGCCCAGCGCGTATATTTCAGACGTGGAGAGCCTGTATTTCATGCCGGCAGCACATAGCGGTAAAGGTACCAGGCGACGGCCTTGTAGGCCAGAAGATGCCCGACAAAAATCTCGAGGCTGTGATGCCCCACAAAGAAGGCGACGCGGTCGATGATGCCCTCGGGCTTTTTGCGCAGCGCTTTCAGGATGCTGTCCTTGAAATCCCACATGTACCAGGCCGAAAGGCAGGTGCAAAGCGCCAGCACGGCGGGCACGTAACGCATGTTGTGGATATAGAGGTACTGGAACGCCGTAAAGGCCAGCGCCATGAAGGCCAGGTGTATCGCCGCGATCCTGCGGCCGTGCGGAATAACATCGCGGTGGCGCACCAGCCAGCCCGAGGTCGCGATGATCAGCGCCATCGTGCCGTATTCCATCACGTAAAAATGTGTCCATGGCGAGGCAGCCAGCAGCAGCACCTGCGTCACCGCCAGCACAGACCAGTGCTTCATGGAGATCTCCATCAGCGGGTCCAGCGCATATTTGCAAAAAATCATCGTGCCCAGTACGCCCAGCGGCAGGAACACATTGGCGCTGAAGACGGTGACCGCCGTCAGGATCACAAGGCCCCACCACAACATCGGCTGCGCCTTCCAGCCGGAATTATAGCCGACCGGGAAAAACCAGAAAATGACCGGGAACTTGAACTGCCTCAGCGCCGGTTCCGACTGCATGAAGTCGGAGCCGAAATGGTCGATCATGAACGCCACCACCGCCAGCGCCGTCAGCTGGTATGTGGCAAGGCGCGGCAAAGGGCATCGAGGGAAGCGCATTCATCTGGCTTTCGCGCGGGAATAAGTCTAATCATATGCTACCCCTAAACACAGGATAGTGGCAATGCGCCTCGCCCTTTACGAGCCGGATATCCCCCAGAACGCGGGCACGCTGATGCGCCTTTGCGCCTGCCTTGGCGTCAGCCTTGATATCATCGAGCCCTGCGGATTTCTGCTGACCGATAAAAACCTGAAACGCGCGGGCATGGATTACCTTGAAAAGCTCGATATGCAGCGCCACAGCAGCTGGCAGGCGTTCCGTAAAACGCGCGAGGGGCAAAGGCTGGTGCTGCTGACCACAAAAACGACAGACAGCTTCCTGGATTTCAAATTCGAAGCCGGCGACATCCTGCTGGCCGGCCGCGAAAGCCTGGGCGTGCCCGAAGACGTCCACGCG
The DNA here is from genome assembly GCA_964575605.1 of uncultured Micavibrio sp. GTDB lineage: Bacteria > Pseudomonadota > Alphaproteobacteria > Micavibrionales > UBA2020 > JAPWJZ01. The sequence continues at coordinate 55,113 of CAZNRN010000002.1, read as the reverse complement.
GCCTGCGACGCGCGCGTCACCATTCCCATGGCGGCCGGCGTGCGTTCGCTGAATGTCGCCGTCGCTGCATCGATGGTTTTATCCGAGGCGCTGCGGCAGACAAACGGCTTTCCCGCCAAAACTTGACTCTGCCTCCTGCAAACCTTATGAATCCGCCCATGACCGCCCTTGCAAAACAGCAGCCGGAAGACCAGAAGAAAACCGCCGTCGCGTGGTTCGAAAACCTGCGCGACCAGATCTGCGCCGAATTCGAAAAAATCGAAACCGAGCTGACAGGCACACACAGCGGCCTGCCCGCAGGTAAGTTCGAGCGCAAACCCTGGACCCGCGAAAACAGCCCCAACAGCGACGGCGTTTTAAGCGGCGGCGGCGTTATTTCCCTGATGAAGGGCCGCGTGTTCGAAAAGGTCGGCGTGAATATCTCGGCCGTGCATGGCACCTTTTCGTCCGAATTCCGCAAGAACATCCCGGGCGCCGGCGACACCGGCGAATTTTTCGCAGCCGGCATCAGCCTTGTCGCGCATATGAGATCACCGCTGGTGCCCGCCGTCCACATGAACACGCGCCACATAGTCACCACAAAAGCATGGTTCGGCGGCGGCGCGGATTTGACGCCGATGTATCCCGACGACAAGGACACGGCCGATTTCCACGCGGCCTTCAAAACCACCTGCGACAAGCACGACCCCGCCTATTACCCCAAGTTCAAAAAATGGTGCGACGATTATTTCTTCCTGCCGCACCGGAACGAGCCGCGCGGCGTTGGCGGCATTTTCTACGACTACCTTGAAAACGACTGGCAACGCGATTTCACCTTTACGCAGGATGTCGGCAAAACTTTCCTCGACATCTATCCGCAGCTGGTGCGCCGCCATATGAACCGCACGTGGACGGAGGATCAGCGCGAATACCAGCTGGTCAAGCGCGGCCGTTACGTCGAGTTCAATTTGCTCTACGACCGCGGCACGCAATTCGGCCTCAAAACCGGCGGCAACACCGAGGCGATTCTGATGTCGATGCCGCCAGAGGCCCGCTGGCCTTAAATTTTGAATCCTTGGCGCGGTGGCCGTAAAAAGCCTTGAAAAGGCTGGAAGTTAACGCCCGGTTAAGAATTTTTGAACCGCCGCCATGATAAAATATTCCTCATGGCCGATAACCCGAAGGACATTTCCGAACACTACCAGACCGGCAGCGCCGTCACAGCGGCCTACCAGACGTCCGGCCTGCAACAAGCCGACGGCAAACTAGGAATAACGACAGGACAGGCCGACAGTTATACCGTCATGACCTCGGCGCAAAAGCTTGACGACGCGGGCATGGCGACGCTGATGGACAAGATGCAGGCGCGTGCCGCCAGCGTCGACAACGGCTCGACCGGCGTTATCGCCTCGATTTCGCAAAACGGGCAGGGCTCGTTCGAGGTCACAGCGGGCGCGCGCGGCGACAGCCAGGTTTCCGTCATCCGCATCGGCGCAGATAATAAGGTGTCGGTCATCAACCTTGTCGACGACCGCATTCCAGCCGACAAGATGCATGTGATGGGCAACGATTTCGGCAATCTGGGCGACCCCGGCGCCAATAACATTCATACCGAAAAGATCCGGTTGCAGCCGGGAGAACGCGCCATCGTGCTGACGGCATCCGACGGTTTATCGGATGCTTACATCGGCAAGGGCGGCAAGGCACAGATGCAGGCCGATATCGAGGCCTATGTGAAGGCCAACCCCGACAGCCCCGATATTTCAAGGTTCCTGACCGAACGCGCGACCGCCATGGGCGCGCAGGACAATACCACCATCGTCACCACGCGCCTTGACGCGTCCACCGACCTGAAAGGCAAAAGCGTCACCACGGCCGTCTTTGACGGCGTCGGCCACGAAGACGGCACGCTGTCGTCGCAGCTGGCAAAGACGCTTGAACAGGAATTGCCGGGCGGCCAGAAACCGGCGCCCGTCGCGAAAACAGAACTCGACCACGTCTCGACCCGCGACGCCGATATCACGCGCGCGAAAGACCCGGGTGCGGCAGACCCGCATGCCGCAGCGACAGCGAAAACACTGCAATCCCCTGCGCCCGCTGGCGAAGCACCCAAAGCCGAAACGCCGCGCAAGGACCCGCCAAAAGACAACGGACCCAAAGGCGGCGGCGGAGATGACGGCGGCTCTGCGCCCGTACAGCCCAAACCGGATAAACCCGCAGGCGGCGGCGATACGCCCGCAACGCCGAAGGCCAATACCGAAGCGCCGCAAACGCGCCCCAAGATACAGATTCCGAAGGTTCAGGTACCCAACCTTCCCAACCTGCCGGTGCCCAAGGTGTCTAAGGCGGCACAGGCGAAACTGGGGCATGGCACGGGCGCGGCGCAGGTCGTGCTTGATGTGGCCAAGGGTGATTACGCCTCGGCCACGATTACGGCCGTACAACAGATTGCCACCAACGCCAAGACATACGAGGCCGCGGCCGATTTGACGCGCAAGGTCGCGCCCGTCGCCAAAGGTTTAGGCTTCGTCGCGAAAAAAGTGCCTGTCATCGGCGCGGTCGTGACCGCGGGCTTCGTGCTGCACGAGGCAGGATCTGCCGCGCTTGACGGCCACTACGGCAAGGCCGGCGCGGCGCTGGTGGCCGGCACGGCCGAAACGCTCGGCAATATCGTCGGCTTTGGCGTCGGCGACGGCGCACGCGAAGTGGTGCGCGGCGGGATTGTCGCGACCGCGGGCGAAAAATACGCGCCCGAAAAATCCGGCCTGCGCGAACTGGGCGAAGGCGCCTGGTCGATGGGCAGCCGTTTCTTCGGCGGCGGCGATGACGACAAAAAGCCCGCCACCACCCCCAAGCCGCGGCCCAAGGGCCCCGGGATGTGATGGTGTAACCGGCATTCACCATAAACCCCATTTTCCCCTCCGCGCCGCGCTTCGCGTTGACAAAACCATCCCCGCACCACAAGCTGTTTATATGAGGGCCCTGCACGTTTTCACCGCCGTACTGTTTATGGCCGCCGTCACGCTTTCGTCAGCGGCGCAGGCGCAAAGCGTCGCGGGCGCGATCGGGCAGGCGGCGGTGGACATCGCCGTGAACGAGGTTGTGAACGGCACGATACAGGACGCTCTCTCGCCGAACGACAAGCAGGACCCTGCGCGATACAAGGTTTACAGCGACGTCATCGACGACGCGAAACTGCTGCACCCGTTGGTCATCAAGCAGCTGAAAAGCATCGCGGGCAGCAACGAATACTGGACAGGCGCGCAGTTCAGGCTTTATATCGCCCCCTCCCAGGCAAAATTCAACATCGAGAAAACCCGCAGCGGCAATACGACCAAGCCTGCAGTAACGCTGATTGTCATGGCGGCGGAAAAACAGGCGATGCTCGATGTGTCGCCGCAGCTCACCACCGGGCTGCCGGGCAACGTGCAGTCGGCCATCGTCTACCGCATCATGCTGCCCAACTTCCAGAAGGGCCATATGCAGCGCGGCATCGTCGACGGCACGCGCGCCGTGCTGATGGCGCTGCAGGGCGCCTATACAAGGCCCTCGCCCGCGGTGGTGCCGAAGCCGACGCCCTATAACTGGACGCCGCTGATCGTGCTCTTCCTGGTCGCGGCGGGCGCGCTGAACCGCCCCGGGCGCTATGTGCCGCGCGACGGCTACTACGGCACAAGGCCCGGCGGCGCGAGAGGATACTGGTAAAATGTTCAATGTCACCGACACGATGCGCAAGGATATTTTAAAAGCCGTCAGGGGCCTCGAGAAATCGACGCGCGGCGAATTCGTCTGCGTGGTGACGAAATCATCGGCGCGCTATGTGCATTATCCCGTCATCTGGGCGGCGTTTGGCGCGCTATTACTGCCGCTGCTGAACCCCGTCTTCGCCTCTTTCGGCCGCCCGCCTGTCGTCACCTTCGAATTACAAGCGGTTGCCTTTGTGATGCTGGCGCTGGTGCTGCTCTATACCCCCTTGCGTGTTATCGTGACGCCGAAGGCGGTGCGGGAGGCGAATTGCAGCAGGATTGCTTTCGAGCAGTTCTTTATCCGCCGCCTGAACGAGACCGAAAACCGCACCGGCGTTTTGTTGTTCGTCTCGGTCGAGGAACAGTATGTCGAGCTGATCGCCGACGACGGCATCAACGGCAAGGTGAAGGACGGCGAATGGAACGACATCGTCGCGGGCTTCACCGGCTACCTGAAAAAGGGGCTGGTGCATGAAGGTTTCCTGACCGCCATCGCCGCCTGCGAAGCCATCCTCACCCGCCATTTCCCCGGGAAAAGAGGCAATAAAAACGAGCTGCCGGACGATTTAATTGAACTGCCGCCCGCAAACCTGATTAGCTGATAAGCGATTTATTACAATGGCTTACCTGTTAATGCTTGCCCACGCCCCATAAATTGATTATACATAATACCTTGCCCTGCAGGCAGGCGGCCTTTGAACGCCGTATCCTTTTCAGGGGGCATCCATGTCACTCAGCGCAGCGATCGCAAAATCCGTCGCGGAAAAAGCGGTGAAGCCGCATGCCTATGACGCCGCGAACGGCCGCAATGCCGCGCGCCGCGCCAGCAGGCTTTTCCTGGCCACCGCCGCCGTCGCTATCACGGGCGCCCTCGGCGGGATGCTTGCTCTCGGCGGATTTCTGGCCGTTGTTTTTGGCGCAGGTCCCGCCGCGCTTTACACCGGGTTGGTGTTATTCGCGGCAGGCGGAATCGCCTCGCGCGCAGGCGGATGGCTGCTGGGGGGCACGCTGGAAAAACACCAGAACGATATTGCGGGCTGGGGTCACGACCTGAAAGTATTCGATGATCCGCCCTCCGGTTTCAAGGCGCCGCAACCCGCGCAGAAATCTTTCAATCCGGCGGCGGCCGAGGTCAGTGTTGAATCGGCAGCGCCCGTGCGCACGATGAAACCGCTGCAACTTAAAAAGCCGCAAATATAATGAAAAACTTCGGCGCCATCCCCCGCGTCATCACCCATATGGCCGGAGCAGGTGCCGGCATTTATGGCGCGCAGGCCTGCTTAACCGCCACGCTGACGGCGGGGATGGCCACCCCCTTGATATTACTGGCGGTAGCAGCCGTGCTCGCATGCGGTTATTTCACCGTCATCTCCACCATGAAAGCCGTCGAGGCAACCTTAGGCCACGGCGAAGAGCGGGGTGAAAAACGCTTGCAGGAATTGCAGGAAGAAGGCGCGCGCCTGCCCGATGAAAAAATAGCGCCCGTCTTTAACCCCGCCACGAAAAAAGCCGTGCGCGTGATGAAGCCGCTGAAAATCAACAAAATCAACGCGAAGGCCGCGCCGCGCGTTTGATGCCGTCGCCCAGTTTCACATCCGTCGCTTTCAGCGTGCCGTAGGCGCGGGCTTTTTCGACGAAACCGGCGTCGCAGGCAATCAATGTTTTCAGCGATTTATCGTTGTCCGATAAAATCGCGACATGCAGCAGGTAGTTGCGGAATTTCGGCTCTTCCTGCAATTCCTGTTTCACTGTTTCCTGCGACATCAGGAGTTTAATCATCGCTTCATCGCCGCGGAAAATCGCCGCGCCTAAAGCGCCGGTATAGCCCGTCAAAATATGTTCAGCTTTTTCAAAAGGTTTTGCGCCCGCCGCCAGCAATATTTTCGCCCCCTCTTCGAAACCCTTGATCACGGCCAGCACCAAGGGCGCAGTTTTTTCGTTGCCGTAGAGATGGGGGTAGCGGCTGCGGTCAGTTTCGCCAGACTTATCAAGCGCATTTATAAAGCCTGCATTCGCATCGACCGCTTCGATCGCGCGGTTGAAAATAGTGGTGAGGCCGCCCTGCACGAGCAGCGCCAGCAGCCTTTCGTCTTTTTCGGTGATTGATTTTGCAAGCAAATCGCCCAGCGCGCGCGTCCGCAAGCGCCCCGGAAACGCCATCGAGAGCCTCTGGCGCACCGTCAGCGCCGCATCTCCGCCGCCTGCGCGCGCACTCAAGTCTGTCATTTCGCACCCCTCATCCAAACGAGTGATTGAATTTGACAGAATATATCTGATTTAACCAAGGATTTCAAGATAAATAGTAGTATAGTACCCCATGCTTAAACGCCGGGGGCCTTCGGCAGGTGCTTGGCCGCGACATCGAGGATCTTGCGGTTCTTCATGGTCGAAAAATCTTCCGACAGCAGCACCTCGTCCTTCAGCGTCTCGGGGTGGCGCGACACGACGAGGTGTTTTTCGGTCGCGAAATTGAAAACTTCCGCCAGCTGTAAACCCGACTGTGAATCTTTCGTCAGTACGGAGACCTGCTGCGGCCCCGTCACCTGCCAGGGCGAATTGTTATCAGCCAGGGTGCCGGAAGCATCGAGCGCCGCAACCTTCAGCAGCCGTGCCATTTCGGGCTGGCGGCGGCAGCGCTTCGCATGTTTCATCAGGCGCGCGGGCGGGAATTTTGCGCGGTCAAGGACAATACCCAGCATCGGGTCGCGGTATGATTTCACGGCATAGTCGATAAGGTCGCGGCCGCCCTTGTCGCGCGCATCCGTTTTCGCGCCGCATTCCAGCAGCAGCGAGACGAGCCCCCGCATATCCGCCTTCGCGCCCAGCAGCAGCGCGGTCGCGCCCGTTTTGGCATCGACAGATTCAATGCCCACGCCCGCCCTGACCAGCGCCATGGCGGCGTATTCGTTTTTCTGGGCAATCGCCTGGAAGAGGTATTTCGCGTCCGTCGCGGGTTTATGCTTCAGCACGATATCGAATATCGCAGGCGCCACGCGGCTTTCTATCGCCACTTCCAGCGCGTTCTTGCCGCCTTCCACTTTGCGGAAGCCGGTGAGCGGCATGGCGACGTTATCGAGCACCTGCGCATCGCGCCTGATAAGGTATTCCAGCGTTTCGGGATGCCCGCCCTTGATCCCCCATTCCATCAGGAACCCGCGCACGCGCGCAGGGCGTGCCGCCAAATCTTTCTGGAAGCCGTCGGAGGACAGCATGTGTTCAAGGCAGTCATTGCGCCCGAACTGCATCGCGACCTGCAGCGCCGGATGGTAATAGGCGTCATCGCCGCGCAGCGTGTCCTTCTCGCCGAAGGGGCCCGCGCCGTGCTTCACCAGTATCTTCACGCCCTCCGCAAAATCCGCGCGCACGGCATGGGTCAGCGGCGCCATGCCGCAGTATTGGGCCAGCGCCGGATAGCGGCGCATCTTGGGCTTGCCGACAAGGTAATCGCGGCGGCGCATGTTTTTGCGGAAGGCGGCGTTGATGCCGTTTTCGGGGCTGACGGTGGTGGTGGCAAGGCCGTGGCGGAAGACCAGCGGCTGCGTCAGCAGGTATTCAAGGCGGTATGCATTTTTCTTCGCGATCGCATCTGCCATTTCATTGGCGAAATAGGCCTCGGCCGTATCGCGGCGCAAAAGGCCCAGCGCGCCCCCCGCCAGCTTTTCCTGCCACAGGATATCGGCGGCCCCCGCCGGCGTTGCCGGCAATCGCGGAACCACCCCTGTACCCCCGGCGTTGGAAGTTTCAGGTGCGGAATTTTTTGTTTCGCTGCTGAATGACGCCGCCATACGGCACCCCTGTTTATATTGTGCTTCGGGCAGTCTACAGCACCCTTTGTTTATGTCAAATATGATTCGTTAGATGATTGAAATAAAACGGTTTTTTAACAGGAGACTCACAATGAAACGCTTCGCCCTTCTGAATATGGTGGCCACTGTGGCCCTGCTGGTATCCCTGCCCGCAATGGCCGAGACGACCATCACCACGACCACCAAAACCACCACCATCACGCCCGCGAGCCCCGTGCCCGTGACGCCGGTTGTGGTCGAGCCCACCCATTCGTCCACCACCATCACCACAACCGAACCCGTGATGGCCGCCCCCGTCGTGACAACGACCGGCGGTGTCGTGACCACCACGACGACGCCCATGATCGTTAACCCGTCGGCGCCCGTCGTTGTCGCCCCCGGCACTGTCGTGACGTCCCCCGCCGTCATACCCGTCGTGGCCGGCGTGCGCACCATCCACTTCGAGGATTTCGACATCAACCACGACGCCATGCTGGCGCGCTGGGAAGCGGGCGAGATGCTGTTCAAGCTCTATGACATGGACGGCAACATGGTGATCGACAACATCGAGTTCGAGAAAAAAGCCGTGCTGACCGTCACGCCGATGCAGGCCGTGACGCGCATGAGCTATGACTTCGACAACGACGGCATCGCCGACAAGACCGTCGTGACCGTCGACGATTTCATGCAGCGTTCGATGCTGTCGCGCTTTGACCGCAACGGCGACGGCCTCTCCGCCCATGAATTCACCGGCGAGCATTTCAACGAGGTCGATATCAACAACGACCATGCCGTCGACAAGAAGGAATGGATCGGCTCCTACGACGCCCAGATCGACGCGAAAAACCGCGCCGAGGCAGCGTTGAACAAATAACATCCGGCTCTACCCTGTAAGCAGCCCCGGCATCATGCCGGGGCTGCCTTTTCACAAGGCCGGATTAAAGAAATCCAGCGCGTTGCTGCACGAAAAATCCACATTGCCAATCCCTGCCGCGGCCCTAGAATACTTTGGCAGTTTCATCATGTCCTAAAAGGAGCTTCACATGACCCGCATCCCCGCTTTCGTCCTCATCGGCCTTCTGGCCGCTTTGCCTGCCTTCGCCGAAGAAGCGAAAAAAGAAATGACCGAAACCGTCACGACCAGCACCACCACGTCGTCCAGCAAGGTCAGCACCGAGACGGTGTTCGAGCCCGGCAAGCCCGCAAACGGCAGCCGCGCCATCCATTTCGAGGATTTCGACCTGAACCATGACGGCACCCTGACGCGCGAGGAAGCGGGCGAGATGCTGTTCCGCCTTTACGACACCGACGGCAACCAGGTGATCGACAACGTCGAATACGAGCGCAAGGCCGTGCTGTCGATCAGCCCGATGAAGAAGACCACGAAACTGACCTATGACGACAACAACGACGGCGTCGCCGACAAGCAGGAAGCGACCGAGGAAGACATCATGGAACAGACCATGCTGTCGAAATTCGACAAGGACGGCGACGGCCTGTCGCCCGCCGAATTCACCGGGCAGGCCTTCAACGTCACCGACGTGAACAAGAGCCACGCGATCGAGAAAAAAGAATGGCTGGGCGTCTATGACGGCCGCGTCAACGCCAAGAACCGCGCGGAGGCAGCGCTGAACAAGTAAGCAACCTCTTTTTTCCCTCACCGCCCTGTAACCCCGGCGAGATTGGGGGCTGATGTTAACTACGTGAATAAATTGTATTTACAGCCTAAATAGAGGCTGCATCGCTGCTGTGCATAGATTTACCCTCGCGCTTTTACTTGGGCGATGCTGCTCTATAGGCTTTATAACCAGCCTTTACCGCACTAATGCCGCCGGCGCCAAGAAAAGCACCCACCATAACCGGGCCTACGCCGGTGGCAAGAGCGCCGGTGCCTCCCACAACATACAGAATGGTGGCTCCAAGGGCTGTAGTGCCAGCTATATTTGCAGCCTTCTCGCCAAAGTTGTTTTTCACATCGGCAGCTGCTGCTTTAAATGCTTGACGCAATTTAGACATAGAAAGTCTCCTTATATCACATATTTTTAATGATGCGTCCTTCCGCGCAAAAGCGCGGAAGGCTTCTTTAGGGCACAGCACGGTTGAAGATACTCGTATCGTGTGCAGTGCAGGGAGCAACCTCGTTAAACAAGGCCGCAAATAAGGGGAGGTGCGCCTGCATAAATCAGGCCGGACGGCAGAGGCCAGACTTTGTCCTCATACTGGGAAGTAAAATGTTGTGAGGCGAAGAAATTCCAAACAAAATATTTCTTATCCATGACAATAACCCGAATAACAAATTTAGATATTCAGACGGTTTTGCAAATTGTGCTTTTGAGCGTGGACGAGAAACTTCTACCAAAATCGTTCCACGGTAGTATGCACTCAGCTTATTTGGATGGAATATGATTAATCCGACCGGGAGTTGAAAGCAAGTTCTTTATGAAATTCCCTGCCGCCTGGCGTGTGACATTGTGGTGTATAAATACCATAAACCCAAGTTGACCCCGCCGAAAGCCGGGTTACGGCGTGTTACTTGGGTTTTATCTTCAACGGCCTGCCGACCGTAATATCCTTTTGCACGACCGTGCCTTTCAGCGCGTCGCCGGTGGCGTGTTCTTCGGACAGGCGGCCGAGCAGCGCGCTGGTCGCTTCGGCGACTTCCTGCGGGGTGGCTTCGCCCCTTTGCGCGCGGCGCAGGACGTCGGCGGCGGCTTCGGTCATTTCAAGCGTTTTTTCGCGCTGGTCTTTGGCAAGTTGCGACATTATCCGGCCTGTTTCAGTTTGAGGGGTTTATAGACCTTTATACTGCGGCTGATGGCGGGGATGCTGTTTGCCGCGGCCGCGGCGGCGTTGTCGGCGTGGAATTTTTCGACCTTGGCGAGGAAGGTTTGCAGGCTTCTGGGCGACAGCCTGCCGACCACGCCATAGGAGGCCCGCCCGCCGTGGAAGCCGATGGCCGTCGGGACCGAGGAGATTTTCAGCGCGTTCGACAAATCGGGATATTCGTCGACGTCGATGGCCACGACCTTGAACTTTTCCGCGGCTGCTTTTTCGACCTCGGGCAGGGCGGCCTTGCAGACCTTGCACCATTTCGCGTGGAATACCGCGACGAGCGGGCGGCCGTCGCTTTCCAGCTGCCAGAGGCCGGGGATTTCGGGTGCTGATTTCTTTTTAGCTCTCATCGTGCAGGCCCGCCCGGCGCTTTCAGTTTCAGCGGGCGGCGCACGGTCACCGCCTCGATGACGGGGCAGCCCTGTTGGCGCCAGTCGGCGGCCTGCTGTTCCTGTGCGCGTTTCGGCGCTTCGACGGCTTCGATCATGTCGTCGGTTGCTTTCTTGAGCGCGGCCCGGGTTTTTTCCAGTTCTTTGATGCGTTCTTCCCGCGCGGCGTTTTCCCGCTCGATCATTTTTTGTAGGCGCTCGCCGGCATCCATAAGCTTTTGCGGGTCGATATAGCCGGGACGTTGCGGGCTGGCCTGTTTTTGCGCGGGTAGTTTGCGCATCGACGACAGGCCGAGCGCAGCGGCCGCCGCAAGGGTGAGGTGGGGTTTTTGCTTCTTTTTCATCGCGGGCCCGCTGCGGGTTTTTTCAGGCGGAGGGGCTTCATCACCTCGATGGGGCCCGCGGGTTGTGCAGGCTGTTGCGGCGCTGTGATTTTTTCCTTCTCCTGCGCGATCAGGGCTTTCAGGCGCTCGTTGGCTGCCTCGAGTTTTGCGGGATCGATGCCGCCTTTGGGCGCGGCGCCTTGCGCCATGGCATGGGCTTCTTCGATCATCTTCAACGTCTGTTCGTGCATCTTGTCGCCGAAGTCGTCCGCGTTTTTAATCGTCTGCGCGATTTTGAGGGAGGAGCCCGCGATGCCGGCGGCGGCGGCCAGGCGTTTCAATTCCTGCTGCTCCTCGGGCGTGAGGTTATGCACATCTTTCAGCGCGTCGGCGACCAGCTTTTCGGCCTCGGCGATTTTCTTTTTGAGTTCGGTTTCGGAGTCTTTTTGTTTTTTGCGCCAGAACATCGGACGGGCTTCCAATCCATTGAAATATATAAGGTGCCCACCATAGCAACCGGCCGTTGTTATGTCAATTAAATGATATTTAAGATATTAATATTTATAGCTTTTTTCGCTTTAGGCCGCGGAAAATAAAGCGTTCGGGCGCAAGGTGTTCGAGAAGATTCGAGGGCACGGGGCAGGGCTCGCCCGAGAGCGCCGCCGCGACGATCTCGCCCGAGAGCGCGGCGCCCGACATGCCATGCGCGCCAAAGCCGGTGGTGATATAGGCGCCCGGAATGAAGGGCGTTGGCTGCGCGATGACTTCCCTTCCTTCCCGCAGCGCGGCGAAGCTGTCGCGGCAGGCCGCGTAATCGGGCAGCGCCCCTGCCATGGGCAGGCGGTCGGGTGTGGCGGCGCGGAAACCCCAGCTGTGGCCCGCGATATCATCCGCCGTGAAGCCGAACTGCGGCAGGTGGCGGTTTAGCTTTTCGATGTTTTCGGCGTCGTCTTCGGGACGCGCGGCGTCAAACGTGCTGTCTTTTTCAAACGTCGCGCCCGCGCCGTGATGGCCGTTCAGCGCAGGCGTCAGGAAGCCGTCGTGGCAGATGACATGATTAAGCCCTTGTGATGCGGCGGTCGGTTTCAGCAAGGACATCTGCCCGCGCACGGTTTGCAAAGGCAGCCAGTCGATAAGCTGTTTTGTCGCTGCGCCGGCGGCATAGACGACAGTATCGGCTTGAGCAGGCGCGCCGGTGCCGAAATGTACCGGCGTATCCCCGAGGTAAAGGCGACTGAGTTCGACGGGGTCGAGCATGCCTGCGCCGGGCTGGAACAAACCGCCCTCGCCCGCGCGTATAAAATCTTCGGGATATTCGCCTGATGCCAGCAGTTTTTGCGTGCGTACTTTTTCATCGCCGTCGAGGTCGAGGTGCAGTACGCCGCATTCGCGCCATGACGGCAGCTGCAAATGCCGCACCAGCCCGCGCGCGTATAAAAACGCATGCGTATGGTAACTGCCCATGGGCGAGGGGTCGGCGGTGAGTTTCGGATATAATACCGCCAGCGGCTGCGCACGGCGCTGGCCTTCCGTTTTCTTCTCGTAAATAACGGGGCTGTGGCCGCGCTGCCGCAACGCATAGGCAACCGCACAGCCGCCGATACCGGCCCCGATAACCGCCACCTGCTTGCGCGGATATTCTTTGCGCTTGCCCTGCATGGTCGCGACCGTCATATCGCGCTTGACGCCGTAGCCGTCGACTTTTTCGACCCTGAACCCCGCCCCCTCCAGCCCGCGGCGCACGTGGCCTGCGGATGAAAAGGTCGCAAGCGTCCCCTCGCCCGCCGTCCTTGCCGCGATAAGCGGATAAAGCTTTTCATTCCACATGCCCGGGTTTTTCGCGGGCGAAAAACCGTCGAGGTACCAGGCGTCGAATTCACCAATCAGCTGCGGCAGGACATCGGCCACATCGCCGAACAGCAGCATCAGCCGCGCGCGGCCGTTTAAAAAGTGCAGGTGGTGGAAGCCTTCCACCATCGGCGGGTACTGGTCGAGCAGTTCGTCGGTCTGCGGCAGGGCGTAATGCGCCAGTATCTTGCGCAAATCATCTTTCGGTATCGGGTGTTTTTCGATGCTGGCGTAAAAAAGCCGTTTCGCGGATGTTGCGGCGAAACATTTCAGGGTCAGGAGGAAGTTGAGGCCCGTGCCGAAACCAAGCTCGGCGACGCGGAAGCTGTCAAAGTTCCGCAAACGTTCTTCGACGCGGTTTTTCTCGAGGAATACATATTGCGATTCCGCGATGCCCTGCCCCCGCTGGAAATAGATATCGCCGTAGTCGAGGCTCAAAAGCGAGCCGTCGCCAGACCATTGCAAAGCTGCGGGTTTCAGTGCCAAAATGACCTTCCTGACGATACGATCACAAATCCAAGCTTTAATGACAAGACCCGTCCTCAACATCCTTTTCGTCTGTACCGGAAATATCTGCCGCTCCCCGACCGCGGAGGGCGTGTTCCGGCACCTCGCGGCAGAAGAAGGCATGGATGAATCCTTCCATATAGAGAGCGCCGGCACCGAAAGCTACCACGTGGGCGAGCCGCCCGACGCGCGCACGGTCAGGAAAGCGCATGAAAAAGGCGTCGACCTCTCACGCCAGCGCGCGCGCCAGTTAAAACCGGACGATTTCACCCGTTTCGACTATATTTTCGCCATGGACAGCGGCCACCATGGCATTATCATCAAACGCGCCCCGAAAAACGCGAAGGCGAACATCGCCATGTTCCGCACCGACGGCCAAGATGTGCCCGACCCCTGGTACGGCACGGAAGAAGATTTCGAGCTTGTCTATACCCTGGTCCATGAACACGCCGGGGCAATCCTGAAAAAACTGCGCAAGGACCACCAGCTATGATCATCCAGAACATCCAGAAGGAAATCGAAGCCCACCTGAAGGGGCGCATCAATTCGATTACCCCGCTGTCGGCCGCGAACAACGCGCAGATCTACCGCGTGCTGATGGAAGACCGCCGCCAGTTCGTCGCCAAGGTGGCGGAGCGCGGGCTGGACATCGAGGCCTGGATGCTGGGGTACCTGAAAAGCAGGTCGCAGCTGCCCGTGCCCAATGTCTATTACAGCAACGAGCACGTGATCATGATGGATTTCGTGGAATCGAGCTACGGACTCGAAGACCACGGCCAGACCAATGCCGCCGAGCTGCTGGCACAGCTGCATGCCATCACCGCCGACCAGTACGGGCTCGAGCGCGACACACTTATCGGCTCGCTCCGCCAGCCCAACAAACAGGGCAAGGACTGGGCAGCCTTCTTTATCGAGCATCGCCTCGGCTTCATGGCGAAAGAAGCGCTGAACGAAAAGAAAATCGACGCGAAAATCATGAAGCAGATCGACAAGCTGATCGCACGCCTGCCCGGCATGCTGAAGGGTGCCGCCGCGCCATCGCTGATCCACGGCGATATATGGGGCGGCAACATTCTGGCGCGCAGGGGCAGGGTCGCGGCCTTCCTTGACCCTGCTATCTATTATGCCGACCCCGAGATTGAACTCGCCTTTATCCGGCTGTTCAATTCGTTCAACGACAGCTTCTTCGCCAAATACAATTCCCTGCGCCCCATCCGCGCAGGCTTCTATGAAGAACGCATGGATATTTACAACCTTTACCCCCTGCTGGTGCATACACGCCTTTTCGGCGCGTCCTACGCGCGCAAGGTGCAGCGCATCCTCGAGAAGTTCGAATAAAAAACACCCCCGCCGCGGCAGGGGTGCTTTTTAAAGATATAAACCTTAAATTCAGCCGATTTTGTCGGAGAACAAGTTCGTGACGCGGCTGACGAAATCGGCGGTGTCGTTCGCGCCGAATTTTGTCACCTCGACCTTTTCTTCCACAATCAAGGTGGTCAGGCCGTGGCAGAGGCTCCAGATGGCGACGGTCAGGAATTTCGCGTCGCCTTCCTGTTTCGCCAAGGCGGCGGAGAAGAGCGCGTAGCTTTTGCCTGCGGTCATCGCCAGCGTCGGGAATTTTTTCAGGTCGGCCAGTTCGCGGCCGAACATGATCTGGAAGAGCGGGCGGTTTTCCTGCGCAAACCTGATGTAGCTGGTGATCAGGCGTTCGATGCGTGCGCGGGCTGATGGTGCGCCCGTTGCGTCTTCGGCCATTTGCAGCGCGAGTTTCTGGAAGCCGCTTTCGGCAACCGCCGCCAGCAAATCATCCTTGCTGTCAAAGTATGTGTAGGGCGCGGCCTGCGTGACGCCGGTGACGCGCGCCAGTTTCCTGAGGCTCAATTCCTCGACGCCCTGCGTCGCGAGAATATCCTGTGCGGCCGCAAGCAGCGACTCGCGCAGGTTGCCGTGGTGATAGCGGAATTTTTTCTGTAAATCTTCGTGCCGTACAGCCGTCATGATGAAAACCCCTTCAATACATGAACCCCGTAGTGCCTGTTAAAAAATATCCTCTCATCGTTCAGATAACCGGTCAATAGCTGTTGCACTTCGAAATGCAATGGCGCATCATTCCGGCACAGCATTATGGAGATAGTAATAATATGACCGGTCATAACCCGCGCAATATTCCTGCGCCCCATTCAAATCCTCCCGTTTCCTACCCCAAGGAAACCCGCGGCAGCAATTTTTATGACAGCGACATCAATTTGCAGCGCAACCTGCAGCGTCTTGCGCCCGAGATGCTGGCGCGCAACGAACAGCGCCTGAAAGATTTCGGCGCCTGGACGGGCAGCACGCTCGACGAACAGGCCAGCTACAGCGACCGCGTCGCGCCGCCGCAGCTGGAGACGCACAACAAGCTTGGCCAGAAGCAGAGCA
The DNA here is from genome assembly GCA_964575605.1 of uncultured Micavibrio sp. Taxonomy (GTDB): domain Bacteria; phylum Pseudomonadota; class Alphaproteobacteria; order Micavibrionales; family UBA2020; genus JAPWJZ01. The sequence goes on along the minus strand of CAZNRN010000002.1, from coordinate 39,286 downwards.
AGGTTATCTTCAACCCCAAATACGAGGAATGCCACGCCGAGGCCTACAAGCGCGGCGCAATCGGGCTCGCCTTCGCCGACAAGGACCCCGAGCCGCACCTGCTGAGCTTCACCATGGGCTATATGCTGTCGCAGGTCGATATCTCGGTGCATTGCCCCGTGACGATGACGGGCGCGGTTGCCTATGTGCTCGACAACTACGCGCCCAAGGCTGTGCGCGACGAATACCTGCATGAGCTGACGCGCATGGACGGGCTGTCCAAAACCGGCGGAACATGGTGCACCGAACTGCACGGCGGGTCGGACATCGGCCAGACGACGACGAAGGCCGTTTACGGTGCGGATGGCAGCGTGAAGCTGCACGGCCTGAAATGGTTTACCAGCAACGCGAATTCCGGCCTTGCGCTGGCGACCGCGCGGCCGGAAGGTGCTGCCGACGGCAGCAAGGGGCTGGGGCTCTATCTTGTGCCCAGCCATAAAAAAGACGGCACGCAAAATGATTACTCCATCCGCCGGCTGAAAGATAAACTCGGCACCAAGGGGCTGGCGACCGGCGAAATCGACCTTGAAGGCGCGGAAGTCATCGAAGTGGCCGCACCGCCGAACGGCCTTAAAATCATGATGGAGGCGCTTGAATATTCGCGCATCCACAACGCCATGGGGGCGGCGGGCGTCACGCGGCGCGCTTTTCTGGAGGCCGCCAGCTGGGCCGCGCACCGCAAGGCTTTCGGCAAGGAAATCGTGAACTATCCGATGGTGCAGAACGAACTGGCCGACCTGATGCTGCGGTCGGAGGCTTCGACCGCGCTGGCCTTTGAAGCCGCGAAAACCTTCGATACCGCGCTGAAAGACCCCGCGCAGAATACATGGCTGCGCCTGTCGACCGCCTTGGCCAAATACCGCACGGCGGAAGACGGCGTGCAGTCGGCCAAGAAGGCTTTGGAGATTGTGGGCGGCAACGGCTACACCGAAGAATTCCCGACGGCGAGGCTGTTCCGCGATGCCATGGTGCTGACGGTATGGGAAGGCCCTGCGAACATACAGGCGCTTGAACTGCTGCGCATGGTGGCGGGCAAGGAACCCGGCGACCAGGTTTTCATCGACCGCATCCGCAAGGCGTCCGACGCGCTGCCCGCCGAAATGGCGGCGGAAAAAGCGCTGCTGGATGAAGGGTTGAGGCAGTCGGTCAACGCGCTGTTGCACCTGCGCGCCAACCCGAAGGACGGCGAGCGTTTTGCACGTAAATTGATGGATCATATGTCGGATGTGCTGTCGGGCGCGCTGCTGGCCGAAGAAGCCGCGCATGATCTGGCGCTGGGCGACGCGCGCAAGGCGCTGGTGGCGAAAACCTACCTTGAAAAAGCCTTTGGCGCGAAGCAGCTGAAGGTCGACGCGGAGCTTGACCCCGTGCATGTACATTTTGCGGCGCTGGTGGGTTATACGCCGATTGCGCCCGAGAAGCTGGGGTATAGCGCAGCAACGACTGAAGCGGTAAAGCCGAAGCAAAAGCAATTCAAACCCTAAACCTGCACTTATTCCCTCTCCACTTGCGGGAGAGGGTCAGGGTGAGGGGTACGCGCGTCTGCGCGATGTATGAACGAATAGCGGGGTAAACTTTTAGCACGCAGACGCGTGCGCCCCTCACCCACCCGCCTGCGGCGGGCACCCTCTCCCGCAAGGGGAGAGGGAAAATAGGAGAGCCGATGCAAATCGCCCAAGCCAAGCCTGACGACTGGAACGAAATCCTCACCATGGCGCGCGCCTTCCATGCAGAAGACGGGCACCCGATGTCGGCCAAGGCGGAAGAGTCGCTGAAGAAAGCCTTCGAGCCCTCGCCCTATGTGCAGGTATTCGTTATCCGCGAGAACGGCGTGATCGCGGGCTATGGCATCTTGTGCTATTCATGGAGCATCGAGTTCGGCGGCATGACGTCGTACCTTGACGATTTCTACATGAAGCCGGATTTCCGCGGCCGCGGGCTGGGCACCATGGCGATGGAGGCATTCGAAGATATGTCGCGCGCCAAGGGCTGCTGCATCTTCCACCTTGAAACCGAGGCCGCGAATACCAAGGCCAAGGCCTTTTACCTCGAGCGCGGGATGGAAGATACGGGGCGCAGCCTGCTGATCAGGAAGCTATAGCGTCATCACGCCGATAACGGTGTCTTTCGCAAACACGAAAAACCAGAGCAAGTAAAAAAGCGTGCCGACGGCGGCAAGCGCGCAGGCGGGCGCGAGTTTTTCCTTTTTGCGCAGCGCCAGCGGCAGGAAGGCACAGATTGCCAGCACCAGCAGCGGCAGGCCGACGTAGAAGGCGGCGGAACCCTCGAGATAATAGCCGCGTTTTGCCGCAAAGACGCCGAGCGCACCGTTCGCAACCGACAGGGCGTAGGCGGCGGAAGACAGGATTTTCTTTTTCATTTCTGCGTCCATGGCCTACCTGCAATATGCCTTGACCGCCGCCCATTCGCGATCGGTGAAGCCGCGGGCGGGGGCTTTTTTGGCCTTCTTGTCCAGCTTGGCAATTTCGGCGTTCAGCTTTTCGATGCGCGTGTCATTCACCGGGTGGGTGCTCATGAATTCGGGGATGTCGATATCGACGTCTTTCTTGAACTCGGCCTCGGCTTTTTTGAGGAAGGTCGCAAGACCGCCGGTGCCAATCCCGTTTTTGGCCAGCACCTTGACCGCATAGGCATCGGCTTCCAGCTCGAATTCGCGGCTGCCCTGTAGCGCGAGCAGGGTATTGGCGGCGTCGGTTGCGGTGGTTAGCGCGCCCGCGTCGCCCACCAGCAGCCCCAGCAGCACGCGCATGCCCATCTGCCGCGCGAAGCCGCGGAAGGGGTGGCGGTAATAGGCATGGCCGACTTCATGCGCCAGCACGCCCAGGAATTCCTCCTGCGTCGCCGACTGGTCGACGAAGCCGCGGAACAATAAAATGCGCTGCCCCGGGAAGGTCAGCGCGTTGACGATTTTTTCGTTCACCACCGTGACCTTGAAGGTGCCGTGGTTTTCGTCCAGCTGTTTGGCGACGCGCTCCAGCGCGTCCCTGGCGACCTGCGAGCCTTTGCAGACCCCGCCCTCGACGAAGGAGGCGGAGGCCATGTCGCCGACCGGTTCCTCCCAGCTGCGCGGGACGAGGCGCACGGACATGTCGAGCAGCAAGGGCGTGCCCCAGATGATGGCCGCGACCACCGCGATGGCGCCCAGAAAAAGCGCGAGATAATTGCCCATCGGCGGCAGCGGGTTGCGCGCGGGCAGTTTAAGCGCGATTTCGGAAGCCCAGAGGCCTTCGTCGATGACAAGGCGGCAGTCGGCCTCGCTGCGGTGCGATAACACGCCTTCTACGCCGCCGCCCGGACGGCTCATCACCACGACGTCCTTCCACGCCCAGTTGCGCATCGGCGTGCCGTCGGTTGCGGTCATGATGACAAGGTCAAGCTCGTGCGCGCCGATCAGCACGTCGATCGGTCGCATCTGCCGGCCGTCGTAGAACTTGGCGCGCATGCCTTATCCTGCGATGCCGAGGTCGATGTCGAAAACGTCGGCCAGGCCTTCTGCGTCGCCGGCGCCGCCCTTGGCCACCTGTTCGGCGTTAAACGCGGCAAGCTCGCCGCCGATGGCCAGGTGCTTTTCAAGGAAGTGCATGTTGCGGTTGATGACAATCGGCGTACCAAAGCCCAGCGTGATGATCATGATGCCGAGGTTGCCCAGCGCCAGCCAGATATAATCGCCGCCCTTGGCGGTCAGGCGGAAGCGCAGGTGGGCGAGCGCAAGGCCGCGCATCTTTTCCCGCTCCAGCGCCGCCATGTACCAGAGGCGCGAGAAGCCGAGCGTCGGGATAAACAGCAGCAGCGTGGTGATGTTTGTCGCGCGCAGGCGCTTCGGGTCGCCCTTGAAGCGTAAGGGGACCGAGCCGAACTGCATATTGCGCACATGGTATTCCCAGCGGCCGAGGTCGACCGACGGCGACATGAAGCCCAGCGTGAATAGCGTGATAATGGTGCCGACGAGGTATTTCCCCGCATACCCGAAGGCGGAGCCGCCCATGCGCGAGCGGATGCCGCGCCACTGCGTGCGGTTGACACGGTAACGGTAGCCCGAATACATGATCGCCGGCACGATATAGAACAGCGGGATCAGCACGAGGTTGCCGAAGCCGGGGCCCACCTTGAATTCCAGCGCCATGTAGGCACCCGCGAAGACGAGGTAACCCGGGATCGCCATCAGGATGCCGATGAAAAGTTCTTTACCCGTGCCGAGGTATTCGAATCGGTCGCCGTCCAGCTCCATCGCGGCGAAGAGGTAGCGGCGGATATTCGTCTTGCCCCAGGGGCCGTAAATGCCGAGCGTGATGATGCGCAGCAACAGCTGCTTGATCCAGATGCCGTAGAGCGCGCCGGTCTTGCCACAGTAGGTGAAACGGTTGACCTTCAGCGGCGCTTTTTTTTCGGCTGCTGGCTGCGGCGCAGGTTGTTGTTCCATAATATGCCCCTTGTATAAAATAAATTATGGCGGCACAGCGCCGCCAATACCCCACTTAAGCCTAGCAAAGATTGGTTAATAAAACAGGAATCATTTAAGCTTGGCTTTGCGAGACTTTACAGGAGCTTCCAATGCAACCGTCCCTGCTGAAATCCTGCCTGCGCTTTGTCGTTGTCGGCCTTTTCGTGGCGGGCATCGGCGAATGGTGGTTTTCGGGCGGCGACCTCGCGCATTTCCTCAAGGATATTTCTATCGCCGCGCTCTACCTCTGCGTCGCTTTCCTTGCCGACCGGCAGCTGTCGAAAACGCTGTATCCGCCCGCGCGCGCGGCAGTGTCCAGCTATTGCTTCTTCGCGCTGCTGGGGCTTGGCCTTTTCAGCTGGCTGCTGCTGGGCAACGATCCCTGGCGCAACCCGGCCGCCAGCCAGGTCAGCCTTTTCTGCTACTGGGCGGCCATCGTTTTCCTGCCGCGCCTTTATAACGAGACGACCGCGCTGGCCGTGGCGGCGCGCAAGCGGATGATGGTTTTCGGCTTCACCGCCGCGGCCTTCACCACGGTGACGGGCTTCGCGCTCGAATCCCCGTTCCGCGAGATGTTCTTCGGCCCCGGCATTTTCGTGACCTATGGCGGCGTGAACCTTTTGTACTGGCGCTACCTCTGGCAGGCCGACCGCGACCAGATCCAGACGCCGGAAGACATTCCCCCAACGAATCCAGCCGCTTAATATTGAACGACCGTATTAAGCCAACCTTTACCGCCTTCGGATAACATAATATATGTCCCGAATCTGGAGGCTTTATGGCTGAACATACCCGCGACGGCAAAGTTGTCATCGACCTGACCATGGGGGGGCGCCAGAGCTGGACCACGACGCGCGATTTCTTTACCAAGGACGATTTCACCATGCTGCGCGACGGCATGAAGAAACTGGAAGGCACGCGCGAGGGCGCATCGGCGCTGCAGCACCTGAAAGAAGGCAAGGTTTTAACCGAGCCGGAGAAAACACTCCTTAAAGCAAACATCGGCAAATTCGGCAGCGACCCCGCGTCGGTGAAATCTGTCGCCGACTGGGTCAAGACCAACGGCGCGGCCGTGCCTGAATCAATCCTGAATTCGGGCGGGCATGCCATCATGCAATCCGATATCCGGGACGCCGCATCGCGGCTTGCGAAACAGGGCGACAAGGCGGGCCCCGCGCTTGAAACCATGCGCGATATCGCAGCGGGCAAGACCGTGCCCGACGCCGCACGTACATCGGCCACCAAAGTTTTCAAGGAAGCAGGCCTGCTGAACGGCCGCGAAGAATTATCCATCATCGGCAACTTCCTCGCCAAAAACGAGGGCAAGGCCTTCACCACCGCCGCCGGCATCAAGGCGGCGGCAACTGTTGCAACTACAGGCGCGGATGTCGCCAAAGCCGCGCATGCGGTCGCGGAATCCTCGTCGTTCCTCAAAGGGGCTGGCAAGGCCGTGGCGAAAAAACTGCCGGGCATCGGCACGGCGCTGGGCGTCATCGCCGCCGTCTCGTCGGTTTCATCGGCCAGTGCCGCCGAACTGCCGGCCGTTACGGGCCAGACGCCTGCCGAGATTTCGCAATCCGAACACGCGCGCACCTTCGCCGAAATGCGCCGCAACGCGAATGTGGCGAAAGAGGTTGTTGTGGGCGCGGCGGGATTGTTGCCCGTGCCGGGCGCCGATATCGCCTTGCGCGCACACATGGATAATTTCGAGCAGCAGTTGCAGGGCCAGTACGACCGCGCGCAGAACGGCAACCGCCGTGAGACGATCGACTACGATAAACTGATTTTCACGCCGGAAAACAAGGGCGGCCTCTCTGGCGATTTCAACGCTGTGTCGCCGCGCAGCAACATCGTCATGGCGGAACCCGAAAATATCAACCTGCCCAAAATCCGCGTGGTTGCGCCCGGCCAGAAGAAATAGCAGAAGAAATAATTCTCCACGCCCCCCACTGCGGAAACCCCGGCCTTCGCCTGGGTTTCGTTCTTATTAGTGAACCGTCTGCCCCTGTTTCGTCGCAGGTGTAATCTGCGGATAGGGCAGCGGGACGCGTAAGCTCCCGAACCTGGCGACCCAGGCGGCGTGGAGCGTGTCGGCGAAATTGCCGGCGGGCGGGGTTGCCGTGACGCCGGGCAGCACGGCGGCCATGGCTTCCTGCACCGTCAGTGCCATCACGTTGCGCGCAGCGGCGGGCTTTTTCATGAAAAAGCCTTTGTCGGCGGCATCGCAGAGCACGATAAAATCGAGGCCATGCGCGGCGTCGAAGCCAAGGCGCGACATATAAGCGAGCGTGGTGTTGAATTCGCGCGCGGCTTCCTCGTCCCACTTCGCCTCTCCCGGCAGGTAGGGCGTGGGCGTGATGCGGGTGAGCGCAAGGCCGCCGTCTTTTGTCACCACCTGCCGCAATCCGCCGCTTTCGTGATGGCCGATCATCATCACCCAGCGCGAATCTTTGCCGTCGCGCGGCAGTTTTGACGCCAGTTCACCCGCAAGGCTGACCGATTCCAGCGGCAGCGTCGCGCAGGCAAAGGGCGTAACGCCCGCGCCCGAGAAAGCTGTCGAGAGACGCAGCAGCGGCGCGGTTTTATCGATGCCTGTCATGATGTAACTGGGCGGCGCCTTGCGGTTGTCGGGGTCGGCGGGGCGTTTCTGCCAGCCGCGCGCGACGCTGTCGGGCAGGCCCATTTCGGCCTTGCGCGCCACAAACCGCGGCTGGTCGTACCAGCTGAGGCTGGCGGGGATGTCCTCCACGCGGTATTTCTGGTTGCTGCCGTTGAACAGCAGCAGCGGCGGGGGCGCCGGTTTCAGGCTGTGCAGAATTTCCTGCAGCGCGCCTTCGAACCCCGCGGTGCGCCAGGGCAGCATGACGCGGCGGTCAATCCCCGCGCCCGTCTGCGCATAAACAATAACCGCGTCTTCGCCCGCGATGACCAGCGGCGCGCCCGCGGGTATTTTCGGCGCATGCTGTTCGCGGAAGAAAGAGAAAATGCCGTAGAGCTGGTCGGTAAGGGACATGGGCGCAGATTATCCGAGTTGCGCGCACATTTCCTTGATCACATCCTCGACCGTCTTGCCTTCGGCGCGGGCGGAGAAATGCAGCGCCATACGGTGGCGGAGGACGGAAGGCGCCAGCGCGATAACGTCGTCGAGCGAAGGCGAATAGCGGTTTTCCAGCAGCGCCTTGGCGCGCGCCGCCAGCATAAAGGCCTGGCCTGCGCGGGGGCCGGGGCCCCAGCTGACGAATTTTTTCACGCTGTCGAGCTTCGACTGGTCAGGGCGGCCGGACTGCACAAGCTGCAAAATGCCGTCGACGACTTTCTGCCCGATGGGCAGCTGGCGGATGATGCCCTGCGCCGCGACGATATCGGCGGGGCTGAAAACCTTTTCCGCCTTTTCCTGCTGCAGGCCGGTGGTGACGAGGATCATTTTCTTCTCGTCGGCCAGCGTGGGATAGCCGATGTCGATTTGCAGCATGAAACGGTCGAGCTGCGCTTCGGGCAGTGGATAGGTGCCCTCCTGCTCCAGCGGGTTCTGCGTCGCCATGACGTGGAAGGGGCGCGGCAAATCATACGTCGTGCCGCCGACCGATACCTGGTATTCCTGCATCGCCTGCAGCAGCGCCGATTGCGTTCGGGGTGAGGCGCGGTTGATTTCGTCGGCCATCAGCAGCTGGCAGAAAATGGGGCCCTTGACGAAGCGGAAGTTCCGGTCGCCACCCTCGCCGTTCGAGAGGATTTCGGAGCCGACGATGTCGGCCGGCATCAGGTCGGGCGTGCACTGCACGCGTTTCGCATCGAAGCCCAGCACGGTGCCCAGCGTTTCGACGAGTTTGGTTTTACCGAGGCCCGGCAGGCCCATGATAAGGAAGTGGCCGCCAGAGAGGATGGATGTCAGGCAGAGGTCGACGACCGATTGCTGGCCGATAATGACCTTGTGCACGTTTTCGCGCGCGGCGCCAAGCTGGCGCGACAGCACGGCGACTTTTTTCTCGAGGTCGCTGGAAATTTCCGCAGATGCGAGGGGTTGAATGGTCATTTTTTCCTCATTTTTTCCTGTAAAACCGCACGGCTACAAAGGTAGCACCGCCAAGGGCGAAAGCAAGCAGGATTACCTGCCACAGCGACATGTCGGGCACCGACGCGCGCGAGAAAACACCGAGCACGCCCAGCACCAGCGCCGAGAGCGCGATGCCGATAAAGGCGACGATCAGCGCGCCCAGTTTCTTGCTCTGCAATGCCGCGATGCGCTGCACCGTGCGGCCATGCGCCTTGTCGAGCATGGCGACCTTCTGGTCGATGGCGCTGAACATGTCATCCATAATCCAAGCCTTGCGCAGCAAGTTCCATATCTCTATCGACTGCGGGTCGAGCTGGTTGTCGTAGTCGTCGTAAACCGATTTCAGGAAATTCACGCGCGTGATGCAATCCGACATGTAACGGGCGTAACGCTCGAGGAAGCCAATATCCTCGGCCGCGCCCTTCTGGCCGATTTCGTTGTTGAGGTAAAACAAATCCCGGTCGACGTCTTCGAGCGCCGCATAGAAAACGTTCTTCGCGCGCACCGTGGCGCGCAGCCGCGCGATGTTCCAGCCGGGCGTGATGCCCGCGGTGTAGACAACGCATGAATTGCCGTGGCCCGGGAATACCGCCATATCGGGGCGCAGGCTCACGTCATCCATCACGTCGGTGCGCGACGAATAGACCAGCGCGCGGGCCTCGGTCTTCTGGCGGATGAAGTCGACCTGGCTCATGCAGGGGACGGAGAAGAGGCGATGCACCCAGAACAGCTCGCCGATATGGCGGCGCAGCGTGGTGTGCTGCCACTGCGTTTCCTCCTCGTCTTCTTTTTTCGCGTCGCTGTCGTGGAAATTCATCACCACGAATTGTTTCGGGATGACCTTGGCGACCTTGGCGATCGTGCTCTGGAACAGCTCGGTGTAATCGGGCAGGGCGGAGCTGATTTGCTCGACAGCCGAGCGGTATTCCTGGATGGTAAGGTCCTTGTGCGCGGTGACATGGCCGCTGACGATGCAGGATGCATAGCCGTAGTCGTAAAGCACCACGTCCATTTTCTCGATTTCGAAACTGGCGGTGGCCTTTCTTTTTTCGGGACGGCTGCCCGCGCGCTTTTCGTGGATGGGCGTGCCGGTGTCGAATTCGGGGTCGTATTCCTGCACCTTCTCGGCCTCTTGCGGCGACTGCGGGTTGTCGCGCACCAGCTCGGGCGGCATCAGTTCGTGCGGCAGGTGGAATTCGTTCAGGATATTTTTTAAATCCTCGCCCTCGAAAATGCGGCTGATGAGGAAGCGCGGGATGATAGTTTCACCCTGGAAGCTGTCGACGTCGAAGCTCATGTTGTTTTTGCGGCCGCGGAAATCGGGCGTTTCCCAGTGGCCGACGTAAAGCTCGCGCAGCTTTTCGGCCAGTTCTTTCTGGAACCTGTGGTAACCCGCGTTCAACAAGCCTTGAGAATCGATCACGATCCCCGACCGCATGGGGCCGTTGAAGTGCATCTCGAGCTTGTCCTGCGCTGCGAGAAAGACAGTCATTTAACCCTCATGGATTTGATGACGGCCATCTGCGCAGGCGAGTATTGCTTCAACTCGTCGGCGCTGTCAGCGACTAGCGCAATGAATAGGACAATTTTATCGGTGGCGTCGATATAAACTACCTGTTCGTGGAATGTGTTCGACGCGACAACGGCAAAAGGTGAATCCGTCTTATGTAGTGGTTGGTAGGTAATTAATCTAGTTGTGTATTTATGGCCGCCCTGCAGGGTGCCTTCCTCACCGGCTTCCGCGTGATATCCTGCAACGTTCGCCTCCACATCTGCGCTGTCATCTTTGATGGTATTTTCAAACGTACGTCCTTCCTTGAAGAAGACCCTGATATACATGTTCGGGCCCGGCTCTTGCCATTTCTTCCCTTTCAAGTAGAAAACAACAGGCACATCCTGCTGTTTTGCCACATCGGCATCTGTCACCCAGCCCTCCGGCGCCAAGGAATGAAAGATATCCGCGCCAACAGATAATTCGAAAGAGCCGTCTTTGGCCACTGCGGCAGATTGGACGGGAGGGCTGAATCCTTTTGGCTCCAGCTCCTCGGCAATGATTTTGCAGCCATCACCTGAAATTTCATGCAGACCTCTCCCGAAATCGCAACTAGCCTTTTCCTTGCCGTTCTCATCCCAATAAATCCATTTGCCGATTTTTCCGCTTGAGATAAAGGTGCCGTCGGATTTTTTAGAGCCCGAGGGATAATAGACGGTTTGATGATTGCTTTCTCCTGTATAAGTGACTTCATTGCGCAGGCCGCTGGCATCGTTCCAATATTTCCACAGGCCGGTTTTATGACCGTCCTTCCATTCACCAAGTGCGGCCATCTTACCGCTTTGATGATAAGTTACCCATAAGCCGGCTGCCGCGCCTTTGATGTAATACTCACGGGCGCGTACTTGTTTCCCCGGATACCAGCGCAGTAGCGGACCGTGGTAAACAGGCCAACCGTTTTTTTGAACTTCGCACCAGCGGACAACCACGTTGGGTCCCGGCTCTATGCCATGGCTGGAATCCTTGGCGTCATCCGGGCACTTGAACTCTGCGGCAAGCGATTCCTCTAGCGACTGCGGCGGATGAGGTTCATCGGCCATAGCGATTCCCGCTCCTAATGTGAGCGTCATCATAAAAATGCACGCCAGCTTTGCCTGTTGTTTCATTAAGGCCAGAAAGACAGTCATTTTAAGCGTTTACCCCTATTGCCGCGGGCCTTATAATCACACCTCATTATATTGGGCCAAGATTAAGAAACTGTATGACTGCCATTGATTCAGAAGAATATTACGGCATCAGGATCCTGAAAAACGGGCAGTGGATCTATAACGGCACCCCGATTAATAGACATAATCTGGTAAAACTCTTCGCATCCGTGCTAAAAAAGGACGATGCGGGCGACTACTGGCTGATCACCCCCTATGAGCGGGGGCGCATCGAAGTCGAAGACGTCCCTTTCATGGCGGTAGAGATGGCACAAAATGGTTCCGGAAAATCACAGGAGATTTCCTTTCGCACCAACCTTGACGATTGGGTGGTGGCGGGGTCTGATCACCCCATCAGGGTCACGGTAGAGGCAGAACCGTCGCCCTACGTCCTCGTGCGGGACGCGCTCGAGGCGCGGCTGACGCGCGCGGTCTATTACGACCTCGTCAAACTCGCGGTCGAAGACGTTGAAGAAAAGGGGCTGTTCGGCGTATGGAGCTCAGGCGTATTTTTTCCGATCGGAAGAAACCCGGCATGAGCACGCCCGAAACACCGAGCCTGAAAGAAATCGAGCAGCGCCTGAAAGCCCATGTGCCGCAGGACGGCCAGGGCGGCGACCATATGCTGAACCCCGGCATGAAGAAAAAAGAAGGCACACTGCGCGAGGCGGCTGTGCTAATCCTGCTGGTCAAGAAACCCGATGGTTCGCTGTCGGTGATTTTCACCGAACGCACGACGACGCTGACCGCGCATGCGGGGCAGATCAGCTTTCCGGGCGGCGGAGTCGACAAAACCGACAAGAACGAAATTGAAACCGCGCTGCGCGAGGCCTCCGAGGAAATCGGCCTCGATGTTAAAAACGCGCGCGTGCTGGGGCAGCTGGAAGATTACGTGACGCGCACCGGTTACCGCGTGCGCCCTGTCGTGGCGGTCCTTGAAACCCAGCAGGAATGGCAGCCGCAGGCGAGCGAAGTCGCCAAGATTTTTGAAGTGCCGCTGGCGCATATCCTGTCGCCCAAGGGCCTGCATGAAGAAAGCCTGACATTCGAAGGCGGCGAGCGCCGCTTCTTTGCCTGCGATTTTGACGGCCAGCATATCTGGGGCGCGACCGCCGGCATGCTGAAAAGTTTCGCCAATGCCATCACCACACCGACTGAAGGGAAGCCCGGCAATGACAACCCAGCCCCTCCGAAAAACGCTTCCAAGGGCCCGTAGACCGATGAGTTTCAACAAGAGCATCGCGCAACAGGCCTGGATGATCGCCCCCGACACGGTAAGGGTAATGGAGGCGCTGGACGCGCAAAAAGACATGGCACGCTTCGTGGGCGGCTGCGTGCGCGACAGCCTCGTCAACCGCGACGTCATCGACATCGACATCGCGACACCCTACAAGCCCGACGAAGTCATCGAAAAGCTGAAGGCCGCGAAAATCAATTATGTGCCGACGGGGCTGAAGCACGGCACCGTCACCGCCATCGTCGACGGCAAGCCTTTCGAGATTACCACCCTGCGCATCGACGTGAACCATTTCGGCCGCCATGCCGATGTCGCCTTCACCGACGACTGGGGCAAGGACGCGGCGCGCCGCGATTTCACCATCAACGCGATGTCGGCCAATATGGACGGCCAGATTTTCGACCCCTATAACGGGGTCGAGCATTTGCGCACCGGCAGCGTCGTTTTCGTGGGCGAGCCGGAAGAACGCATCCGCGAAGATATCCTGCGAATCCTCCGCTATTTCCGCTGCTACGCGCATTTCGGGCAGGGCGTACCCGATGCGAATGCGCTGAAAGCCTGCGCCAAGATGGCCTCGCAGCTGCATCGCCTGTCTGGCGAGCGCATCAGGCGCGAGACCTTCAAGCTGCTGGAATCCGACCGCTGCGGGCTGGTGTGGAAAATCATGCTGCGCGCCTCGGTCGTCACGCACTTCCTGCCCGAGGCCACCAACGCCGACGCGCTCATGCGCCTTGTCACGCTGGAACAGGGGCAGCAGAACAAGGCCTATATCCTGCGCCGCCTCGCCGCCCTGCTGGACGTGACCAGGGACGGCCTGATTTCGGTCGCCAAGGCGCTGAAACTGTCGAACGAGCAGGCCTATACCCTTTCCACACTCGCCCTGCCGGTGCAGCCGGTCGACATGAACATGCTGGACCACGAGGTCAAGCAGCTGGTCTACCGCACCGATAACGACACGGCGCGCAGCCTGCTGCTGCTGTCATCTGCGCGCACGGGCAACAAGGAAGGTCTGGAGAGGCTCTACCAGCTGGCGACATCGTTCAAGCCGCCGCGCTTCCCCGTCATCGGCGACGATGTCATCAAACTGGGCTGGAAGCAGGGCCCCGAGGTCGGCAAGATCCTGAACGAACTGTCGGAGTGGTGGATGATGAAGGATTTCGTCCCCGGCCGCACCGAATGCCTGCAAAAGTTGCAGGATGATTACGGGTCGCCCGCGCCCAGCCCCGAAAAAAAGGGCACCCCCGTCTGGATTACCGGCGGCCGCAAGGAGTAGTTACCCGTGACCGAGGCTGCGGCAAATACCAATACCGATGCCGCGCGCCCGAAAACGCTGGCCGAACGCTTCGCGCCCGTGCGCAGGATGTGGATTTGCGCGAAACTCGTCCTCTCCATCGCCTGGAATACCGACGCCAAAGTACTGAAAATATATTACGCCGCTTCCTTTTTCCGCGCGCTGATCCCGCTGATTACCGCCTACGCGATGAAACTGCTGATCGACAGCCTTGGCGTCGCGCAGGCCGCACCCTCGGCCGCCATCCCCGTCGTGGTGCTGGGCGTGCTGGCGGCGCGCTACCTTATCAACCTGTTCGACAACGTGGTTTTCTTTTCCTACGTTCAGTCGTATCTTGACGCGGTCTTCCGCTATAAATACCAGAACGCGCTCGCGCGCACCTTCCATACCAAGATGATGAGCCTCGATCTTTCCCATTTTGAGGACCCCAAGGTGCAGGACACCATCAGCCGGGCGCGCGAAAGCCATGTCTGGCGGCCGTCGGAATACCTGCGCACCATGGGCGTGACGGCGGTCGACCTTGTCGCCTTTACCGCGGCGTTTATCTCGCTCATCCCCTATGGCTGGTGGCTGCCGCTGCTGCTGACCGTCATGTCCGTCCCGCGCCTGTGGGTGCAGGCAGTGTCGGGCAACAGGCAGTGGGGCATCTGGAGCCAGAACACGCCCGAGTCGAAGAAGCTCTGGTACATCATGCATATCATGGAAGACCCGATGACCGTGCGCGAGGCGCGGATGAACGGCACCGGCCCCGCCTTCATGGCGCGCATGAGCGGGATACAGGATTTTTTATTCAACAACGCGCGCGTTGAACTCAAGCGGCAATTCCTGCTGTCGCTCATCCCGCCGCTGATCGAGGGCGCGGTGCTGTTCGGCGTGGCCTGGCACTTCCTGCCCGCCGTGACGGCGGCGACGCTGTCGATCGGTTCTTTCACGCTGCTGCTGACGATGCTCGACCAGCTGGGTGCGCGCGCCTCTGGCGCGTCGACGCAGATCGGCAGGCTTTACGAGCTCAGCCTTTACGTCGACAGCTTCGATGCGTTTTTGAAACTGCCGCAGGTGCTGCCGCGCGCGGCCACGCCGGTCGTTTTCGGCGAAGTGAAGCCGCCTGCGATTGCCTTTGAAAACGTCACTTTCACCTATCCGGGCGGCGAGAAGAAAGCGCTGGATAACGTATCGTTCACCCTGCAGCCGGGCGAAAGCGTCGCCTTTGTCGGCCTAAATGGTGCGGGCAAGACGACGGTGATAAAACTGCTCTGCCGTTTCTACGACCCGCAGGAGGGCCGCATCCTGATCAATGGCCAGGACCTGCGCGACCTTGACCTTGCGCAGTGGCACCAGCACCTGGGCACGCTGTTCCAGGAATTCATGCGCTACCACTTCACGGTAAAAGAAAACATTGCGCTGGGCGGCCTTGGCGAGGTCGATGACGCGAAGATCGAAGAGGCGGCAAAGAAAGCGGGCGCGGCCTCGTTCATCGAAGGCTTCAGGGACAAATACAACCAGCAGCTGGGCAAGGAATTCAAGGACGGGCAGGAACTGTCGGGCGGCCAGTGGCAGAAGCTTGCCATCGCCCGCGCCTTCTACGCCGCCCCGCCCGTGCTGATCCTCGACGAGCCCACCAGTGCCATCGACGCGGAGGCCGAGTTCGAGATTTTCAACAACCTCGAACAGCAATACACCGACAAAACCCTGATACTGGTCTCGCACCGTTTTTCCACCGTGCGCAACGCCGCCAAGATTATCGTGCTTGAACAGGGTATGCTGAAAGAGCAAGGCACCCACGCCCAGCTGATGGCCGAAAACGGCCTCTACGCCCACCTGTTTTCGTTGCAGGCCAAGGGCTATCAATAACACTTCGCGTGTTTATTACTTCTTCAGCTTGAAATTAGGCCGCTGCTTTTTCAGGTCTTCCAAAGCGGCCTGGCTTTTCGCACGGGCGGCGGCGGCCTCGTCTTCGGCGGTTTTCTTTTTGACGGCCTGCGCGCGGGTTTTATCGGCATTGGCGATCAGGCCGGCGATTTCGGGGCGTGTCGAGCGCTGTGCGATGGCAAGCGGCGTGTCGCCAGCCGTGTCCTTGATGTCCGTTTTCGCGCCTCGGTCGAGCAGCAGCTGGATGATTTCGGTGCGCGCCCCCTGCGCCGCCCAGCCCAGCGCGGTGCGGTCGGTCATGCCGATGGCGTTGATGTCGGCGCCGTTGTCGAGCAGGTATTCGGCCACATGCTTGTGACCCATCCACGCAGCCCAGGTCAGGGCGGTGTCGCGCATGCCGTCGCGGCGGTCGAGGATGGCGGGGCCGTGTTCCCTGAATTTTCTTTTCACACCTTCGAGGTCGCCGTTCTTGGCGAATTCGCAGAATTTGTTCACCTCTTCCTGCGGGACGGGGCCTGCGGGCGGTGCTGCGCCATTGAAGCTATTCGTGTATTTATTGGCCATCAGGGCTCCGGCGTTTTCGGCTGGCTGGGGCGGATTTTCGGTTTTTTCGCTTCTTCCAGCGCGGCGGCGATGGCGTGATGGTTATTCATGCGCGCCCAGTCGGCGGCGTCCTTGTTGGCGGCGTCCCTCATCGCGGGGTCGGCGCCGGCGGCCAGCAGCGTCGTCACCAGTTTTTCGTGGCCGAAGTGCGCGGCGCGCGCCAGCGCGTTGCCGCCGTGTTTATTCTGTGCATTAACATCGGCGCCCATCAGCAGTAGCTGTTTCGTGACATCCTTCATGCCCTCGCCATGGATGGCCGTCATCATCAGGGGCGTATTGCCCGCACGGTCTTCCCATGCATGTGAATCGGGGTAGCGGCGGATGATGGAGAGTGCGATATCGGCGTCGCCCTCGCGCAGCGCCGCGAACAAAATCGCTTTTTCGTCGGGCGAGCCGGGCTTGCGCGGCGGGGTGGAAAACTGGCTGAAGCGGGTCGTGAGCTTGTCGGGTTTCGGCATCATCTGCGGGCATCCTTCAAAAGCTTCAAAACAATGCGGATATGGTAGCGGAGGATGCTTTCCGCCTCAATCCCCCTCGATGTATTATGCTTTTAGCCTTCCGGCATCACCATACGCATGTCGATCGGCAGGCCGAAATCGCGGATGGGGGCGAAGGTGTTGGAATAGTCGGACTTGAAGCGGAAATCCCACCATTCCTGCGGCAGGGGGACGATTTCCTTGCCCAGTTCTTTGGCAGCCTCCAGCATGCTGTCTTCCAGCAGTTTGCGGTGCGCCAACACGTCAGCGGGGAAATCCTGCGTATAATTGCGGGCGGCGGGGTTCACGGCGGGGTCCTTGGTCAGGTAATCGAAGCGCGTGCCCATGTCGACTTCGTCGCCGTTTTCGGTGAGCAGAATGATGTCAATTGCCATGCCGCGCGGGTGCCCGCCCTTGCCGGGGGGCGACAGGAGGCGGCCGGGTTCTTCCAGCCAGCGCGGGTTGGCCTTGACGATATCGGTTTCCAGCATCAGCATCTGCGCCTCCATCGGGCGCAGGCAGTCTTTCAGCTCGAAAATCAGTTTCGATTTTGCGAAGCAGATATCGGCGGCGCGCATGATGACGGGCGCAAGTTCCACATGGCACCACATCTTCGCGTCCTTGCGGTAGATGCCCATCTGGAACATGTTATCGCGGTGGTCGGGCTGCGCGTAGACGAGGTCGACCTTGACCGGATGCTTGCCAACGAAGGTGTTAAGGTCGACGAGGTCGGTAGGTGCAATGCGCTTTTGCGGCGGCAGCGGTTCGGCCTGTGCCATGGGTTACACCGGCACCTTGGGCAGCAGCAGCCCGCCGATGGCGCCCATCACACCCGACAGCAGTACCCAGAGGAAGTAAACGAACAGCACCGCGACACCGATCTGGCCGAGGAAGGATTTCGGCAGCATCTTGACCAGTTCGTGCGAGAAGCGCGCCCAGCTGACCAGCTGCGGGTCTTTCTTTTTCAGCGCCTCGTCATTGGCGGCCTCGCCCAGAAAGGCGACGAAGTTCTTCAGCGTGCCGCCGCCGGCCATGAAATCCATCAGGCCGAAGGGGCCTTTCGCGAGCCAGAGGTCGGGGTGATAGTTCTTGAGGCGGCGCCAGACTTTACAGAATGGAAAAAGCGGCAGCGCGAGCAATAAAGATATCACCAAAAAGACGACAAGAAGGTAGACTATATAGGCCATGGATTCCGGCTCCCCGCTGGTTTTCCGTTGCGCTGTCTCGTCCCTTATTCAACGCCAACCGTATCAAAATGGCAAAAGCTTTTATCACAATCATCGCCGCCCTTCTCCTCCTTGCAACGCCTGCCCTTGCGGAGGACGAGCACAAAGATCTTAAGATCGGCATGAGCCAATTCCCCTCGACGCTGCATCCCTTCTTTGACGAGATGGTGGCGAAAAGTTTGGTATTGGGCGGCGCGGTGCGCCCTGTGACGGTGAACACGCCCGACTGGAAACCGGCCTGCATGCTCTGCACGGAGCTGCCAACTTATGAAAACGGCCGCGCAAAAAAGGAAACGCGCAAGGACGGCAAGAAAGGCATCGCCGCCACCTATACGCTGAAAGACGAATTATATTGGGGCGACGGCACGCCTGTGACGACCAAGGACATCATATTCGCCTGGGAAGTCGGCAAACACCCGAAATCGGGCGTCGGCAACGGCGAATTTTTCTCGAAAGACATCGTCGATATCGACGTGAAGGACGCCAAGACCTTCACCATCCACTTCGACAAGGAAAAATGCGATTTCGCGCCGATCAACGATTTCTATCCCCTGCCCGCGCATATCGAGAAAGCGATATTTGATAAAGACCCCGAGAAATATAAATCCGCCACCGCCTATAACACCGACAGCACGAACGCGGGCCTCTACCTCGGCCCCTACCGCATCGGCAAGGTGGAATCGGGCGCGGCGATAACGCTGGAACGCAATGCGGGCTGGAAGGGCGCCGAGCCCTACTTCGACACCGTGAAATTCCGCGCCATCGAAAATTCCGCGTCGCTGCAGGCGAATTTGCTGGCCGGCGATATTGATTATATCGCGGGCGAGCTGGGCATGATGCTGGACGAGGCGCTGTCGTTCGAAAAGCGCCTGATGGGATCAAAGCCCGGGCAGTTCACGGCCGTGTACAAGCCCAGCCTGACGTTTGAACATATTGATCTTAACCTCGACCTCGCCCCCTTCAACGATTTGAAGGTGCGCAAGGCGCTGCTCTACGGCATCGACCGCGAGCAGCTGAACCGCGAGATTTTCGGCGGCAAGCAGCCCGTGGCGGCCAGCGACATCAACCCGCTGGATACCGTCTATACGGCTGATGTCACGGCGTACAACTATGACCCCGCGAAGGCGGAAGCGCTGCTGGAAGAAGCCGGCTGGAAAAAAGGCGGCGACGGTTACCGCCGCAATGCGGAAGGAAAGAAGCTTGATGTTGTCCTGTCAACCACCGCCGGAAACCAGACGCGCGAGGTCATCGCGCAGGCGCTGAAATCGGCCTGGAAGAAAGTCGGCGTCGACGCCACCATCGACCTGAAACAGGCGCGCGTGCTGTTCGGCGATGTCATGCGCAAGCGTAAATACGAAGGCGGCGTGATGTATGCCTGGATGAGCGCGCCGCGCAATATCCCCAAAACCACGCTTTATTCGAGCATGGTGCCGACGGAGGCCAACAACTTCGCAGGGCAAAACTATTCGGGCTATAAAAATCCCGCCATGGACAAGCTGATCGACGACCTCGACACCGTCTGCGGCGAGAAAGAGAACCTTGCCCTCTGGCATACCCTGCAAAAACTTTATGCCGACGACCTGCCCGCGCTGCCGCTCTACTACCGCGCCGACAGCTTCTTTATCCCGACATGGCTGAAGGGCATCGAGCCGACCGGCCACCTGAACCCTTCGACCCTCTGGATCGAAAACTGGAAGGCCGGCTAGCATGGGCAAGAAGTACAGGGAACGCAAGGAGCAGGAAGCGCAGCAAAGCTGGCGGACGCGCGCGGCCAAGGGGCTGGTGTGGAAGATTTTCCGCTTCGCGGTGAAATGCGCCTATGTTCTGGCGTTCTTTTTCTACCTGCTGATGGGCACGACGATGACCTACGGCTGGCTGGTCATCAAATGGACGCGCCATTACCCGCCCGAACATATCGAGGTGGTGGCGAAAAACGAGCTGCTGGGCAAGGATCCCGACCCCGAAAAGGTGCGCGCCTGGTTCCAGTACCGCGAGACGAAAGACTGCCGCATCCTGATGGACAAGCTGGACCCCTATACGCCGCACCTGCCGTCCACCATCTTCTTCCTCTATTCCAGCTGCGCCGCGAACGAGGGCAAGATGGAGGAGGCGCTGAACTGGCGCCAGTACGGGCGTTTCCGCGCGCGCTTCGACGCGCTGCGCTGCGGGTCCAACGACGCGCCGGAGAACTTCAACGACATGATCGACATGACCTCGCGCGACGACATCCAGAACCTGATGCGCAAGAACCCGTCGCTGCAGCCGCAAAGCATCCGCTGGGCGCTTGAATTCGACGGCAAGCACCCCATTCCCGACAACGACCCGACCGAGGTCTGCCGCCAGCTGACGGCGCTCGAGCGGGGCCGCTTCTTCCTGGTCGACCGCAAGGAATGGCCGGGCATCCATTACACGCTGCGCGCGCTGTCGGAATATTTCGCCATGCTGATGGAGGATAACATCAAGCGGGGCGGCATGGGCATCATCGACATGCCCAGCCTGAAAGTGCCGCGCGAAGAGTTGCAGCAGGCCCTCGACCAGGCGGCCAAGGAAGTGCGCGAGCAGCAGGCAAAGGAACGCGCTGAAAAGAGAAAACAGCGGGAAAACAAATAAGGCATGGGCGCGGCGCATTTCCTGAACCGCCTGCAGCAGGCCATTGTCACGCTGCTGGTTATTTCGTTCCTGATCTATATCCTGATCGGCCTGATGCCGGGCGATCCGATCGATTTGATGATGGCTGGCAACCCGCGCATGACGCCCGAGGACGCGGCGCGGCTGCGTGAATTATACGGCCTAGACCAGCCGTTACACCTGCGTTACCTGCGCTGGCTGGGCGCGGCGCTGGCGGGCGATTTGGGATACAGCCGCGTTTACAACCTGCCTGTGCTGGAAGTCATCGGCCCGCGTTTCGCCAATACCGGTATTTTACTGGGCATATCGCTGCTGGTGACCGCCATTGTTGCCCTGCCGCTGGGCGTACTGGCGGCGCGCAAAAAAGGCAGCGCGGTCGACCGCGTTATCAATATTGCCTGCCTTGCCGGACTGTCGCTGCCGCATTTCTGGCTGGGGTTGCTGTTGATCTGCCTCTTCGCCGTCAAGCTGCTGTGGCTGCCGGCCAGCGCGACGCTGGACAAGCCCGCATCAATGGTTTTGCCCGTGCTGACGCTGGCGCTGGGAGGGCTTGCGGTTTATGTGCGCCACCTGCGCGCGGCCATGGGCGACGCGCTGAAGGCCGACCATATCCGCACCGCGCGCGCCAAGGGCTGTTCAGAATCGCGTGTTATCTGGAACCATGCCTTCAAGAACGCGCTGCCGCCCATCGTCACTATTTTCATGCTCGACCTCGGCACCCTGTTTTCAGGCGCGCTGACGGTTGAAACCGTTTTCGCATTTCCGGGCATGGGCAAGCTGATGTTCGATGCGGTGATCGGCAGCGATTACAACCTTGCGCTGGCGGGGTTCCTGATGCTGGCGCTTTTCGTGCTGCTGGCGAATTTCGTGGCAGATATGCTCTATACGCTGCTGGATCCGCGCGTTTCATATGCGGTGAAGAAATGAAACGCTGGCTGCCCGCCCTTTTCCTCGCCCTTCTTGCTGCCGCGTGTTTTTCCGCCAATTTCTTTTGCAATACGCAGGAAGAAGCCGACCTTGGCAACCGCTTCCTGCCACCCAGCACCCAGCACTGGCTGGGTACGGACGAGCTGGGACGCGATATGCTGATAAGGCTGCTCTACGGCGGGCAGGTGTCACTGGCGGTCGCCGCCATCGCAGGGCTGC
Source organism: uncultured Micavibrio sp. (assembly GCA_964575605.1). Taxonomy (GTDB): domain Bacteria; phylum Pseudomonadota; class Alphaproteobacteria; order Micavibrionales; family UBA2020; genus JAPWJZ01. The sequence goes on along the minus strand of CAZNRN010000002.1, from coordinate 17,558 downwards.
TGGCCGCCGCCGTGGGCACGGCAATCGGCATGACGGCGGGCTATGCCGGCGGCAAATGGGATGCGCTGCTGATGCGCATCACCGATATCATGATTTCGCTGCCCACGCTTCCGCTGCTGATTATTTTATCAGCCGTCGACCTGTCGAAACTGGGCATCCCGAACGGCGAATACGCGAACCTGTGGAAGATCATCGCCATTATCTCGCTGCTGGGCTGGACGACGGTGGCGCGACTTGCCCGCGCGCGCATGCTGGTGCTGAAGGAAATGGATTTCGTGCGCGCAAGCCGCGCCTTGGGCGTATCGCACACCCGCATCGTGCTGCGGCATATCCTGCCCAACCTCTTCGGCACCATCGTCGTGGCGACGGCGCTGGCGACGGGGAATATCATCTTGCTGGAATCATCCTTAAGCTTCCTTGGCCTTGGCATCCAGCCGCCGCTGCCCAGCTGGGGCAATATGCTGAGCCATGCCGAGCGCACGATATGGGAGCATATGGAGATGACGCTTTACCCCGGCATCATGATTTTTGCGACCGTGCTGGCCTTCAACTACCTGGGTGATGCGCTGCAGTCACGCCTTGACCCGAAAAGCAGGCAGCAGGCTTGACGTTTAACAGGACCCGGCTTATTTCCAACCCAGCTTAAACGCCGCTTCATTTCCGCAATCAGGGAGACACCGTTATGATCAAGACCCGCGCCTATGCCGCCCAAAGCGCCACCACGCCGCTCGCGCCTTATAGCTTCGAGCGCCGCGAGCCGCGGCCGGACGACGTGCAGATTGCGATCGAATACTGCGGCGTCTGCCATTCCGACCTGCACCAGGCGCGCAACGACTGGAAAAACTCGCTCTATCCCATGGTGCCGGGACATGAAATCGTCGGCCGCGCGGTCAAGGTCGGCAGCGACGTGACGGATATCAAGGCGGGCGACCTTGTGGCCGTGGGCTGCCTTGTCGATTCTTGCGGCACCTGCCCCGAGTGCAAGGACCATCTGGAACAGTTCTGCCAGGGCGGTATGGTGCCCACCTATAACAGCCATGAAAAAGACGGCAAGACACTGTCACAGGGCGGTTATTCCGATTTCATCGTCGTGAAGCGCGGCTTTGTGCTCAAAGTACCCGCGAACCTCGACCCGGCCGCCGCCTCGCCGCTGCTCTGCGCGGGCATCACCACCTATTCCCCCCTGAAACACTGGGGCGCGGGCTCCGGCAAAAAGGTCGGCATCGTCGGCCTTGGCGGCCTTGGCCATATGGGCGTGAAATTCTCCCGCGCGTTTGGGGCGCATACGGCTGTGTTTACGACCTCGCCGTCGAAAAAAGACGACGCGCTGCGCCTTGGCGCGCACGAGGTGATTTTGTCGAAGGACGCCAACGACATGGCGAAACACGCCGGTTCGTTCGATTTCATCCTCGACACCGTGTCGGCGACGCATGACCTGAACCAGCTGCTGGGGATGCTGAAGCGCGACGGCACGCTCTGCCTGGTCGGCGTGCCCGAAAAAGACCACCCGCCCGTTGCCCCCTTTAACGTCATCTTCGGCCGCAAGCGCCTTGCAGGTTCGCTGATCGGCGGATTGAAGGAAACGCAGGAAATGCTGGATTTCTGCGGCAAGCACGGCATCGTATCCGACATCGAGATGATCAAGATACAAGATATCGAAGCCGCCTATGCCCGCATGCTGAAGAGCGATGTGAAGTATCGCTTTGTGATTGATATGAAGTCGCTGGCGGCCTGAAAAGAACGCTAACGCTTTTTTGCTACTCTGGCATCTTGTTCGGAAATTTCTTCCGGCGTCAGGTGGGATTCGGCTTCTTCCTTCTGCCTTTTTATCCAAGGCGGGCAGGTTTTTTCGTCGCCACAACCTAACGCGGAACGGGATGACCAGTAATAAGCATCTTGGTAACTTTCAAGCATGTTTAGGTATTCGGCTAGGCTAAGCTGTGATCGCCAATCGCCCTTTTCTGCCAAAGGTTGCAGGCGCGGCATAGCCGTGCGGTAATCTTCCATCTCCCCGCCCGTGATAATACAGCGTTCCTTTTGCGTTCCATCGATAAACGCTTTTCGCCTTGCATCCAGCGCTTTGATTTTTTTGTCGTCCAGCTTTTGCGCAGCCTGGTCCAGATCATGGAAATATTTTTCATCCTTGGCAGCAGCCAAGCCAAGCCAGAAATAGGCCTCCTCGTCGCTTTGCGGCAAGCCAGCACCGTCACGGTAGGCAATTCCGACTTTGTACATTGGCTCGGCAATTAATGGTGAAACCATCGGGATATCAGCACTTGATACCGCGCGAAGGTAGGCCTTGGCCGATTTTTCGGGGTTTTTCGGGACAACCTCCCCCACTTCGTAAGCTTGGGCGACCCTCAGATTATGCTCAAAATCCACACCACATTTCGCGTTTGCCGAAAAAGGGCACAACAGAAAAGCGAAGAGGACGGCAGTTGAAATCCGCCGTCCTCGTTTGTGGTTTTTGCAGGCTTTGATCAACCGCGGCAGGCGCAGCCCGAGCAGGGGGCGCTGTAGCATTCGGTTTCTTCTTCGCCGTCTTCTTCTTCCATCGCATAGGCGTCGACGGTCAACACATCGCGCTGCTTGTCGGCTTCGGTCCGGGCGAGAATGGCTTTTTCTTCGGGGGATTTTTCACCCGCAAGGAAGTTTTTCAAAAAGGACATCATGCTGCCAGTTGCTCCTCTGCTTTTGCGTAGTCGAGTTTCAGGTCGCGGGCGACTTCGGCCTGCGTGACCTTGCCTTTGCAGACGGTCAGGCCGTTGCGCAGGTGTTTGTTGTCGGACAGCGCCTTGGCCCAGCCCTTGTTGGCGATTTCGATGCCATAGGGCAGGACAGCGTTGTTAAGCGCATAGGCCGAGGTGCGGGGAACCGCGCCCGGCATGTTGGCGACGCAATAATGCGTGATGCCATCGACTTCGTAGGTCGGGTTGTCGTGCGTGGTGGCCTTGGACGTTTCCGCACAGCCGCCCTGGTCGATGGCGATATCGACGATGACCGATTTCGGGCGCATCTGTTTCAGGTGTGCCTTGGTGATCAGTTTGGGTGCGAGCGCGCCTGGGATAAGGACGGCGCCGATGACGAGGTCGGCCTGGCTCACGTACTGGTCAACCGCGTCCTGGGTCGAATAGACGATATTCGCGCGGCTGCCGAAGAGGTCTTCGAGGTAGCGGATACGGTCGAGCGATTTTTCGATGATGGTGACGCGCGCCTCGAGGCCCACGGCCATTTTGGCCGAGTGGGTGCCGGCGACGCCGCCGCCGATGATGACGACTTCGGCCGCTTTCACGCCCGGCACGCCGCCGAGGAGAATGCCCGAGCCGCCGTTGGCGACATGGAGGAAATAAGCGCCCACATGCACGCCCATGCGGCCGGCCACTTCGGACATCGGCGCCAGCAGCGGCAGGCCGCCGCGGTCAGACGTCACGGTTTCATAGGCGATGGCGACCGAGCCTGAGTCGATGAGGCCCTGCGCCTGCACGGGGTCGGCAGCGAGGTGCAGGTAGGTGAAGAGGATCTGCCCCTTGCGCAGCATCTTGGTTTCGACGGGCTGGGGTTCCTTCACCTTCACGATCATGTCGGCCTTGTCGAACACGTCTTTCGCGGTGGCGACGATTTTGGCGCCTGCCTTGATATAATCGTCATCGGAGGCCTGGATGCCGGCGCCGGCATTGGTCTCGACGATGACCTGGTGGCCGTTGCGGACATATTCACGCACCGAGGTGGGGGTGAGGCCGACGCGGAATTCTTTGGTTTTGATTTCTTTGGGGCAGCCGATGAGCATGGTTTTCTCCTACAGACTCGACTTACTAAATTTGGCGTCATACTATCCCTCCGCCATAGGCAATTCAAGGGAGCTGTTATGTTAAAGAAAATCCTCGGTAAATTCACCTCCACCAAGGCCACGGAAAAGCTGATCGAGCACGAAAAGGGCTTCGTTGCCCATAACTACCACCCGCTGCCGGTCGTGCTGAACAGGGGCGAGGGTGTTTACCTCTGGGATCATGACGGCAAGAAATACCTCGATATGATGTCGGCCTATTCGGCCGTCAGCCTGGGGCATTCGCACCCGCGCATCGTGAACGCGCTGACCTCGCAGGCGCATAAACTGGCCATGTGCAGCCGCGCCTATCACACCGATACGCTGGGGCCTTTCCTTGAAAAACTGGTGCAGGTGACCGGCCTCGACATGGCGCTGCCCATGAACACGGGCGCGGAAGCGGTCGAGACCGCCGTGAAGGCCTCGCGCCTATGGGGCTATGCGGTCAAGAAAATCCCCGAGGACAAGGCCGAGATTATTGTGGCGGAGGGCAACTTCCACGGCCGCACGACAACCATCATCTCTTTCTCCACCGAACCGGACTACCGCAAGCATTTCGGCCCCTTCACGCCGGGGTTCAAGGCTGTGCCCTTTGACGATATTAAAGCGATTGAAGCGGCCATCACGCCGAACACCGCCGCGATTATCTTCGAGCCCATCCAGGGCGAGGCCGGCATCAAGGTGCCGAAGCCGGGATTCCTGCGCGACCTGCGCAAGCTCTGCACGGAAAAAGACGTGCTGATGGTGCTGGACGAAGTGCAGTCCGGCCTTGGCCGCACCGGAAAGATGTTCTGCTACCAGCACGAAAACGTGCTGCCCGATGCGCTGATTTTGGGCAAGGCGCTGGGCGGCGGCTTGCTGCCCGTTTCGGCGCTGGTCGGCAAGAAAGAAGTCATGGGGCTGTTCAAGCCGGGATCCCACGGTTCGACCTTCGGCGGCAACCCCCTGGCAGCCGCTGTCGGCCTCGAGGCACTGAAGGTGCTGGAGGAAGAAGGCATGGTCGCCAATTCCGCCAAGCTCGGCAAATACATGCTGGAGCAGATGCGCGGCATCAACAGCCCGCTGATTACCGGCGTGCGCGGCATGGGCCTCTGGATAGGGCTTGATTTCGATTACGAGAAAGTATCGGCGCGCGTCGTTTGCGAGCGCCTGATGGAAAAGGGTATCCTGTCGAAGGATACGCACAACACCGTCGTGCGCTTCGCCCCGCCGCTGACGATTTCGAAAGAAGATATCGACTGGGCTCTTGAACAACTGAAAGATGTCCTGCGCGACATCGAAAGCGAGCTGAAATGAGCGAAGATACAGAAGAAATGATCGTCAAGGACTGCAACGGCACGCGCCTGCAGGACGGCGATTCAGTGACGCTGATCAAAGACCTCGACGTGAAAGGCGCGAATGTGACGCTGAAGCGCGGCACGGTGGTGAAGAAAATCCGCCTGACCTATAACGACGAGGAAATCGAGGCGAATGTCGACAAGGTCAAGGGCCTTGTCCTCAAGACCTGTTTCGTGAAAAAAGCTTAAACGCCGGGTGCGGCAGGCTTTAAGAACAGCGATTTGGCTTTCGCGGCCACGCGCGGTTCCGACGACACCTTGAAATCCGGCGCCAGCGTCTTCATCGCGGGCGAGGGCTTGTCGATGTCGGGGGTGGCGACAGAAGGATCCGTCACCTGCGGCACGCCGGTTTTCATTTTCGATGCGCCGTATTTGGCGACCGAGCCGCCAACCACCAGCGCAGCACCAATGACGGCCGCGCCCGCGCCCACGCCCGGCACGATGAACGAAGCGCCCACCAGCATGAAGCCGCCGATAAGGCTGCCATCGGCAAGCCCGCCGACGATTTCTTTTTGCACGACGCCTTTATCCTCGGGCTTGCCTTTCAGCATGCCTTTGAGCTTGTCGCCGAGACCTTTGAGAGGGTTTTTCATGCGCGGCCATCCTTTCCGGTGGATAACTAAAAGTACCACGGTTTCGTCTTTTCACAAAAGCCGTGTTACGTAAACCCGCGGCAACTATTTGTAAACGCTTTTCCCTTATCCTCAAGGTGAAAGGCGAGGTAACCGCATGATGTATTCCCTGCACGACCTGCTGATAAAAATGGGCGCCCCCGAGGCGCGCGAAAAGGGACGCATGGAATGGCATTACTTCGACCGCAAGAAAAACGCGCTGGCCGGTTTCGCCGAAATCAGGCTGGAAGCCGGCGGCGAGCGCCTCGTGGCCGAGATGAGCCATGTCCGCGAAAACCACACGGACGACGACGGCAAACACCACGCCGAATATACCGAAAGCTTCTATTTCCACGCCGAGCGCACCGCGCGCCCGGGGCATTACCGCGTCACGCGCATATCGCTCGACGGCGACGATTACAGCCACCCGCAAAAGGGCATCGTGGAACTGGGACTTTCCGTCTTCCACGCCCGTGCGCTCGACATTTCGGTGCGCATGGTGGAGCAGGTTTTCAACAAGCAGGATATTTTGACGCCGCAGCCCTCGGCCGAGCCCCTGCTGAAAACGCGCAAGCTGATGTCCGAAATGCGCCCCGCACCGCTGCCCGAGAAAAAGGAAAGCTGGGGCGTCGTTATCCCCTTCCGCCCGCGCGCTAGCGCTGAACGGGTGCGAGCTTAGGCGGCACCACGTCCAGCCTGAAAATCACGTTATCCACGAAATAGACAGCCACCTGCAAATCGTTGCGGATGGGACCGCCGCCCAGCTTCGTATCGTGGAAGCCATAGGTGGGGATATAGTCGGAATAGTAGAAGCACTGGTCGATAAGGCAGAATTTTTCCCAGAGGCTGCCCTCCTTGAACGGCGCCTTGTACTGCGTGACGATGCCCGTGACGATTTTATAGGTCTTGTTTTTAATCGCTTCGTCGACCGCGCTTTTTTCAAGGTAAACCTTGATGCCCGAGCCAAAGCAGAGCAGCGCCGAGAAAGCGCCCAATAGCACGCAAACCGCGATGCGCCCGCCCGGCGAGCGGTCCATCATGATAAACTCGCGACGGTGCCAGAGGGCGGCAGTACCGATCAGGAATAAAAGCCCGAAAATCGCGGGTGCCCAGGGCATTATGCCGCGGTCCATGGCGATGAAGATGTTCACAAACGCAGGGTTCATTTTTTACCTTCCTTTCCCTTATCGGCCGCGGCGTCTTTGTCCTCGACTTCGACCTTCACGATGATATTGCGCAGAGCCACCGCGTGGGAAATGCCCACGTAAGTGATGCGCGCTTTAATTCCATTGCGTGTAATAGGGCCGCCTTTGACCGCTGTGTTGTTGAAGCCTGTGGTCACGACATAGTCGGAATAGGTGAAGCAGCGCTCGGCGATGCAGAAACTTTCCATCGCATGGCCGCCTTTGGGCATAGGCACGAAATGCGTCACAGGCCCTTCGGCGAATTTGGTGCGGCCTTCATCGATGGCGCGGTGGACTTCGCGGTATTCGCCATAGGTGTACCAGCCGGCAAGAGCCGTCCATAGGGCGGAAAAACAAATAATGAAAACCGAAAAGCGCCGCGGCGCATTTTTTTGAAACCACAGGCAAATGCCAGCCGCCATTATCACCAGCCCCGGCACAACCGCTGGCCAGGTCTGCCAGCCCGCTTCCGTTGCGTCGAAAACGGTCTTGTAGGCCGTCACGCGCCCGCCACCGTCATTTTTCCGATGCGCAGCGTCGGCGCGTCGACGCCGTATTTGAATTCAAGGTCATTGGCGGGCAAGACCGAGAGCCACATGTCCTTCAGGTTCGAGGCGATGGTCATTTCCGCGACAGGATAGGCGATTTTGCCTTTTTCAATCCAGAAACCGCGCGCGCCGCGGCTGTAATCGCCCGTCACGATGTTGCCACCGGAGCCCAGCAGCTGCGTGACAAAGAAGCCTTCGTCGATATCGCCTATAAGCTCCTGTACCGACACTTTGCCCGGCAGCATGTAGAAGTTCGCCGGGCGCGGCGCGGGTGGCGTGGAGGCGCCGCGGCTGGCGTTCCCCGTTGTCTTGAGCCCCAGCTGGCGCGCTGATGAAAGGTCAAGCAGCCAGCCGGTCAGCTTGCCGCCGTCGATAATATTGCGTTTTTGCGGCGCGACCCCTTCGGCATCGAAGGGGTGCGAGCGCTGGCCGCGCACCATGAAGGGGTCGTCGACGATCGTGATATCGGGCGAGAAAATCTGCGCGCCCATTTTATCTTTCAGCAGCGTCGTGCCGCGCGCCACAGAAGTGCCGGAAATGGCCGAAGACAGGCTGCCGATCAACCCGCCCGCGATGCGGCGGTCGAAGATAACGGGCATCTCTTTGGTCGGCCCCTTGCGCGGGTTCAGCGCCTTGACCGCGCGTTCGCCTGCGTTGCGGCCGACGTCTTCCGGATTTTTCAGGTCTTTCAAATATGCCGCGCTGTCGAAATCGTAATCGGTTTCCATGCCGGTGTCTTCGCCCGCGATGACGGAGACCGAGATGCTGAAACCGCTTGAGGGGAAACTGCCCGTAAAGCCGTTGGTAGCGGCATAATAAGTGATATCGCGCGACGCGCCGCATTCGGCGCCGTCGGAATTGGTGACGCCCTTGACCGCCATCGCCGCGCTTTCGGCAGCATCGGCCATTTTCGCCATGTCGTCGGCCGAAGGTTCGGAGGGGTCATAGAGGTCGAGTTCGGGGAAGGTTTTCGCAATCTCGGCCGGGTCGGCGATGCCGGCGTATTTGTCTTCCGGCACCGATTTCGCCATGGCAACAGCGCGTTCGGCCATTTCGGCCAGTGTGTCGGGGGCGCGGTCGGATGACGAGACAATCGCCTGCCGCTGGCCCACCAGCACGCGCAGCCCGATTTCCGCTTCTTCGGAACGCTTCAGGGCCTCGGGCTTGCCAAGACGTCGCGTCACGGCGACCGATGAACTGTCGGACAGCACGACATCGGCGGCGGTTGCGCCCGCGGCCTTGGCCTTTTTCAACAGGTCTTCGAGCAGTTGCAGGGTCTGCGCTTTATCTGACATAGGAACCTCTTGTTTTCAGGTGGCGTTGTCGGCGACAAGCGCGCTGGCGAGCGGCACGGAGCGTTCGGTATGCTGCGCGCCCATCGGCAGTTCGAAGAGCGTCAGGTGCAGGCGGGGCGCGGCAGCTTTGTTCTCGAAGCCGTTGTGGAACTTGTCCAGAACCTCGGAAAAACGGTTGATGGCGTCGATCGGTTCCGATTCATACTGCGGGCGCTGCAGCAGGATAGCGAAATCCTTGACGCCGAGGCGCCCGATCACGTCCGACTGGCGGCGCATGAAGGTCATTTTTTCAGTCAGCTTCTTCACCGTTTCGTCGAAAGCTTCCTGCCCTACGGCGGCCAGCATTTCTTCGTGGTTAGTCATGGTGATGAAGACGATCAGGCTGCGTTCCGCATAGCGGAAGGAGCGGTCGATGGCGGAGAGGAACAGCTGGTTGAAGGCCGCCTTGCCGATCATGCCGCCGTGCGAATGGACGTTGTCTTCCTTCGCCAGCATGCGGCAGAATTCCATCAGGCGTTCGGCGTTGTGGATTTTGGTGTCGAGGTCGGCCGACGACAGCGGCTTGTTCAGCACGTCGTTGGTGCCGGCCAGAATCGCTTCCTCGGTCGTCGCGGTTTTGGACAGCAGCATGATATAGGGCTTCACCTGGCTCCGGATATTCTTCCAGATGCCGATGACCACGGGGCGAGCCTCGGACAGGGGCGCGGGGTCGACCATGATGACGTCGAAGGCGCCCGCCTTGACCATGTCGAAGGCCGCGTTCTTGTTCGGCTCGCAGACCACCTTGTGCCCCTTGGCCTCGAGCTTGGAGGCGATGAGCTGGTTGGTCAGAGATTCGCGGTCGATAACCAGTACTTGCATGGAAAAAACCCCCTGTCCCGAGGGTTAATTTTAGAGCCATGCCCCTGCAATACAACTGCTAAACCGCATAAAAACCGCCCCTTTTCCCTATTCCTTGATATTGTTTGACAAAGGCACCCGATATCCATTATTACTCTTCGAACCAAACCCGTGCCCAAATGGCGGAATTGGTAGACGCGCAGGTTTCAGGTACCTGTGGGGCAACCCGTGTAAGTTCGAGTCTTATTTTGGGCACCATTCTTTCTTCAAAAGCATTCCCGCTTTCCAAGGCGGGCGTTCATGCGTTAAAATTTCCAGACGATATTCCGGAGAAAACAGGAACATGAACGTTACCCTGCACCATGGCGATTTGCCCGAAGGCCTCGATCTCGGCAAGATTGTCGCCATCGACACCGAAACACTTGGCCTGAAACCGCAGCGCGACCGTCTATGCCTTGTTCAATTGTCGGCGGGCGACGGGAACGTCCACCTCGTCAAGTTCGACGGCAAGGATTACAGCGCGCCGCGCCTGAAAAAATTGCTGGCGGACCCAGGCGTGACCAAGCTGTTCCATTTCGCGCGTTTCGACATCGGCGTCATGCACGCCTACCTGGGCGTGCTGACCGCGCCCGTCTACTGCACCAAGATTTCATCGCGCATCGCGCGCACCTTTACCGGCCACCACAGCCTGAAGAACCTTGTGAAGGATTTGCTGCACATTGATATTGATAAACAGCAGCAGACCACCGACTGGGGCCAGGATACGCTCTCTCCCGAGCAGATCGAATATGCCGCGACGGACGTGCTCTACCTGCACAAGATCCGCGCCATCCTCGACGAGACGCTGGTGCGCGAAGGCCGCGACAAACTGGCTGCCGCCTGCTTCGATTTCCTGCCGCACCGCGCGCTGCTTGACCTTGCGGGCTGGGCTGAAGAAGATATCTTTACCCACTAATGAAGACGGCAGAGCGCCTTTCGAGAAAACTGAAGACGCCGAAACAGGTGCAGAAATACCTGCGCACCCTGCCCTATAACCGCGAGAAAAAGGGCGAAACGCTTTATTCCGCCGACAGGGCGCTGAAACGCGGGCGGCTGCATTGCTTCGAAGCCGCGATGGCCGCTGCGGCGATTCTCGAGCATCACGGCTATCCGCCGCTGGTGGTGAGTTTCGAGAGCAAGGACGAGCTGGACCACGTGATTTTTGTTTTTCAGCAAAACGGCAAATGGGGCTCCGTCGCGCGTTCGCGTGACCAGGGGCTGCACGGGCGGCCGCCCATTTATCGTTCATTGCGCGAGCTGACCTGGAGCTATTATGACCCCTATGTCGACGACACTGGGAAAATCACCGGATACCAGATCGCCAATCTTGACGACACTGGTGCCGACTGGCGCGCGAGCAAGAAGAGCGTCTGGAAGGCCGAGAAGTATTTGATGAAGCTGAAGCACGTGCCGCTGAGATCATCGAAAGAGCGCTATAAAAAGCTCAAAAAAAATTACCTCGCGCATGGCGCGATGAAAAAGCAGAAAAACTGGTGGTAAGTTAAGGCCGGTACTGTATCGGCTTGCGCACGGTTACGCGGTGGTCGACGCCGTCCGTGGCGCCTGACGCGATAGCAGCGAGTTCAAGCTGCCGCGAGGCTTCTTCCGCCGCCAGTTTCAGGTCTTTGGCGCTTTGCAGGGCTTCAACCATGCCGACATGCCCTAATTTCCGCGCGTAATCGAGCGCGGTCAGTTTCCGGTAGTCGCGGGTTTCGAGGTCGGCGCCTTTGGATATCAGCAGGGCAAGGCACTCGGGTTTGTTGTGGAGCGCCGCGAACATCAGGGGCGTCATGCCGGCGTCGTCGGCGGCGTTGATGTCAGCACCCTTCGCCAGGAGCATTTCCATGATGTCGATATGGCCGGTGCCGTGCGCGATGGATTTTATCAGTGCGGTGCGGCCGTCTTCGTCGCGCCAGTTGATGGCCTCAGGCTGGCGGGTGATGAAATCCGCGAGCTTGTCCCTGTCCCCGCCGTAGGAGGCCATCATGAAGTCGAACATCATGGTGTCGGTGATTTCGTGCATAGCCGAATCTATTTGTTTAAAGATTTGCCATATTACGGCCACAATCCGCTTAAGGTCAATGGGTTATGGAACATTATAGAAAATTGACATAACCCCATATTTTTGATAGATATTTCCCGTTATTCAGCGCATGACGGCGTCCACCGCGCCCGTTATTATAACGCTTCATCACGACTGCCGCCGCCCAAGGGGATAAAGCATGGCCATCATCAAGCTGTCCGACAATGCCAAGAGCCTTGGCGTCGAAGAAAACAACCTGTCGACCGCGCGCCGCGTGCTGGATACCGAGGGCAAGGCGATCCTCGAGCTTTCGAAATTCCTGAACGCAAGTTTTGACGACGCGATCGGCACCATTTCGGCCGCCGAGGGCCGCGTAATCGTGACCGGCATGGGCAAGAGCGGCCATATCGCGCGCAAGATCGCGGCGACGCTGGCCTCGACCGGCACGCCCGCCTTCTTCGTCCACCCGGCAGAAACCAGCCATGGCGACATGGGCATGATCGTCCGCGGCGACGTCGTCCTCGCGCTGTCGAATTCCGGAGAGGCCAAAGAACTGCTGGACCTGATCGAATACACGCGCCGCTTCGCAATTCCGCTGATCGGCGTCACGAGCCGCCCCGATTCAACGCTGGGCCAGAAGTCGGATGTCGTCCTGCTGCTGCCGCCCTGCCCCGAGGCCTGCCCGAACGGCCTTGCGCCCACCACCTCGACCACCATGAGCCTGGCGCTCGGCGATGCGATCGCGATCACGCTGCTCGAGAAAAAAGGCTTCACCGCGAAGGATTTCAAGATTTACCACCCGGGCGGCAAGCTCGGCCAGCAGCTGATGAAAGTGACCGAAATCATGCATAGCGGCGAGGCCATGCCGGTTGCGCAAGACAGCATCCTCGTCAAGGACGCCGTTAAAATCATCAGCGAAAAAGGCTTCGGCTGCATCGCGCTGGTGAACGCCGAAGGCACGCTGTCCGGCCTGATCACGGACGGCGATATCCGCCGCCATCTCAGTGACGGCCTGATGCAAAAACAGGCCAGCGAGATCATGACCAAAACACCGCGCACGGCAAATGACGGTATGCTGGTGGCCGAGGCCATGGCGATCATGAACGATTTGAAGAATACCTTCCGCAAAATCACCGCGCTGATCGTGGTCGATGATGCGAACAAGCCCGTCGGCCTCTTGCACCTGCATGACTGCCTGAGGGCTGGTTTTGCTTGAACGCCGCCCGCCGCAATACCCGTTCGCGTGAAAATATCGGACGCAGGCAGCGTGCTGCCGCCGTGGGTGCGGGCTATAGCTGGTTCGTGCGCGTCACCAAATTCGCATTGCCCATCGCCGCCGTCGTGATTGTCGGGATCGTGGTCGCGCGCCTGTCGGAAGACCCGCAGCAGCTGCAAATCGCCGAACTGCCCCAGCAGCAGGAAAAGACCACACCCGGCGAGGTCGATATCGTCGAGGCGTCTTACAAGGGCGTCGACGCCAAGGGCCGCGCCTATACGATTTCCGCCGACCACGCCCGCCGCGTGATGGGCTCCGACACTGCCGTCGCGCTTGAAAAGCCCAAGGCCGATATCACGCTGGAAGACGGCACGGGGCTGGTGGTGAACGCAGCGACGGGGCTTTACAACAACACCGCCGGTACGCTGAAACTGTCGGGCGGCGTCGATGCGTTTCACGATTCAGGCTATGAATTCCACCTGCAGGATATCGACGTGAAGGTGCAGGCGCGCGAAGCGTCTACCACCAAACCTGTTTCCATCCAAGGCCCCGCCGGCACGCTGGAGGCCGCCAACATGACGATTACCGAACAGGGCGACCTTATCACCTTCGGGGGACCTGCGAAAATGTCGCTGCAGGGTAAGCTGAAAATCGGCAAGGACGGCCCCGGATGATGCGCACCCTCCTCGCCCTCGCCATTCTATTCACCCTCGCGCAGCCTGCGCTGGCCGCGGCGCCCGTGCAGAAAAAGGGCGAGCCCGTGGAAATTTCCGCGGCGCGTTCGCTGGAATGGAACCGCAAGGCGAAAACCTATACCGCGCGCCAGAACGCGGTCGCAAAGCAGGGCAATTTCCAGCTGTCCAGCGACACCATCACCGCGCGCTATAACGACAACCAGGGCGCGACGCACATCTACCAGATGGAGGCGAACAACAACGTCGTCATCCTGTCGCCCCCCTATACCGCCTATGGCGACAAGGCGGTTTACGACGTCGCCGCAGATCGCGCGACGCTGACGGGGCAGGACCTGCGCATCGTCACCGAGACCGAAAAACTGACCGCGAAAGACAAGGTCGAATTCTTCTCGAAGGAAAACCGGATGGTAGCATCCGGTGGTGCTACCGCCGTGCGCGGCACCGACAGCCTGAAGGCCGACACCATGGAAGCCTTTTTTTCGAAGGACACCGACGGCAGCGGCATGAAGGTCGACCGCATCACCGCCGACGGCGGCGTGATGATCAAGACCGAAAAAGAAACCGTCTACGGCGACCATGGCGATTACAACATCGCCAGCAAAAAAGCCGTGCTGACCGGCAAGGTGAAAATCTACCAGGGCGCCAGCTGGCTGGAAGGCACCCGCGCCGACATTGACTTGAAAACCGGAATCAGCCAACTATTTGCAGAGGGCAACGCCGCGACCGAAGGCCGCGTCAAAGGCGTGTTCTACCCCAAGGCTGCACAATAATGACAAAAGACACGGAAAAAACCGCCGAAAAGAAAGCAGAACCGAAACTTGTTCCGGGCGCTGCCGGCCTGTCCGTCGAACACCTGATGAAGCGCTACAAACGCCGCCCCGTGCTGCGCGACGTGTCGCTGCACGTGAAGCGCGGCGAGGCCGTCGGCCTGCTGGGCCCGAACGGCGCGGGCAAGACCACCTGTTTCTACATCGTCACGGGACTGATTGACGCCGACAGCGGCTCCATCAGATTAGATGGTAAAGACATCACCACGCTGCCCATGTATCGCCGCGCGCGGCTTGGCATTTCATACCTGCCGCAGGAATCATCCATCTTCCGCGGGCTGAACGTCGAGGACAACATCCGTTCTGTTTTGCAGGTGGTGGAGGAAGACCATCACCGCCGCGAACATATGCTGGAAGAACTGCTGGCCGAATTTTCCGTGACGCACCTGCGCTTCACGCCCGCCGTCGCGCTGTCGGGCGGCGAGCGCCGCCGCGTTGAAATCGCGCGAGCCCTCGCTACCCATCCGCAATTCATCCTGCTCGACGAACCGCTGGCGGGCATCGACCCGATTGCGGTCGGCGAAATCCGCGATTTGGTGAAGCATCTCAAGAACCGCAACATCGGCGTGCTGATAACCGACCACAACGTGCGCGACACTTTGGACATCGTCGACCGCGCTTATATCCTTCACGGCGGTCAGGTGCTGATGGAAGGCAAGCCCGCCGAGATCGTGAACCACAAAGACGTGCGCCGCGTTTATCTGGGCGAAAAATTCAGTTTATAAACATCCAAAAAATCGTCTCTCTGTAACCCGTTGATATCGCATGGCGATTTCGGGCGTCCTTTTTGCGTCCCGTTTTCATCAAGTGATTGATTTTGTTCAATACACAACGCTGCCAGACCTTCGGCGGGGTCATAGGATACGGTTTTATGTCTTCCCGGGGCCATTAGGGCGTTTTTTGGCCAATATTGACATATTCTTTCGCCTTCCTTAATGATGGGTATTAAGCATGTGTCACTTTTTTCAGGAGCCTTCCATGCCCGGCAAAGCCCTCCGTTTTTTCCTCGATTCCGAATTCAACGAACATACGGCCCGCAACACGCTCGACCCCATCAGCATCGCTTTGGTGCCGGATGATGACACGAAGCCCGATTACTATGGCGTGAGCCGCGAATTCAATGCGGCCGCCATCACGCCCTGGCTGCGTGACAATGTGGTGAAGCATTTGCCACCCGAGGACGCGCGCCGCAGCAATGCCGAAATAAAAGACGATATGGTCGCCTACCTGAAAAGCTTTGCCGGCAGCGATATTTCTAAAGTCGAGATCTGGGCCTACAATGGCGCGACCGACCAAGTGGTGATGGCGAATTTCTTCGGCGGGCTGACGAAGATGCGCGAGGCCTTTGCCGAGGCGGGCCTGCCGCGTCCCGAATTCCGCGACCTTAAAGAACTCACCCGGGCGACAGGCGCGCGGCTGCCGATGCCCGAAAATGCGCATGACTGCCATGCGGACGCAATCTGGGCGCGCAAGCTTTACCGCCATACGGCTGCGCAGCTGCCGGCGGAGCGGAAATTCCTGCTGGATTGACCGAAACTGGCCTTTTAACGCGAAAATGCTATAATCTTCCTTAAGGGGCAGGGAAGAAAATGGCCATCAACCAGCGTTTGGACTTGAAGCAGGGGCAAACCCTGACCATGACGCCGCAGCTGCAGCAGGCGATCAAGCTGCTGCAGATGTCGAATATTGAACTCGCCGAATTCGTCGAGGCCGAGCTGGAAAAAAACCCGCTGCTGGAACGCGACGAAAGCATGTCCAGCGAAAAGCCTCATGACGACGCACCCTCTCAGGATTCAAGCGGGCAGGAAGCCGGCGAAGGCAGTGGCGAACAGGGCGAGGGCGAGGGCAACCCCGAAGCATCTGAACAGGCGGGCGAACACTCCGGCGAGCAGGCCGAAGGCGGCCACGAAGAACACGCGCATGAAGAGCGCGAACTGGACACCGATTTCGACAACGTCTTCACCGGCGGCAGCATGGCCGAACAGGCAGGGGGTTATGACGCCTTCGCGACCGACAGTTTCGCCTCGGCCGGCAAGGGCGGAAACGCCAAATTTGAAGACCCCGAATTCAGCCTCGAGAATACGATGGCCAAGGTCGCGACGCTGCGCGATTACCTTGAAGAACAAATCGGGCTGGAGTTCACCGAAACGGGGGAGCGCGGCATCGCGCTGGTGATGCTCGACTACCTCGATGAATCCGGTTACTTCCGCACCGATACCGGCGAGCTGGCCCAGCGCCTCGGCTGCTCGAAAGAAAAGGTCGAGGAAATTTTAGGCAAGCTCCAGAACCTCGACCCCGCAGGGCTTTTCGCGCGCAACCTGTCCGAATGCCTTGCGCTGCAATTGCGCGAACAGGACAGGCTGGACCCCGCCATGCAGGCGCTGGTGAAAAATCTCGACGTGCTGGCCAGCCATGATTTGAAAAAGCTGAAGAGCCTCTGCGGCGTCGATGACGCCGATTTGAAAGACATGATATCCGAGCTGAAATCGCTGAACCCGAAGCCCGCTTTGGAATTCGACCATTTCGTGTCGCAGACCGTGGTGCCGGACGTACTGATGAAGCCGCTGCCGAAATCGAAGGGCGGCGGCTGGGCGGTCGAGCTGAACAACGACACGCTGCCGCGCGTGCTGGTCAACAAGCGCTATTACACCGAAATATCGAAGAACGCGAAACAGAAGAACGACAAAGAATACCTTGCCGAACAGCTGAACACCGCGAACTGGCTGGTGAAGGCGATGGACCAGCGCGCCGAGACGATTTTGAAGGTCGCATCCGACATCATCCTGCAGCAGGAAAACTTTTTCCTTTACGGCGTCGAATACCTGAAGCCGCTGGTGCTGAAGGATATCGCGGCCACCGTCGGCATGCATGAAAGCACTATTTCGCGCGTGACCTCGAACAAGTACATCGGCACGCCGCGCGGGGTGTTCGAGCTGAAATATTTCTTCACCTCTGGCGTGTCTTCGACCGACGGGGCGGCGGAATTTTCGTCGGAGGCGATCAAGGCGCGGCTCAAGAATCTCATCGACGCGGAGCCGGTTGATAAAATCCTCTCCGACGACGACCTGGTCGATATCCTGAAAAAAGACGGCATCGATATCGCGCGCCGCACCGTGGCCA
>CAZNRN010000001.1:49230-216752 GCA_964575605.1 uncultured Micavibrio sp. | reverse complement strand
TGCGCGACGGCGTCATCGCCGACTTCGAAGTCGCCGAAGAAATGATCAAGCACTTCATCCGCAAAGTCCATAACCGCCGCAGCTTCGCCTCGCCGCAGATGGTTATCTGCGTGCCCTCGGGCTCGACTGCGGTAGAACGCCGCGCCATTCAGGAATCCGCTGAATCCGCAGGCGCACGTAAGGTCGCGCTGATCGAAGAACCCATGGCAGCCGCCATCGGCGCGGGCCTGCCCGTAACCGAACCGACCGGTTCGATGGTGGTCGATATCGGCGGCGGCACGACGGAAGTTGCCGTGATCTCGCTGGGCGGCATCGTCTATTCCCGCTCGGTCCGCGTGGGCGGCGACAAGATGGACGAAGCCATCATCAACTACATCCGCCGCACGCATAACCTGTTGATCGGTGAATCGACCGCCGAGCGCATCAAGAAAGAAATCGGCTCCGCCTGCCCGCCCGAAGACGGCGAAGGCCGCCTGATGGAAATCAAGGGCCGCGACCTGATGAACGGCGTGCCGAAAGAACTGGTGATTTCCGAGCGGCAGGTGGCTGAGGCGCTGGCCGAACCCGTTGGTGCCATTATTGACGCGGTCAAGGGCGCCTTGGAACATACCGCCCCCGAACTGGCGGCCGATATCGTCGACCGCGGTATCGTCATGACCGGCGGCGGCTCGTTATTGTCGAATCTGGACTATGTCCTGCGCTATGCCACAGGCCTTGCCGTCACGGTGGCAGACGACCCCCTGTCCTGCGTCGCCCTTGGCACCGGCCAGGCGCTCGAGAACATGAAGAAGCTGCAGGGCGTTCTTATCAGCATGTACTAAAAAGCCCGCACTGGGTTAAGGCTCGGCCAATGTTGGGCTTTATTGCCATGCCTAAAATTTATGGCAATTTCCAGCCGTCGGCTTATCTCATCCTTGTCAACCGGAACGGCCAGCGTTTTCAGCCACTTATTTTGAAAGTTGCTTTGATTTTATTAAGCTATTTTTGCTATAATGGGGATAAGTTATTTTTCAGGGCTAACAGCAGTGGTATCGCGCCGTCCGGCACATTCAATCCTCCAGTCCATCTCCTTGCGGAATTTTACCGTCAGGGCGACACCGGCGGTGCTGGTTTTACTCTGCGTCACCCTGATGGCTGCCCATCGTCTTGACCTGTTTCCAGTGGAACGCGTGCGCATCGCCATGACCGATACTATGGCGCCCCTGATGTCGGCGATCTCCGAGCCTTTCGTGACCATGTCGGAATCCTTTGACGGCGTGAAAACCCTCAGGGCGCTCAAGGCCGAGAACATCCGCCTGAAGGCCGAGAATGAACGCCTGTTGCAATGGTATGAATCTGCCTTGAAATACCAGGCCGAAAACAAGTCACTGAAAGAACTGCTGAATGTGAAGGCCGACCCTGCGCTTGCCTATGTCACGACACGCGTCGTGGCCGATCCGGGTGGTGCTTTCGTGAAATCTGTCCTGCTGCCCGTCGGTCTTCAGGACCGCATCGCCAAGGGCAATGCGGTGATGTCGGGCCGCGGGCTGATTGGCCGTATTACCGAGGCAGGACAGCGGTCATCCCGTGTTCTGCTGGTGACCGACCTTAACTCCCGCATTCCGGTCGTCATCCAGAATACCCGTACCAAAGCAATTCTGGCCGGCAAGAACACCGACCTCCTGAGGCTGGAAAGGCTTCCGATCGACAGCGGCCTTTCCGTTGGCCAGCGTATCGTGACTTCGGGAGACGGCGGCCAGCTGCCCCCCGATATTCCGATCGGCACGATTGTCGAAGCGGGTCCCGACGGCGTTTACGTGCAACCGTTGGCGGATATCGGCAAAGTTACCCACGTACAGGTCATCAACGCCGATATGGACCAGGGGCTGGAAACCGGCGAAATCACGCCTTTGCCCCAAAAACGCCCCAAAAACCACTAATCAGGGGCCTCCTTCATGACGTTCAAGGCAGACGAGGGCTGGGAAGAGCCGATACTTTCCATGCTGGGCCGCTGGGCGCTGACCCTGCTGTTGATTTTCGCCCTGCTCTTGCTATCGACCTTCCCGTTCAAGTTTGCGAACTTCGGCGAAATTCGCCCCTCTTTCATGCTGATTGCCGTTTACTACTGGGCGATCATGCGTCCGCAGACACTGTCACCCGCCGCTACCTTTATCGTCGGTATCGCCTTTGACCTGATGACCGGCAGCCCGCTGGCGCTGAATGCGCTGACCCTGCTGCTGGTGCAGTGGATCACCCAGCGCCAGCGGAAATTCCTGCTGGGGCAGCCGTTCCTTGTGATGTGGATGGGGCTCGGACTGGTTGCGATTGGCGCCTCTGCAATGCAATGGGCACTGTATTCACTCTTTTACCTCGAAGCAGTATCAGTGCGGGACTGCCTGATGAGCGCACTGATGACCGCGGCGGTATTCCCACTGGTCGTGATGCCGCTTTCCGCCTTTAACAAGATGCTGGCCGACCGCCGCTCATCGCTATAGGATGCCCACATGAACCGCGACATGGAGAGATACAAGGAATTCTCCCGCCGCACCTTTATTGTGGGCGCGGCGCAGGGCGCGATATTCGGCGTGCTCGCGGGGCGCCTCGGCTACCTGCAGATTGTCGAGCAGGAAAAATTCCAGACGCTGTCCGATAAAAACCGCATTTCGCTACGCCTCGTGCCTGCAGGCCGCGGTGAAATCATGGACCGTTTCGGCGTACCTCTTGCCATCAATACGCAGAACTTCCGCACCTACCTGATTTCTGAACAGACCGACAGCGTAGAAGAAACGCTTGAAAAGCTCTCGAAAATCATTCCCGTCACCGACGCCGACAAGGCCGAGGTGCTGGCGGCGATTGGCAAGAACCGGCCCTTTACCCCCATCCTCGTGAAAGAAAACCTCACTTGGGAAGATATGGCGATGGTTGAGCAGAACCTGCCAGACCTGCCCGGCGTCTCGACCGAAGAAGGCGAAATCAGGTCATATCCCCTCAACACCGCGACCGCCCATATCATCGGCTATGTCGGGCGCGTGAGCGAAGCGGAAATGACTGATGACCCCGTCATGATGTTGCCCAGCTTCCGCATCGGCAAATCGGGCGTTGAAAAGAAATTCGATGAAACCCTGCGCGGGCAGGCTGGCCAGATACGCGAGGAAGTCAACGTCGTCGGCCGTGCTATCCGTGACTTATCACGCGATGAGCCTAAAAAAGGCCATCGCCTCACCCTGACACTCGATGCTGACTTACAAATGCAATGCCAGGAAATGCTGGCGCGTGAGCGCAGTGCTTCGGCTGTCGTCATGGACGCAAGTTCCGGCGAGGTTTACGCCCTTTGCTCCTATCCATCGTTCGATCCCAACCTGTTCAGCCGTGGCATTCCCGCCGACATCTGGGAAGAATTGCTGGCCGATGAAACGCGCCCGATTACAAACAAGGCGATTGCTGGCCAATATCCCCCCGGCTCGACCTTCAAGATGGTCACGGCGCTGGCTGCGCTGGAAGCCGGCATCTCACCTTACGCGCGTGTCTACTGCCCCGGCTTTTACATGATGGGCCGGGACAAATTCCACTGCTGGCGCCCTGCTGGCCACGGCTCCGTCGATATGGTCGGCGCGATACAGCAGTCCTGCGACACTTATTTTTACGATGTAGGCCGCAGGATTGGTGTCGATGCGATTGCCGAACAGGCGCGCCGCCTCGGCCTTGGCAACAAGATGGATTTCGATGTGCCGGGCGAAGCCGCCGGCGTTGTGCCAGACCGTGCATGGAAACTGAAGCGTTACAAGGAACCCTGGCATCAGGGTGAAACGCTCAACAGTGCCATCGGGCAGGGCTATATGCTCTCGACGCCGTTGCAGCTGGCGACCATGACCGCGCGCCTCGTCAACGGGGGCAGGGATGTGCGTCCCATCCTCGTGCGCTCGATCGAAGACGTCGGCAGCCAGATTCCGCCGTGGAAAAGCCTCGGCATCCGCCCCGAATACCTCAACGTCATCATGAAAGGAATGTCCGCCGTCGTGAACAGTGAACGCGGCACGGCGCATGGCGCGCGGATGACGCAGGAAGGCATGTCGATGGGCGGCAAGACGGGCACGGCCCAGGTGCGGCGCATCACGGCCGCGATGCGCGCCGCAGGTGTGAAAAACGAGAATCTTGCCTGGAAATTCCGCCACCATGCGCTCTTTGTTGGCTACACCCCGGTAGATAAACCTCGCTACGTGACGGCAGTCGTGGTTGAACACGGCGTCGGCGGCTCCAAGGCAGCAGCGCCCATTGCCCGTGATATTCTGACGGCCTGCATGACACGCGACCCCCAGCGCATCCGCACGGTTGACGAGGCTGAAGCAGCCGAAGCTCAAAAAGCAGCCACTGTCGCCCCTGACGTTGCCGCGCCCGTGCAGAAGAAAAAGGGGAAAAAACGATGAGCCTGCGCAGCGAAAACCCCTCGCTTCCCGATAAATTCGCCGCGATCAGCTGGCCTTTCCTGCTGCTGATAACGCTGGTGGCCTCTATCGGCTTCCTTTCGCTTTACTCTGCCGCTTCCGGCAACATGGAAACATGGGCGACACCGCAGATGATCAAATTTGCCATCGGCATGGGCGGATTGCTGGTGACCGCCATGATTGATATCCGCATCTGGATGCGTCTTGCCTATCCCATCTTCGGCGTTGTCACGATTTTGCTGATTTATGTCGATATCAAGGGCCATACCAGTATGGGTGCGACGCGCTGGATTGACCTTGGTTTTCTGAAACTGCAACCCTCCGAGCTGATGAAGATAGCAGTCGTGCTGGCGCTGGCGCGGTTCTTCAACGGCGCGACCTCGCAAGACGTCAAAAACCCGCTCTATCTGATTGCGCCTCTCGGCATCATTGGCCTGCCGGTGGCGCTGGTCATGTTGCAGCCTGACCTTGGCACGGCCATCATGATTATCGGTGCTGCGGGCGCGATGTTCTTTATTTCCGGCGTTAGCTACTGGATGTTCGGTGCCGTGGCGGCGGGCGGCCTTGCCATGCTGCCGGTCGCGTGGCATTTGCTGCACGACTACCAGAAGCAGCGCGTATTGACCTTCCTCGACCCCGAAAGCGACCCCTTGGGCGCCGGTTACCACATCACGCAGTCGAAAATCGCACTCGGCTCCGGCGGGGTGATGGGCAAGGGTTTCCTGCACGGCACACAGAGCCACCTGAACTTCCTGCCGGAGAAGCAGACCGACTTTATTTTCACGCTCTTCACCGAGGAATGGGGGCTGATCGGCGGCCTCGCGCTGCTGTCGCTTTTCGCACTGATCATCGTTTATGGCTATTTCATGGCGTTCAATTGCAAGAATCAATTTTCGCGCCTGCTGTCGGCCGGTATCATCATCAACTTTTCGCTTTATATTTTCATCAATGTGGGTATGGTCATGGGGCTTTTGCCGGTCGTCGGGGTGCCTTTGCCCATGATTTCCTACGGCGGCACGGCGATGCTCTCGGTGCTTTTCGGCTTCGGCCTCCTGATGTCCGCGCATGTGCACCGCGACGTGAAAGTATCCAGGCGCGGACTCGACATGGCTTGAGGCAATGAAGAAAAAAACCGTAAAGAAAAAGACCGCTACGCCCAAAAAGACCGCTACGCCCAAAAAGAAGCCCGCCGTCAAAAAGAAAACTAGCACCAAAGCCACCGTCAAGCTGCTGATGCCCGTGGCGCGCAAGCCGTTGTCGCATGTCTTGGGCAAGGAAGACCTGCCCGCCGTGCGCGTCGAAAACGCGAAGGGTGCGGGCAAATGTGTGATCGTCTGCGACCACGCCAGCAACCGCATCCCCCAGGCGCTCAATAACCTCGGCCTCTCGCCCGCCAACCTTAAAAAGCATATCGCCTGGGATCCGGGTACCGAAGACATCGGCCTTTACCTGTCAAAGGCGCTCGATGCGCCCGCGGTCATTTCCGGCTATTCCCGCCTTGTCACCGACCTTAACCGCGGCCATGACAGCGACGAATGCATGCGCGAGGTCTATGACAAGATTAAGGTTCCCGGCAACATCGCCCTGACCCCGACCGAGAAATTCCAGCGCCTTGACGAGATTTTCTGGCCTTACCACCGCCAGGTCGAGCTGACGCTCGGCCGCTACCTGTCGCGCGGCATCGCGCCTGTGCTGCTGTCTGTGCACAGCTTTACACCCGTTATGGACGGCTACCGCCGCCCCTGGCAGCTTGGCATCCTCTGGAACCACGAGGAAGAACTGGCGATGAAGCTGGTCGACCGCCTGCGCCGCGACAATCTGGGCCTAAAGGTGGGTGAGAACGAGCCCTATTCCCTGAAATCGACCAACTTCACCAAGAACACGATCAGCACCCATGCCGAAAGCCGCGGGCTGCCCTATGTGATTGTCGAGTTCCGTCAGGACCTTGTGAACACACCGAAAAAGGCAAAAGAATGGGGCGCGCTTTTCTTGCGCAGCCTGAGGCCGATATTGGCAGACCCAGCGCTTTATCGCCTGCGTAAAGCCGCCAAAAAATAACCATAATAAGCCGCCGCCGCGCCATCCGCGCAGCGTGTCGGAATCGCGAAAAACCGCAGTAAAACCGCTAGTTTTTCACCTTTGCCATTGCTATAATTTGAACCATATCTTATATAGTCACGCATAGCGACATTTAACGGGTGGTTCTTCCATGAAATTCACGATCGATCGCGCAGATCTGCTTCGCTCACTCAACCACGTCCATAGCGTGGTCGAGCGCCGGAATACCATTCCAATCCTTGCCAACGTGCTGCTGCGCGCCGAGAAAGACAGCCTGTCGCTGACCACCACAGACATGGACCTCGAAATCGTCGACTCCGTCGCGGCCAAGGCCTCAACGCCCGGCGCTACCACTGTGCCCGCCCACACGCTCTACGACATCGTGCGCAAGCTGCCCGACGCCTCCTCCGTCGAAATCGCTGCCGCCAGCGACACTACGCTGACGGTGAAAGCAGGCAAATCCACCTTCCGCCTCGGCTGCCTGCCGACCGAAGACTTCCCTAAAATGGGCTCCAGCGACAAATTCGCCTTCAACTTCTCGGTGCCCGCGGCTGACCTGCGCACCCTCATCGACCGCACGCGCTTTGCGATCTCGAACGAGGAAACGCGCTATTACCTGAACGGCATCTACCTGCATGCAGCAGAAAGCGATGGTGTGCAGGTGCTGCGCGCGGTTGCAACCGACGGCCACCGCCTTGCCCGTTTTGAAATGCCGCTGCCCGACGGTGCCAAGGACATGCCCGGCATCATCATTCCGCGCAAGGCGATCAACGAAATCCGCAAGCTGATCGACGAAGCCGGTGACACCATCGGCCTCGGCCTCACCGACAACAAACTGCGCTTCTCCTTCGACCACATCACGCTCACCACCAAGCTGATCGACGGTACTTTCCCCGATTACGAACGCGTAATCCCGAAGAACAACGACAAGTTCCTCGAGGTCAACCCGGCCGTTTTCGCGTCCGCGGTCGACCGTGTCTCGACGATCTCGAGCGAAAAATCCCGCGCTGTGAAGCTGACGCTGAACGGAAAGACAATGACTCTCTCGGCCAATTCGCCCGACAGCGGCTCGGCTTCCGAGGAAATCGAAGTGCGCTTTAACGCGGGCTCGATGGAAATCGGTTTCAACTCGGCCTACCTGATGGACGTCACCCGCCAGATCGAGGGCGAGGGTTGCCGCATTTCGCTTTCCGACCCCGCGTCGCCCACCATCATCCAGGATGTCGCCGACGCTTCGTCGCTGTACGTGCTCATGCCTATGCGCGTATAAAAAATATAACCGAATAAATAAAAAGGGCGGGTATCAAAACCCGCCCTTTTTCTGTGCAATATTCTCGTGGTCTTTTTACATCCTGAAATCGCGGCCCGAGGTGCGGTCGAACTCGACCTTCTTGGGGGGCAGGTTCGGATAAAGGGGTGCGTTTTCCATCGCGCCTTCGGTATAGGTCTTGGTTGCATCCAGGGTGAGGATCGGCGGCATCATGCTGCCGCGCGATTCATCGGCGGTCAGGCCGGTCAGCTTGATGGCGATGTCCATGTCGCGGCAGATTTCGTGCAGCTTAATGTAACCCGGCATGTCCTTGATGTCGTCGGTGGTGAAGGCGGTGAACTTCGTCACGATCGGCAGGCGCAGCTCTTTTACGGGGTTGTATGCGCCGTCGCCGTTCTGGCCGGCCAGCGTCATCGCGTGGAGGATGATGGGGGTTTTCTGCTGGGGCTTCTTGTCGGCTTTGGCTGCGACATGGTTGAAGAAGTGCGAATACTCGCGCTCGAACATCGGCGCGACGTTGTCGGCCAGCTGGGCGAAAATGTCGCTCACGATTTTGTTTTGGATCTCGGGGCGGCGCTCGTCTTCAAAAGCGGGGTTGATGAGGTCGCGGATGCTCTGGCCAAGGGGTTGTTTGGGCGTGTCTGCCATGGGAACGTCTCACTTTTTCATAAGTGTATGTTTGTAATAGATTCGGAGTATACACAGATTCACCTATGCGACAAATGATATAATTCTGAAAAATATAATTGTCATAATACTCAAGCAAGCCTTTAAGATCAGGGACAAAGTTAAAGGCCACGCGTTTAAAATGCTGTAGAGTGGGGCGAAACACCGAAAGTCGCTAAAGCCGTGCCGCTGCTCCTTCACAAACTCAACCTGACCCAGTTCCGGGGCTACGAAGCCCTGCGCCTCGACCTCGGCCCGGCACGGGTGGTGGCGCTTACAGGCCCCAATGGGGCGGGCAAGACGAACATTCTGGAGGCCGCCAGCCTGTTGGTGCCCGGCAAGGGGTTGAGGTCTGCAGACCTGCTGGAAATGAAAAACCGCCATGCGGGCGCCGAAGACCTCTGGGCCGTTGCCGCAGAAGCCGAAACCCCCAGCGGCATTCATATGCGTATCGGCACTGGGCTTGACCGCGGCTCAAAACGCCGCGTCGTGCGCATCAATGGCAAGGAAGCCAAGAACCAGAACGAACTGGCGCCGTTTATCTCTGCAGTATGGGTCACGCCGCAGATGGACAGGCTGTTCACGGACAGCGCCTCGTCGCGCCGGAAATTTTTCGACAGGCTGATATTCGCAGCCGACCCTGAACATGTCACGCGCCTGAACCGTTACGATAAAAACCTGCGCGAGAGGTTGAAGCTGCTGCAAATGGACCGCCGCCCTGATCCTATCTGGCTCGACGGTCTTGAACAGCAGCTGGCGGCCGACGCCGTTTCGGTGGCAGCCGCACGCAAAGACCTGATCCTGCGCCTGCCGCAATACACAGGGCAGCTTTATCAAGGCGGGAAATCAACTTTCCCGCTGCCCGAAATTTCAGTCGCGGGCAGGGCAGAAGATGAAACCGGAAAACGCCCCTCGCTTGATATCGAGGACGAACTGAAAGAGCGGTTCAAAAAAAGCCGCGCGCTGGATGCAGCGGCAGGCCGCACCTTTGAAGGCATTCACCGCAGCGATTTCATCGTCAATTACGGTGCGAAACAGATGCCTGCCGCGCAGAGTTCTACCGGCGAGCAGAAAGCGCTTCTTGTTTCCATCACGCTCGCCCATGCCCTGATGATGCAAGGGGAAAAAGGCTTTGTGCCGCTGCTGTTACTGGATGAGGTCGCGGCGCACCTCGACGACAACCGCCGTGACGAACTGTTCAGCTATCTTGGCACGCTCGACGGCCAGGTCTGGCTGACGGGTACCGATGCCGGCATCTTTGCCGCTTTGAAGCAGCGCGCTGCCTTCTTCAATATCGAACCCGGACGCGCCGTTCCGCAGCCGAAGGCCGTATCGTGAGTTTCTTCGGCAACTTTCATGATTTCATGTCCGGCTGGGGATGGGTGTTATTCTCCATCATTTCGGCCGTTTTCGGCGCGGGCTTTTACCTCGTCAACCAGTACCTGAAACAGCCGGGGCACCTTATCGTTTTCTGGATGCGTGTCGTGGCGGTGATATTCCTGACGCCTTTCGTTATCACCCTGGAAATGCCGACCGACTGGCGTTTCTATGCCGCTGTTTTCGTTACCGTCTTTATCGGCACCTTTTCCGATATCCGCAGCTTCAACGCCAGTGCGATTTACGGCGGCGGTGTCGTCAGCCGTGTGCAGCCGCTGACCGTCTGGGGCGCATTTCTTATCTGGTTTATTTTCGATCCCGGCCTGTTGCTGGAATATGCCGAGCGTCCCCTCAATACTGCAGGCATACTGGCGGCGCTGGGCGGCTGCGTGTTTTTTGCCATGCGGCTTAACAAATGCGAAATCACACGCTCTGCCTTCAACTATATGTTCCCCGCGTTGCTTGGCTATACCCTGACCAACGTCCTGAACAAATACGCGATGGACCATGGGCCGCTTGAGGGTGCGGTACTGGGCTATATGTACGTGCAGTCGATTATCGCTATTTTCGCCATCGGCGCTTTCTGCATCCGTCAGGAAATGAAAACCGAAAAAGGCAAATCCTCGGGTTGGGCGAACCGTACGCTGCTGGCGGCCGTGCTGCTAGCTGCGTTTTCGTGGATCTGTCATATGATTTACAAAAACTACGCCATGGCCTTTACCGCCAACCCCTCGTATCAGGTTGCCCTTAACCTCACGACGCCGGTTTTCATCGCCGGCTTTTACATGCTGGCAGGACACAAGGAAAAGGCCGACGTCAAATCCGGCATGGGCGTCGTGGCCTGCGCTGTGTTGCTGGCGCTGCTGACGGTGCGGCGGTAAAAGAAAGCCCCGCCGGTTCAAGGGCGGGGCTTTCCACTCAGAAGTTTTTAATCAGCCAATATCGAAGAGCTTCGCGATGCGCCATTTATTGTCGGCGCCTTTTTCGATATGGGCATTGACGCGGTCTTCCCGGTAGTCAGCCGTTCCGGCGATGCCCGGCCACCAGACGCGGAGCGAAAGGCCGTTTTTGGCGGCTTCTTTCTGCATCGCTTCCAGCACGGGGTCCTTGTCGTTGGCGGGCTTAACTTCGGTATAGGTGTAATCGCCAAGATGCTCTAGTTTCAGCGTCTTGGTTTCTTCGGTCATCGCCACTTCCTGGCCTGCGAATTTATTGAAGATCTGGGCGATGCGGCGGGAATGGCCTGTGGGCTTGCGTTTCATGGTTTTATCTCCTTATCCGATGTCGAATTTATTGCTGATGCGGTATTTGCCGTCCTTGCCTTTTTCGACATGGGCATTGACGCGCGTGCGTACGTAGTCGTCGGTATAGCCGCGGCCCGGCCAGAGCAGGCGGAATTTCAGGCCGTGCTTTTCGGCTTCGGCCTTCATTTCCTCGCCCACTGCCGGTTTTTCCTCGGCAGGGGTTGCGATGATGCGCGTTCTGGTCAGGCGGCCGACGCGATATTCCTCCTGCTTTTCGTTCATGGGCACTTCGCGGCCCGCGAACTTGCCGAATATTTTGCTTAAATCGACGCGCATTGTTTCACCTTAGCCGACGCCGAAGTGGCGCGAGATGCGCCATTTGCCGTCATGGCCCTGCTCGATGCTGGCATTGACGCGGTCGGTGCGATAATCGCAGGTGCCGCCCATGCCGTCCCACATGACGCGCAGCGAAAGGCCGTGCTTTTTGGCTTCCGTTTCCATTTCGGTCAGGACGGGGT
Organism: uncultured Micavibrio sp.; assembly: GCA_964575605.1. Classification (GTDB taxonomy): domain Bacteria; phylum Pseudomonadota; class Alphaproteobacteria; order Micavibrionales; family UBA2020; genus JAPWJZ01. Next base: position 205,198 of record CAZNRN010000001.1, on the reverse strand, counting down.
CGGGGTTGTTCTTGGGGCTGTGCTCGTAGAACTTGTAACCGCACATTTCGCGCAGTTCCGATTTCATTTCTACTTCGCGGCCTGCGAATTTGTTGAAGATGTGGCTGACGTCCATTTTTATACACTCCTCTTGTTTTGTTTTTTGTTAGCCGATGTTGAAGCGATTGCCGACGCGATATTTGCCGTCAGCTTCTTTTTCGACATGCGCGTTGACGCGGTCCATGCGGTAATCCATCGTGCCCATCGTGCCGGGCAGCCAGACGCGTAAGTGGAGGCCGGCAGCCTTGGCAGCGTCGCGCATTTCTTTCAGCGTCTTGTCGTTTTCATCGACCAGTTTGGTCTGCATATAGGTCTTGCCGCGGATAACCACGGGGACTTCCTGCATCGGCACTTCGCGGCCGGCGAATTTGTTGAAGATGTGGGAAACATCGCGCTTGGGGCTCATGAAAAGAATCTCCGGTGATATTTGTTGGAAGCGGTGCGGACGTTACGACAAAGACCCCGACTCCAAAAGCCGCAATTTACCGGAAAACATGTGTTCAAAGCCAAATAGCAAGAAACGTTCAGGATTACGTGAATAAATGATTTATTCCGGAAAATAAAAATCCGGATAGGCACCTTTGCGGCTTTTTTCGCCGTAGGGACGCGGTTTTTCGGGATGGCTGCAACCGCAAAGCATCCTTTTGAGCAAGCCGATAGCTATTCCAGCCGCAGCTAAGGGGCATTTCAAGGCTCACTTACGAACGACCCGGTTCATCCTTTCCTCCCCCCTTCAGAGGCTGGCTTTATGTCAATCTATAACCCCCTGATTCTGAGGGGCTTTTTGACCCCCTAAAACCCTGATTTTTTTTAGAAAAAACGCTGTTTTTAGCTGCAATCTGAACCGTGTTTTTGCTATATTTTATGGACAAAAATCAGAAGGCCATGACGAAGGATAAAGACATGACGGAAACGGCAAAAAAGTCCGACAAGCAGGCGGCTGTCGATGACTATGGCGCGGATTCAATCAAGGTCCTGAAGGGCCTCGATGCCGTACGCAAGCGCCCCGGCATGTACATCGGCGACACCGATGATGGCACCGGCCTGCATCACATGGTCTACGAAGTCGTCGACAACTCGATCGACGAGGCGCTGGCCGGCTATTGCGACGGCGTCGACGTGACATTGAACGCCGACGGCTCGGTCACCGTGCGCGACAACGGCCGCGGCATTCCGGTCGAAATCCACAAATCCGAAGGTGTCTCCGCAGCCGAAGTCATCATGACGCAGTTGCACGCGGGCGGTAAGTTCGACCAGAACTCGTATAAAGTTTCGGGCGGCCTGCACGGCGTGGGCGTCTCCGTCGTGAACGCGCTTTCCAAACACCTCGACCTGCGTATCTGGCGCGACGGTAAAATCTGGGAGATGCGTTTTACCCATGGCGATGCCGATGCGCCGCTGAAGGCGACTGGCACCTGCCCGCCCGACCAGACGGGTACCGAGGTCACCTTCCTGCCCTCCACCGAAACCTTCACCATGGTGGAGTTCAACTTCACGACACTCGAGCATCGCTTGCGCGAACTCGCCTTCCTGAACTCGGGCGTGCGCCTGACGCTGATCGACAACCGCAAGAAAGAGCAGAAGAAGACCGAATTCGTCTACGAGGGTGGTCTGGTCGCTTTCGCAAGCTTCCTCGACCGCTCGAAAAACGTACTGCACAAGCCGCCCATCTACGTGAAGGGCGAACAGAACGGTATCACGGTCGAAGCCGCCATAGAATGGACCGACGCCTATCACGAAGATACTGTCTGCTTCACCAACAACATCCCGCAGCGCGACGGCGGTACGCACCTCTCTGGCTTCCGCGCCGCGCTGACGCGCACTATTAACAACTATGCCGAACGCTCCGGCCTGACCAAGAAAGAGAAGGTCGAGCTGACCGGCGAGGATATGCGGGAAGGCATGACCTGTGTGCTGTCGGTAAAAGTGCCGGACCCCAAATTCTCCAGCCAGACGAAAGACAAGCTTGTTTCATCCGAAGTGAAGCCTGTCGTCGAATCCGTGCTCGGCGAAAAACTCTCCGAATGGTTCGAGGAAAACCCGCAGGACGCCAAGAAGATCGCGGCTAAAATCATCGAGGCCGCCACTGCCCGCGAGGCCGCCCGCAAGGCGCGCGACCTGACGCGCCGCAAGGGCCTCCTTGATGTCTCCTCGTTGCCGGGCAAACTGGCCGACTGCTCCGAAAAAGATCCCGCACTATCCGAACTCTTCATCGTCGAGGGTGACTCGGCAGGCGGTTCGGCGAAACAGGCGCGCAACCGCGCCAACCAGGCGATCCTGCCGCTCCGCGGCAAAATCCTGAACGTCGAGCGCGCGCGCTTCGACCGCATGCTCTCGTCCGCAGAAATCGGCACGCTGATCACGGCGCTCGGCACCGGCATCGGGCGCGAGGAATTCAAGATCGAAGACCTGCGCTACCACAAAATCATCATCATGACCGACGCCGACGTCGACGGTTCGCACATCAGAACTTTGTTACTTACCTTCTTCTACCGCCAGATGGCTGAAATCATCAACCGCGGGCATCTCTATATCGCGCAGCCGCCGCTCTACAAGGTCAAGCGCGGCAAGAACGAGCGTTACATCAAGAACGACGCCGATCTCGAAGAATATCTGCTCGATTCAGCGGTAGAGGACCTGACGCTGAAGCTCGGCAACGGCGAAATGACGGGCGGCCGCGACCTGCGGCGCATCCTGCAGCTGTCGCGCGGCGTGAAACAGAACCTCGACCCGCTCATCAACCGCCTCGGCAACCAGCATGTGGTGGAACAGGCGGCAGCAGCTGACGCCTTCAACCCTGATAAACGCGCGCAGAAAACCGCCGACGAGATCGCCAAGCGCCTTGATGCCGTCTCCGCAATCTACGAACGCGGCTGGAAAGGCCAGCTGCTGGAATCCGGTGGCTTCGCCTTCTCGCGCACCGTGCGCAGCGTCGAAACCCGCCTTGAACTCACGCCCGAAATGCTCAATTCCCATGACGGCCAGCGCCTGTCCAAGGTGGCGGAAGTCTTCACCGAATTCTTCAGCGCGCCCGGCATGCTGAAAAGCGCGGAAAAAGAACTGCCCGTCTACGGCCCCTTCGACCTCTATAACAAGGTGATCGAAGCCGCGAAAAAAGGCCTTGCCATCCAGCGTTACAAAGGCCTCGGCGAAATGAACCCCGAACAGCTTTGGGAAACCACGCTGGACCCGAACGTACGCTCGCTGCTGCAGGTCAAGATCGACAAGGATGATATGGCATCCGAAATCTTCTCGACCCTGATGGGCGATATTGTCGAGCCCCGGCGGGACTTCATTCAGGAGCATGCGCTCGAAGTCCAGAACCTGGACGCGTGAAGTCACGCCTGAATCAAAATTGCATGCGAAGCATGCGCGGGACTTCATCCAGGAACACGCGCTAGAAGTCCAGAACCTGGACGCCTGACGCTTACCCCTCATGCAAAAATGCCGCCCGATAAGGGGCGGCATTTTTTGTCGGGCTGGGATAAGCTATCAGGCAGCAGATTTTTTCTTGTCAGCCTGCACGGGCAGCGCCTTGGCCTCGCCCTTCATGAAATGCTTGCGGCAGAGCGCCGTGTACATATCGTTGCCGCCGATGGCTATTTGTGCGCCGGCGGTCATCATGTCGCCCTTGGGCGTCAGGCGCGCGGTCATGGTCGCTTTCTTGCCGCACCAGCAGATCGCCTTGATTTCCTCGATGTTGTCGGCGAGGCGCAGCAGCGCTTCGGAGCCGGTGAAAAGCTTGCCCATGAAATCGGTTTTCAGGCCATAGCACATCACGGGAATGGACAGTTCATCCACCACGCGCGCGCATTGGAAGACCTGCGCTTCGGTCAGGAACTGTGATTCGTCGACGAAAAGAATGTCGACTTTCTTCGATTTGTTGAGGTCTTCGACGAAAGTGAAGATATCAAGCGCCGCATCGAAAGTATAAGCCGGGCAGTCAATGCCGAGGCGGGAGGCGATTTTGCCCGTCCCGCCCCGGTTATCGATCTGTGCCGTCATCGCGACGGGGTTCATTCCCCGCTCGAAATAGTTGTACTGTGCTTGCAGAAGTTGCGTCGACTTGCCCGAGTTCATTGCGGCATATTTGAAATAGAGCGAGGCCATCGACGTCTCCCTTTAATAGTTCGCTTCGGTGATATTTTTGGTACGTCGGATACTAGCGAAGAACAATGCGTCGCGCCACAGCCAAAACGGCTTTTTTGAAAAAAGAAATAAATGTTCAAACGCGGGGATGGACGTCTTCGGAACTTCTTCCAAGCGCTTAATTGGCCTCGAGTTTTTCACCCGTCTTGAAAATCTGGAAACCTTTGGTGATTTCAGAGTATTCCGAACTGAAAATACCCGTATCACACGAAGGCACATATGCAGGGAAGCCGCCCCCGACCTTGCCCGGCGCGAGCGCTTTTAATTTGAGGCGGGTGAGAACCTCGGGTGCGCCCTTTTCATCCGCTTTCAACACCGCTTTGGCCAGGTTGTCGAACGACATAAAAACTGCCCCCTGAGCCGACAGTTTTTCGGAGCCGGGTACAATCCAGAAATAAATCTGGTCTTCACTCTTGATAAGGCCACCACCGTTCAGCACGGTGTAGTTACCAAGTTTTGCAACGTCATCATGGCGCAACGGCGTACCAAGGTACTGCCAGTTCTTTCCGTGATCGGTGGAGGCCAGAAGGATGATACGGTCCGCCGACATGCGCGAGCGCAGATATGCCGACAGCGTCATATAAAGGACGCCCTTGTGGTAAATTACACTGGGCCTGGAATAGAAATACACGTCCGCCAGCGACGGATCCAGCGGGTTCAGCCGCAACTGTACCATGGTGTTATAGGGCTGCGGCGGGGCATCGGGCTTGGCGGCAAAAACCCATTCTTCGGGCGACCAGGGGCCCGTGATGTCAGGTGCGTGCTTGTAGGTAATAAAGCTGTAAAGCTTCGCTATCTCGGCCTGCGGCAGGCCCGCCGATTTATCCAGCCAGAGATACTTGTATGCGTATAACTTCCACTCGTTGCCCTTGTCGTCGGGGTCATAAACAAGGCTGGAGGTTTCAACACGCCAGGTGCCGGTACCAAGGGGTGTGCGGCTATCCGGGCCTAACGGCTCGTCTACCATGGCCGTAAAGCCCGCTTCGACGGCGCCGCCGTTGCCGCTGGTCTCCCGCACGGTCTGCCATCTGTCGCAGGCAGGGGCGCGTGTTTTGATAAGCCGTATGGAGGTGGCTTTCTCGGAAGAGTTCCGCATCTGCGCCAGGGTGGTATAGGACATGACGACGTCTTCGCCGTCGGTGACTGCCGAGGGGTCGAACATGCCATCTTCACCGCCCGCGTTGTCGGTCAGCTTGATCATGGGGGTGCTTTGTGGGCCGGCCTGCGCCTTCAACGAACGCCATGCAACCGTCGCATGGTAACAGGCGAAAATGATGAAAAGCGCGCCGCAGAAAACCACGACCTTGAAGGCCCACGGCATATCGGCGAAAACCTCGCTTAGTGATTTGCCGTAGATTTTCATGGGGTGGCCTTCAGTTCAGGCGTCAGGCGGCGGGCAGGTCCATTTCAAGGATCGCCATGTTGAAGTCGTAAGAAATGTCGCCTTCGTCGTCGTCGCGGTAAATGACGCCGATAAATTCGCCGTTCAGCATCACCTCGACGGAATCCTTCGCTTCCTTGCGCTCGGCCAGGCTCAACTGCTTGTTGCCGAACTTGTCCTGTAGGTATTTTTGCAGGCGGGTGATTTCGGATTTGTTCATGGCGGACATGGCGGGCTCCTTCAGGGCGGCGCGTTTTTTCAAAAACTTGGCTATTGTAGCCTTTCGCCTGTGAAATGGAAATAAGAGGTTAGGGGCGGCACAGCGTTCCGGAAAACAACTGGACGCCGGACAATTGCATTCACCCGCCCGAAGTGCCAAAGTTAACAGGTATCAGCGTTTCTTCTTCAGGAGCCGACATGCCCGATAGCGGTAACCCTTCTGCCGACAAGAACCCTTCTCGCGCCGCAGGCAAGCCTAGCCTGTCGGACCAGCACTGGCGCGCCACGCTGCCCTTCCGCAAGAAAGACGACCTTGAAAAAGACCTGCTGGAGGCGGTGGAGCAGGGCAACGACTGGCGCTTTAACATCCTGCTGCAATCCCCTGCCAGCCTGCAGCATGTCGACGTAGCGCTCCGCGCCGCAATCGAACACAACCGTCCTGTGATGTTCGAAAAGCTTTCCTCGCGCGACACGTCGTGGAAAGACAACTACACTTTTGGCCAGCTTGCGGCGACCGTTGCCGAAAAAGGCAGCGTCGAGCTGATGAAGCTTTTCGTTGAAAAGCACGGCTTCGACATCCACCACTACAGCGACGAACCGCTCCGTACTGCGGCCTCGCACGGGCATCTCGCGCTGGTCGAATACCTGTTGTCGAAGGGCGCTGACCATTCCGCCTGGAACGGCGATCCGCTCAAGAACGCCGCCGACGGCGGGCATCTCGATGTGGTGAAAAAACTTATCGAGGCAGGTGCGGATGTCGCAGCCCATGGCGGCGATGCGCTGGAGCGCGCCGCGCGCGGCAACCATGTGGCTGTCGGTGAATACTTGATTTCCAAAGGCGCGAAGATCGATGACGGCAACCACGGGCCTCTTATCGAAGCCGCACGCTACGGCCATGCCGAATTCATCCAGATGCTGCTGGACAAGGGCGAAAAGGCCGACGCCCGCGACAGCGAAGCCTTCAGCACTGCTGCCGACAACCAGCATTTGAAAGTCGCAAAACTGTTGCTGAAAAACGGCGCCGATGTCGATGCCGGCAATGGCCGCGCGCTGCGTCTGGCCGCGTTCAACGGTGATATGGACCGCCTGCGCTTCCTGCTGGATGCCGGCGCCGACCCTAACCGCGTCAGCCAGTATCCGCGTGAAACCGCATTGACCGAAGCCGCGCGCATGGGCCGCAAGGACGCCGTGTTGCTGCTAATGGAACACGGCGCCGACTGGCGGCAGCTTGACGGCGAGGCGCTGCGAAATGCGCGCCGCAGCAAAAACCGCGAAATCGTCCGCGCTATCATCGACGGCGCACGCAAAGGCGTGGAGCGCACGCAGGGGCACAAGCGTCTCGAGTTCGCTGAAACCTTCGGCAAGGAATATTCGCTGGATGACCTGCGCAGCAAACGCGGGCCTTCTGGCGATACGGGCCTTGTCATGGCTGCGGGCTCTGGCGTTTTCGCGCAGCTGGTCAAGGGCGCCAAGGGCGGCGACAACCCTTACCTGCTGCCCGCAGATTTATTCAACCCCGATGACCGTTACGACACGGTGATGACGGTGCTGTGGAAAAATAAATCGCTGCAGCAATTCTTCGACCCCGCCTTCTGGCAGGGCCGCACGGGACAGGTGACTGAGGCTTACGGGCTGATGCCGCCGCAGATGCAGAAACGCGTACAGTTCGATTCGATTGCGGCGGATATCAACCGCAATGAGATTATGAAAAGAGCGAAAGACGCCAACCTGCAATTGAAGCCGAAAAAGCCCGGCCTCTAGGCGCGCAAGATTGACATAAACATCCCATTAGAGCTAGGATGCCGCCAGCATCCAGCAACAAGAACGATTGGCCCTTATGACGGGAACGCCCGACAATTTTGCATCCGGAACCGAAGACGCGCTCGAAGCGCGACTGAGGGATGCCTTCCTTGAAAACGACTGTGCGACGGTAAAGGAAACCATAATGGCGCCCGGCTGCCCCAACCATATCAAGGGCAGCGCGCTGCGCGCCGCCGTTGCCACGGGCAGCCTGATGATGGTGCGCATCGTTTTCGATTCCAAGCCTGAACTGACCGCAGGGCAGGGCATGCTGCTGCTTTTATCGGCCGCTAACAAACAGCAGGCCGATATCGTCGCGCTGCTCTGTGAAAAAAACGTTGCGCTGGACATCCTGCGCCGTGATTCATATGCGGTCGTCTTTACCAAATTTTCCGAGGAAAAACTGCCTGCGGCAATCGACGCGATTTTGAAGACTACTGCTGACAGGCAGGATGCGCTGGACAGCATGTTGCCGCCCGCAGCCGAGGATAAAAAACTCTCCGTCATTTCCGGCCTTATCGACCAGGGCGCGCGTTTTGGCGACAAGGCGGTAGATACGCTTGCCAAGCTGACCATCGGTGTCAACCAGACGGCATTCTATACGCGCAAGGACGATTACCTGACCCTGATGGAAAAATGCGCGGCGATAACGCCCGCGGGCTACCTTGCCGATACCTATGCGGGTGTTTCGGCGATGATGGCGACGTCCGGCCTGCAGTATTCCGAAACGGCCGAGGCCTTCCTGCGCCATGGCGCCGACCCTTACTTTACCTTCAAGAACTACAATCTCGACAAACACCTGCCGCCGCAAAGCCCGCTGCGCGCGACCTTCGCCGCCTATGAAGAAACTTATACGGCTGCACAGCGCCAGCTGTTCAGGGGATTGTTCGGCGATGCCTATACGCTGGCCGATCTGCGGCAGGAAGTGGAAGCCGATGGCAGCACCGGCCTGATGCTGGCGGCCCGCGCGCGGCTGTTGCCGGATGTGATGCGACAAGGCGGGATTACGCCGGATGACCTGCTGCGCCAGAACCAGCGCGGGCAGGACCTGCTGACGCTGGCTGCCGCGCGCGGCGATGCGGGCGTGGTGCTGGATGCCGGTTACTGGCGCCGCACGTCACCCCGCATCCTCGAAACGCTTGATAATGCGGTGCCGGACGAGGTCAAGAACTGGGCGGATTATAAAGGCTTTGTGTCGCGCCTCGACCATGCAGCATTGAAAGAACAGGCGCAGAAATTCAAGCTGAAGCCGAAAGGCCCCACCGCATGACGGCGCGCGACCCGCATCACCGCCGCCCCTTCGAACAGGCGGATGGCTACCGCGACGATTTCAACGGCGCGTCGCATGACGACACCTGGAATTTCCTGTTCACCCTGCGCGAAGCGGCGCGCGTCTCGGACTGGGCGAAGCTTGAAAAACTGGTGAAGGATGCAAAAGACATCCCCTACCAGCAGTTTTCAAAAGAGGCCGTACAAATGGCCGCCGCCGCAGGCCAGCTGGAAATCGTGAAAACAGTATTCGACAAGGGCTTCCGCCTGACGGCTGCCGAAGGCGCGGAGCTGGTCGAAAACCTCTGCCTGCGCCATGCCGACATGGCACTGCCTGTCGTGCAGCATTTATTGGTGCAAAAGCTCGCCACCTCCGGCAAGGCGGTCGAAAAGCTTTGCGGCGTCGGCGACCCTGCCGCGATGGAAATCTTCCGTGTGCGGGGCGAAGATATATTTCTGGGCGGCGGCGCTTTTGCTGCGGCGCTTTACGCGGGCAACGGGCCGATGATGGCCTACCTGCACGGCAAGGGCGCCGAAATCTACCGCCCCTCGACCGCTGCCGGTATGAAGGGCGCAATTGCCGATTTCCAGCAGAAAAACCCGCAGCTGGTGAAGCAGAAGGGCGGCGAAAGCGCGCTTTCCGACATCATGCGGCGCGAGGTGCAGACCTGGGCGCATTACTACGCGTACCTTTCCAACGGCTACGACAGGCTGGAGAACTTCCGCGAAATCCCCGCCGGACTCGAAAAGCCCAACGTCAGCCTATTGCAACTGGCCGCGCGCGCGGGGGAATTCCGCGACGTCATCAAGGCCGCGCTGAAAGAAACCGAGAAACCGCTGCGGGTCACCGACCTCACGCGCAAGGATAAAAACGGCGTTTCCGCCCTCTCCATCCTCGTTTCCCGCGGCGAGGAAAAATTGTTGCTCGACGTGAACATCTGGAAGAACGCGCCCGAAGAAATCGTGCCTCTTCATGCCGCATTGAAAGAGCTTCGCGCCGAAGCGGCGCTTGACCCCGCAGCCTTCTCCGCCGAGGCGCAACGCGTGCGGTTGAAGGAACTTGCCGAAAACGGCCGCTTCACTCTTCGCCGTACACCGAAGCCATGAAAAAATCACTTACTCCCTCAGCCGACACCGCCCGCACACGCCAGATCATGATGGCCGCCATGGCGGGGAAACTGGATGACGTGAAGGAATATATCGCGCAGGGCGGGGAAACCGGCTTGCTGAAGGGCGATGTTTCCTCGTTCATGGTTGGCCTGCAGGACCGCGTCAACATGGAATTCTATTCCCTCCTGAATATGCATCCGTTCGAAGAGGCCTTGAACGCGCCTCTTTATATGGCTGCCTTCAAGGGGCAGGAGGCCGTGGTCGACTACTTCCTGTCGACGGGCGATTACGACCAGAAGACACTGGATGCCGCGCTTTATGCCGCAGCGGTCAAAGGCTCCCTGCCGCTGGTTGAAAAGCTTTGTAACGCGGGGGCGGATGTGAAGGCCGCCGAAAGCCGCGGCCTCGCCAGCTGTATTGCCAACGGCAAGCCTGAAATCGCACAATTCCTGCTCTTAAAAGGCCGCGATTATACAACAGCGCTGAAAGCCCATGCGCTGACGGGCAATATGCCGAAGGCGCTGGAGATGATGCAAAAGGGCGGCGACGTTGTCGAAGGCATCGCAGCCCTTTGCGACGACGAGGTGCGCAACCGCGCGCACCATTCAGCCGGCATCATGCCCGCCTTCAACGCGCTGCTGCAAGCGGCCGAAGACCGCGGCGACGACATGCAGGACCTTATCAGGAAAGCGCTTCCGAAGGCATCCTCCGGCCGTTCGCCCGATGCGGTGCAGCGCCTTGTCACGCATCCCGCCTTTGATGCCATGCCCGACAAAAAAGAGCTGATCGATACTGCGCTCGACCGCGCGGGATACCTCGCCTTCCGCGGCTTCAACCCCGTGCGCTACGGCGATTACGCCCGGCTTTGCGCGAAGCTCATGGATATGGGCGGCGATGTGAATATCGGCCTGCGCCGCGGGGTCGAAGCGAACTCGCTCGACCTAGTCGACGAAGCCTTGAAGCGCGGCGCCGACCCGCGCCGCGACGGCCGCGCCGCGGTGAAGGACGCGAAATTCCGCGCCACGCCTACGCGCCCTTCCGACCCCTCGAACACCATCGTGCAGCGCGTCGAAGCGGCGGAAAAGAAACTCGACGCCGCCGATGTCGCGGCCATGGGCCCGCTGACCGTGGAAACGCTGCGCACTGTCCTGCCGTCGCAGCGCAGCGGGTTTATCGCCCTGGCGGCAGCGGGCGAGGGCACGAAAGCGATTGAAGCTTTCAAAAGCGCTAAAGAAAAAATCACGCTGGCGGAATTGACGGCATCAAGCCCGCATGGCGAAAACGCGCTCGACCTGCTCTGCGAAAAAGGCGGCGCGTCATCATTGTGCGATCACAGCCTCTGGCTTGCGCGCGACGACGAATATCGCGACGTCTTCAGGCGATTCCCTGCTGCACTGCAAGAAGAACTGAAACACAAACACGCCGAGACCGAGGCAGGGCTGCGGGCCCACCGCGACATGATTCTGCTGAAAGAGCAGGCCGAGGCCGCCCGCAAGCGCTTCCACATAAAATAAAGCAATATCAATAGCTTGACGGAAAATTAACCTATTCACATAATAATAGTCATGGGACACCCCCAAAGCCGTCTTCGGCAAGGGGGGTTTTCAAGCCTGTGTAAAGAAGGCACAGTTAAGCATGGCGCCAAACGACCGCTCAAATGATCACGTTGATCACGACGACAACAAACGCCCCGGGTTTTTACGGCGCGCCTTCAATTCCGCGCGCATGTTCGTCAACCGTTTCCGCAAACGCCATCTTGATAACGCGCTCGTCGCCTGTGCGCGCAAGGGGCAGGACCTTTCCGCCGCATTCCTGATTTCTTCGGGCGCCGATCCCGCCTGCCACGACAACCTGCCGCTGAAGGAAGCCGCCAAGGTCGGCCACCTCGGCACACTGCGCCTGCTGATCAAGCACGGCGTCAAAGCTTCCGGTAGTCACAGCGGCGCGCTTCACGAAGCCATCCGCGCAGGCGAACGCCATGCCGCGACATATTTATTGCAAGAGGGCGCTGATATAAACGCGCGCGACAGCGAAGCCATCATCATCGCCTCGCAAACCAACAACCTGCGCATGATGGAAATGCTGCTGGAGCATAAGGCCGACGTGAACGCCCGTAACGGCGAACCGTTAAAACAGGCGGCCATCGCGGGCCACCAGCATATCGTGCGCCTGCTGATTAAATCCGGCGCCGACGTCACACATAACGACAACGCCGCGCTTTACTGGGCCTGCCGCCACGGCCACCAGCGCGTGGCAGAAGTGCTTGTCGGCGCGGGCGCCGACGTGCATGCCAAGAATGACGTGATGGTCGATGTCGCCGCGCGCTTCGGCCACGTCGATGTGTTGAAATTCCTGCTGCAAAAGGGCGCACATGTGCCTGCGAACGGCGGCCTTGCTCTTCAATGGGCGAAGGAATACGGCCAGACGCAATGCCAGCGTATTCTAGAAGACCACCTTGCCGCACAGAAAGTTGCGGCCAACAACAACCAGCCTCCTGAATCATGCGAGCTGCCGCAAAGAAAAGACGCGGCAGCCGGGGCGTATAAACCGCCGCTGATAAAGGGGGGCCCGTGATATGACGCAATCCGCGAAAGAGCAATTCTACGAAAAGCTCAAAACCGCGACCCAGCAGGAAAAAAACTCGGCCCTCTTCATGCTCCTCGAAAACCTCCAGTACGAGGATTTCGCGGCTGTGTACAAGGCAGGCGGACGCATCAACCAGGGTGTCGACGATTTCGCCTTTGCGGTGAAACGCGTCGAAGACGTGCAGATGACCAACACGCTGCTTGACCTTGGCCTGCAGGCCGGCAGCATCCGCCAGAAAGACCTCTGGTTCATGTTCGACGGCTGCGTGCCGAAGGAAGAAGCCTATGCGACGCTGGGCCGCATCATCAAGGCCGGCATGGACGAGGAAGAGCGCATAAAATGCGCGGCCTCCGCCCTCAAGAAAGGCGATTTCGAATTTATCGAACCCTATATCCTGAAACCGGGCGAAGATCCGAAACTGCTTATCAATTCGCCGTCCTTCGGCCAGCAGAACGTCGCCTGGGACCAGAACGACCGCCGCCCCGTCGGCCGCGACGATATCGACAAATACATCGAATGGCGCCATTCGATGGCGAACCTGTACAACACCCATTTCGCAGGCGGCATTACCGAAGAAAAACTGGCCGAAGCCGTGACGAAAGAAGGCACCACCGGCCTGATGATGGCGGTGCGCGCCGGCAAATTCGGCGAGGTGCTGGACTTCTACCGCGCCAATCCGCAGATATCGCCCGACCCCGACGAATTTTCCAAGGCCGATTCATACGGCCAGACGGTCGTCTCGCTGCTCGGCCACCGCCGCCAGCTGGGCGCGCTCTTCGACCCCTCGCTGTGGCGGGCGCGCCCCGACGACGCGCTCTTCCTGCTCGAGGAAATCCCCGACCAGTACAAGGGACAGGTCGACAGCGTGAAAATCACGCGGGATATGGTGAACTTGCAAAAGGGCGGCAGCGCCCCGAGTGTGAAGCCCTAATGACACGGATGCGCAAAAGACGCATCTTTATCACTTTATTTAGCATCTTCTGGCCATTATTGATAACAAACGGGCATTGGTTTTTACCCGGGCATCCTGACACATATGGGCCTATTTTTATCGCTCTTTCCTTGATCCCGCCTATCGTCTCTTTTTATTGGTTCTTGGATGAACAAAGATACGACCGAATACTGTTCACAATCTTGGCTACCATTGCTTATTTGATGGTCATGTACCTGCTGATACCATTTGTGGCACTTATGGTTTCCTGTGCCAATGGAAGCTGTCTTTAACAAGACGAGGACGTTGACCGGACGCGAATAACGCGCGACAATTCGTCATGGCCATTCCACGCTATCAAAAAACGCTGAAAGACAGTTTCTGGCAGGCCTTCGTCACCACGATGAAGCGCAATGACGAACTCGACATGGAATTCCATTTCGCGGCGCTCACCAATAAACTCTGGCGCGCCGAATACCTGCTGTCGGAAAAGAAGGTCAACGTCAATTCGGGCGACGGCTTCGCCATCCGCTTCGCGGTCGAAAGCGGCCACGATGACATGGTAAAGCTGCTGATAGAATACAAGGCCGACGTCAACGCCAAGGAAGGCGACGCCCTGATACGCGCGGCGGCCCTCGGCCGTACCGAAATCGCGCTGGACCTGATCGATGCAGGGGCGGACGCAGGCTTGCGCGACTGCCGCGCGCTGCGGCTCGCCGACGCCAAAAACGATTTCAGGATGGTCTCGGCCATGCTGCGCCGGGGCAGGGGGCTTGAAAAAGGCGTCAACGAATTGCTGGAGGCCGCGCAGAAATCGGGCGACGCGAAGAAGGTTGCGGTCTACCGCGAATACCTTGCCGGCGAAACCGCCAAACGCGCACCCCAGCGCCCCAAACTGCAGGGCGGGCCTTTCAGGCCGAAATAACGGGTATCAGCACTTCAGCGTCGCGACCGCCATGTCGCGCAGGTCGTTCAGGTACTGGTGCGGCATGCGCAGCTTCGCCATGGTGCGCATGGAGAAATAAACGCCGATCAGGTAACGTGCGTAATGGTGCGCGTCATGCTCCTTCGAAATCTCGCCCATCTTCTGGCCTTTTTCGATCACGGCGGCATGCATGTCTTCGACCTGCTGCAGGTATCCGCGCAGGCTGGCGCTGATGCTGTCGTTGATGGAGGCGATTTCAAGCAGCGAGTTGACCATGAAGCAGCCGGGGCCCGGCTCTTCGCCCGTGCATTCGTTCACTACATGGTGCAGCATGTCGTCGATCGCCTGCATCGGGTGCGGCGATTCCTGCAGCATGCGTATTTTCGGAAGGATCTCTTCCTCGAAGTTCAGCTTCATTGCTGCTTCGAAAACCTTTTCCTTGTCGCCCAGCGCGTTGTAGACAGAGCCCAGGTGCAGCCCGAGAGAGGATGCAAGGTCGCGCATCGATGTGTGATTGTAGCCCTTGGCCCAGAAGCTTTCCATCGCGGTGTGGAGAGCTTTTTCCCGGCTGAATTCCAGTTTGCGTCCCATGAAAATACCCTTTTGTGCGCGGCCGAAAATCCGGCCATTTTGAACTAGCGCCCTAAAAAACACCGCCCGAAAAATAACAGGCCTTTTCAACGCGGTCGTGCCTTGTATAGCTGAAACGGGCTTTCGAAAGCAAACAATCCTTTTCCACCATATAAGAACGCATGTTCAACAAAAGGTTAAAAGGGTATTAACAGTTTCTTCACGTATTACGGCTAGTCTGGAATCAGGCACTAAATAACACTGTGGATACGGATTTTTCGAGACGTGAGTTATTTGAAACTGAACCGCTTTTCGCAACAAACCGCCGATACATGACACCGGCAGGGATCTTCCCTGACGGCGTTTTTGCTATGGCTAAACGAAGGAGACGATACGATGGGACAGCTTGATACCTCTGCGCAAGATAGTTACGAAACCCGCGAACTCGCCTGGGAGCTCCAGCAGGATCATCCCGACACGCAGCGAATCAAGTTCTTCCTCGATTCAAACGCCGACCTTCGCGGCGCGATGCGGCTGGCCAACCTTCAGATGAAGGATTTGCTGAAGAAGCCAGCGTTCCGCGCCCTGCGTCTGCAAAAGATGCTCGAGCCGGTCAGCGCCGGTCTCTAAAGGCCGTTATCAGGAAGCTTCAACTTCGGTTTATCAAGGACAGGGTTCTTGAGCGCGTCCATTTCGCGCTTGAGCTCCGCGATCGCCTGCTCGGCGCTTTTCAGGCGTTCCAGCTGTTTTTCCTGCTCGCGCGCCTGTTCCGTCATCGCCTTGGCCTGGCGCGAGAGTAATTCCATCAGGATATCGTTGTAGCCGATCTTCGCCTGCGACAGGTGGTTGAAAACGGCCTGCAACTCCGACAGCTGTTCTGACAGCTTGCCATCGGTCTTTTCAAGGATGATGGTCGTGCCGCCATTGCCGTTTTTCTGCGTATAGGCCATTGCTATCTTCCCATGAAGGACCGTTTGGGTCCGCTCGGTTTCTTCTTGATGTTGACCGGGTTCTTGATCGTGACGTCGCGGTCGAGCCCGTCGTTGAAATCTTTCAGGTCCTCGTTGAAACGCGATGCCTCGGCGCCGTCCAGCAGCTTCACGAAATCCGCCTGCCGGTTTTTCACGGCCATGGCGCGCACGTCGAAGCCCTCGTTATTCTGCACCGTCATCGCGGCGCCCGCGTCCAGCAGCGCCCGTGCAATTTCGATGTGGCCGTAGATGGCGGCAAGGTGCAGGGCGGTATTGCCCCAGTGGTTCTGCGCCTCCGCATCCGCGCCCGCATCCAGCAGCGCATGGACGATGGCGGCGCTGTTGCGCGTCACGGCGGTCATCAGGGCCGTCTCGCCGCCTGCGCGCTGCGCGTCGACATCGACGCCGCGCGTAATCAACTCGCGCACCACGGCCGCATGGCCGCCGTCGGCCGCCAGCACCAGCGCGGGCTCGCCCCATTCGGTACGTGCGTCGGGCTGCGCCCCTTCGTTAAGGCAACGGCGCGCGGCATCCAGGTCGCCCGAGGCGGCGGCGGAAAGAAGCCCTGTGTTGAGCGCGGTCTGCGTGACCTTGGCCATGGAAATCCCGGTGATGTAACGATGCCGCCGATTTTAGGAAAATCGCAGAATATGTCAATTCTGATTCTGTTGTCTTTCAACGCGAAAACCGCTGGACGGGTTCCATGGCCTCGGCTGTAATACATGTATGCATAGGGGTATGCATGTATAAGGGTTTACGGGGGAGATAATATGAAAAACGATATGAAGCGCCTGATTCTGGGCGCACTCAAAAGCCTTGAAGACAGGGAAGCCCAGCCGCGCCCCAAAAGCAGGCAGGGCAAGAAAACCGTCGTCGGCCACTTCGACCCGCTTTTCGCGCTGCAGCTGAAAAAACTCGCCCTCGACCGCGGCACCACGGTGCAAAAACTCCTCGAAGAATCGCTGCACGATCTCTTCGACAAATACCACCTGCCGAAGATAGGCTGAAGTTAAGAATGGCTAAAAAGAAAGTCGAACCTGCGTTCAGGTGTCCCGTATGTAGCCGCCCTATCGCGGGGACGGCTCCTTGCGCCGAGCAAACCTACGTCTGCTTTGCCTGTGGCGCGACTCTTAAAGTTAAGGCACGCGAAACCCCGGGTATGCCATGGTATGTACTGCTGATGCCGCCAATCCTGGATATGATATGCGGCATGATATTCGGCTTCAGAACTTATGAAGTTACGGAAGTTTCTGTTGTAGACAATCCAAACCAAACGTTTCAGCCAACACCTGAAAGGTGTGTTTTTGTCGAGATTGAAAAAGCCGCCAAGGCAGGCGATGCCGCCGCCCAATATAAAATGGGCAAAGAGTACGAGACGGGTTTTTGGGTCGAGCAAGGTGAGATAACTGCTCTGTACTGGTACCAAAAATCCGCCGACCAAGGCTATGCCCCTGCCCAGCAGATGGTGGGCAGGATGCACTTTATGGGCGAAGGGACGGTGCGGGATTACGCCGAATCCTATTTTTGGTATCGCGTGGCCGAGAAAACCACTGGCAACAGCGAGTGGACTGAATCAGTCGGAAGATACCTCTCTGCCAAGCAAATCGCAGCCGCCGAAGAACGCGCTGCTGCATGGGCACCGAAAAAATCAGGCTGAAGGCTTTTTGAAACTGAGCGGTTTCATCACTGCGGTTTTTTCGGCGGTGCCGTTGTGGGCGTCCTGACCGAGTTTCGTGGCGGAGAGGAAATCGGAAACAAGCCGTGAATCGCCGCCGCTGCGGCTGACCATTTCGGCGAATTCCGTGAGGCTGAGGCCATGGCCTTTTTGTTCGAGCCGCGCGCCGCCATCCACAAGACTTTTCGCAGCCGCCATATGCCCGCGTAGCGCAGCGCCGAAAAGCGCCGTCAATCCGCTGTCTGTCGCAATATTCGGGTCTGCGCCTGCGGTGGTCAGGATATCGATGACGCCGGCGCGGTTATCCATCGCGGCGCGGAATATCGCGGTGTAGCCGCCCTTGTCGCGCAAATCCAGCAGCGCGCCCAGTTCCACCAGCTTGCGCACCGAATTCTCCATGCCCCAGCGCGCGGCCACCATCAGCGGCGTTTCTTTATCAACCTCCAGCGCGTTGATATCCGCGCCGTGGCGCACCAGCAATTCGATAAGATCGGGGTTACCCTTGCCCGCGGCCAGGTGAATAGGCTGGTCGCCGCTCGACGTCACCGGCAGCGTCACGCGCGCTTCGCCCGCCGACAGCATCACGTCGACGGTGTCGAGGTCGCCTTTCTCCAGCGCCTCAATGAACTTCTTTTCGGATGGCGTATACTCGGCCATTCAAGAATCCTGCCCTTAATCCTGTTAATTCAAGGATTAAGCATAGCATTTTTATGTAAATATGTCAATTATCCTGTGATTTCAGGCGCGTAGAAAGCCCGTCTTGGGCGGCTTCGGCTTCAGCCCGATCGGTTTCAGAGGCGCAATCTCGCGCTTCGCGCCCTTGTTGAACGCGCCCTTCATGTGCTCGATGTTCGTGCAGTCGCGCAAGGCATCGGCATTTTGCAGGTAGTCGAAAATTTTCTCGAGGTTGCGCGCGTGTTCCATGAACTGCAGGTGCGTCAGCTGCGGGTTCGGGCTGCCCATCAGCATCGACTGTAGTTTCTCGGCAAAGGCCTGCGGGTCCTGCCCGTCAAGGTCTGTCTTCGTCGTATCGGCATCCCATTCCAGCAGTACTTTTACGATCCCCGCCCTGTTGGCCGAAATCGCGCAATGCAAGGGCGTCTGCATCAAGTCGTTCTGCGCATCCACATCCCCCTTCGCGACAATCAGCGCGACAGCTGCGAGTTCGTGCCCGCCCCATGCCGCGCGGTGCAGCGGCGTTTCGCCGTACCGGGTGCGCGCATTCACGTCGGCCTTGTGTTTCAGCAACAGCGCCACCATCTTGTCATCGCCCAGCCCCGCCGCCGCATGCAGCGCGGTGAATTGCAAATATCCGGAATGGCTTGAAACAGCCGCGCCCTGCTGCAGCAGGAATTCCGCCAGCGCGACATCCTTTTGCCCCACCGCGAACATCAGCGGCGTTTCGGCGTCGTATTTCTCGGCGCAGTCGGGGTCGGGCCTGTATTTCGAGAAGATGTCTTTGACGTCGTTCAGGTCGCCGGTGCGGAGCGCCGCCCACATCCAGTTCTCGGCGCGCCAGCCCGCGGTTTCATATCGGTCGTATTTGCGCATCGCTTTTTAAACACCCTTTAACGCAGACGGCCTGTTGTCGGCCCTTGGGGAGGAATATAACCCCGGACTCAGCATTATGTCAAATAAAAAAGGGACGTATAAGAGACTGAAAAAACAAAGAAAAACCCCTTCCGGCATCAGCGCGGAGGGGGTTTTCAAATCATTCGCCCTTAGAAGGTGAAATCGCCGTTGTTCGGCTTTTTCGGCTTCGGGGGAGCCGGAGGCTTCGGCGGATGGATCGAGGGCTTCTCGTCATCCTGGTCGAAGGTCGGGCGGTTCTTGCCGGGCGCGCCGGGGAAGCCGATGCCGGGCATGCCGCCCAGCAGGTTCTGCACTTCCGCCTTGATCGAGCCTTCCAGCTCGGCCAGCGTTTCCGCGGTCGCGCTGTCGGTTTTCGCATGGCGCTGGATCTGCGCGACGGTCTTTTGCAGGTCCATCATCGCAGGCATCAGCTTCATCATGATCTTGTTGGGGTTCGGGTTCGGGTCAGACGAGGCGAGATCCATGCCGTCGTCGATGACCTTGTTGAACTTGTCCGACAGCGACTGGAACAGCGGCTGCGCTGCGCCCGTGGGGGCGTCGGCTGCTTTCAGGAATGCCGCTTTCAGGTTCTCGAGCGACTGGAGGACTTTCTCGGGGTCGGGAGGCGTCATGCCGCCGCCGAAGGGATTGAATGCCATGTGAAGGCTCCTTGGAAAAACTGTTGAGATGTCTGTGCGGTTGAAAGATTCACAGAATACAGAAACCGAGTCAATAGGCAAACTTGTGACGCAGCGCAGCGTTTTTACGCAGCTTTATTTTACGCGGGCGGGAAAATGACGCGTAGATGGCGCGCTTAATTTAATATGGAATTATCAGCGGGCGCGCAGGGAAGGATTACGCCGCCTTGTACTTCTGCACCGTCGCGCGCGGGCGCAGGACGATCACATCCGCAAGGGCGGCGGGCGGTGCAGCCGCGTTGTTGAAGGCCGTCTTGAATTCGGCGCGGCGCTTGTCGCAATAGCCTTTATGCGCGTTCTCGAAATCACGCAGCAGTTTTTCGCGGCGGTCGTTGGTCGGGTGCGAAGCGAAAAGGAACTGCGAGATGCCGCCCGCTTCCTCCACCTTCGGCGGCGCTTCGCCGCGGCGCATGTATTTCAGGTTTACTTTCTGCTGCGCGCGGTTGAGCAGGCCTTTGTGTACTTTCTTCAGCGCGCTTGCCAGCGACGCGGTTTCGCCGGTGATCAGCGCCGCGCCCTTGTCGCACATTTCTTCGTGGCGGCGCGACTGCACCGACCGCAGGCATTTGCCGACGATGTTGGTGACGGCGATAAAGGCCAGCACGGGCAATACGGGCGCGCCCGCAACCAATGCCGCGCCCACCAGCGCCGCGTTCAATACCATGCCCAGCGTGCCGCGCGACATCCATTCCGTGCCGCTCTTGATATGGCCCAGCTTCACATGCGTCAGCTCGTGCGCCATCACGGCGCGCAGTTCGGCGGGCTTCAGTTCCGCCATGGCGTTACGGCCAAGGGTAATCACGGGCGATGTACCGTCGGGGCGCGTTGTCGCGGAACAGTTATAATCTTCTTCGCCCTGGCCTGCGTACATCACGCGCACCTTGGGCATCTCTTTCAGCTCTGCCAGCTTCACCATGCGCTGGAGGTCGTCGACGAACTGCGGGTGTGAATCCCTGAATGCGCGGGCAAAGGCCGTGCGGTCGGTCGCGTCGGTGAAATCATATTCGCGGTACGCGCCGCCCTGCTGTTCTTCGCGGTCGTGCAGCATGTTCAGGCTTTTCTTCAGCACATGGCGGCCGCCGAAATAAACGCCCGCAGCAACCGGCAGCGCAATCGCAAGGCCGCCGATAAACGGCGCCAGCATCGCAAGCTTGCCTGCCTGCAATGCCCAGTGGCCCGCATTCGGGATGCCTTCGTCCGTGAATTTGCTCCAGGCGCTCTGGAAGGATTCGATCTTGCCCGATTTCTGGTCGACGTAGCCCTGAGGGAACGTATCAGCCATTTATTGCAGCACCATGGGTTGTGATTTTCATGCATAAAGCCTAGCAGGCGGCAGGGGTTTGTCAAATAAACCGCCCGATATAGCTGAAAAACAAGGAAAATAGACATAAATGAAAAGGCCGGGAATTTCTTCCCGGCCTATGTCCTCGTCGTCTTCTCTTCTGCGGAGAATCTATTAGCGGCGTCCCATGCCGCGCGGCATGCCGCCGCGCATGATGATGACGCGTCCGCCCTGGCCGCCCATATCCTGTGGGCCAAAGGGATCGTCTTTCATGTCATCGTTGCCGGCAGGCTTGATGCCCGACGCGCGACGGCGCGCAGCCGCGCCGCCGAAGAGCGCGCCCAGCAGGTCTTCGATGTCCTCTTCCTTGTCGGCAGGGCCTTCCATGCCGGGCAGGGTCAGCTGCGGATCCTTTGCGGGTGCGCGCCGGCCCAGCAGGTCCAAAAGACCGCCCTTGCCGCCGCCTGCGCCCAGATCGAACTTCGTCCTCATTTCAATCGCAACGGCCTCTTTCGCCTCGGGCTTCGCGGCTGCGGCGTTGAAGGCGGCCTTGAACTCGGCGCGCTTGCTTTCGCAATATGTCTTGTGTTTCTCCTCGAAGGATTTCAGTTTTGCCTCGCGGTGTTCGGCTGTGGGGTGCGTGGCGATCAGAAAGCGCATAAAGCCGCCGACTTCCTTGACCTTCGCAGCGCCAGGGCGCCTGCCGCTCATCATCGAGCTGAGGTCGGCATCGCGCTGGTGCATCTTCATCATGCCGCCCTTGATTTTTTTCAGGGCGTTCGACAGGTCAGCCGTGCCGCCCGTCAAGATGGCCGCGCCCTGGTCGCAGAGGTCTTCCCTGCGGCGCGACTGGATGGAGGTCAGCGCCGTGTTCACAAGGCTTGCGCCGCCGACGACAAGCGCCACTTTCGCGCACATGAGGCCGATCGCAGCGATGCCGGCGAAGAAGGGCGTCGCCAGCGTGAAAGCGCCCAGCGTCGTGATGACGCCGGTGGCGATCAGGCCGACGTTCAGCGCCTTGCTCAGCAGGCTGCGCGAGATGTCGTTATATTTGTCCTTCACGTGGCCCAGTTTCACGTGCGTCAGTTCGTGGCCGATCACGGCGCGCATTTCGCCGGGCGTCAGCTCCTGCTCGGCCAGGCGGCCGATCATCACCACGGGCTTGGTGCCATCGGGGCGCGAGGTGGCGGCGCAGAGATAATCGTCGGGGCCGGGGAACATGCCATGTGTCATGCGCACGACCGGAATTTCTTTCAGCTGCGCGGCCTTGGCCATGGCCAGGATATCATCGGGCAGGCTGGGGTGGCGCGCGCCGTACAGCTTCACGAAGTTCGCGCGGTCCGCGGGCTTGTTCATGTCGAATTCGTCATAGGCTTCTTCGTCGCCGCCCATGATCACCATGCCGCCGCGGCGGCCCATGCGGCCGGGCAAGCCGCCCATGCCACCCGGCAGCCCGAAGGGGCCCTCTTTCTTGCGCAGGTCTTCTTCGTCCTGCATGCGGCCGATGGCGCCGTTGATTTTCGACTTGGAATATAAATAGATGGCGGCGGTGATGGGCAGCACGATCGGCAGGGCGCTGGTCATCGCGCCGATCATCGCGGTCTTGGCACCGATCACGCCCCATTTGCCGACCTTCGGAAGGACATCGGCTTCGAGTTTATCCCACATACTTTCCATGCTTTTGACCTGCCCGGTCTTCTCGTCGACGAAAGTGGTGGGGAACTTGTCAGCCATGATTTGTCCTTCTAAAACAGAATCTTGCAGTAAAAACTATGGTAAATAAGCAGACCAAACTATATCAGTTCGTTAGTTTTTATGTCAAAGATAATTTGATAAATTGCTGAAAAAGGTAGCTTTTTGAAACAAATGAAAAGCCCCTGAACCGCCGGATTCAAGGGCTAAATCATTGTTTTAGCGTATTTTCAGGGCGCAGGCGGCGGTGTGGCAGGTTTCGCGGGAATCACCGGTACTGCGGGTTTGTCTTCTGCCTTGGCCTCCGGCTTCGGGGGCTTGGGGGTGACGACGATGATGACCTTTTCATCGCCGCCCGGCTGGGGGAAGCGCTTGGTCTGCACCAGGTCGTTCTCGCGGAAGATTTGCGACAGGGTGTGGTCTTCCTCGATCACGGCCTTCAGGTCGGCGTCGATGTTTTTAAGATCAGGTTTGACCAGCGGCGGATGCGCCTTGACGCGCGCGGCGGCGGCGTTGAAGCCGGCGGCGAAGTCGCTGCGCTTTTTCTCGCAATATTCGCCGTGTTTTTTCTCGAAGGCGTCGAGCAGTTCGCGGCGGCGTTCGTTGCTGGGGTGCGTCGCGTTGACGAAGCGGTTGAACTTCGACGGCTCGGGCAGTTTTTCTTCCTTCATGTCGGGCGTCTTGGCGTCGCCGCGCAGGAAGGCTTTGCGGGCCGCGTCCTTGCGCTCGAGCACCTTGTACTTCACCATCTGCGCCTTGATTTTATCGAGCGCGTTGGAGAGGTCACCCGTGCCGCCCGTCAGAATTGCAGCGCCGCGGTCGCAGAGCTCTTCATGGTGGCGC
This sequence comes from uncultured Micavibrio sp., assembly GCA_964575605.1. Taxonomy (GTDB): domain Bacteria; phylum Pseudomonadota; class Alphaproteobacteria; order Micavibrionales; family UBA2020; genus JAPWJZ01. The sequence goes on along the minus strand of CAZNRN010000001.1, from coordinate 181,486 downwards.
GACTTGACCGATTTCAAGACCTTGCCGACGAAATTCGTCGCCAGGACAAAACCCAGCACCGGCAAAACGGGCAGGGGGCCCAGCACGGCGAAGCCGACCAGCGCCATGTTGAGTACCGAGTTGACCGGCAGGCGCATCAGCCACTGCGCGCTGTCCTTCGGGTGGCCCAGCTTCGCGTGGGTGAATTCATGCGCCATCACGGCGCGCATTTCCTTGCCGTCGAGCTCCTGCAGCGCGCCCTTGCCCAGCAGCACGACGGGGTCCTTGCCCGAGGGACGCGTGGTGACACCCGCCATGAAATCCGACACCATGGTGCCGAAACGCGACTTGCCCTGTTTCTTGAAAAACTCCTCGATCACCAGCAGGCGCGGCACCTGTTTCAGTTTCGCATCCTGTGCCATCTTCAGGTAATCGTCCGCAAACTGCGGATGTTTTTCGCCAAAACGCTGCTCGAAAGCCATCTTGTCGGCGGGCTTGGTGAGATCATATTCGCTGAAATCGCCCTTCTTGTTTTCCAGCAGCACCTTGTCGTGGATGAGGTTGAAAACCTTGTTCATGCCCCAGCGCGTGCCGAGGTAGACGGCGGCAGCAGCGCCCGCCGTGACCGCAAGGCCGCCCGCAACGGGCGCAAGCACCGCGACCTTCGCCGCGATCATCGTGTAGTGGCCGGCCTCGGGTATCCAGTCCCCCGTCACCTTGTCCCAGAGCGTTTCCAGTTTTTTCACCTCGCCGGATTTTTCGTCGACGAAAGTTTTCGGGAAGCGTGTTGCAACGGCGGCTTCTTGAGACATCAAAAAAATCCCTGGCTGTTGTGTGTGGCGACAGCCGAGGATGATAGAGAGTATTTTCCTAATGTCAAAAACAAGCGTCTAACGCTATGGATTCAAATGCGAAAAACCGGATTTCGCGGAACCATGTCTGACTCACGATCATTTTCACGTCATCTGGAAACGAGACGGAAAGTTTTTTCAAAACCGCCACTTACGCGAAGTTCGTCCGCGAAGCGTGTGTTCTGATTCAGTTTTTTGGTCGCGGGTTCGGTGAGGATGTGGATAACATGTGGACAGAATATGTGAACAGTATGATTTTCTTGTACAATTCATTCCCTAGTAGTGTAGAGTTAAATCATCCACCATATATAGTGCCACCACTTAAGTTTACCCCGTTTAACGAAAGTGAGTCCGCTATGACAGCCCCTGCTACCAACACTGATCTACTCGCCTATAACTTCAACCTCGGTACCACCTCGTACACTGCCACCATGCGCAAGGCCGACGGGCCTCAATCGCGCGATGGTTTCTCCGAAATCGGCAAAAGCTTCATGCACGAGCTCGCCCGCGAAGGCGATGTGCTCTCGGCTGAAGTGATCTTCGACAAAGGCGGCTCGATCGACACCGCCGACGACGAAGGCCGACGCCCCCTGCACGAAGCCGCCTTCTTCGGCCGTCTTGACATGGTGAAGTTCCTCACCATGAACGGCGCGCTGATGGATGCAGCCGTGAACCCCTTCGGCTACACAGCCCTGTGGTTCGCGGTAGGCCAGGGCCATATGGAAGTCGTCCGCTACCTTCTGGAACGCGGCGCGCATATCCATGTGACCGACCTGCTCTCGGGCCAGGGGCTCCTTCACCTCGCGGCGCAGAAAGGCGACACGCTGATGGCGGGACTGCTGATCGCAGCCGGCATCAACACGCTGGCCGAAGACCGCCGCGGCATGACCGCCCGCGACTATGCGGCGCGCGCAGGCCACAGGCAGCTCGAGAAAACGCTGCTGAAGGTGATGGAGCATCACGCACGCTGTGCGTAACTAGGGCCCGCTAGAACCGCAAAGTTCTAGCCAAGCGGCATTGTTGCCGTCGATTTCGGCGCGCGTCTGCTCGCTGTCGTCCGTGCCCGTATAGACGGGCCTGTAGATACTGCAAAAATCACCGCGAGAACCGGCGGCGCAGCCTTGCAGCATAAGCAGCATCGCGGCGCAAACGCTCGCGCGCAGCCAGCGCCTTTTGCACGGCTTCATTGTCATCCCTGTATCCCTTCGCTTTTTCATCAGACGCCCCCGCGTGATAGGCGATAAAGCACAACAGCCCGAACAGGCCGAACCCCAGCAGCGTGAATATCAGGCTGCTCATGGCGTTTTATCTTTAGTAAAGGCCGCAATCAGGCCCGCCGCCGCCATGCCGGCCGCGATAACGGCCTCCTGCTGCACAGGCTCCAGCACCAGACCCAGCGCGGTCGCCATTGAAATGAGCCCCAGCCAGGTCGAGCGTTCCTTGGTGCGTTCGATGATGTAATCGGCAATCTTCTTCATGGTGTTCCCCCTTATTGGATTTCTTTTCCGGTTGCATAGGCGGCGGCGGTATACAGCTCGTCGCCGTACCAGTCCTTCGGCCCGTTTTCATGGCGCACGATGGCCTTGGCGAGTTTTATCAAGGTGCCCGGGTCTTTCAGGTTAAGCGCCTCGCGCCGCTTCACGCCTATCTCGCGGCAGACGCTGTGGATGTAATGGTCGGTCGCGTTTTCCTCGGGCGGCGCATAGCGGTTCAGGATGCTCTCGACGGAATCCAGCCCGTAGCGCAGGTGATAGTTCAGCAAGAGGCGCATCAGCGCGCGCAGGCCCATCACCGGCGCGTCGAATTCGATAAACGCGGTATCGACCTGCCGCAGCTTTTGCCCCTTCCATTTCACGCCCGACAGCCTGATATTGCCGGGATTGTTGTTGCGGATACCCCGCGGCAGTTCGAAATCAACCATCATCTCCTCCTCCTGAAATTTGATTTTTAGCGCCTGCGGCGCAGGGCATCTTCAATCCTCGCAACGCCCTGTGAAATATTCTCGATGCGCTGCTCCATGGCGGCGATGCGCTCGGCGGTGTGCTGGTTGGCGGATATCCACCGCTCCAGCTGCCGCACGCGCTCCGTCACGCTCGACGCCCACCACACCGTGCCGCCTGCATGCACGGCAATCATCAGCAATAAGCTCCAGAACGCAGGCGCCTCCGAAAACACCGTCATGCGTCACCCCCTTATCTCGCGCACGACGAGCATCGCCGCCGCCGCGCCGCCGTAAAGCCTGGCCGATGTCGTGCCATTCAGGCGGCAGGTGCCGCTGCTCATGCCGACGCGGATTTTATAGGTGCGCGCGGATGTGCTGCCCGCGCTCTCGTGATAAAGAAGCGCAAGGCTGGACGGCAGCGTGGCCGAGCCCGCCACCGTCGTTGACACCTGCAGCGCATTGGCACCACTATCCTTGAACAGCGCTGCGATAATGCAGCCCGATGCCGCACCCGACCCCGCGCCGACAAATTCAATCTCGATAAGGCTACTGGCCGATGTCGGCGTGATCGACACGGTCAAAATTTCGGTGCCCTCGCTACTCTGCGGCACGGTGTCGTCGTTGGGGATGGTGGTCGACAGGTCTGCGTTCGAGGTATAGGTGGCGCTTTGCACCTGCAGCAGCGCGCCCGCGGGCAAATCCGCCCGCGCAATCGCCGACACGGGCTTGCCGGAGGCGGGGATATACGACAGGCATTGCCAGTTGCTGCCGCCAATCCGCGCGAATTCCGCCACATCGCCCGCCGCGGTGGTAATGTTCGCGCTGGCGGGCAGGATGAGGGATGATGCGTTATGCGTCAGCGTCAGCGCGCCCGTGAACTTCACCCAGATATGGCTGCGCGCGGTCGAGCTGCCGAGGCTGGTGATCGTCGTCGTGCCCGTCACGCGCACATAATCGCTGTCGGCCGCACCGATATCGGTCGTGGCGGCCGATGCAATATCGCTGCCCTGTGACAGCAGCTGCGATGCGCCCGCCGCGCCGTTCAGCAGGATAAAATTCGTGCCGTCATACATCAGGATATAAACACCCGTGACGGCAAGCGCCCCCGCGCCGGGGTTCGACCCGTCCAGCAGCTTGATGTTTTTCGTGCCCAGGCTGTTGACGTTGACGGTCGATGCGCCAGTATTGGCGTTGGCGGGTTTCAATGTCACCACCTGCCCCGCCGCATAGGCCGCAATCGCGGGGGAGGGCGCCACGGCATAGGCATTGGCCGACCCCGTGTCGGTGGCATGGTTCAGCACCCGCAGCGCCGCCCCGCCGTTAAAGGGGCTGAAAGTATTATCCGCCGCATTCACCGCGCCCAGCGTGATCCAGTCCGTGCCGTCATGCGCCTTCAGCAGCCAGGGCGTGGCCGCATCGTCCAGCCAGAGCGTGCCGGCCTCCGCATATGACGGGGCGGATGATCCCTTGTGGTGGTTCAGCAAGGCTTTCTTGCCGTCGTTGTCTTCCTGCCTGTAGGTCAGGCCGGATTTATTCGCGCCGATGGTGGGGCTCGCCTGTGTCATTTTCGTTCTCCTTTTGCGTTTCTATCCTCTCCCGGCGGGAGAGGAGGGGGACCCATGCGCCAGCATGGGGAAGGTGAGGGGCGCTATCAGCGGTGTTTGCCGCCCGAAGTCCCCTCACCTTCCCCACGCTTGCGCGCGGGCCCCTCCCTCCCCCGAGGGGGAGGTGTACCTTGCTAGATTTCTTCGCCGTAACCGCGGGCGATATAGTCGAAATGCCGCGCCACGCCGGTGCCTGCACTGTCGAAAAACCGCAGGCCGAAGCCGTCGGCCGCGGGCGTGGTGAGGGTGTAGTAATCGCCTGTCGCCATATCATGCGGCGTCACCGTGATGGCGGGCACGGCGCGGAAGGCGCGGGCAAAAGTGATTGCGTTTCCGCTTGCCATTGACAGCTGGTTGTTTGCGCTCACCACCCTGTCGGGCATATCTATGGTGACGGAAAGCGCCGAAATCGAGGGCGAGATATTGGCCGAATGCGCCGCCATCTTCAGCCTGAACTGGAAGGCGCGGGCGGTGTAATCGCCGATGATAAAATCCGTCCAGCCCGACCATGCCGGGTCATCTTCGGGGTCGTCCTGCGTGCTGCGCAGTTGCAATTGCAAAGTCCAGGGCGAGGGCGCGGTGTCCTGGTCGAAAAACTCGACATTGTCCAAATTATCCCAGCTGTCGAGGCTCTCGTTCAAATCCGCGCCGTCCACCTCCAGCAAGGCGGTCAGGCGCGAGGTATAAACCGCGCCAAGGTCGGCGACGGCGGCGAATTCGTAAAGGCCTTCGTCCGACAATCCCTCCAGCCCGATATCGCAGTTGGGGATGACGTCGAAGTCCGCCCAGTCGTCGATGCTGTCGCGGCCGCACAATTGCAGGGCGCTGTCACGCCGCGCGACATTGGTCTTCACGCCCGCAAAAACGGGGCTTTCGGTGACTTCCATCACCGCGTTCTGCCCCGGCGCTTCCGTAATCGCCGTAACGGCCATTGCTGGCGCAGCCGACTGCCGTCCGCCGATATCAACCGCCTTCAGCAAATAAGTGCCGGGGGCGGCGGGCAGCGACAGCGACGTCGCCTGCGGCGCGATGCGTGCCACGATATCGACCGCGCTGCTCCACGTCACGTTCTCGGCCAGCGGCGAATAGCGCAGCGTGTAATGCGACAGATCAAGGTCGGTATTGCGCGCCCAGGCCAGATGCGCCGTATCGCCCAGAACGCTGACCGACAGGTTTTCGACGTCCGCAGGCACGGCCGAAGCGCCCTCGACACGGTGCCCCGTCACCACCAGCGGCAGCGAGAAAACGCCCGCGGGTGACGCGTGGCGCAGCTCGATATCATAGGTTTCGCCTTCCTCCACATCCGCGATGCTGATGCGGTTGTTGCCCTCGGTTAAAATATCGGCAGGGCGGAACTGCGTTTCATCCTGCGCCCGGACGCGCGCTGCAATCGACAGCGGCTGGATAAAGGCGGGCGGGGCCAGCGCGATGATGATGCGCGTGGTCAGCGACCCGTCGGTGTTCCTGATCAGCGCTTCTTGTCCCGACTGGATATCCGCCAGCACCGGCACGGGCGGGCGCTGCAATTCGGGCGGCACGGTCATCTGGCTCGAAAAGGCGGGGATAGTTCCCGTATCCGCCACATGCACCGCAGGGGCTGCGTCGACGCAGGTCAGGCGCGCCTGCAAATTGCCCTGCGGCGTGACCGATTTCACCAGCAGCTCGACGCTTTCCATCCCCGCCTCGCCGAACAGCGCAAGGTCGCCGGCTTCGGGCGCGTTATCCTCTGCGGCTGCAAAGGTAACGGTTTTCGATTTCCCCTCGACGGTCTGCAGCGCAATCACCGCCGAGGCACCATCGGCACGGCGTACACGCAGGGCATAGCTTTTGCCCGCCTGCATATAGATTTCCTCATCCAGAACCGCCGTTGTTGTCGTCGCGCTTTTGATACGCGCGCTGCAAAGCCCGAACATCGGCACATCATGCGAAAACCGTATCAGGTCGCCGCGCGTGCAGACGATATGTTCCAAATCGCAGGAAAAACTATACGTCTCCGGCCGCAGGCGCGCGGTCGCGATATGGTACCGCCCGTCCTTCCAGGCCTGTTCGGGCGAGGTGACGCCGGGCAGCGACAGGGTTTCGTAATCGGTCGTATTTACGGCGTCATAACCGTCGTCATAGACGATACGTTCGTCCTGCACCCAGCCCTTGTCACGGTTGATAAACCTCACCCGCAGCGCCTGCGGCAGCGGGGCGAAGGCTTTCCTGCCCTCGAAATTAAACGTGTTGCGCGGCGTGAAATGCTGGACGGGCACGGCCTGCGCCCTGTCCCCCACTACCGTCCATTTGCCATCCACAATGCCGGGGCTCGCGCGTCCTGCCGCTGCAACCTCGTGCAGCACTTCCCGCACCGATACGTCGTAATCAATCACGCCGTTGTATTCGCGCGCGGCATCGGTACAGCGCCCGTGCCATTGCTGCAGCTTTTCCAGATCGATACGGCTATCGGCCAGCGGGCGGGCATTGGCGCTGCCCTGCAAGACATGCCGGAACAGCGACGCAGGGTTGGATGTGGGCTGGTCGCGCCATTCATCGCCGTCCCAGTCGGGCAGGATGCTTTCCACCACGCCGTTGAAACGATCGATGACGCCGTTCAGCTGCCCCGTCGCCTTGATACGAAGGGCCGTCATCGCCAGCCCCTGCATATTCACCGGATAGGCGTAGCGGATGGTGCGCAGCGCCGTCCATACCGTCGCGTCAAACAGGGACGTATTGTCTTCTTCGGCGTCATCCGTCACGCGGCGCAAGCGCACGTCGTAGTGGCCTTTATCAACCTTGAAGGTAACCGTTTTACGCAGCGCTGATGTCTGTTTCGCCGAGATTTCAATCCCGCCGAAGCGCAAGCCACCCGCGGCGACAAGGATCTTGTTTTCTTCCTCATGTGCCGTGACAAGGAAATCGCTGTCCGTTTCGAAACTGGTTCCTGTGTAATAATTTTCGCGTTTATCGGTAATCGTACCCGTGGCGCGGTCGACCAGCGCCAGCAACAACGAACCTTCGGGCAGGGGCGGCAGGGCAGGCGCGTCTTCGCCCGCCTTGTATTCCAGACCCTTCACAACCCTGATCTTGCCCGAGGCGTTGTCGATGGCGACCTGGTCGGTGCGCAGCGCGGCCTCGGTAACGCCCTGCTTTTTACGCACAGCGGGCGGCGCGGGAAGGGTGATGACGCGCTCTTCAAACACCTTGTATTCGCCGGCACCCGCGCTCCAGTCCTCGGTGCCTGCGGGGGCGTATTGTATTTCCACCTGCACCTTGGCGGCCAGTTTCGATGCGCCCGCAAATTTCACCAGTCCGCGCGGCAGGGTGATATCGACGGAAATTTCGTCGGCATCGGCCTCTGTCGTGCGCAGGACGAAACCATCCTCCTGCGTCAATTCCGCGCCAAGGTCGTTCTGTAACACGCTATTGCTGTAAAGCGTCAGCGGATCGTCATCCGCATATCCTTGCCGCGTTTCGATTTCAACGCCCTCGAACTTCGACAGCGGCGTTTCGCCGATTTTCAAATCGGAAATGTTCAGGGGCCCATAGCCCCAGACGAAGAGCAGGCGCAGGTACTGTTCCGCCCCCGCGGTTTCGGTATAGGGCAGCGCGCCCATGGGCGGCACGAAACGGTGCCTGCCCAGCACACGCGGCACACGGCCAAAGGGGCGCGCCTCGTTCCGCGCACCCTGGATAAACAAGGTAGGACTATCCCGCCCGCCGCCCGAAAAGCGGGGTGCTGCCGGGGGCGCGATGGCGTTGAGCGCGAGGCGCCCTAAAATCCCCAATCCGCCTGTCACCACGCGCCCCAGTATCGTGCCCGTCAGCCCCAGCGCCGCGTTCAGCCCGCCCGCCGCCACCGGCACGGCGGCGGTCAGCGCAATCGCCAAAATCATGCGCAGCGGGTCTTTGCCGCCCCCGCCGCCGCCCATGGGAACAAGGTGGATGTAGAGCGCCGCCCCCGGCTTCGGCTTCACCCGCGCCCAGTTGTCGCGCGCGATGTAATGGCCGTTTAAAAACACCTGCGCATGGCGGCGCAGAAAAGCATCCGGCTGCGCCTTCAGCACCATATCCTCGACCGTCTCGCCGGCCTCCAGCGCGCAAGCGCGGCGCGCGCGGGAAAAGGGGCTTTCCGCCACTTCGACATTAACATTCATGTTCCACCGCTTCCCTGTACCTGAAAAACCCGAAAACCCTGTGTGCCCACCTTGCGCCTGCGTAGCTTTCGATCGCGCTGTCGATGCCTTGCTCGATATGCAGCATCTGCCTGTCTCCCAGCACGATGCCGACATGCATCGGATGGCCAAGGAGGCGCAGCACCACCACATCGCCCATGCGTTCATCGCCTGCGGCCACGCTGTCCCAGAGTACGCATTCGCGCGCGATCAGCGCCGCGATACTTTCCGATTCAGATGTCGAGGCATATTCGTAAACAAAAGACGGCAGGGCGCGGCCCAGCTGTTCGGCCATGACAAGACGCGCCAGCCCCCAGCAATCAAGCCCGGAGCGGTCGCGCCCGTGTTCACTGAACGGCAAGCCGATATAGCGCCCCGCCCATAACGGGACGGGCATGTGTGTTATCCTCTAAAAAATTGAAAATTTTATGTACCGGCTATTCGCCGGCAAGAAAAAACCCGCCCGGCCGCTTCGCGGCCATCAAAAGTACAAGGCGGGGGCTTCACTGCAATTCGACCCAAGAAAAAACCCGCCTTGTGACGGGCGGGTTTTTCGGGAAGAAACTTTAAATCAGCTTACATGCCGTTGCCGGGCTTGCTGCGTGCGACGGTCACGATGGGCTGGGCGCCAGTGCTGCCGCCCATGTCCAGCTTCTGGACGTAGGCGCCGAATTTTGCCGCGTCGACCTTATCGGGATGAGCGCCGACATAGTTATGCATGGCTGCAATGCGCGTAGCAGTTTCAAGGTCGAAGCCGTTGCGGGTATCCGCACCGATGACCGAGAAGGAGTCGAGGAGGAAGTTATTGCCGTTGTAGCCAACGCTTCCGAATTGTGATTTCACGCTCATATAAACCTCACGCCTGCCGTTTGGGGACTGTATTTATACCGCTAAGAGTGCCCTTGAGTCTTAACTGATTTTTAATACTCTATCCCAACCACCTTAATTTTACCATAAGAAAAGCAAATAAATTTTAAACGGGTGTTTAAGTTATTGATTTTACAGGTGCTAAAAAAGGCCTGGAAAATGCCCCGGAGAGAAAGATCCGGCCGGAAAAGGCTCGGCCGTGAAGTCCTCGAGCGAGAGAATCCCCTCGATCAGGCGGGAATCATAGGAAACCTGCCCGAGTCGAAAGGCGTCAAAGCGCGCTTCCACCACGTCGGGCGCCGCGGCGCGCACTATTTCTATTGTAACGGCAGGCGCGGAGGAAAGTCCCCGCAGTGCCGCCATGATCTGCCGGTCGACGTTGTCGATGACAAGCCGCGCCTCCGGCGACTGCCGCGCCGCATCGTCGGGCAGCGTCAGGGCGAAGGGGTAGGGCGTGAATTCGTCGCCGCGGCTGAAGACAACCGTATCGCTGCCCGCCACGCGCAAAGGGGTGTCGAGGCTTGCGTGCGAGAGCGTCAGCAGCACGACAAAGGCCTCGCCCGTCTGCGGCGCGTGCAGCGCCCGCAGCGCGTCGGCCGATAAATTCCTCATGGCACCACCTCCAGCTCCAGCACACTGCGGAAATACCCGCCGTTCAGCGCCGCGCGCGAAGGAGGCTGGCGGAAACGGCATGAAATGGTTTCCCCCGATATGGGATGCGTGAAATCAAAGGGCAGCGTGCCGCCCTGCAGCGTGTCGGCATAAAAGATATCCAGCGCCGCCAGCTGCGCCGCATCCAGCAAAAACCCGGCGGTCAGCCCCGCCGCCCCCGATGTCGCGCGGCGGCGCAGTTTTGCGGGCCCCGTTTCCATGGCGGTGCGCAGGCTGTTGTCGGCGGGCGTCTCGCGGAACCCCTCCACCAGTGGCGACTGGGGCAGTGTTTCAGGCCAGGCTGCCATGGCTTACCTCCCCGTCAGGGTGGGCACAAGGTTGAAGATCGTGCGCAGGATGCCCGTCGTTTCCTGCCCGCGCGTCAGCGCATTAGCCACCATCTGGTCGATGGTAATCTCCAGCGTCTTGCGGTCGAAGGCGTCGCTGCCCTCCCGCGCGGCCACGGCCACGCCCGCGTTGTTGTTGATGACGACGTTCAGCCCCTGTCCGCCTCGCGCAGCGCCCAGTCCCGCAAAGGCCTGCGCGATGCCCGCCGCCATTTCCTGCCGCAGCAGTTTCGCCAGTTCCTGTGTCACGATATCGCTGTTGTTCATTGCCTATCCCCCGAATGTATTGACCATCATGTCCATGAATGCCCTTGTCAGCGGCGGCGCGGTATCGATGCCGCGGTGCAGCGCATAACCCTGCCAGGCGTCCTGCAGCTCATCCAGCGTCGCCTGACGCAAGGCCTGCGGCTCCCAGCGCAGCACGCCCAGAAAGAACTGCCTGAGGGGACGAAGGTCTAGCCCGCGCCCCCCGCCGGCTTTCCCGCGTTCGTCGCCCCCAGCGTATTCAATGGCGCGATAATCGCGGCCAGCAGCGTCGCCAGCTGCGCCATTGGCGCATGCGCCAAAATAAAATCCTCCGTCGGAGCACCTTCGCCATAGGCGGCCTTCAACAGCGCCACGGCCTCCGCCGTTTTCATCTGCTTCTCCACCAGCCGTTCGGCGGCCTGTAGGATGTTTTCTTTTTCCTCCAGCCTCCCGACCAGCGCCAGCGTGATGTCGATACGCCTGTCGCCTTCCGGATGCGGCAATAAAATGTAACCCATGTTTCTCACCCCGCCGTAAATGTGCCCGCGCCCGTGCGCAGCAGCACCGCCGAAAATACCTCCAGCCCGTCGAATGTGCCGCCGCGCCGGTATTCCTGCACGATAAAGCGCGCCGCATATTTGTCGCCGTTCGGGAACTGCAGTTCATAGTTATGCGCCGTGCGCGCAAAGGCCGCGCCGCGCAGCCTCTCTTCCGCGGCGGCATCTTTAAACAGCCCGTCCAGCCGCAGCAGCATCGACTGCATGCCCGCTTCCCCCGAATATTCGCGCACTCCCGCGGCATTCATGGCGGTCGCCTCCACAGGCTGGTTGTTGATTTCCATCATCGTCGCGCGCGCGGCACCGATGGCGCTGAAAACTTCAGGCGCCCCGCCGTCGCCGATCTTCAGCAACAGGTCGCGCCCTTTCTGGCCGGTCATGGTGTTCTCCTTATAAAAAAATCTTGCAAATATCCCCCTCTCCCAGTGGGAGAGGAGGGGGGACCCGCGCGAAGCGTGGGGGAGGCGAGGGGCGCTACCAGCGGTGCTTGCCCACCGAAGTTCCCCTCACCCTCCCATGCTATGCATGGGCCCCTCCCTCCCCCGAGGGGGAGGTATCAAGTCGCAGGCTCTGTCACGATGCGAAAGCGCTGCGCGCCCGTGCGCGTCACGCCGTCTGCCTCCAGCCGCGCGATGGAATCTTCCAGGCGGCAGAGCACTAAATGATGCCCTTCAAGCGCGAAATCCTGTTCGTGCAGGGCTGCGGCTATTTCGGCCATCACGGCCTTGACCTGCTTCATGCCCTCGGCGCGGCTCTGGCTTAAAACCGTGAAGGCGATATCGCAGCCATCAAGGCCTTGCGTGCCGAAGGCGCGCGCGGCCATTTCCCCGAAGACGACGCGGGGGTAGGCCGCGTCCTCGGGCAGGTGGTCGTGTACCCCGTCCGCCCCCGCGGGCAGCAGCGCGGTCAGGGGGGTATGGGCGGCAAGCAGGGCATAGACGGCCTTCTGCACCGGCCAGATGCTTTCCGTTGTCATGAAAAACTCTTTCCTTTCAAAGGGTTTGAAAATCGGCCGGAAAAGCCCTATTTTAAGGGGGCGGATTTTTCCGGGGGTTCCTTGATGTTTTCCAGTCGTTTCAAGCTTTCGTTAGCGGGCGTCGCCGTCGCGGCGCTGTTATCCACCCAGGCCTTCGCCGGCTTCCTCGAAGGCAAGCAGGCCTACGACAAGGGCGAATGGATGAACGCGATCATGAACCTGCGCCCGCTGGCCGAAGCCGGCGACGCGCGCGCGGCCGTCCTGCTCGGCAACATGTATCTCGACGGCCATGGCGTGGCCGAGGACTCCGTCGAAGCCTTCGGCCTCTACCGCAAGGCGGCGCAGGCGCATAACACCGACGGCATGGTGGCGCTGGCCACCCTTTACCTGACGGGCAAAGGCACCGAAACCAATATCCCGGTCGCGCGCGGCTGGTTCGAACGCGCGGCACGCCTTGGCAACCAGACGGGCGCTTTTATCTACGCCATCCAGCTGATCAACGGCAGCAAGGGGCTGCGCTTCGATTACAAGCCCGACCTGGCCGCCGCCTATAAATGGTTCAAGATCGCCTCGCTCTACGGCCACGACAAGAAGATATCGGGCGTTTCCGGCAAGCTGGCCGAGCAGATCGTCGTGAAAAAACTCATCACCAACGACGAACAGGTGACGGGCGACCGCGACGCCGTCAACTGGAAGCCCGAAATGCCTGAAACCTTCACCCTCACGCCCGAGGAAATCCGCCTTAAAGAACTTTGGGCCGTGCTCGAAAAAGAACGCGCCGAGCAAAAAATCACCGACCCGCTGCCGCCGCTCGACAAGCTGCCCGCCGAAGTGGACGAAAAGCACAAGAAAGGCGCGGTATCGGACAAGCCCAAGGGCCCGCCGCCCGGCGCGCTGAGCGAAGTGCCCGCAAAGATGGACACACCCAAAGAAGACGCGCCAAAAGGCGATGCCGTCCCGCAGCAAAACGCGCCGCGCCAGCCTTAAACTTTAATCTTTCCTCTTTTTAAAGCCGATCAGCGTGCGCTCCGGCGCTTCTTCGGGCAGTTCTTCGCCAAACAGCGTAATGCCGAACAGTGTCACGTCATAGCGTGCGTTCGCGGGCGATACGTCCAGCACCGTTTTCGTCAGGAACCATTTGGTAAACACCAGCGCGAAATAAATCCCCGCCATGATCCAGGTTTCCAGCACCAGCAGGCTCAGGACGATAAAGGCGACGGGTGCGGCATAGCGCGCCGCGCTGAAACCGTCCTTGACCACGAAGGCGCGGCGCAGGCCCAGCCTGGTGCCCTGCAGCGCTACGATGCGCCAGTCGCGGCCCTTCAGCTTTTCCTGCAGCTCTTCCCGCGCGGGCGAGAAACCGGCCAGCACACGCTGTAATTTGCGCAATTCCTCGATAAAGCGCCGGTGTTCCCAGACATGGAACAGCGCAATCGCCCAGATCAGAAAAAGGAAAATAGGGTACAGCATTGTGATGGTACCATAGCAAAACTTGGCTTTCGCCGCGACCCCTTAGCCGCCTTCCACCTCCGCGATAATTTCCAGATAGACCCGCCTGCCGTCAATGTCGCGCAAAGACAGGATGTTATAGGCGGTCAGGCCTTCCAGAAGACGCTGGCCTGGCGCAATGTCGGCGCGATGCAGCACCGTCAGGCGGCAGCGCCTCCGCGTCACGCGCCCGCCGCGTTCCGGAATTTCCTCCGTCTCGGCGCGGTCGATGCGGGCGTAAAGTTCCGTCACGTCCTGCCATGTCGTTTCAAACCCGCCGCCGCCGTCGGGCAGGCGCTGCGCCGTTTGCAGCGCGACTTTGCGTGTCAGTTCCCCCGTCGTCATGACAGCCTCATGATGCGATAAGGCTGGAAGAGGACGGCCGCGCCCGAATTGCGCACAGCCGTTTCAATCGCGTCGCCGCGGTTCATGTAAAGATGGGCGACAAGGCGCAGCATGCCCTGTTTCAGCGACGATGGCACCGTGGCGGCCGCGCCGAAACCCGCCGTGTAGCGGAATTCGATCCCGCCGATAGCAAGGCCGGGCTGCGGCGGCGTGGCCGCTTCCTTCAAAATCACGCGCCCCGGGCGGCCCGCAGTTTCGGCGTAGTATGAATCCTCGTCGAAAATATTTTCTTCCCCGTTCGCGTTATAAACGGCGATTTCGTCGACACTTTGCAGCGGCGGCATGGGCAGTTCCAGCGGATGGCCGTCCCAGCCGTCGGCCGTGAAGGCATAGGTGCGCGTGACAAGGCTGAGCCCCGTCCAGCCCTCGCACATCTCGCGCGCGGCTTTTATCAGTGCCTGCAGCGCATCGTCATCCGCGTCATGCGTGATGCGCAGGTGCAGTTTTGCCTCGGACAGGCTCAGCGGCTCTTCCGTAGGCGGTTCCAGTTCCTGGAGGCGCATGTGAATACCCCTTGAAAAAGAGGAGATGGAAAGTCGCCTTCCCACCCCCTTAGTTGTGTGTGCAGTGGTGTCAGGTATTCGCAACGGGCGCCTGTGCGGCGTTGCCCTTCAGCGCAAGGATGGCGATGGGGCCGCCCGTGGACATGGAAACGGGGGTCGCCGTCACCTTCACGTAGCGTTTGCCGCCCTTGTAACCGATGGCGTGGCGCTTGCTTTCCTTCGCCCCCGTATCGACCGACACGAAGACGCCGGCGGCAAGCCCCGTTGCCCCCAGCACGTCGTCGTCGGTGCAGGCGGCATAGGCATCCGTCGCGTCGCCGTGTTCGATCTTCACGTCGATGCGGTTATCGGCGTCGAGCGTATCGACGATGTTCCCGACCATGACCGCGATGCAGAGCGTCTCGAAGCCCTGCATGTCGATATCGCCGGTATCGAGCGCGGAGCCTTGGATAACCTGAGGCGCCACGCTTTGGATAATGGAGAGGTTGTTGATGATGTCGTGCATGGTGTTTCCTTTCGTTAGGTGGCCGCGAATTTCATCAGCTTGATCGCCTCGAAATTCACCACGTCGCCGCCGGTGCGCTTGGTCGTATAGAATTTCACGTAGGGCTTCGCGGTGAAACTGTCGCGCAGGATACGGATGCCCTGCCTGTCGACGATCTGGTAGCCCTTGTTGAAATCGCCAAAGGCGATGGACAGCGAATTCGCGGTGATGGCCGGCATATCCTCCGCCTCCACCACGTCGAAGCCCAGCAGCGTGCCGCCCTGTTTCATCTGGAAGTCGGGCTGCCAGAGGTAGTTGTTGTCGCCGTCCTTCAGCTTGCGCACCTCCGCCAGCGTCGCGCGCTTCATCATGAAGCAGGCGTTCTCGCGGTAGGCCGATTTCAGCGCATAGACCAGCGAAATCAGCGCATCGCCCGGATGCGAGGACGCAAAAGCCCCCGCACCGCCCGACAGCACCTGTTCGATGACGTTGAAAGTGCTGGCCGAAGGCGTGCCCGCCGCATAGGTCAGGAAACCGCGCGGCTTGCGCACGCCGTTGCCGTTCACAAAGGCGTCGTTCTCCATGCGGGAGAGGCGCTCGGCGATTTTACCCGCCAGCCATTCCTCGACATTGAACAGCGCGTCGTCCAGCAGCTTTTGCGTTGCGCGCGGTTCGGCATACTGTTCGTGCACGGGGATACGGTATTCGCCGATCTTGGGCGCGGTCGTTTCCGAACGCGTTTCGGTTTCGCCCACCCAGCCCGATGTCGCTTCGTTCAGGTCGTTGATGCCCTCGAGCGCGTCGGTGCCGATGGTGATGACGTTGGCCACTTTTCTCATAGGTGATGTTTCCTTCACCAGCGCCGCGACGCGGCCGGACATATCGGGCGTCACCGCATAGCCGCCATCGGGGTCTGAACCCGCCGACAGCGCCTTGATTTCCTCCACGCCCGAGCCCGCGTTGTTCTTGCGGATATAGGAATGGAAGGCGTTTTTATACTGGCGGTAGGCGTCGATGGAAAAGCCGGACGCCATGATGTGCTTGCGCTCCAGCTGGAAAACCTCGGCCTCCTGCCAGTCGTCGCCTTTTGATGTCGGCGCGCGCGACAGCGCCGTTTCCAGCAGGTCGACGCGTTTTTTCGCCGTGTCGGCCGCGTCGATGGCGCGGGAAATTTCGGCGTTCAGGCGGTTGACCTTCATTTCGGTCAGCGGGTCGGCGCTGCCCTTTTTCTCCATCTCGCGGATACGCTGGTCGTTCGCCTCCTTGAACTGCTCGAAGGCGCGGCCGAGGTCGTAGACGGCCGTGCGGATATCGTCTGTCATGCGTTTATTCCTTTCATGTCAGGTTTTTGATAAGTGCCGTCAGCTCTTTCAGCGCGGCAATGTCACCGCCACTGGCCTTCACGCGGCTGACGCGCGCGTGTGCCATCGCCGGAAAAGTCACCAGCGAAATCTCGATAAGTTCTATGGAGGCCAACTGGCGCAGCCCGGTCTTTTCATCCCGCTTCGACGAAATCGCGCGGTAGCCGATGGAAAGCCCCGTCACCACTTTTTCCTTCAGCAGGCGGTAGGCCTCCCGCGCGCGGGCGATGTCCTCCAGGAACAATTCGCCCTGCACGTAAAGGCCGTGGCGGTCCTCGCGCATCACGCGCCACGCGCCGATAGGCTCCTTCGCGTCGTGCTGCCACAGCATCGGCACGCTGCGCCCGTTTTTTTCCAGCGCCTGCAGCGAGGCGGCGAAAGCGCCCGGCAGAATCATGTCGTTGACGCTGTCGGGTTCGGCGAAGCGCGCCGCATAACCTTCAAACGTCCCCGTCTCCGCCACGAACTTCAGTTCCGCGCACGAGTCGCGGATTTTGGTTTCGAACATGCTCAAATCCCCCTTGATACAGTATGTAAAATACATAAACCGCGCAAAATCAGCCCCTTGCCAAAAAACTGCGAAGGCCATTGACATAAGCAGCGCAGCGATTATGGTATATCCAGTTTTAGTTCAAGATACCGGAGCGAACCCCATGGGCCTCTTCTCATTCCTCACCGGCGGCGGCAACCAGCTGGTCCACGAAAAAAACCAGGCCATCCTCGAAGGCCCGAAGGATGACGTCGCGCGCCTCGTCGCGCTCGACCGCCAGATCGGCAAAATCATGGGCGAGTTCAACAAACGCGCGCGCATCCCTGCCGAAGTCGCCAACGGCATCGAAAAGCTCCTGAAAGACGCCGAACCCTCGTTCAACCGCGTCACCGCGAAAAAACCCTATAGCGAAGACCGCGTCGAGCGTTTCGGCAGCTGGATCCGCGACACCGAAAACGTCACCGAAGTCGACGTCCGCTGGCTCGAATACGAACACGTCTACACCTCGCCGACCGGCGGCCGCATCGAACAGCGCGTCGCGCAAATAAGGGTCGGGAAGTAATCATATGCAACAGAAATCGGCAAAAGTAAGCTTTAACCCGTTTAACTGGAGCACGCCTGCCAAGGCCGCGCTCTGTGCCAGTTTCGCTTTCAGCGCCGCCAGCCTTGGCCTGACCACGATTGCAGCAATGCAGCGACATGAACGTCTTGCCTGCGAAAACGCCGTCAAGCCGTATGCTACTGTGCCTTCCGCAACGCAACGCTGCGGTCGTTAAAAACTGTCTCCCCCCTCGACCGCCGACAGCCCCAGCGCCGCGACAGGTTCGGCGCGCGTTACCTTGCCGCGGCTGGCGCGCACCGGTTTGTAGGATATTTCCGGTGCCACGCTGCGCAGCGTGAATTCCACCATCTCCCCGCCCTGGTTCACCTCGGCCACCACGCAATCGGCCTCGAATTTGTCATACGCGCTTTTCACCGCCTCCGCCCAGCCGAGCGGCGTGTACCTGCCCGATAAATCGGCCAGCACATAGCCGTGCATATCGGCGCCCAGCCCCGCCACGATAATCCCCGTTTCGTCGCTGCCGCGTTTATTCGACACGGCGGGGTCGACGGCGATCACAATCTTGCGCATCTCCGGCCGGGCATCGAAATCAATCCTGTCGCGTTCAATCTGGGTACGTGTCCACAGCGCGCCGGGGCGGTCGGCATGGAAGGCCTCCGCAACGTCCGACGGATATTCGCGGCGGAAACTGAAATACCCGCCCAGCTCCTGCGCCTTCATGCGCCGCCAGTAAACCTGTTCGTCATCAAGCGCGAAACGCGCCTTGTAATCCGCTTCGTCATCCGTCAGCGCAAAATTATGCGGCAGTTTCTTGCGGTATTCCTGCTGCCAGAACCACGGGATGAATATCAATTCATACTCCGACTGCCCCGAAGCCGCCGCCTGCGCCAGTTTGTAGAACATGCCCGTCGCACCGGCCGAGGTGCTTTCTAGAATAACTTCCGTGCCTTCCTCGTCCGGCACGGCCTGTAAAATGCCCGTCACATGTTCCTCGGCATTCGCCCAGAAGGCGACCTCCGACCCGTGGAACAGCTGTATCGTCCAGCTGCGGCCGATATCGCTCGACTTGGCCGTGCCGATCTGGCACCCGCTGTCGAGCGCGCCGAAAAACAGCTCCCGCGCATTCGCCAATGTGCTGCGCGGTTTCACGATCTTCGGGCAATGCGCGTGGAAACGTTTGGCAATCTGGTAGATATTCCGCGATGCTTCCTCCAGATGCGTCAGGATAAAGGCGCGTAAACCCTTTCCTTTGGTCACCTTCCAGTAAAACCGCGCCGCGACATAGGTCGAACAGCCCTGCTGCCGCCTTTTCAGGATAATCGCGCGTACACGGCCCTTCTCCTGTAATTGTTTTTCAAGGCGTTCGTGCAGGTACAGCTGCGCCGTATTGAGCGTCAGCGGCGCAATCGCGCCTTTCTTCGTGCGTATCTTCAGGCATTTTTCGGCGTAATGCGCAAAATCCGCCGCCAGCCGGGCGCGGATGGCGGTTTCCTCTGCGGTTTCTTTTGCCATTTATTTCAAATCGTCCAGCGACACATCGTCGTCGCGCTTCTTCTTGGTTTTCGGGCGCGAAGCGGGCGCGGGGTCGGGCAGGCGTTTCTTGAGCAGCGCCAGCGCCGCCTGCACCTGCGACGTCTCCAGCGGCTTCTTGCCGCTGATATGGTTTTCCAGCGCGCGGATCACCGCAAGCGCGTCGATATTGTAGCGAGGGCTTTTCGCCTTCGTTTCCATCTTCATTTTTGTTTCTCTGTTCGGGGTTTTGCCTGCTTGGCGCCGCTCACAATTTCGGGAGCATGTTTTTAGCTTGGCATGTTTTGATCCCCGAAAAAATGAAACAATTTGAAACGCTCTGAAACGCCCTGAAACGCATAAGCCAAATCGGCGAAAAAATTCAGGGGGATGACGCATCCGAAACATGCGCGTTTTTGGCGCTTTTCAGTGGGGTATACCCCATAGGTGAAACGCTCTGAAACGCCATCACTTTTGGCGACTCGGAGGATAAGGGTCAAAAAAAGGCGTAATTACAGTGGCTTACAAGAAATTTGACATTTACATAAGTATCTTTAGTATAGGTCTCTACCGGAAAAAGAAAGTTTGTGATCTCTTTGAAGCGTTTCGCTTTTTGGTAATTGCGCGTGCTTGTAAAAGAATCGCCGGAAAAAATTCAATGATTTGGAATCATGTCTGACCTCTACGACCAGCTCCTGAACTCCAATTTCCTCATCGCCGCGAAAAAGGGCGACCTTGCGGGCGTGCAGGAATTTTTGGGCAAGGGCGCGCGCATCCATGTGTCGGACAAGGATGAAAAAACCGCGCTCGCGCTGGCCGCCCAGCAGGGGCAGGCGGAAATGGTCGAATTTTTGCTGTCCCGCGGGGCGGAGGCAAACGGTTATGACGAAAACGGCGACACGCCCCTGATGCTCGCGCTGAAAAACGGGCACGAGAAAGCGGCGCTCGTCTTTTTATCGCGCGATTTCAACCTTGCGGCGAAGGATAAACGCGGCGCGACGGTCTTGCACCTCGCCGTCGCCTTTGAATCCGTCACCGCCGCGCTGCTCGACAAAGGCGCCGATATTTCCGCACGCAGCGAGAAAGACGTAACGCCCCTGATGGACGCGGCCGAGAAAAACGCGGTCGGCGCCGCCCGCCTGCTGCTTGAAAAAGGCGCGGATATCAACGCGCAGGACGGCTCCGGCATGACGCCGCTCGTCCTGGCGGTGCGCACCGGCAGTTACGACATGGCCGAATTTTTACTGAAGGAAGGCGCCGACGCCGCTAAACAAACGCATATGTCGCTGACGGCCTTCGATATCGCGCAGATGCGCAAAGACCCCAAAATGGCCGACCTTATCCGCCATGCCTTCGAAGAACACGATATCAAGCAGTTCACCGAAGGCGCGCACCACGACATGCGCATCATGCATGCGATAAAACTGAAGCGTTAATTCCGCTCACTTCTTTTCAGACGTCGTCGCCTCGACCTTCGTGCCTTCGGCAGGGGGTGTTGCGGGCGTGCCGGCGTTCAGGCCAGCGCCTGCGGGCGGCGCGCCGACGGGCGTCTTGCCGGTATCGGCAGGTTTCGTTTCAGCCGCTTTTGCGGGCGCCGGGGGCGGCGGCGGTTCGAAGGATTTGTTGCGCGCGGCTTTCTGGTCGCGGATGCGCTGGTATTTCTTGATGCGGTCCTGGCACATCACGTAAGACGCGTTGCTGGCCATGAAGGCGGCACAGGGGTCGGCCACGGGCGGCGCCGAGGGCACCGCCGTTGCAGCAGGGTCCACGGGCGCGGCTGCCGCCACAGGCGGCGCACCGGCGGGAAGGGCGGGCGGCTGTTGAGCGACCGCGGGGTTCGCGGGCGCACCGGCGGGCGCAATGGGTTGTACAGCGGGCGTTGCGACGGGCGCGGGCGCGCCGCCGCTATAACCGGCATAGGGCGCGGCGGGTGCGGAGGTTGGTTGCACGGCCGGCGGCACAGGCGTCGCGCCTGCATCAACGGGTACAACAGGTGCGGGCGCCGGTGCCGGAATATTGGTGCGGATCACTTCGCCCGGCGCCACCGCGTTGACCGGCCCCGCGGGATCCTGCGGGAAACTGCTGGACTGCGCGAAGGCGGGCAGCGCCAGAAAAAGGCAGAGCGCGAAAACGGATACGGCGGAAAGTGCAGACCTGGACATGATGATAACCCCTTAAAAGCATGGCCCCATAAAAGCCATACTACTGTATTTTAACATGGAAACGATGGCGAATTATTAAAGGCCGGCGTTAAGAAAAAATCAGGGATTGAGGGCAGGTTTGGCGCTGCCGCTGATATCGATATAGCTTTTCCCCGAAGATTCCCTTTTGTCTGAGGTATTAGTGTCCGAAGGCGCGGTGGTCGCACCGCCCTGCGGCACGGCGACGCGGATATAGTTGCGGGGCGTTTCGGGGGTCAGCGCTTCTTGCTGTTTTCCGGCCTCGATGGTTTTCTGCGCGCGGGTATTCGACATCACGCGGTTGTTGCATTCTTCGTAGGGCTTCACGTAGCGCGCGCGGATTTCGGCGGCTTCGGCGGGCGGCAGCTGCGACAGGCATTTTTCGACCGAGGTGACGGTGAAGCTTTGCATCTGCATGCCGTTTTGCGGCGGCAGTTGCTGCTGCGCCTGCGCGGGGGCATTTTGAACGGGACGGCCAGCCATGGCGTCAAGTTCCGCCTGCGGCAGGCTCCAGCTGCCGCCGCCGGTCGATTGAACCGGAGGGTTCGGGTCGCGATAAACAGGTGCGGGAGCAGGGGCTGGTGCTGGCGTGGCAGGCGCGGCCGCGACAGGTTCGGAAACCTCGGGCGCGTCGGCGTTGATATCGGCGGGCGGCGCCTGTGTGACCTGCGCGGGGTCTGCATAGCCCTGGCCAGCGCTTCCGGCGTAATTCTGCAGGGCTGCCGGATGCGGCGCGGTGCGGGTCCAGCGTCCGCCGCCTTCCGGCCCGGTGTTTTGCTGGAAGACATAGCCGTTTTGCGGCGTGACGGCATTCTGCACCATCGGCGGCTTCGACGACTCGGCGGCGAAGGCGGTTGCGGGCAGCAATAGCGCAAAAATAAGTGCGGTAATTCTCATGGTGCGGGCGGCTTGATGCGCGGCGCTTTCGGCTCTTCCGGGGGGCCGTCGTCTTTTTGCTGCGGTTGGTTTTGGTTTGCGGCGATTTTTTGCAGTTCGCCCGCCAGCATCATCGCGATTTCGCGGCGCTGCATTTTCACGGCGATGTCGAAAGGCGTTTCACCAGCGGCATTCGCGGCATCGACCTTCGCGCCCATGGAAACAAGGTAGGATGCGCCGTCCAGCTGCCCCGTGCGCGCGGCGATATGCAGCGGCGTATCGCCGGAATGGGAGGCGATATTCACGTCGCCCGCCATTTCCACCAGCTTGCGCAGGTGTTCGTGCCCGCCGCGCGTCGCGGCGTAATGCATCAGCGCCCAGCCGTTCTTGTCGCGGTGGACATCGGGGCTGGTGCCGTTTTTCTTCATGGCGTCGAGCAGGATGCCTGCACCCCAGTCGTTGCCGGAAAGGAGCGCAAGTTGCGCGGGGATCATGCCGTGCTGGCCCTGGGCAACGGGGTCAGCGCCCACCTGCACCAGTTTTTCGATGGAAATATTCTGGTTGTTGCGCACGGCGACATGCAAGGGCGCATCGCCGTTGTTGTCCCTGGCGTTCCAGTCCATTTTTGTGGCGTTCTTGGCTAAAGCCTCGATCACGTCGGTGTTGTAGGTATGCTCCACGGCAAGGTGCAGCGGCGTGGAGCCGTTCTTGTCTTTCGCCAGCGGGTCGGCGCCTGCCTTCAGCAGCGTGGCGACGGCGTCCTTCTTGTCGCGCTTGGCGGCGTGGTGCAGCGGCGTCATGCCGGCGTTATCGGCCAGTTCGACATTCGCGGCGGGGTCGGCCAGCAGCGTCGCCAGCAGCTTGTTCGCCCCGCCGGCGGCCGCGTAGTGCAAGCCGTTGCGCCCCTGCAAATCGGTGCGGTGCGCATCCGCGCCGGATTTCAGCAGGAAGTGCGCGGCATCGTCGCGGCCGTTGTCTGCCGCCGCCATAAAGGGCGTCACGGCATCGCGCGAGCGGTCCGGCTGGTCGACGGTAGCACCCCGGGCGACAAAGGCCTGTAGCGATTTCATGTTGCCGTTGCGCGCGGCCAGATGCAGCGGCGCTTGCTGGATTGCCGGATTGGGCGACAGGTTGGGCGACGCGCCGCGGTCCAGCAGCGTTGTCACGATTTCCAGCTGTTCGTTGTAGGAATAGGTGTAATGCTCCAGCACCACATCCAGCGGGCGGCGGCCATAGCCGTTAACCGTATTCGCATCCGCGCCAAGGTCGAGCAGCGCCTTGATCTTCAGCGCGTCCTGCCCCTCGCAGGCCTTGTGAAGCGCGGTCGCGCCGGTGCTGTCCTTCGCATCAAGGTCGAAACCCGCCTGATAGAGCAGCATCAGGGTTTCGCGGTAATTTTTGGTGTTGATCATCTGCACCATGGGCGTCTTGTTATAGCCCGCGCCGGTGCTCTTCGACGCATCCGCGCCAAGGTTCAGCAGCAGCCGTGTGCAATCGACGCTGCCCTGTTCGACCGCGATATATAAACTATTGCGGTTCTGGTTGTCGGTCTGGTTCACGTCGCCGCCGACCGCCGCGATCTTGGCGGCGACAGAGGGCTTGTTGGCGTTCACCGCCTCCATTAATGGCGTAAACCCGACCGAATATGTGCGGTGGTTGTTCACGCTGCGCGCAACTTCGGGCAGCGCCAGCAGCGCATCCGCGCCCTCGTCGTAACCGACAGCGGCCGCCAGGTGCAAGGGCGTGCGGATATCGTTGTCGCGGCGCTGCGCATCCGCGCCCAGCTCGATGAGCTTCGTGATAACGTCGAGCGATTTCGCCGCGACGGCATTGTGGATCGGCGCGCGGCCTGAATTATCCTGGGCGTTAATGTTGAAGCCTGCGCGCGCGAAGAATTCCACCACGTCTGCGCGGTTCAGGTCGGCCGCGGCATGCAGCGGCGTGCGTTTCTGGTTGTCCTCCAGCGGCGCGCCAAGGCGCACCAGCAGCGCCACGGTTTCAAGGTCGCATTTTTGTTCAAGCGCCCAGTCGAGCGGCGTACGGCGCTTGTCGTCGGTGCAGTCCAGCTTCGCACCTTTTTCGACCAGCAGTTCGATGATGTGCGGGCGCTTGCGGGCGATGGCTTCGAAAATTGCGCCCTGCCCGTTGTTGTCGGGCTGGTTGGGGTTCGCGCCGACGCGCGCGAGTTTTTCAATTTCGGCGATATCGTTTTTTTCGACGGCAAGGTGCAGGGCGGTGCGGCCCGATTTATCCAAAGGCGCATTCACGCCCGAGCCCGCGCGGCGCGCCGCGCCGTTGAAAGGATAGCCGAACATCGCTTAACCCGTTTCTGTTAGGAAGTTGCCATCAAACGCCGGCACACCCTTGAGGCCCTTGTATCCGGAGGGGTTCCCCCCGTCCAGTACGGCCATGACCGCGGCCACCGCGACCGCCGCCGCTGCGCTGGCTTCGGCGCGGGCACGGTCCTTGTTGAAAACGGCGCAAAGGGATTCTTGTCCCACCTTCGGTCTCTCCTTGAAATTTCAAAATCCGGAGCCTTAAATTTTTCACATATAGTTGCGGCGGCGTCAATGGAAATGGGCAGAAATTACGCGTGCTGGCGGGTTATGAAACTGCGTCCACGAAAGAAAATTTTTGTGCGCTGCGACAGTGTTTCCAGAGTCGATGTGCGGCTACTTAATGGAGAGAAGGATTCGAATCCAAACCCGAAGTTACATGAACCCGGGATTACCGCCCCAGGGGTTATACCGTTTCGGGTTCGCGGTGATGCCGTCTTTTTTCAGTTTGTCGCGGATGAGTTTCAGCGGCGTGGCCTTGTCCTGCCCGAAGGCGATGTCGAGGGGGGTCCAGCCTTGCTTGTCTTTCTTCAGCGGGTCGGCGCCGGCCTCCAGCAGCAGGCGGACGGCTTCGGCGCTGTTCCAGCTGTTGAGGACAGCGTGGTGCAGCGCGGTGCGGCCGTCGCGGTCGGTGGCGTTCAGGTCGGCGCCGCCGTCGATGAGCTTTTTCACCGCCGAGTCGAGCCCCAGCACGCAGGCATAGCCCAGCATCGGCTGTTCGCTCCAGCGGTCCTTGATGTTGGGGTCGGCGCCTTTTTTCAGCAGCAGGTCGAGGTTGTCGTACTGCCGGTGCTGCAGGGCGATCTGCAGCGGCGACGCGCCCTGGTCGTCCTTCACGTTCGGGTCGGCGCCGTTGTCGAGCAGCAGTTTTACCAGCGTGCGGTTATGGTCCTGCATGGCGTTGATAAGGGGCGCGCGCTGCCAGGTGTCTCGGTTGTTGACATCCGCGCCGCCGTCGATAAAGGCCTTGACGATTTTTTCATCCAGCATCGAATTGCAGTGCTGCAAAACGTTGCGGCCAAGGCGGTCTTTCACTGTCGTGCTGGCGCCCGCGGCCAGCAGCAGGCCTGCGATGGCGGATGACGGTTTCGAGGCTGCGGACATCAAAGGAGTGATGCCATCCGCATCGGGCGAACCCGCGTCCGCGCCGGCATCCAGCAGCATTTCTGCAAGGGCTTTGCTGTTCTGGCGGATGGAGAGGATGAGGGGCGTGACGCGGCTGACTTTCTGCGCCTTGCCCACGTCGGCGCCGGCGGCGATCAGCAGTTTCGCCATCTTGATGTTCACGGTGTCGGCGGCTTCGTGCAGCGGGGTCATGCCCTGCTTGTCGGGCAGGTTCACGTCGGCGCCATGGCCGATCATGTCCTGCGCCAGCTGTTCTTTTTTATGCAGCACGGCAAGGTGCAGCGGCGAGCGGCCGGAGAGGTTGACGGCGTTGACCAGCTGCGCGGCCTCGGTCTTCAGCAAAAACTGCGCGACGTCGTCGCTGTCCTTGCGCGTGACCGCGATATGCAGCGCGGTGTCGCCATCGTGCGTTGACGAAAACACGCCGACGCGCTCGAACAACAATGCCTGCACCGCGCCGACCGTGTTTTTCTCGGCCGCAAGGTGCAGCGCCTGCACGCCGCGGTTATCGGGGCGCGCGGGGTTGCCGGTTTTCGCGGCCAGCGACTTGATGCTCTCGATGCTGCCCGCTTCTGCGGCGTCGTGCAGCGGCACGCGGCCGCGCGAATCCTCGATATCCGCCGACAGGCCGGCCGCCAGCAGGAAATCGACCATTTTCGCGGGGTTCGGGCTGGCGAGCGCGTCGAAGAGCGGCGTTTTCAATTCCTTGTCGCGCGGGTTCAGCTGCGCGCCCGCGTCGAGGATCAGGTCGCAGATATCGGTATGCCCCAGCTTCGCCGCGTAATGCAGCGGCGTCTTTCCGTCTTTCGTCGCCTTGTTGGGGTTTGCGCCGGCCTCCAGCAGTTTCGCGATTTTCTCGCGGTCGCCTTCGATGATGGCGTCGATCAAAACGGTGCGGCCGGCCTGCTCGTCGGTGATTTTATCGGGGTAGCGGATATAGGTGTTGTTGAACTTGTCGGCCGCGCCCGGGGTCGCTTTATGATTGGCGTTGGCGATTTTCAGGCCACGCTTGGTTTTCTTGATTTTATGCTGCGGTTTTTTCTTCGCGGCCATCAGATACCCGGTTTTTTCCTGGTTGCGTCGTCATACGCTTTCTCGAAGCGTTTATGCAGCGCCGTGTTTTCGGCCTCTTCAATCACCCAGCGTGCGCCGTTGTGGCCGTAATTCTGCTCGGCGTGTTTCATGGCGGTGCGGTTGAAGCTGTCGGCCAGCAGCGGGTCGGCGCCGCCCTTGACCAGCAGGCGGGCGATATTGCTGTCGCCTTTTTGCGCGGCGAACATCAGGGCGGTCTTGCCCTCGGCATCGCGCGCATTCGCATCCGCCCCCGCTTTCAGCAGGTAATCGCAGGATGC
This sequence comes from uncultured Micavibrio sp., assembly GCA_964575605.1. Lineage (GTDB taxonomy): Bacteria > Pseudomonadota > Alphaproteobacteria > Micavibrionales > UBA2020 > JAPWJZ01. The sequence continues at coordinate 154,641 of CAZNRN010000001.1, read as the reverse complement.
ATAATCGCCGCCCTGCGCCGCATACATCAGCGCGGTCATGCCGCGCGCGTCTTTCGCATCGGGCTCGGCGCCCAGTTCCAGCAGTTTCAATACCGTGCGGCCGACGCGGTTTGCGGCGGCAAGGTGCAGCGGCGTGCGGCCGTCGGATGCCGGCGTTTCAAGGCCCGCGCCCGCGTCCACCAGTTTCTTCACCGCGCTGTCGTTATTGTTCAAAATCGCATAGGCGAGCGGCGTGGAATTGTCGTAGCCCGTGGTCTCGTTCACCAGCGCGCCCGCCTTGATCAGCGGCGCGATCAAATCGGTGTGGAAATTCTTGACCGCGGCATGGAGCGCGAGGAGCTTGCTGTCATAGCCTTCCTTGGTCACGCCCGTGGTGTTCAGGTAAAGCCCGCCGCCATGCGCGAGGATGGTATCCAGCGCGCCAGCGCGCCCCGTTTCGGCGGCGAGGAAGACGGCGTTGAATTTCAGATCAGGGTTCGTTTTAGGTGCGATATCGATGCACATCGATGCGCCCAGGTCGAGCAGCAGCGCCACGGTTTCCGGCCGCGCGCTCTGGATGGCGACGGCCAGGGGCGGCAGGCCTTTTTTATTCAGCACGTTGATATCGGCCTTCAGTTCCTTCACCGCGGCGATGATAAGTTCGAGCGGCGCGTCGCGGCGGCAGAGCTCGTGCAGGTACGTATTGCCGTCCTGGTCGCGCGGCTGGTTCACAAACGCGGCGTCAGGCTTGCTCGGCAGGCCGTTATTATAATAGTCGTTAGCACCCGGCACGGGCGTTTTCCTTATTCAGAGAAATGTTATGGTGGATTATCGCCGAAAAGATTTGCCGGGTGAAGGGCGATTATTCGGCTTTCGTTTTACGTATTTATCGTGCGGGCCGTAGGTCTCGATCGCCGCCAACTCCATTTCTTTATAGAGCAGCTCGCGGCGTGTGTTCTTCTGGAAATCGGCCTGGCAGAGGTCGGAGGGGATGCGGCCTTTCGCGTCCCTGGCATAGGGGTCGGCGCCCGACTCGAGCAGGGCCTTCACGACATCCAGTTTGTTGTGGTGGGCTGCGATATGCAGCGGCATGCGCCCCTGACGGTCGCGCGATTCGGGCTTCGCGCCCGCCGCCAGCAGCATGGCGGTGATGTCCGCGTCCCAGGTATTCGCGTTCAGGTGCAGCAGGCTGTCGCCCTGCGTATTCACGCGCGTCGCATCCGCGCCGTTGTCGAGCAGCAGTTTCACCGCCTCGGTATAACTGCCGCGCACGGCGGCAAACAGCGGCGTTTCATCCCAGTAGTTGGCGGCCTTGGCGTCGACATCAGCGCCGTGGCCGAGCAGCAGGCGCAGCACGGGCAGTTCTTCGGCGCGGCTTTTGCGGTGGGCGATGGCGTAGTGGAGCGGCGTTTCGCCGTCGCCGTTGCGGTTGTTCACGCCCACGCCGTGATCCAGCAGCAGCCGCGTCATCCCGACATCACCCGCGCCGATGGCAAGGCGCAGCGGGTCGGCCTCCTCCTTGCCCTCGATGCAAAAGGCGAAAACGCCGGCGCGGTTTTCATGCGCCAGCAGCGCCGTCATGATGTCGGGTGTCGAGGTTGCGGCGGCGTGATAGGCGTTGCGGCTGTGATAAGTTTCCGCCGGGTCCGCGCCCTGGCCGAGAAGGTTTTGCACGCGCGGCAGGTCGCGCGCATTGATCGCCGTGATCAGTTCCCTGATCAAAGGTCGAACTCCCGGCCTTTCTTGGGGCGCGGCATGTCTTCTTTCGCCAGCGCTTCTTCAAGCAGCTGGACAAGGTAATCGTTCTTTTTGGCGCGCGCATAACCAAGCGCGGAAACACCATGCGCATCTTTCGCGCGCAGGTTGGCGCCTTTTTCGATCAGCAGCTTCACCGCCTCGCCCGCTTCTTCATGCACCGCCTGTATCAGCGGCGTGCGCGCGTCCTGCCCGTGGCGGATATTGAGGTCCGCGCCGGTTTTAATCATGGCGGCCAGCACGTCGGGCTTTTTCACGGCAAGGAAGATGGTGGGCATGCCGTCCATATCGCGCGCCGAGAGGTGCAGCGGGTGCTGCAAGATTTTCTTCGCCGCAGGCTCGGCGGCAGGGTTGGCCAGCAGCGCATGCAGCGGCGTCGCGCGCGTGACGGGCGCTGCAATCTCGGGGTCCGCGCCCGCCTTCATCAGCACATCGACAATCTGCGCGCGGGTGTTTTCGTCGGTGATGTCGGGCGTCTGGCAGGCGATATAAAGCGCCGTGCCGCGGCCGCCTTGAGTGGTATTGATGTCAGCGCCATGCGCCACCAGCGTCTTCACCAGCGGCAGGTTGCCCTGCTCGATCGCATGCACCAGCGGCGTCACGCCGTCGGCATCGGCGGCGTTCACGTTCACGCCCAGTTTCAGCATCTTGGCGACAACGGCAGCCTGACCCTTTTCGACGGCCAGCTGGAAAGCGTTGCGCTGCTTGCTGTCTGTCGCCGAATGGAACTCGTTCATCCCGCCCGCGACGGAGGGGATGTTCAGCAGCGCCTCCGCCACGTCCTGCTGGCGGCGCGACACGGCGACGAGCAAGGGGGTCGAGCCGTTATCCGTTTTCTCGTTCGCATCCGCGCCGCCCGCGATCAATGCGGCGACAAGGCGCGGGTTGCCCTTTTCCGCCGCGCGGTGCAGCAGCGTCCAGCCGTTGACGGTATTGCCGGGCGCATAGCCGCCGTTGCGCGTCAGGAATTCCGCCATCGGCACCTTGCCGAAATTGACGGCGTCATCCAGCGGCAGGGCTTTCGGGTCGTCCCGCCTGCCCAGCTTCGGGTTCGCGCCCGCGTCGATCAGCAGCTGCGCCACCGCCACATGGTCGTTGCGCGCCGCGATATGCAGCGGCGTCTCGCCCGATGAATTGTATCCGTTGGGGTCGGCGCCGGCATCGAGCAGCGCTTTCACTTCGGCCGGCTTGCCGCGCTTCACCGCGCGCGAAAAGGCGTCGGCGTCGACGGTTTGCTTCTGGCCTGCCTGCTGTTCCTGCCCGGGGGCGTCGGGTTTCTTTTCTGCCGGACCCTGCGCGATTTTGTTGAAGGCATCCGAAATTTTGTCGCCCAGCCGCCCGATGGCTTTCTCGAGCCCCGGCTTGTCGTCGTCGTTCGGATCGTCGTCGCGCGGCGTCATGGAATGGCGGTCTTCTAAAAAATTGGAATGCCCCAAGGGTATAGCATGGCGGGACGGCGGCGACAATGCGGCTTATGAAAAGGTTGGGAGGCGTAAGGCGCTGGAATGGCGCGGATATTTTATATTACATAATACAAGAATGGGCGAAGCGCGGTGCAAGGTCCGAGGTTGGATTAGGGAATCGCTTTGCTGTAGCGCAGCTTGTATATGCATATAGTAAAACACCCCTTCATTCCGGACCTCTCCATGCAAAAGAAAAAAGAACTCAAAATCGAAAAGAGACAGGTTCAACATAACGACTATCAGAAAGAGTTCGAAACTTTCTCCGCTAATACTCAGGTATCTGCAAGATTTATCGGATATTACGCAGAGCTACATCGGCAAGCACAGTTGCCTGAGAATCTGGAGGCCTTAAACCAGAACCCGCGTTTCTGGCTCGACTATCGCTACATGACTTTGGAATCTGCCTTTATTGCGTTTGGAAGAATTTTTGGCAGTCCTGAAGATAAATTTGGAAATGAAAGTCATTGTATTGATCGCCTTATGATTTGTGCAAAGCGAACAGACTTCTTTTCCTCCGAAAATTTGAGAAAGAGAAAAATCAAAGATTCTCCAAATCACGCGGAATGGCTGGAAGAGTATATGTGCAAAGCGCATATTCTGGGAGCGGGGGACTGGCTGGAAATGCAGAAGTACGTGGATGAAATCAAAAGACTTTGGAGCCGCGTGAAGCCAATTCGTAATAAAATCTACGCACATGCTGAGGTTTTAGATAATGAGAAAAAAGAAGCGTATTTAAGGGAAATTTCTCCCACTAAACTTCTTGAACTCTCAAGTCATCTTCAGATTTTGGAGAGAATTCTGAGGCAAGCCGAACAGAATGGAGCAAAGCCTGACTACAGTTTTTGTTCATTATTTTCGTTTGAAATCGCAAAGGGGGAGTTAAAGGGTTTGCTGGAGCTGATTAAACGCGCAAGGGTTAGCTTATAAAAGTGAGAGGCGGATCGTGAGATCCGCCTCTCGTATTCCAGCCGTGAGGCTGAAAACTGAATTTCAGCGGAGATGGAAAACTGTCTCTGTGATTGAACACTGAAATGTTTCCATCTCCTGTCCCGCTAATGGGTGGCGGGGGAAGAGTGTTCCGCCTTTTTACATCTTTTTTGTAACGGGGAGAAAACAAAACCCCCGCTTGCGGGGGGTGATGGCGGGTGAAGAGAAATAAATGAGAGGCGAGGTATGAAGACCTGAAGGTCCAAAAAAGCCCCGCCTCTCGATCGGGTCAAAAGACCCGAAACTATGTATGCAGCTATCGCTGCCTGAAATGTAACGGAGATGGAAACGATTTCTGTGATTGAACACCGATATTGTTTCCTTCTCCTGCCCAGCCAATGCGGGGCGGAAGAAAAGTGTTCCGGATTTTTTTGGCTGAAAAAACATGCCCGAAATGATGGAAGGCGAGGAAATAAATCCTCGCCTTCCGATTCCAGCCGTGAGGCTGAAAAATCATGGCCGCGCCCCAAGGCAGAGGGTAGGCCTTGAATTTAAGCGAAGAAGGAAGAATTTCTGTGTTTGAACATTGAAACGCCTTCCATCTTCTGCACAGCCAATGGACGGCGGAAAAAAAGCGTTCCCTCTGTCTTGAAGAAAAATACGGGCAAGAATGGTCTGCCTTGACGCGCAAGAAAATTGCGCCATATGGCTATCTATGGGTGGAGCAGAGGGGATAGGGCTAAATTCGGCAGATGCAGTAAGGTCGAACGCCGCGAAAGCGGCGGCACGCGCTGTTTTTGCACGCAAATCGGCGGATTCCGCCTTTTACCGCGAGGTCGAGCAGCGCACGGCTGCCAACGCCGGGTTTTCGCCGCGCCCGCGCCCCGCGTCACGCCGCCCGGTACAGGATGTCATCGAGCCCGGCGTGAAGGACGATTTCAACCGGCACCAGAAACCGACGGTCATTTTCACGCTCGACGAAGACGGCAACCCCGAACTGCCCGATGCCCGCCGCCGCGGCGGCTACTTCCCCTACCTGACGACGGGGCAGATGCGCCTTGCGTCTGATCCGGGGATGCTGATCGATTTTCATGTGTGAAAAGAAAAAAGCCGGGACTTCCGCCCCGGCTTTTTCATCCCTGTCGTCTCGGCCTTAAATGCGCGCTTTCACGACGGCGGCCAGCGATTTCAGCTCAAGCTTTTCAAGCGCTGCGACGTCTTTCGCGTCGAATTTTCCGGCGGGCAGCAGCTGCGCCAGGTCCTTGTCGTCGCCGACGCGGCGCGCGACGCGCAGGAAGACGTCAGTCGCCTTCAAAAGCGCGCGGGTGGAATCGTCATCCGACATCGACAGCAACCCGCGGATCGCGTTTTTCTGCTCGGCCGTTTCCTCGGGCGTCGCGGCGGCGGCGAAATCCGCCATCTTGCCGGCATTGTTGAAATGCTCCTTCACCGCGATGGAAAAGCGCCAGCCCGTGGCGTCTTGGACTTTTTCGAGGCTCTTTTTTTCTTCCTTGCTCAGCTTTACCTTGTCGGCCATGTGCATCGTCCTTCCGTTTAAAAAATGCGCGCGGAATCGCGGGCGCGCGCTTGTGCTGTCATGTTTTTCTGATGGGATGTTTTTACAAAACTACGCGGTTTCTGTCAAATTTGTTACGGGAAACCGATAGAGGCGCAATATCAGGGATTTGGCGGCTTCGGCGCGGCGGGTTGCGGGTTTGCAGGGGCGACCTGGTAAGCGGCGATGGTCCAGGGGCGGTCGTCTTCGGTCGCGGGGTTTTCGCGGCGGGTCGATTCCAGTTCTTTCAGTTTTGCCACGGTCGCGGGCGATGCGCTCATCATCTGCGCGCCGTCGAGGTCGATATAGCCCGCGGGCGCAGCCGCAAGATAAGTCCCGCGTGAATCGAGCGCCTTGATAATGTCGCCCGCTTCCGTCCAGCGCTGGAAGCTTTGCGGGCATTGCAGTTCTTCGGCGGTTTTTTCCTCAAGGCCGTGCAGGATGGTCGCTTCGTAATGCGCGCGCAAAGACGGCGAGCTGTAGAACGCGCTGAAAATTGCGAGCATCGCGTTCTCGGCCTTGAAGGTACCCTCCATGACGCGGTCGCGGATTTTTTCGACGATGCGGCGCCCGAAGGAATTGCCGACGCTCTCCGCCGCCGCATCCAGCGCTTCGGGGAAAGTTATGCGGCCAGCGGGCTCGTCTTTTGACGGTGCGGCCAGTTCGATCGCGACCTTCATTTCATAGGCGCGCGCGTCGGCCTCCTGCGCGAGCAGCTGGCGGATGGCCGAAACCGGATGGTCGCGCGTGACGCCCAGCATCAATCCACTTTGAGCCTGCGTCACATGTGCGAGCTCGTGCGCGATGCGCATCGCAAGCGTGAGCGGGTCGGCGTTGCAGCGGAGATTTATCAAGCGGCTTTCGACGTCCGCGCTCGCCTGCGCATCGGCTTCATGTTCCGCGCCCGCGCCGCCGACAACGGCGGGATTGACGACGATGAGGTAGTCGTCTTTTTTCGCCGCCTGCAAAAGGTCCCGCCCCGTCCTGCTTTGCGAGAGAATCAGCAGCGCGGTTTCGACCAGTTTCAGGTTTTCGCGCGCCGCCGGCGTGTCGCCGAGGTCGAGCTCGACGGGCGCATGGGCGAGCGCGCCGTCTTTTTCCAGCAGCGGATAGTTGTCCTGCGACAGCTTTATCCAGCTGGCGGCGGCGTCGAATGCGGGCGTAAGGCTGTCTTTCGGGGCCACGGTAATCCTTGTTGTCTGAAGATAAAAACCTAGCACAGCGGCGGACTGAAACGAAAGGTATTTTCCATGCTGTAGATTTATATATAACAAAATCAATGTATTATAACGTACCCAAGGAATTCCCCGGAGGGGGCGTCTACCTTGCAGAAGGGTTTATGTTGCAAGAGTGCTTGATTTCAAAGGGCGGCATCATACTTCAAGCTGATATAGCCATAACCCGCCGCCTGCTTATATGTTGCGGCATGGGTTTGAATAAAATAGTATTTTAAGGCTTGGGGGAGCGGGGTTTTTTCTCCGTCACGGCCGCTAGGGGTAACACAATATATACTATTGTCGCGCTACTATGGCTCTGAGGGCTCTGAACTCCCTGTATTTAGTTATTGAAGGGCGGACGAAACATGTCGACGGCTGACGAGCAAGACCAAACCGGCGTAGAAACCGAAGCGGAAGAAGTGGCGAACCCTGTTCCCGCGGCGCCTGCCTCGCCTCTCGCGGGCCTCATGAAAGCCATCAGCGGCAACAAGGCCGCGGCACCCGCCCCCGCCAAAGGCGGCGCGGTCGCCAAGCCCGGCGCACGCCCGAACGTCGCGCAGCAAAAAGCCAACATGCAGGCGCAGATCGCGCAGCAGCAGCAGATGGTCAACCCCGGCAAGGCGCCGCCGATCCAGGGGCCGCTCGTCACCATCGTGACGCGCAACGAATTTTACCGCGACGGCTTCCGCAACCTCATCAAAATCGCGGCGCTGCAGGGCATCGTGATCATCGGCCTGATCCTGACGATGATCGTCTACATGAACAACAACGTCTCGCAGGACCGCTATTTCGCGACGACCGCCGACGGCCGCATCATGCAGCTGCAGCCGCTCGACCGCCCGAACCTGGATACGCCCGCGCTGATGTCGTGGGTCGCGACGGCCGCGTCCGAAGTCATGACCTTCACCTATACCGACTACCAGAAACGCCTGCAGCAGGCGTCGCGCCACTTCACCAAGATCGGCTGGGAAACCTTCACGACCGCGATGCAGAAATCCCGCATCCTTGACTCCGTGCAGGCGCAGTCGCAGCTGGTGTCAGCGCAGCCCAAGTCCGCGCCCGTGCTGATGTCGGAAGGCATCCTCGGCGGCAAATACAGGTGGGTCATCCAGATGCCGCTGCTGGTCACGTACCGCAACGGATCGAACACGCGCGCCGACACGCTGAACCTGAACCTGGTGGTGGAGCGTGTACCCTCGCTCGAAAACCCCTATGGCGTCGGCATCGCGCAATGGATCGCCACTCTTAGATAAGGAGCGCCTGTCTTGACGGCAGCACCCGCAGAAACAACGGCAGAACCTGAAGTCCTGAGCCAGGAGCAAATGGCGCAGGACGAGCTGATGAGCTATAAAACCGGCTTCCGCAACCTGCTCTGGGTGGTGAAGGTCGAAAGCTTCCTTATCGTCGTTTTCTGCTGCATGCTTTATTATTGCGTCGACAACATCCTGCCCGAAGACAGCTTCTACGCCGTTTCCTCCGCGGGCACCAAGCAGCGCATGGTCGGCCTCGAAGAGCCCAACTTGAACAAGCAGGCGCTGATCTCGTGGATGGGCGCGGCTGCGACCGAGATCATGACCTTTAACTTCCTCAACTACGACGAGGTTTTCGGCAAGTCGAAGCGCTTCTTCTCGGAAGACGGCTGGGAAAGCTTCTCGACCGCGCTGATGAAATCCGGCCTCTTGAAATCCGCGACCGATTACCAGCAGATCATCACATCCATTCCCATCACGCAGCCGACGATCGTTGCCGAAGGCATCATCGAGGGGCAGTATAGATGGGTCATGAACGTCTCGCTGATTATGACTATCCGCGCGGGCTCGAAGAAGATTTCCAAGGTCAACAACATCATGGTCATCCTCGTGAAGGAAAAGACCGCCGACAACCCCATGGGCGTCGGCATCTACCAGTGGCTCTCGATGTAAGCCCCGCTGCGGCAGTTTCGTAAACCCCGCTGATTTTTTAAAAACTTCCCGCTTAACGCATTAAAAAGGCTGTGCCTTTTATTTTTGCTGAGGTATAAATTAATAATTCCGCAAGGGAAGGGCCCGCCGCTTAACAGCGTAAAAACCGAAAAAGCCGGGCTGCTACAGGGGAGAGAACAAGAATGATCAAGAAGGGAATCACGCGCCTGTTGCTGCCAGCGCTTGTGCTGTGCGCCATGGTCGCCGTGACCGCACCGCACGCCGCGCGCGCGCAGGGCGAGGCCGTCGATGAATTCACGCAGTTCCAGAACGACCTGCGTAAAAAAGGCGGCGCAGGATTGCCCGGTGGCGCGCAGACCGCGCAGCCGCCCGCAACCGGCAACGCAACTGCCGGCACTGCAGGTGCTGCGGAACTCAGCCCCGGCATGGCGCTGCCCGTTGGTGACTCGCCCGCGCCGATGCCCGGCATGGGCGGCGCGCCGCAGACGCCCGAAGAACTCCAGCTCATGATGGAGCAGGAAGCGCAAGAGCAGCAGAAGAAGATCGAAGAACAGACCTTCATGATGGCGCTCAAGCAGCTGCTTCCCCTCAAGCCTGATCAAATCCGCGAAACGCTGAACCAGTTCCGCATTTCCCGCGAAGCGGCCGAAACGCCGCTCACCGTGCCGGAGCCGCGGCAGGAAGTGCAGACGCTCTCGCTCGATCCGTCCGCAGAACCCGTCGTCATCCGCATGGCGCCCAACCACGTGACCTCTGTGTCGATCGTGGACGCAACCGGCATGCCCTGGCCCATCCAGGACATGAGCTGGGCGGGCCCGTTCAGCATCGTCGCGCCTGAATCCGGCGGCCACATCCTGCGCATCACGCCCACCACCGCGCATGGCGTCGGCAACATCTCGGTCCGCTTCGTCGACATGATCACGCCGGTTACGCTGCGCCTGACCACCGGCATCGACTGGGTGCATTACCGCCTTGACCTGCGCATCCCGAAACCCGGCCCGCTCGCCAAGACGCCGATCATCGAATACGGCGGCCTGAAATCGGTTGCCGGCAAGGACGAACAAATGGTGGGCGTGCTCGACGGCACACCGCCGCAGAACGCCGAGAAACTCTCGGTCGAGGGCGTCGATACGCGCACGACAGCATATAAACTGTCGGGCAGGGTTTACCTGCGCACGCCGCTGACGCTGCTCTCCCCCGCCTGGGACGCCAGCGTGTCGTCGTCCGACGGCACCACCGTCTACGCGCTCGGCAACACCCCCGTGGTGCTGCTTTCCGACGAAGGACGCATGATCAAGGCCCGCATCGCTGCTGTTGACGAGGTGACCAAGCCATGACCAATAACGAGAACGAGAACGAAGTCGATATCGACGCCCAGGAAGATTTCGAAGGCCCTGCCGCGAAGAACGAAAAAGCCTCTCTCAAGGACACCTGGGATTCCAACCCGCTGCTGAAAATCGCGGCGGTGATCCTCGGCCTCGGCCTGCTTGGCGCGGGCTACTTCACCTTTATCGGGTCGAAGGAAGAGCTGACCAACGCATCCGGCGTGGGCGGCGGTACCGAAGGGGTGAAAGTCATCCCCGGCACCGACAACGCCGACGAAGACTACAAGAAGATGGTCCAGAAGCAGAACCAGCAGCAGGCCCAGCAGGCCGTCAACGAAGGCACCTCGGCCATGCCGACGCCCGTCGACGCCGGCGAGCGCAACACGCTCGACCTGCCGCCGCAACAGAACAACAACGCGGCTGACCCGCTGGCGGAATGGCGCCAGAAGACCGAAGCGAAACGCCTTGCCATGGAACAGGAATCGGTTCCCGAGCAGGAAGTGGAACAGGCCCCCGAAGTGGTGCCGATGGTCCAGCCCATCCACCCGCAGCCGACCGTGAAAATGGACCCGGCCGTCGCGAAAGCGCTGGCCGACCAGATGCGCGTCGTCATCCTGGCGCAGGAGCCCAAGAACCAGATCCTGCGCGGCGTGACGCGTAAAGACTCGCTCTATACGATCAAGGTGCGCGAGGACAACGCGCGCAAGGCGAAGGAAGCGAAGGAAGGCAAACGCTCCGTGACGGCGATTTCGTCGGGCGGCGACCTGACCTACGTCGACAACGTCCAGGGCGGCACACCGACCACCGCGGTAGCCCCTGCCAAGACCAAGATCATCATCACGGCCGGCACGATTTCCTACGCCCAGCTGCTGAACGACCTGAACTCGGACGTCAAGGGCCCCGTGCTTGCGCAGATCCTCTCCGGCCCCTTCGAGGGCGGCCGTGCGATCGGCGAATTCAAGGTGCAGGACGACTACCTGACGCTCAGCTTCAAGCGCATCATCAAGGATAGCGTCAGCTATTCCGTCGATGGCATCGCGCTTGACGAGAAGACGACGCTGACCGGCCTGAACTCCGACGTCGACAACCACTACCTGTCGCGCGTCTTCATCCCGGTCGCGGCCGACTTCATCAAGGGTTACGCCGACGCCGTGACGGAAACCGGCACGTCTTCCACCACCACCGCCGGCGGCGGCGTGGTGCAGGACCAGCCCGAGCCCACCGGCAAGGAAGAGCTCTACGAAGGTATCAAGAGCGCGGCCGACAAGGTTGGCGAGCTGATGAAAGAAGAAGCGCCCGACGGCCCGACGATCAAGCTGAAGCGCGGCACGACGATGGGCATCCTCTTCCTCTCGCCCGTCACGACCGGCAACGTCGAGCAATAAGGCCAGCCCCGCGGCTGCAATAGAACGAACTGGAAGGCCAACTGGAAGGAACGTCGATCATGACGAACAATGACGGCTTCGATGCCGACGAGACCGAAATCGCCTCGGAAGAAGAATTTACCGAGGAAACCGCAGCCGAAGCGGCTGTCGACAACCAGCCCGCGCCCAAGAAAAAGGGCGGCGGCCTCGGCAAGATCCTCGGCCTGCTCGTGGTCCTGGGCCTGGGCGGCGCAGCCGCCGCGATCAAGCTCGGCTACGTCCAGTCGCCTGTTCCCATCCCCGGCCTGACGCCCGAAGCCGCGGCGCCCACGGCAGCCGCAGAAGGTGCGACCGATACGGCCGCGGCCCCTGCCTCCGTGCCCGTGCAGGTCGCAACCGGCGACGACGCACAGCCGCCCGGTGAAAATCCCGAAGTGAAGGAAAAACCGGCAGCCGGTGTCGAAGACGCGATGATGCCCTCGACCCTTAACACGCCGCCCGCAGGCTCCACGCCTGCCCCGGCCGATCCCACCGGTTTCGGCGCCGCGAATACCGCGGAAGCAATGCCCGGCGCGCCCTCTGTCGATGCGCCTGCCGCAACGCCTGCAGACACTGCAGCAGCAACGCCGCCCGCGGATGCGGCCGGCATGATCGACCCGATGGCATCGCCCGCGCCCGCGGCACCCGCAGATACGGCCGCTGCGATCCCCGCGGTCGACCCGATGGTCGATCCCGCACAGCCTGCAGCGAGCGCAGCACCCGCTGATACCGCGGCTGCACCGGTTGAAGCGGCACCCGCTGAAACGCCCGCTGAAACCGCAGCCGTGCCTGCGATGCCCGCAGAACCCGCCACGCCGGTTGAAACCGCGCCGATCGCTGCGGCAGAACCTGACACCACACCCGACACCGCACCTGTCGCCGCCACCACGACGGCCGCAGCCGACCCCGCCCTTTCCGGCAAGGTCGATGCGCTCGAGCAACGCCTGCATGCGCTTGAAAAAGACATCAAGGGCGTGAAGGCCGCTGTCGCAGGCCTTTCCAGCAAGGAAGACCTGGCCGAGCTGAAGGCAAGCCTGAACAAATCGATCGCCTCGATGGCGTCGGACAAGGCAGAACGCGCCGCTGCGAAAGCAGCCGAGCGTGAAGCCGCCGCTGCTGCAAAAGCGTCCGCCAAGGCCGCGAAGGCCGAAGCGCAGGCCGCCGCACAGGCTGAAGCTGCCGAAGCGCATGCGGATGCCGCTGCCGCCGCGACCGAAAAACCGAAAACCGTAAAACGCGCTAAACCGAAAACCAACGTGTCGGTCACCGCCTCCGCGCCCAAGTGGGTGCTGAAATCGGCCAAGCCCGGCACCGCCTGGGTTGCCGCGCCCGGCTCGACCGAACTCAAGACGGTCTCGGTCGGCGATACGCTGAAAGGCGTCGGCAAGATCACGGCGATCGACCGCGATGCGGGCGGCCGCTGGGTTGTCGCCGGTACGCAGGGCCGCGTCAGCCAGTAATTGGCTTCATATATAAAGACAGCCCCGGCTCCAACCGCCGGGGTTTTCTTTTGGCACAGGCGGCGGGGGCGAAGGCTGCTCCGGGGATACGGAAAATGGTGTTTTCAGCCCTGGAATCCCGCCCGCGACTCCACCTGATTCTGAGAACGATTCGCATTTGCCATAGGATTTTTACTAAATTTGAGTCGAATTTTATCTTTTGTTCCCAAGCAGGTAGCTATTATTAAGACTATATAAATCAATTAGTTAGATAATAAAGGAAGGCCAAAGAGCCCATGCTGTGTTTGCCACGTTGTACAAAAAGTGTTCTAATTAAAGATATACGCTTTTTGTTATAGCATGAAGAGGGTGTGTTTTATGCTGTACCGTCATTTCTATAAAGTCGCTCTGCTCGCTGCAATTGTCCTCGTGGCAACCAGCGGGGATGCCTTCGCGCAGCAAAAACTGGGGAACATCATCTCCAATACCATGCTGTCATGGGGCAAACTGCAAAGTGTGTTCTCGACGATCGCCTGGATCATGGGCTCGTTCCTCGGGACCGCCGCCATCTTCAAGTTCAAGGACCACGTCGATAACCCGCAGCAGACGCCCGTTTCGGCCGGCGTGAAACGCATGATTGCGGGCGGCATGTTCCTGTCGCTGCCTTTCGCCACCAACGCGGTGCGCGGCTCGCTCTTCGGCAACACGGCCGTCGGTTCGAACCGTGTGGACGCAAGCTCATTCACCAACGCCACGCTCTCGGCGGGCGGCCTCGACAAGATGGTCGTCGACGTCATGGGCAACATCGGCGGGCCTATCGAAAACCTGCTGACCGCATTCGCATACCTTTCCGGTATCGCGCTGTTGCTGGTCGGTATCTCGCGCCTGACCAAGCGCATGGAGGAAGGCCCGCGCGGCCCCGCCGGTTTCGGTACGATTATGACATTCATCGCCTCCGGCGCGCTGTTCTCCTTCGGTGACAGCATGGGTTCCTTCACCTCGTCTATCTTCGGTGACAGCAACCTTATGTCGAATGCGACGATCGACCCGAACGTGATCAACAACGCGCAGGACCGCGACCGGATCGAAAAAGTTTTGGAAGGTGTTGAAGTCTTCGTGATGATCGTAGGCTACATCGCTTTCATCAGAGGATGGTTCGTCTTGAAAAACTTTGCGGACGGGGGGCAGCAGAACGCCACCCTTGCGCAGGGCCTGACGTTCCTGTTCGGCGGCGCTTTAGCCATAAACCTTGGTGAACTGGTGAACGCTCTCCAGGTTACCGTTGGCGTAAGCTCGCTGACTTTTAGCTAGTAGTCGTTTTAAAAAATTGCTACTAATAATAACAATGTGTGTAAGTGAAGGAGGACTACAATGAAATCTATGCATAAACTCGCCGCTGTCGCCACTGTGGGCATGATGGTCGGTTCGAGCGCGGACGCATTCGCTGCGACCACGTTCAAAAACATGTCACAGAACATCATCACCGCATCATCAGGCTTCAACAACCTGATTTCGACGGTGTGCTGGATCGGTGGCGCCGGCCTCGGCGTCGCGGGCATCTTCAAACTGAAGGCGCACGTTGATAACCCGGCCCAGGCAGCAATGAAGGACGGCCTGATCCGTATCGCCGCTGGCGGCGGTCTGCTCGCTTTCCCCTTCATGCAACAAGCAATGCAAGGCTCTATCTCGAACGGCTCGCTCCAGAAACTGAACGGCGCGGCCCTGCAAATGGACAGCGTGTCGATCTTCACCTAAGACCGCGAACCATCTGAGATGGCTTTTATAAAAATATCGCCCGGCATCAGCTCTTTGTCCGATGCCGGGCGTATTTTATCTCCGGAGGTCCACAGGCCCTCCGACGAGCTGCGCACCAAGGTCCACGCGCGCGACGACAATACCTGCCGCTACTGCGGTTTCCAGTCGAAGAAGTACCAGGAAGTCAATTTCATCGGCAAGGGCGATAAAGCGTCAGGTCCTGACGATTACGCCACCTGCTGCACCTTCTGCCACCAGTGTTTCCACATCGAGCGCATCGACCGCATGCAGTCGGGCGCCGTCGTCTGGCTGCCCGAAATCGGGCAGGCGGCGCTGCACCACCTTTGCCGCGCGATTTACGTGGCGCGCATTTCACAAGGCCCCATGGCCGATGCTGCCAGAGACGCGATGGAAGCTTTGCTGGCGCGCAAGGAAGAAGCGAAAAGCCGCCTTGGCACCGACAGCCCGAAAATCCTTGCGACAGTGTTGCAGGATTTCCTCGAGGGCCCCGAGTACAAGAACCGCAACAAGCAATTCAAGTCCTTCCGCATCCTGCCGCTCGACCGCCGGATCATCAAGGAAGGCGACCTCGAGTTCAACCAGTTCCCGCAGATCCTCGCCTACTGGCGTTCGAAAGACGGCCCCTTCGGCGACGTGCCGCCGCGCCGCTGGATCAAGATGTTCTATGACGTGAAGGAGAAGGCGGCGGCAGCCCCCGCTACTTCACAGAATCCGCCGCCGGTTACCGAAAAATCCGGCTGAGCTGCTTTTCGTTCCCTGTCAAAACAAACGCCCTGCGCCATATTACGGTGAAGCGCGTTTTTGCGCGTTTATTGCGTATTTTCATCTGTTTTTCGGGCGCAAGCTTCTGGTATATATAATAAATCCTGCCATACGCTGCGCGGCCGGGGGGATTCGGCCGCGAAGTAACGAAGCATCGGCGGGACTTTAAGGGGAAAAAATGGGCTTACTGGATAACATCTTAAGGCCGGTCGTCAGGCTCCTGCGCGTGCCCGTCGAAAGTTTCATCAGGCTCGAGACCGCGGACGACGAGACCACGCTCGCCTCCGAAGACGGCTCCCTCATCACCCTCGTCCGCGTCGACGGCGCGCGCCAGATCATCGGCGACCATGAATACAAGAAAATTCTCGACGACTGCGTCGTGAAGCTCGGCGCGCGTTTCGACCGCCCCGGCCACGCCATGCAGGTGTATTTCAGCCGCAACCCCGAGCGCATCGGCGAAGAGCTGAAAAAACTGCTGCGCCCCAACTACACCGCCGCGAAAAACGTCGGCCTCGAGATCGAGGACATTTTCGTCGAGCGCGCCAAGAACCTCGCGCGCTACCTCGCCTGGGAAGAGATTTACTTCGTCCTCTGGACGCGCCCCGCCGTGCTCTCCAAATCCGACTTCGCCCGCGAAGCGGAACGCGCGCGCAAGAAAAAATGGGTCAAGGCCGACGACGCGCAATACCCCTATGCCGGCATCGAAGGTCTGCGCACCCGCCATAAATCCTTCGTCGTCGCGACCACCGTCTCGCTGAAGGAGATGGGCATCCAGTGCGCCGAGATGGAGGTGCACGACGCGCTGCAAACCATCCGCGCGAACATCCTGCAGCACAACCCCGACAGCAACTGGCGCGCCTTCCTGCCCGGCGACAAAATCCCCGTGCGCGCGCCCGAGAACAAGCGCGACATGTCCGAAATCCTCTGGCCCACGTTGCGCCAGCAGATCACGATGTCGGGCGCCCGCGTCATCAACGACCACGTGGTCGAGATGGGCAAATACCTCTGGGGCGGCGTCGACATGGTTTTGGGACCGACCGACCCGCTGCCTTTCCCGGCCTTCCTCGCGCGTATGACGGAAGCCAACTGCCCGTTCCGCATTTCCTTCCTGATCGAAGGCGGCGGCATTCAGGGCATGGCGATGCAGGCCTTCCTGTCATCGATCTTCGCCGTCACCAACGCCGACAACAAGCTCGTCAAGGACGCGCTGGAAGCGCTCTCCGAAGTCGCGCGTTCGCAGCCTGTCGTCAAGATGCGCATTTCCTTCTGCACCTGGGCGCCCAAGGGCAACATGGAGCTGATGGAAGACCGCCTTTCGGCACTGACCCAGTCGGCGGAATCCTGGGGCTATGCGCAGGTCTCGCACATTTCGGGCGACCCGCTCGAACAGGTCATGTCCTCCGCGCTGGGCATCCACTGCGCCTCCACCGCCCCGCCGGCGGTCTGCCCGCTTTATGAAGTGATGAAGCTGATGCCCTGGCAGCGCGCCTCGTCGCCCTTCGAAAAAGGCTCGATTTTGTTCCGTACGCCCGACGGCCGCGTCTGGCCCTACCAGACCGGCACGAACGTCACGACCACCTGGTTCGACCTTGTCTTCGCACAGCCTGGTGGCGGTAAATCGGTCTTGATGAACACGCTGAACCTTGGCACCTGCCTCACGGCCGGCGTGTCCGAACTGCCCTTCATCGCGGTCATCGACATCGGCCCGTCTTCGGCGGGCCTCGTCTCGCTCCTGAAAGACGCGCTGCCGCCCGACCGCCGTACGCAGGTGACCTCGTTCCGCCTGCAGATGAACAACCAGTTCGCGATCAACCCGTTTGATACCAAGCTCGGCATGCGTTACCCGCAGGTGACCGAGCGTTCGTTCCTGAACGAACTTCTCACCCTGCTCTGCACGCCGCCCGGCCAGGCCGAACCCTACGACGGTATCGCCCAGCTGTCGGGTATGGTGGTCGACGAAATGTTCCGCTGGCGCGACGACAAGGCCTCCAACGCCGAGCCGCGCCCCTACCTGCCCCGTATCGACCCCATGGTCGACGAGGCGATCCGCAAATACGACCTCGCCCTGCCGCCCTCCGCCTACTGGTGGGACGTGGTGGACTTGCTCTTCGACAAGGGTGCTACGGAAGAAGCGACGCGCGCACAGCGCTACGCCATGCCGACGCTGGGCGACTCGGTTGCCGCCGCCCGCCGCCCGCAGATTAAAAACCTGCTGGAAGAAACCTCGATCGGCGCGTCGTCCGAGGGCGTCATCCACGCCTTCGAGCGTATGATCACGTCATCCGTGCGTGAATTCCCGATCCTGTCTTCCGTCACGCGCTTCTCGCTCGCCGAAAACCGCATCTGCGCGCTCGACCTTGCCGACGTCTGCCCCGCGGGCGACGCAGCTTCCGACCGCCAGACGGCCATCATGTACATGCTCGCAAGGCATGCTCTCGTCACGCCCTGGTGGATCAACGAGGAAGCGCTGGCGCAGATGCAGCCGAAATACCGCGCCTACCACGAAAAACGCCTGCGCGAATTCTCGGAAACGCCGAAACGCCTTTGCTACGACGAATTCCACCGTACGTCGCGCACCAAATCGGTCCGTCACCAGATTATCCGTGACGTCCGCGAGGGCCGTAAACGCGGGATTCAAATTATTCTTGCCTCCCAGATGCTGGACGATTTCGACGACGACATGGTCGATTTGGCCACGGGCGTCTGGGTCTTGGGTACCGCCATCTCCGACGGCGCGGTCGACAACACGCAAAAACGCTTCGGTTTGACCGATACCGCCCGCTGGATTATCCGCCACAAACTGACCGGCCCGAAAGCGGGTGGCGCGCCTGCGCTGCTCGTCCTCGGTACGGTCGACGGAAAATACGAACAGCACCTTATCAACACGCTGGGTCCGCTGGAATTGTGGGCGTTCTCGACCACGACCGAGGACGTTGCCATCCGTAACCGTCTTTACACGCGTCTTGGCGCCGCCACCGCCCGCCGCCTGCTGGGCGCGAACTTCCCCGGCGGCTCCGCGCGTAACGAGCTGAAACGCCGTGTCGCCGAATTGTCCGAGAAGGGCAAGGCCGAAGAAGCCAACATCGGCGCCGTGACGGAAAAAATCTGCGAAGAAATGATCGCGCTGACCAAGGCGAAGATCGAGGATATCGACCTGCCCAAGCCGAAACCGGCGCCCGCGCTGCCTCCGGCAGCCGCCGCGCCGCCCCCCGCCGAGGGCGCGGCCACACCGCCCGCGAAAAGCACCTAAAACAAAAACCCCGGCATCTCTGCCGGGGTTTTTTCTTGTTGATGCCCTGTTACTTCAGCTTGAACTTCACGCTCTTGCTTTTCAGCTCCAGCCGGTCGATGGCGGCGGCGAGGGTTTTAAGGTCGACCTGTTCGCGGTGTTTTTCGGGCAGGGTTTTGTACAGCGCCAGCATCTCGTCCTTGCGGCCTTCCCATGTCTTTGCGTTGAAGGCCTTGGCTAGCTCGCCGGTATCGGCCAGCAGCGCCAGCACGGTGTCGCCGCCCTGGGTTTTTTTCAGCAGGTCGGCGGTTTTCAAGGGCGCTCCTGCCTTTAAAAAGGCTTCGGTCACCGATTCAAAGCAGCCTGCGCGGGCGGCAAGGTGCAATCCGGTGCGGCCGGAACGGTTTTCCATTTCGGCCGTCAGGTCTTCGGGCTTTTGCTGCGCGAACCATGCGGCGCCCCCGAAATCGGTATCGCTCTGGAAATCCTGCATTTCCTCGACCAGCCCGCGCATACCGGTTTCCTCGGCGTATTGATAGGCATTTTTCCCGTTCCACAGGCGGCGGGGGTCGGCGCCGTGGGCGATAAACAGGCGCGCGATATCGGCACGGCCGTGCGAAATCGCCTGGCACAGCAGCGTGCCGTGGCGCGCATCGACATCAGCGCCGGAATCGAGCAGCGCCTTGACCACCTGCAGCCGGTTATTGTCGACCGCGGCCAGCAACGCGGCAGAGTCGTTATGCATGACATCCGCCCCATGGGCGATGAGGTAACGCACGAATTCACTGTGCCCTGCCGCCGCTGCCTCGGTCATCGCGGCGTTTTTCCACGGCTCGACCGCGTCATGGGCCTGCAGCACCTTGGCAACCGCGACATGGCCGCGCTTGGCGGCCGCGCGGAGCGCGTTGCCCTGGAAACGGTTGGGGTCGCCGCCTTCTTTTATTTTATCGCGCAGCAGTTC
This sequence comes from uncultured Micavibrio sp., assembly GCA_964575605.1. Lineage (GTDB taxonomy): Bacteria > Pseudomonadota > Alphaproteobacteria > Micavibrionales > UBA2020 > JAPWJZ01. The sequence continues at coordinate 134,928 of CAZNRN010000001.1, read as the reverse complement.
GGTATTGCCGGCCTCCGCCGCGTCAATCAGCTGCATGTCCAATACGTCCTGGAAGGTGGGCGTGCCCGGCATTTCTTGTCCCGTTGTTCGGTTATTTCAGCTTGAACTTAAGGCCCGCCGCCCGCTCTTTCAAGCGGATATGCGCGATACCGGCCGACAGCGCCGCAAAATCGCATTGCGCGTGGTAGCAGGGCGGCGTGTTCGATTTGATGAAGCTTTCGGCGTCGCGGTCTTTCCACAGCTCGGGCACCAGCAAATCATTAAGCCTGCCGTGTGCGCCCAGGATTTCCAGCACGGTATTGCCCTTATTGTCCTTGATGGACGCAAGGCTTTCGGGATTGAAGCTGTCGGATACTTTTTTCAGCAGCTGCGCCATGCAGTCGCCATAGGCCGCGGCCAGCGCCTGTTTTTCAACGGGGCTTTCATCCAGTACGGCCTCTTTTTTCTCCGCCCGCACTATCCAGCGTTCGGCGATATCCAGCGTTTGCGCGTTCGCGCCGTTTTCCATCGCGTTCATTTTCGAATTGGGGTCGAAATCGAATTTTATGCCCTGCCCCAGCAGGTAAGCGGTGGTTGCGGGGCAGTCCTGCACCAGCGCGCGGGTCAGCGCATAGGAAGCTGTTTTTTCCGGCAGGGTATAGCCGCGCGCGAACAGAGCCGCCAGAATTTCCGGCGCTTTATCGGTTTTACCGACGATACGATTGATGTCGCTGTCGTTCAGCTCGCGCGGCTCCAGATTCAGCACGTATGCCTGTTTCACCGCTTCGGCCGAGTGCTCGCAAGCCTCGAAAGCGGCCTTTGCCGTGGCGTCGTCCCAGGCGGTGCGGGCAAGCGTCTTGCCAAGGAAATCCCAGTCCTTCGCCTCGATAACCGGCCCCAGCGCATAGCTGAGACGCCAGCTGTCGGGCGGGGCGAGGGGAACATCGTTCGGCACCTTGTCGGCGATATCGCGCCGCTTGTCGCTGAGCGCGGTCCAGAAAATATCGTCCTTGCGGTTGTGCCAGTCGCCGGTTTTCTCCGCCGCCAGCGCCTTGGCGGGCAGCGCGCGGCAAAGCTGCAGGGTGTCGATTTCCTCGGGCCCGAAGGCCATGCCTTTTTCGACTTCGGCCGCGATTATCAGGTTCCCGGCCTCGAGCGCGCGGGCGAGGATATGCGCGCGCTGCTTGCCGTCTGCGGGCAGTTCCAGCCCCTTTGCCTGCGCGTCGAGGAAATCCTGCTCGTCCTTCGCGCCCGCCAGCACGCGCAGCAGCGCTGCGCCCATTTTTTTCGCTTCATCAGGGTATTTGTCGAGGACAATCTTGGCCGCCGCCGCGCGGTCGGAGGACGCCGACGAGGCCACGATGGAGGCCGCGAAATCGCCCGGCACCTTCATGCGATCGAGCATATGGGACAGCACTTGCGGATGCTCGTTCGCGATCCCGGCTGCGGCCGCGATCATCATGAAATCGGGCGTCAGGTTACTGCTGAAAGCATCGAGGAAGGCGTCGATGGTCGGCAGGTGGCCGGTTTCCAGCACGTGATAGCTGATCTCGCGCATGATGGCGGCGCCGCGGTGATGGTCGAACCAGTCGTCGGCCTGAAGGCGGCGCAGCACCGTGTCGCTTTCCTTGGCCAGCGCCTTCATGCTTTTTTCCATCGCCGGCACGTTGTTGATGGCGCAGGCATTCGCGAACAGCATTAAATTGTCTTGCATATCAGGGAAGCGGGCGGCCAGCTTGTCGAAATCATCGGGGCGGTGGACGAAGAACGCGAAGACAACCGCGTCGTTGTAACGCTCCTGCGGCAGGCGCTTCAGCAGCTCGTCGGCCATGTCTTTTTTGTCTTCGCGCAACGCGGTGAAGAGCGCGTCATTTAACAATCTGTCGTCCATCTTCTTTTGCAGGATATGGTCGAAAGACGCGCGGTTGCCGCTCTTGATGGCCGCGATCAGCGTGTAGCCATAGGGCAGCGGGTAGTTGGGCAGGATGCATTTCTCGAGGAAATCTGCAGCACCCGTTTCGTCGCTGGACGACATCGCCTTCAGCGCCGCGCGGTCGCGGTGGTTGATGGAGGCGCCGTCGTCGCGCAGCTTCGCCGCTTCCGCCCAGTCGCGGCGTGTCACGGCATCGACCAGCGCGACGTTCCGGCGGGTATTAGCAATGGCTTCCAGCAGCTTCTCGGCTGCGGGGCGGGTGTCTGCTGCAGGCTTGTTGAAAGCATCCAAAGCTTGTTTAACGCCCGTGCAACAGGCGGTCCCTTACCGTTACAACGCCCCTTGCGGCGCGTGATTTGATCGAAAAACTGATCTTTTATAGGAATTTCCGAACGTTATGTCAATCAAGAGGAATTAAATCCCGAGTCTCGCGTTTTGTTGCAGCGCACAGAAAAAATTTTCGCCGGAAGACGTTGAAATGGCTCACAAAATTATGACTTATGTAAAATTTTTAACGAAATTTAGGTATCATAAAAGGATGAATACGCAGTCAAAACCAGCAGCGGAATTCAGGGCGGAAGCAGCAGATACGCGCGACCTGCCTGCGGTGACGGAAGAAACCACCTCTTCAGGCGTCAAGCTGAAAGTGGTTCATCCCGTCGGCAATTCCGCGCTTCGCCCCCAATAACTTTTGGGGTTTACGTCAGCAGCCCGGCTCCTGCGCGTGACAGGCAGGGGGCCGGGTTTGTTGTTTTCAGGTCTTGCGTAATTTCAGCGGGCGGCGGATGGCGATATGCTTTTCCGCGCCGTCGTTGAAAGGCTTGGCGGCCTGTTCCGCGTCCTGTGTGATGCGCGCCTTCAGCAGGCTGCGGAAGCCCTCGACGGTGCGTTCGTCATTGCCGCCATGCTGCGTGATAATGTCGAGCGCGGTGTCGCGCATGTCGTCCATGATGCGGTAATCGGCGCCCCTCTCCAGCAAAACCTTCGCCACGTTGAGCGAGCCGAATTCGGCCGCGACCATCAAAGGCGTCTTGCCGTCGCGCGCCAGCGCATTGATGTCGAGGCCCTTTGACAGCAGTAAACAAAGGCTTTCCGCGCGGTCGAGCCTGGCCGCGCGGTGCAGCAGCGTATGCCCCTCGTCGTCGAACTTCATCGATGCCGCGCCATGCGTCACCAGCACGCCGAGCGCCTTGTTCGCGTTCGCGTCGATGGCGCGCTCGGCCGGCGTGCCGTTCAGGCTGTCGAGGTTGACGTCGCCGCGCTTGTGGATCAGCTGTACCAAAATCATCGTGTTGTCGTTCTTGGCGGCCTCGTGCATGGGCGAGGTCAGGCGGTCGCGGTTCAGCACGTTGGGCGATGCGCCTGCTTCCAGCAATACGTTGACCGCCTGCGGATGGTTGCGCTCGCAGGCGGCCTGCAGCGCCGTGCCGTGATGGAGCATCAGGTCGACGTCCTTCGGGAAGGACGTGACGGCGTCTTTCAGTTTCTGCGCATCGCCCGTGCGCGCGGCCGAGAGGAAATGATTCTTCAGCTGCTGTGCATAGGGGTTCGCATCGCGCAGCGACGCGCCTTTTTCGGCGGCTTCCTTGAAAATCAGGCGGGTGTTCATGGGGTGAATTTTTAACATAAGGGGGCGTCGCAATCAACTGCGCGGATTATGGGAAAACAACGGAATATTAAGCATTCATCTCTATTCTGGCGACTCAAGACGAAGCCGATAGCCGCCGTTTATTATGTCTTTATGTGGATAATTCTGGACAGTTTTTTGAAGAGTATGTTCAGATAGACGTATCAAACGGCGTGACATGTCGGGTGTGTTTGGGGGAATCTTCATGTCACGTTTACCTGAAAAAATTACGCCGAAGTTCCTGGACCTCTCGCAGAAGTGGCCGGGCATGTCGGTAACATTGCCGCCGCAGGCGAATGTCCCGCCCGCGCCGCCCACGCCGCCTGACCGCGGCGACTGGACGATCACCGTCGACATCACCGAAGACGGCGTGAAGCGCCGCGCCTATGCCCGCCCGCCCGTCGACGTCGATTTCATCGGCACCGTGCGCAACGAAAAACCCGACCCCTTTGCCAACGACGCGCAAAAAGAACGCCGCAAGAAACAGCTCGACGCCGACGACGAACGCAATGCGCGTGTGCTGGAAGACGCCGTGTTCATTTTAAGCCAGAGCCCCACCGGCCGCGCCGTGCTGGAGGAACTGACGAAAGAAGGCTACCGCATCGTGTTCGATGATAAACGTACCGGAGATCGCGGCGCCGGCGGCCTCTGCGACCCGTCCGATAAACTCATCATCCTGCGCGGCCATGACAACCCCGAATACGTCGCGCTGCTGCTCGGCCATGAATCGGTGCATGCGGTGCAGAACTCGCGCCACGATCTTTTCCCCTCCACCCGCCACAGGCCGGAGGTGGGTATTAAAATGTCCTTCGCGATCGAGGCGGATGCCTATGCGCAGCAATCGCAAATCGCGCTGGAACTCGCCTATGGCGACCCCGCGGGCCCGAAGGACCAGATGCGCCTGCAGGGCCCCTTGATGCAGATGCGCGAACGTTTCCCCGACATCATCCTTGCCGCGGAAAAAGTGCTGATCACGGACAAGAACCTGCAGAACGGCGCCTCGGTCGCGGCAGCCTTTGAAGCTTTCTACGACAACTTCTACCTGCGCACGTTCTATGAAGACGCGCATATCGAATGGGCGGAAATGTACGCGCCGAAACTGAAAGGCTCCTTCCCCTGGCTGCAGAAAAACTTCACAAAGGAAGTCGACAGCCAGTGGATCAAGGACCGCATCCAGCACCGCGGCAAGTCGTACCTGAACGACCACCTGCCCAACATGTCCTTCGACGACGCCCGCCACAGCGGCCTCACGGAGCAGACCGGCAAGCGCGTGCAGAAGTTCTACAAAAACCACCTGCCGAAGGAAGACGGGCCGGCTTTGAAAAAATTCGGTGTCCATATGCGCGACGCGGTCGAAATCGTGCTCGGCTGGGCGTCGGGCATCCATGCCTTCATCAAGGGCGGCGATGACACCACCAAGCCGCCGCTGCGTGATGCGCCCCGCCGCAAGTTCGGGATGTGGGAGTAATCCCGCAGCCTCATGAATGTAAAAGAAGCCATTGAAAACTATCTGGCTATCCTTACTTCCGATGAAGGCGAAGAAACAGACAGAATCAAAAAGCTCATTCTCAGCTTGGATGAACTGGCCCTGCTATCACATAAGGTAAATGCCACCTTTGATGATCGCGATTATCCCGATCCGCCGGCGAGAGACTATGAGGCCGACTATCAAAGCATAGGAAAATTATTTCCTTCATTGGGTTATTACAATGTCGCTTTAGATGTCTCTGAAAATATAGGACAGGCTTCACTCGCTATCGGGGATGCTACAGATGATATTGTAGATATTGCAGGCGATTTAAAAGAAGTGCTTTGGTATTTTAAAAACACTTCTGAACAGGATGCGTTGTTTAATTTTCAGTTTTTATTCGGCATTCATTGGGGAAGGCATTTGCGATACCTGCAATTATACCTGCATGACAAGTTTAAAGCTTAAGGGGTTGGAGTCCGTTGAAATCCACGACCGCATTTGCCAATAGCTCCACCCCGCCCTTCGGCGGGGTGGCAAGTGGAGAATGGGGCAAGTAACATGCACCGGGTGTGACGCATGGACAGGGTTACAGTATGACATTGATTCTAAAGCACTCTAATCATTTGACATATTAAAACAGCTGCCTGATAATGGCCGTGAATGTTGTTTTGGAAGAAAAAGCCCCCCGAGGCCCCCGAACCGGAGAAGGAGCCGGAGCCTGCGATGCCCGAGAAACCGGAAACCCAGCTTGAAAAATGGAACAAGCGCCTCACTGCCTATACGCAGCTGGCGAACGGCGTTTCCGTGGATGCGAAGGGCAAGCCGGTGCTGGATGAGCGCACGCAGAAATATTTCGCCGATCTCGCGGCGCTGGACAAGGACCAGAACGATTTCAAGGTTTTCGTCGGCGGCCAATTGCCGCTCGACAAGGCGCTGCTGATTTGTGAATCGGGTGCGCTGCCCTGGTGGGTGATCAAAACCGGCCGCGCCTATTGCGGCGATATCGAGGGCTTGAAAAAAATCCACGACCGCATCGATGTGCTGAAGGCGCAACAGCCCAACCCCAGTTCGATGATGACATGGGTCTGCTATCCGCATTCGCTGGTCGACGGGTATAGTAACAAGCTCACCAACCACCTGATCGACGCCGTTTTCGACATGGGCGCCGACGTCAACCACGACAACGGCACATGGCTGGAAAAGGCGATGCGCTGCATGAACGAGACGGGCGTCAAATGCTTCATCTCGCGCGGCGCGGATGCGGCGGTGGTCACGCGCGTGCTGGCGGCGTTGCGCGACGAGAAAGATCACTCGCAGGTGAAAATCGTCGAGGACGCGCTGCGCTGCACGACGCTCTCGGGAAAAATCGACGACCAGATTTTGCTGCAGGCCACTTTCTCGCCCGAGGGCACGACGCTGAAATCCTATTTCAATTTTGCCACCCGCCGCGTGCAGGAAGTGCATGTGCAGCCGGGCCGGCCCGACGGCGCGATGGTGTCGCTCCGCTTCGAGGACTACGACGGCGGCGCGATCGAAGACGCGCAAAAGGCGCTGAAAAAACTGGGCGGCAAGCCCACCCCCTATGTACGCCCCGGTAGCACCGGCTTCGGCTGATTTTTCCAGAATCCCTCCATACCCATAACGCATTGACATATCGCGGTACCGCCGCGATAATCCCCCCGTATCATCAATTCAAGGACGGCACCCGTGGCGGGAGAAGGCAATTCCATGTGGCAGGAGACAGCGGACAGGCTGTCGCAGCTGCTGAAAGACGTGACGCCCTCCAATATTTCGCTGGGGCTGGGCCAGGATCTGTCGTCGCTGCTGACAGCGGCCGTGAACGATACCGCCGCCTGGCCGAACGACCGCCGTGTTTTCACCTTTGGCCAGCTTGATCCCGACAAATGCATTTTGCTCTGCCGCGCAGGCCACCTGCCGTGGTGGATGCCGCTGACCGGCCGCGTCATCCGCGGCGAACTGGACGAGGCGAAAAAACTCTACGACGCCTATACGAAAGACGCAGGGCAGGGTGCAAAGCTCGATATCAGCCCCGTGCTGACATGGATTGCAAACCCCACCGATATCGCGCCCGGCTTTGCCACCAAACGCTCGCCCGATATGGTGCGGCAGCTGCTGAAATGGGGCGCAGACCCGAATTACGGCGAAGGCAAATGGCTGGAATACGCGCTGCGCAAGCACGAAGCCGACTGCATCCGCCCGCTGCTTGAACACGGCGCGTCGTCGGCAACCGTGCAGCGCGTGATGGATGCCCTGCAGCGCGAACAGAATTACACGCAGCTGGGCCGTGTGCAGGAAGCGCTGACGCGCACCGGATTCCTGAAGATCGACGAGCAGACATTGATGGAAGCGAAATACGTCCCCGACACCAGGGGCGTGAGCGTTTTCAAAACCCTTTTCAATTTCCGCGCCCGCCGCGTGCAGGAAATCTACGAGACCGCGCAGGGCGCGCAGGCCGTGGTGAACGGCATCAGGTTCGACGACTACGACCCCGACGCCTTGCGCCATGCGCGCGAGACACTGATTCGCTTAGGGGGCAGCCCCCGCGAGCTGGAAGGGGCGCTGGACAAGCCCAAGGCGCCGGCCGCAGCACTTCGCCGGCCAGAGTAGTTTTCGTAATACTGCAAGACCCCCGCCGAATCCCATAACGCATTGACATATCATGGCGGGGCGGCTACAAAAAACCGTCACAGAAATCGTTTATCCAGGGGATTGAAGGCCGATGCCCGCCGCCAGCGAACCATTTAACGCCGCCTCGACCAAGGTGCCGGAGCGATATCGGATCGAGACTTTTGGCGACCACGTTATCCGCGGCACGCAGCTCGACAATAACGGCTATACGCTGCAGACCGTCACGATTGATTTTCTCAACCGCATCGTGACGGTGCTGCCCTGTAACGACACCAAGGGCGGCAAGGTTTTCACCTTCGGCGAGTTCGACGCGGGCAGCATCGAATGGCATTATCACCTCCTGAAAAAAGCAGGCTGCAACCCGCGCGCGCCCGAAGCCCTGCTGGACAAAATTCCCGCCCCGCCCGCCAAGGGCCCGGGCCTGTCGCTGTAAAGGAACCCTATGGCGACGGAAGACCTTTTCAAGTTCAGCAAGGAACCCGCCCTCTGGCGCGACTGCGCAGACGAGGTAAATGCGGAGCTGCGCCTTGTCGACATGGACGCCGCGCGCCGTCTGCCGTCCTCCACCCGCAGCGAGAAGGAAGCGGAACAGGAACGCCTCAAGGCGCTGGAGCCGTTTAAGAAACTCGTTACGCTGATGCAGTCCAACAGCTGGCCCGCGCAGCGTTACCAGTACACGCTCGGCCATCTCGACACCGACCGTCTGGTCATGCTGGCCGAGCGCAAGGTTTTCGGCTGGCAGGATATCTTCAACGCCAAGGCCTTTTACGGCACCGGCGAAGACCTGACCGCCATCAGCCGCGCCGCGCAATCGGCGGGCGCGACGATCGACTTGACCTATCCGCTGCGCTCCGCCGCGCGGCCGCAGCTGATCATGGAAGGCCTGCGGTTCGAGGGCAATGCTTCGGCCGTCGACCAGTTGCTGCAGATGGGCGCGGACCCCGGCCTCGACAACGGACAGGTCTTCCTGAACGCGGTTGCGGAAGGGCGCAAGGATATCGGCCGCATCATGGCGCGCCACGCGCAGGGCAACTTCCTCGACGTCGGCTCGTGGATGAACTGGGCGCTGGGGAACCGCAAAATAAAGCTTTATAACGACCTGCGCGACATCTGGTGGGATTACGGGCGCTTCATGGCGCGTGATCGCGAAACACTCATCGAAACGAAACCGTTTCCCGATAACACCGGCAACCTGCGTATTATCTACAACTTCGCCGCGCGGCGCGTGTCGGAAGTTTACGAGCATAGCAATCCGCGCTCGAACGTCGTCAAGGATTTCTCCTTCGACGATTACGGCCCCGAAGCGGTCGAGCAGGCGCGCCTGAAGCTCACCGAACTGGGCGGCGAGCCCAGCGTCTCGGGCTATACCCTGCGCGGCAAGCCGGTGACGCCGAAACCCGCCAGCATCAAGGGCCTCGGGCGGAGCGACGTGCCGTGACGGGCGATGGCTACAGCGGCAAGCGTTTCCTGCTGGACACGCAGTCTACACGCCAGTTCTCGGTCACTTTTGTCGACGGCCGCCCCGACGCACACATCGAAACGGTGGGCGGCGCCTTCAAGGCCGGCGAAACCATTTTCGCGCTGGACGACGAGGCCGATTTTTCGGTGAGGGACGGCGTCGCGCGCGCTTCCACCACGCTCTACCAGATGACGGTCGACCGCGCGGGCAGGCCCAGCAACCTCAAGCTGCTTGGCGTTTCCTTCGACATCACGCTGCGCGCGGGCCCGCCGCATTTCACGATGGAGGCACGCCTCGACGAAAATTCGGTGAAGGCGCTTTACCGTATGGGGTTCGCCCGCGATTTCCCGCAGGTGTTCACCCAGCGCGCCGATTCATCCAGCAAGAATTTCAAGCGCACGCCGGGGGGATATATAGCGGATCCCTCTTTCTTCGATAATGTCTGCCTGCTGCCGCAGCATGGCGCGCGCGCGTCGTCGGCGCGCACCGGCGTCGTCATGGCGCTGCCGAAAGTGGTATATCCCGACACGCATTTCATCGACGCGCAAACCGTGTCGATCATCAAGGAACTGGAGAACGGAAAACTGCAGACGGTTTTCAATTTCGAAACGCAGCGCGTGACCGAGGTCTTCACCGGCACCGACGGCAAACAGGCGGCGATGTCGGGCTTTGCCTTCCGCGACTATGGCGACACGGCGCTGAAACTCGCCTTCGACCGCCTGAAATCCCTGGGTGGCAACCCGCGCGACTATGATGAAAGCTTCGACAAAAAATTCGGCGTCAAACTGCCGCAGCCGAAGCCCTGATTTATTTTTTCCCCGCGCGCGGTGCGCGCTATTTTTTTCTAAGCCGTATATAAAAGGCACCTTCGCCGCCGTCCTCGCGCCGCGCTGGCGTGAAAGCCAGTATCGCGCCGCGCAAGCTTGCTTCTTCCAGCCACAGCGGCAACAGGCGCCGTAACACGCCGCCGCCCACGCGCCCCTTGCCGGTGATGACCAGCAGGTTGCGCAGGTCTCGCCCGCGGCTGCGGATGATAAAGCGGTGGAGCGCGTCATAGGCCTCGGCCTGCCCCATGCCGTGCAGGTCGAGCTTCGCCTCCATCTCCCTTTTGCCGCGGCGCAATTTTTCCTCCTCGCCCTTGTCAAAGGCAGGCGGCGCGGGGGAGGGCTGAAGTTTGGGCGGCGGGGCCGGCGGCAGGCGGGGCTTTTCTTTCGTAGTCGCCGGTTTGTCCTTTGCCGTAACGGCAGGCTTGGCGGGCTTCGCACGGGGCTTGAGGGGCTCGACCGAACGCGTCACATGCCGCCAGAGTTTTTCGGCTTCGCTATCCCCGGTTTTTGTCTCTTTTTTGCCTTTTTTCATGATTTTAAGTGCGCTTCGGGGGCGGTGACTCGCTTTTAACCTCTTTCATGCTATATTCACTATATGTGGTTCCCAAGGGTATAGCACCATGAAAAAACTGGTCTTTTTGTGTGTTCTCGGCCTCGCTTTCGCTGCCGCGGCGCCTGCGCTTGCGCAGTTCGAGTTCGGCGGCGGGGATTTTGCCGTTTCCAAAAGCCAAGATATGCAGTCCGCAACCACGCGCGAGCAGATTGCACTCATCTACCACCGCCTCGCCGGCCGCCTGCCCAACTGGAAGGAAATGGCCAGCAAGACCGACGAATACCTGAAAGCCAGCGAATTCGAGAAGGAAAGCGTGCTGGAGGCCAAAGTCACCAGCCTGCGCAACAATTTCCAGCTGGTTTCCTTCGATGACAAGGTGATCGTCAAAATGCCCGTGACGCTGTCGACATACAGCATGCGCAACAAGGGCTTCATCATCAACGAACTGGGCGAGAACCTGAACTTTAAATACAACTACGGAGGGCGTGATTACGCCCTCATCCCGCTTGGTATCGCCGACCAGCAATGGATCGACGCGAGCGACGACAAGGTTGCGGCGACGATCGAGGCCGCGCGCCCCAAAACCAACGCCTATACGCTGATCATCAGCGTCGCCGCGAATTATGCCGACCCGCCCGAGCGCACGACCGAGCTGGAGGACGGCAAGCTTTACAATATCCTGACCGGCCCCGTCGTCCATGTGACGCTCTATGACGAAGCCGGCAAGACCTACCTCTGGGATAACAAGCGCAAGGAAGTGACCGATCCGGTCGGCGAGAACCTGCTGAAACTGAAGCAGTAACCTCAAGCGCAAGCCCTTTATCGAAAAGCTTTCACAATGCCCTTTCCCGAATAGCGGCAAAGGACTCAAAGGCGCGTCGCAAACCCAAGAAGCTATTGAGAAAAAGCCCCGGCCATAGGATACTTTCGGGTATGGAAAAGAAGCGCCCACTCCTCTCCGTACGCCCGACGTTCGACAGCAGCCTGACGCTGATCCAGACGGTGGGCGTTTCCGTCGCCGGCGTTTTCGCGGCGACAGTTTTCTTCGGAACTTTTTTCTGGATCCTGTTCCAGGTCATCGGCCTGCCGCGCGCGGCATCGGGCGCTTTCTGGTTCTTCTTGATCGTCAGCAGTTTTGGTGTGCCGATCTTCTTTTTCGAGATAAAGAAAAAGGCCTACCAGCGCACGCTGTTCAACTTTCATGAAGGCTACCTCGAGTTCCAGTATTTCCAGTTCTACCTGAACCGCCGCCGCGGCCGCGTGCGCTATGCCGAGATCAGCGGCATCGACCAGCACGCCTCCGCCCTGCAGGACCACCAGCGGCTCACCACGATCTATATCACCGTGCCCTCGATGGGGTACCGCGGCCGCGGCAATTTCGCGGGCCTGAAGTTATACGACGTGCCGCGCGACAAGAATTACCTGAACAAGATCATCAATATCCTGGAAAACCAGAACAAGCAGGCCGCGCCGCCTGCACAGCGCCCTGCCGAGCAGGCCGCGCAGCAGCAACCTCAAGGCGTGTAAATGGCCCAAAAGCAAGCTCCCAGGCCTGCGATCCCCATCGCAGGGCAAAAAAGCCGCGAAGCGCGTGAAAAGCCGGTGTTTTCGCTGCGCTCCCGCTTCAACCCTTTACTAGTGTTGCTACGCCATCCGATACGCCTTGCGGTCTCCCTCGCGCTGCCTTTCTTCCTGATGCCCGAGCTGCTGAAGGCCGCCAAAGCCGTTTTCGCGCTGGAAGGCGATGAAGCGATGAAGGCGATCGTCGGCACGGTCATCGCCCTTGTCTTCCTGCCGCAATGGTTCTTTGCCTGGCTGGACTGCCGCGCGGTACGCTTCGAGTTTTATAAAGATCACCTGGAATTCACCGAAAACTTCATGCTGCGCGACCGCATCAGCCAGCCTTACCGCAATATCTCGGCGGCGCGCATCCGGCGCGGGCCGGTGCAGGTGTTCTTCGGCCTGTCAGACCTTATTTTAACGATACAAGCCGATAAACGGCTCAGCGTGAAGGGCAAGGACCGCCATCAGGTGCTGCATGATATCCGCCATGGCACACGTGTGTTGGAGGAAGTGTCGAAATTGCTGAAAGCGGCCGAGCAAAAACCTGCTACAGGTTCAGGCGATAGCCGTCCTCCTGCGTGACCAACAAGGTTTGCGCGGCTGTATGCTGCGCGGGCGGCTGCCCTTCTTCGCGGGCCATATCATTTTTTTGCGGCTCGATTTTCTGGCGCAGGCGATAGATATGCGTTTCCAGCGTGTGCGTGTCGACGCCCTCGCTGTAGCCCCAGACCTTGCGCAGTAATTCCTCGCGCCCGACCGTGACGCCCGCCGCCGAAAATTTCGCGAGGTAGGAGAGGATATCCACCTCTTTGTCGGTCAGCTGCACGGGCGGCTGGCTGTTATGCTCCAGCGTTTTTTCCTGCGGGCGGAAAAGCCAGGGGCCGATGCGGAAGTCTTCAAGGTGCAGCGCTGGTTCCTCCACCATTTGCCGCGCGGTGCGCAGCAAAAGACCAAGGCGCTGGCGGCGGCCAAGGTCGATGGCGAGCACGGGGGTCGCCGGCGCGCGGTCGAAATCCGCGTCGCCCGGCTGGATGACAAGATCAAGGGGGCCTTCAGCCTTACCAATCACCGCCGAAGCCCCAAGCTGTTGTAAAAGCGCGTTTTCCAGCCCTTTGGGCAGCCCGCGCAGCAATATTTTACCTAAGTTTTCCATGGCCTTTCGAGTATAGCCGAAAACCATTTGTTAAGACAGACTCGGCTAAGATGCAGGGAAGAGGTGCCCGTCATATGGCCGCAAGCCCTGAAGTCATCAGCAAATACGACGTGATGTTCGCCGCCCGCACCGGCGTTACCATCCTTATCAGCAAAATCCCGACCTTCGACGGCGGTGTGGAAGTGCCGGTGCTGTTCAAGATCAGCCCCGATAACCCGCGCGACGTCCTTATCACCGCGGCCGGGAAATCCGCCATCCTGAAAGACCTCAGGAAAGATTATCTTGATGAAGCGGTCGAACGCGGCGTCATCATGTTCTATGAAATGAAGGATGACGAGGTCGTGCGCTGCACGCCCTGCAATTACGAGAAGAAGAAGTAATTCCCTGAAATTTATTTATCCGCGGCGCCGGCCTTTTTGTCGGCGGCTATCCACATGGCTTCGCCGCTCATCTGCGCGAGGGCGGGGTCGAAGTGCAAGACGCGCCATTCGCCCTCGTTGATCTCGTAATCTAGCTGCCTTCCGCTCCAGCCTGCATAGCCCTTGACGGTCAGGTGCCACGCTGGTTTTTGTGCGGCCAGCTTTTCTGCCGCCGCCGCACCCTCCACAAGGCCAAGGCCGATATCTGCCAAGGGCGCCGTTTCGTTTACCCGTTTATCAAGGGTATGCACGGTAAAAACTTTGTCATGCCCCACCGGCCCGCCTTCGTCGCCCTTGTTGATGACGATGCCCAGTGCGCCCGATTTCAGGTGGTGCAGCACCAGCACGACGGATTTCTCGAAAACGTCGCCGCGCGTCTTTGCGGTCGAGACCAGCAGGCGGTGATGCCCCTGCTGCGCCGTGCGGTCATAGTGCTGCGCCGCCCAGAGCAGGCTGACCGCCAGCAGGATCAGGATATAGCCCTGCAACCGCTTGCTGAAGCGCGGCGGGCGCGCATCGTGGGTATGGGTGTTGATATCGGGTTTTGTCACGTAAGGCTGCGGTTATTCGCTGCCGCCGTCGGCACCGCCGCCGCCATCCTGCCCGCTGTCGGACATGGTTTCTTCGGGTGCGCCATCCGTTGCGGTTTCTTCGGGCTGGTCCTGGTACTGTTCTGACGTGCCTTGCGCTTCGCGCACCTTCGCCAGCGCTTCTTCCTGGATGCCGCGGATGCGGTCGAGTTCTTCTTGTGCCTTGACCTGGTGTTCGTGCATGCGCGCCGCGTTCATGTTGTCGATATCTTTCAGGCGCTGCGCCTCGGCTGCTTTCAGCGAGCGCTGCATGCGCAGGCGGCGCTGTTCGTTCGGGTCCTTGCTGCTGCCCTCCATGGCGCGGTACATGTCGGTGGGGCCCGGGTCGTTAGCGGGATCCATGTCGTCCTTGGGCTTGCCCGCAAAGGAAGACAGGAAACCGGAAGGCGCTGCACCGGTGCTGCCGTCTTCTTGCACCATGCTGTTGTTGGTCTGCAGGCCGTAAACATCCGACAGGTCGCCGGTTTCTTTTTCCTCGGCCATGTCTTTTTCGTCCAGCCCGTCGCCGTCCATCTCGTAGCCGCCGGAAGCCATCGGGTTTTCGTCGCCGCCGGCCTGTTCGTCGCCTGTCGCGGGGCGCAGCGTAATGCGGTTGCCTGTTTCACCCTCGATCGTGAAGGGCATGGCGCTCTGCCCCGCGCCCTGGCCTGCCGGCTGGTCCGAGGGCATAACACCCGCATATCCTTGCGCCAGTGCGGCGGGGGCTGCAAAGCCCAGTGCCATGAAGGCAAGCGCTGCGGCAAATATCCTGTGGTCCATCGTCATGCCCTCTGCATTGCTTCTGGCTTAAAGCTGTTTCTGGAGTTCGTAGATGTACTTGATGGCCTGGTCGAGGCGCGCGATACCCTTGGCCGTGCCTTCTTTTTCTTCCTGCACGTAGATCGCGGGCACGCCCATCTGGGCATAAAGCTCGTTAGGCACGCTCTGGCGCATGCGCAGCCCGTCGGCCATCTGGCGCAGGCGGATCATCAGGTCGATATAGGCTTCCTTCTTTTTCTCGGGCGTGAAGTTCGACTGGTCGATGATGTACATGTTGGTGTCGATCATTTTCTTCGCGCCGAACTCGGTCGGCAGCATGCCGTCGATGCGCGTCGCGGGCGAGGACACAAGGCTGTAGACCTTGGGGTTGATCTTGATCGATTCCCGCATGTTTTCGGGCAGTTTCTTCAGATCGATTTTCATGCCCGACAGCGTCGAGATCAGTTTCAGCTGCTCGGCCGTCAGCATCGGAGTACGCGGACCCTGGCCGGGCACATAGGTCTGGCGCGGGCGCTGGCGCTCGGTCGACATGCGCAGCTGCTTGGCGACGGGCGCGGGACGGGTTTGTTGCGCGGGCGGCGCCTTGACCTGGTCTTCGACTTCTTCGTCGGGAAGTGCGGGGTCGGCGGCCGGTGTTTCGTTCAGCGTTTCACCCGGGATGACGCCGCGGTAGCCCTTGGGGCCTTTACCGGTTTCGGTTTTTTCGGAAGGGGGCATCACGGTGCCGTAGCCGTCGTTGCTGCTGCCGGACATCACGCCCTTGTACCCTTGCGCAAACACCGGCGCACAGATGGCAAGGCCGGCGATAACGGCGGTGGTCAGAAACAGATTCTTCACGGCAACAACTCCCATAAAAACAACGCCTCCCCGCAAAACGGGAAAGCGGTATCCACCATAGCTCCCTCTTGCTATTATATCATATATCGCCCGAAAAACCCGCGGCAAGCCTGCCTTTATAAACATAACCAATTGAAAGTGTTCAGGAAATGGCCTCAACCCCGTTATTGATGTCTGCCGCAGAATTGCTGAAACTCTATGAAAAGAAAAAGCTTTCGCCGGTAGAGGCGGTTGAGTCCTGCCTCAAGCAGATCCTGAAGTATAACCCGGTTTTAAACGCCTTTTCCTACCTCGACGAGCAGCAGGCGGTGCATCAGGCCAAGGCCTCGGCGCGGCGCTGGGCGAAGGGCACGCAGAAAGGCCTGCTCGACGGCGTCCCCGTCACGGTCAAGGACAGCTTCAACGTCAAGGGCTGGCCGACGCGGCAGGGCTCGAAGACGACCGCTGCCATTCCGCAGCCGGATGATGCGCCCGCGGTCACTTATCTGCGCGACCAGGGCGCGATTATTTTAGGCAAGACGACGATGCCGGAATTCGGCGTGAAAGGGGTGACCGATAGTCCCTTGCTGGGCATCACGCGCAACCCCTGGGATGTGACGAAAACGCCGGGCGGATCTTCCGGCGGTGCGGCCGTTGCCGCTGCGACGGGCATGGCCTGGCTGAACCTCGGCTCCGACGCCGGCGGCTCGGTACGCATCCCGGCAAGTTTTTCGGGTGTGGTAGGTTTCAAGCCCAGCCCGGGGTTGATCCCTGCGCTGCCGCCCGGCTTGTTTTCGACGCTCTGGGCGGCGGGGCCTCTCACGCGGTCTGTCGCCGATGCGGCGCTGATGATGGATGTCGTTTCGGGCAATGATCCGCGCGACTGGCACGCATTGCCGCTGCCGCCGCAGGGGTTCGTGAAGGAACTGTCGAAACCGCTGCCGAAACTGCGCATCGCCTATGCGACGTCGATTGACGGTATTTCGGCCTCGACCGCGGTGAAAGACGTCTTTGCGCAAATCCTGCCGCTGCTGAAAAAAATGGGCACGGTTGACGAGGTGAAGCTTGACCTGCCGCATGGCGGCGTCGAGGTTTTCAACACGCACTGGATGGCGATTGCCGCGCATACCATGGCCGAGTTCCCTGAAAAATCGCGCAAGCTGATGGACCCGCGCTTCCTCGTATGGGCAAAACGCGGGCAGGGGCTGCTGATGAAAGATTACCTCTGGGCCGAACGCGCGCGCATGGACATCGGCGCATATTTCAAGGAACTGCTGGCTAGCTACGACGTGCTGGTGACGCCGACCACCGCCATGGCCGCCTTCGACGCCAATATCAACATGCCGAACGACGCGCAGGGAAAACCCTGGGACAACTGGACGCCCTTCACGCTGCCCGCCAACCTGGCGCGGCTGCCCGCGCTTTCCCTGCCGATGGGGCTGACCAAGGATGGGCTGCCCGCGGGGTTGCAGGTGATGTCCGGCTTCCTGAAAGATTCGTTCCTGCTGAACGTCGGCGCCCAGCTGGAAGCCGCTATCAGCTTCACGCCGTGGCTCGCACGCCAGAAGGAATAAAAAAAAGCCCCGGCTTTGACACCGGGGCTTTTTAAAAGCGGTTAGCTGTTATTTCACGCTCTCAAGTGCCTTGCGCAGTTTCGTGACGATTTCGTCGATATGGCTTTCGGTCACGATCAGCGGCGGGCTCATGGCGATGGTGTTGCCGGTGAAGCGGCAGACGACGTCATGCTCCCAGAACATCTTGTCGAAGACGTCGAAGGCGCGGCTGGGTTCGGTCGGGAAGTTGCGGGTGCCGGGGTCGAGCTCGATGCCACCCATCAACCCGATGTTACGGATGTCGATGACGTGCGGCGCGCCTTTCAGCGAATGCAGCGCGTCTTCCCATTTCTTCGACATTTTCTCGGCGTTCTCGAAGAGCTTTTCTTCTTTATACACTTCCTGTGTCGCAAGCGCGGCTGCGCAGGCGAGCGGGTGGCCGGAATAGGTATAGCCATGCACGAATTCCGCGCCGTATTCGCCACCCTGCATAAAGGCGTCATAAATGCCTTTGCGGCAGAACGTCGCGCCCATCGGCACGGTGCCCGAGTTGATGCCTTTGGCGGAGGTGAGGATGTCGGGGATGACGTTGAAGAATTCCGACGCCGTCGCCTTGCCGAGGCGGCCCCAGCCGGTGATGACCTCGTCGAAGATCAGCAGGATATCGTGCTTGTCGCAGATCGCGCGCAGTTTTTCGAGGTATCCTTTCGGCGGCACCAGCACGCCGGTCGAACCCGCTACGGGCTCGACGATCACGGCTGCGATGTTTTCGGCGCCGTGAAGTTCAACGACGCTTTCAAGGTCGTTCGCCAGTTCCGCGCCCCAGGCCGGCTGGCCCTTCGAAAACGCGTTCTTCTCGAGGTTATGGGTGTGCTTGATCCAGTCGACGTTGTGCATCATGGTCGAGCCGAAAATTTTGCGGTTGCCGGGGATGCCGCCCAGCGTCGTGCCGCAGATGTTGACGCCGTGGTAGGCGCGTTCGCGGGCGATGATTTTCGCCTTGGACGCCTTGCCCTTCATGCGCCAGTAGGCGATGGCAAGCTTGACGGCCGTATCGACCGATTCAGAACCCGAGTTCGAGAAGAAGCAATGTGCGATGTCGCCCGGCATTTGCGCGACCAGCTGCGATGCCGTCTGGAACACCAGAGGATGGCCGAAGGCGAAGCTGGGCGCATAGTCGAGCTCCGCCGCCTGCTTCTGGATGGCGGCTACAATTTTGGGATGCCCATGGCCCGCGTTCACGCACCAGAGGCCAGCCGATGCGTCGATTAATTTACGGCCGTCATCGGCGAAGAAGTACATGCCCTTGGCGCCCGTCAGCATGCGCGGCTTTTTCTTGAAAAGGCGCTGCGGGGTGTAGGGCATGAAGTGCGCGTCGAGGTCGTTGGGTTTGTGGCCGGCCTCGGGGGCGGTTTTAAGGGCGTTGGTCATGTTTTCATATCCTTGAAATTGTCGACTCGTTTGCATTCGAATTGTGGCCAGAGCATACTCGCCCGAGGCTTTGAATAGCAACCCCGTGGGGGTGCAGTGCAGCAAACGGGATTTCCAGTAATATGGGAAATAATGGACTGAACGGCAGCGGTAACGGCGAAGACAAGGAAGTGTCAAACGTCACCCGCTTCCCGACCGAGGACGAGCGCCGCGACATGGAGCGCATCCGCGCCGCGAACGAGGCCGCCCAGCGCCGCGCCGCGCGCGAACCCATCTTCAACCTGCCGCCCGTCACCAAGTTTGTCTGCTTCGTCCTTATCCTGGTGCAGGCCGTGATGACGGCGCTTGAATACACGCTGCCCGAACTGCGCGCGGATATATTCAATTCCATGGCTTTTATCCCCGCGCGCTATACGGGCGGGCTGGAACTGGGCTGGCAGGGCATCGTCTCTCCGGTTACCCACATGTTGTTCCATGGCGGCTGGCTGCACCTTGGCATGAACGTCGCGACGCTGGCGGCCTTCGGCGCAGGGCTGGAAAAGCAGGACGGCGGCAGGAAACTGATGCTGCTGTTTGTCGTCACGGGCATCGCGGGCGCCTGTGCCCATTTCGCGCTTTTCCCGACGGCCACAAACCCCTTGATCGGCGCCTCGGGCGGCATCAGCGGGCTGTTCGGCGGCATCCTGATGATGGCGCACCAGCGCGGCATGATGGAGGGAGGCAAGAAAATGCTGATCGCCTTCGTCGCGATCTGGGTCGGCATTTCGCTCTTCTTCGGCATGTTCGGCATGCCCGGCGCGGAGGGTGAAATCGCCTGGACAACGCACATCGGCGGTTTTATCGCGGGGCTGTTGCTCTACAAACCGGTGTCGAAGCTGAAAATTTAATCCGCACCGCAGCATTTTCTCGTTTTACGAATCAACTTGTGGCGTTTTTTCGCGCGTTACCACAAACCCTTGTGGCGTGATTCTAAAGCTGCGCAACTTCGCAATAAAAAAACCCGGAAACAGGCTTGAGCGGTGATACGCATCCGGACTACATTGCGCTCCGGGTTTTAGAACTACTGATAGAGGGGAGATAAAAATGAGGCAAGTTTACAAGCCGTTTGCGGCCAATTCCACCGCGCTTGAAAGGCTCGAGCAGATACAAGAGCAGATGCGCGACATGTGCCAGCAGCAGTACCACGAATATTACCGCGTCACGACCGAACGCGGTTTCACGCGCATCACCATTCCGAAAGCGAAAACGCCCGTATCGGCTTAAGCAGGCGGGCTCAGGATTCCGGCGTCATAGCCGACGGCGCGTTTCAGCGGCTCGTGTAATTCGACCACAGGCACCGACCAGCCGGATGCGCCGAACTGCCCGCAATGGGTGCAGACGGCCTGCCATTCCGCGGCCGCGTGTCCGCAGGGGCCGCAGACCCATCTGGGTTCCGTCGGCGCGTCGGCGGCCATTTCCAGCCATTCGCGCGCCTTGGCCTCGTCGCCCTTTTCCTCGCGCTCGAGGCGCGCCAGCGCGCGGTAGTCCTGCGCGGCCGTCAGGGGTTCGCGCGCTTCCTTCCAGAGCTTGGCGTCGAGCGCGGCATTGCCCAGTGCCCTCAACCCGTCGCGGCTGTCAGGCATGGTTTTTTGCAGGTGCTGCATCCACTGGTAATTGCCGCGGCCGATATCGTAGGGCGAGACGTTTTTGCCGGGCGCAGGCGCATGCGCCGCCCAGAGCGCAGAGAGCGCGGGATGCGGGTTGGCCTTCCAGCCTTTCAAAATTGTTTTCAGCGCCGCGTTGCGCTTGCCGACCTGCGCCTGCAGTTTCGCCAGCAGGACGGCGGCGGGCGTGAAGCCATGGCCGATGTTGAAGGCGCTTTCCGCCATGCGCATGGCTGCGGCCGTATCGCCCTTCGCCGCCGCTTCTTCCGCCATGGCTGTCCAGATCGCCTGGCGTTTTGCCGCGGCCTCGACTTTTGAATAGATGCCCAGTTTTTCCGCGCGGCGCAGGGTACGTTCCGCCAGCAGCCAGGCGCGGTTGCGGGTTTCAAGTTCGAAGAGGTTCTTCACCACCCAGACGCGCTTCGGCTGCAGCTTGTCGGCGCGCCGGATCAGCTCGAGCGCGGCGGCATGGTCGCCCGCCGATACGGCTTCCGACAGCAACCCGCGCACGCCGAGGAAGGCCGCGCTGTCGTCATCCAGCAACGCGGTGAATTCGCGCCGCGCCTTGGCTGAATCACCGTTCAGCAAGGCCGTTTGCGCGGTCAGCAGTCGGGTGAGCGGCGTGCCCGGCACCAGTATCTCGGCGCGCTGCGACAGCCTGCTGGCACCATATGAATCGCCGGCGGCGATGGCGACCAGCCCCTGCGTGACGGCGCGGTAGCCCTTTTCACGTTTTTGCAGCGCGCGGTACCGGCGCAGCACTTTCGGCACCGACACAAAGGCGCGCCAGATGCGGTCGAGCCGCGTAACGATGAAAAGGAAGCACAGGACGAGGAAGAGGAAGAAATAGGTCTGTATCTGTATCTCGTAGACGCCTGTTGCGGGCAGCGCCCAGCGCGATACCTGTTCGGCGTCCTGTTCGGGGATGCCCGCCGTAATCGTCACATAGTTTGCAGGTTGTTGCGTCACCCAGATCAGGGCGCCCGCAAACAGCGACAGTTTTACCAGGAACCAGAAAGCGCGGAGCATCTTTGTTATTCCCCGCCGCCCATGTCGACCGGGCCGCCCCCGCCGCCAATCAGCGGGCCGCCGCCGCCCTGCGCGCCGGGCGACAGGTAGGGCACAGCGTTATAACCGCCCTTCAGCGGCTGGGTGATGCCTTGTATCGCGTTCTCGAGCGAGAAGCCGGTGGTCTGCTGGATCTGCTCGAAGATCGCCTGCGTGACGCGTAGCATGGTATCGTCGGCAATCACGTTGCCGGCCGCCTTTTGCATCCAGGGTTCCGCGACCGCTGCGGGCTGGCCTTCCAGCGTGTTCAACTCGCGCATCGCGCCCTGCACGTCGCCCTTGTTCAGCATCAGTTGCGCGCGGGCGACAACGGCGTCGACCGTCGTGCCCTTGATATCGTCAACGCGTCGCATTTTCACGAGTGTGCCGAGGCGCTTCAGCACCTCGCCTTGTACGGACAAATCCTGCCCTTTCAGCTTGGCCATGACGATATCGGTCGCAAGGTCCTTGAACTGCAGCTGCAGTTCCTCGCGCGACAGCACGCCCTGTTTAGCGTAGGGCGCAAGCTGCAGCAGCGCCTTTTGCAGCTGCGGGTCGTTGCCGGCCAGTTTTTGCAGCACGGCAAGGTCCTGGTCGAAAGTCTGGTGGGTCGAGACGTTGCCGCGGAATTCGTTCAGCGCCAGCAGCATAGCTGCGGCACCCACGTCCTTTGCCTCGACGTTGCCGATGATTTTGGCGAGAGCCGGGTCCTGCTTGCGTGCCGCATCGACCAGCCCCGTGGGGTCGCCGCTATAGGCGCCGCTTAACACAACTTTCAGCACGTCCATCGCGCTCTTGACCGTCTTGCGGCCGTCCGGCGTCTTGTTCAGCTGGTTGATGTTCGACAGCACCTTGAAAATCTCCGATACGGCGCGGCCGGTTTCGGTTTTCTGCGCCACGGCGGTCGCGACGTCGGAAATCGTGCCGACGGTCGAGGACACGGCGGCGGCGCTGTTCTCCATGCTGCCGATCTGGCGGCTGATCATGTTGCCGAGCGACGAGCTATGGTCTTCCTGCTTCTTCTGCATCTCGAGCATTTTTTTCTGCAGGTCGGTCATCTGCGCTTCCATCTGCTTGATCTTCGTGGCCTCCTTGTTGGCCTCGAACAGCTCGGGCGCCAGCAGGAAGGCGCCGGCATAGAGCATGGCCGCGGTGAAGAACGCGCCCATGATGAGGGAGCGGTTGAAGATGCGCCATTTCTCGCCCCTGATGCGGGCGCTCTGGCGCGCCTCGTACGCACGGCGGTCGAGGCCGGTGCGGCGGTCGGGGCCGTTATAGGTGTCTGCGCGCACCGTGCCGGTGCGGTCGATCAGGGCACGTTTTTGCCGGCGGTCGTCGGTGCGACGGCGTTCCTTATATTGCTTGTCGTCCCTGCCGCCTGCGGAAGACTTGCCGGATGAACCCGTGCCCGAAGACCCGGTAGCCGAGCCGGATGATTTGCCGTCTTCGGATTTATCGTCGTCGGTCATATCGTTCTTCCCTTTTAACCATAAGCTGTCGAGGTCGATGCCGGAGGCGCGGGCGGCGGCGATCACGGCCTCCACCCTGTTTTCCGGGATGACGCCGCGTTTCTTCCACCCTTGCACGGTCGAGGCCGTGATGTCGAGACGGTTGGCAAGCGGGCGCAGGCCGCCGAAGGCCTCGATCACGGGTTCCGCCGGCAGGGGCGCGCCCGCCGCATGGCCGTCGTCTTTTTCGCGCAGCAGGTCGATGACCGATTCCATCTGCGGCGTATTGGCGACGACGACCGATTTCCAGTCCAGCCCGTCGATTTCCGCCGCGACGCGGTCGGAAAGGCAGACGGCTTCGAGGTCGCGGCTGACGCCCCTTAAATCATCGCCCTGCATCAGCCGCGCGAAATTGGCGGCGGTGCGCGCGGAAAATAACGTGACCGTGGTGATATCGCCTTCGGCCAGCGCCTGCCCCACGTCGTCGGGCAGTTTGTCGAGGAATTTGGCCTTGTAGACAGGCACGCGCGTCACGACAAGCCCGCTGCCCGCCAGCATCTCGCCGATATCCTGCGCGGTGTCTTCGCCGCAGACATGTAACAGGCGTTCAAGATGCAGATCGGTTTTCTTGTCCCTGACCAGTTCTGCCAGGTCATGCCCGTCACCCGCCGCGGAATAGACGCGCGTAAAGCCGGCCTTGGAGGCCGCCTGCGCCGTCGCATCGCCCACGGCAAAGACGATCGGCAGGCGTTCCTGGAAACGGCGGGCGAAGCTGATAACGCCCTGCGCGGAGGTAAATATAAGGGCTTGGTAGCGGCCAATGTCCGGCACCTCGGCGGGCAGATCGACATATTCCGTCATCGGGGCCAGCCAGACGCTGAACCCTTCGCGGCGCAGCTTGTCGGCAAGCTCGCCCCCCGCAGGCTGCGGGCGCGTGACCAGAACGGATTTCATGCCCTTTATACTCTCCCACCCTGACACTTCCGGTGTTTTGCCGGTGTACGTGTCTGGTTCTTATCATAGCAGCTTTGTGTCAAGTTTCGTTTAATAGCGCTTTTTTCCAATGCTTTAGGACGCGTACAGGCACAAAAGGCTTGAGATTAGACATAATATTGCGTAAAACAGGCAGATGTCTCCCGATTCAACACCCCCTGTGCCGCCTAAACCCGAATCAACGCATCCGTTGGTCAGGGAAGCCTATGCCACCATCCGCCACTACAAGCGTGTAGCGGAGGAGCGGAAGGTCGGGACGGATGGTAAAACCTATTACGTCCTGCAGACCAAATCGGGCGGCTCGACCATCCCCCTGTTCCTCCCCCTGCGGTCCTTCCGCCAGGCGCCGCTGGAGCTGGAAAAGCAGTTCGGGCTGGCCGGCATCGCCGGGCGGTACAAAATGCCCAAACGCCTGACCGCCAAAACCCTGCAGGCCTATACGCAGGTGCTCTGGCACGCCGAGATGCGCGGCGATATCACCGAAGAGCAGATGCTGGAAAAAATGAACCGGATGCGCGCGCTGCTGGAAACGCACAACCCCGAAATCGAAAAACTGAAGATACAGCCGGACGACCGGTTCGGACTTTATGATGTGCTGCTGGGCGTGGCCAGCGATTTCAATACGCGCGATATACAGTCATGGCTGGACGGAAATACAGGCACGGTCGTGCGCAAGGACCCGGCCTGGCAGGCGCTGAACGTAAAACTGGAAAAAACCGCGCCGCTCTACTGGGTGCCGGCGATGGACACGATGCGCGACATCGACCGCCAGTATGAACTGAAACGCCAGTTCGAGGCCTATGACGAATTCCGCCGCCGCCGTTTCGGGCCGGATTATTATTAAGCGCTTTTCAGCAGGTCGCGGGCGGCGGTTTCGCCCAGCGTCTTCGCCTCGTGCGGATTTGTAATATTCATCATGTAGGAGACTTCCTTCACGCTGCTGCCGTCCGGCGCGGCCTTCAGTGCGTCGAAACGCGCGCGGTTGTGCGGGTCTGGCGCCGACATCAGGGCTGCTAGCGGCGTGCGGCATGAGCCGTCCATCGCGGCAAGGAAAGCGCGCTCGGCCGTGACGCGCAATTCGGTCGTGTAGCAATGCACGGCCTCCAGCAGCTTTTGCGTATCACGGTCTGACTCTCGCACCTCGATGCCGACGGCGCCCTGTGCGACCGCAGGCAGCATGACCTCGGGCTCGAGGATGGTCTGGATTAAATTTTCCTGCCCGAGACGCTTAAGCCCCGCGACGGCCAGCAGCGTCGCATCGACAACGCCTTCCTGCAGTTTTTTCAGGCGTGTGCCGACGTTGCCGCGGAAGGTGACGACCTTCAAATCCGGGCGCTTGGCCAGGATAATCGACTGGCGGCGCAGCGACGAGGTGCCGACGACGGAGCCCTTGGGCAGGTCATCCAGCGTTTTCGCCTTCAGAGAAAAGAAAGCATCGCGCGGGTCTTCGCGCGGCAGGAGGCAGGGGATGATAAGGCCCGCGGGCAGTTGCGTCGGCATATCTTTCATCGAATGCACGGCGCAGTCGATGTCGCCTGCCAGCAGCGCGTCCTCGATTTCCTTGGTGAAGAGCCCCTTGCCGCCCGCTTCCGACAGCGGCCTGTCCTGGATGCGGTCGCCAGAAGTGGTGATAGTCACGATCTCGGCGGTCAGGCCCGGATGTTTGGCCTGCAGCGAGGAAATCAGGAGCTTTGTCTGGGCCAGCGCCAGCGGACTGCCGCGCGTGCCGATTTTAAGGGGCTTGGTCATGAAAGGGGTATAGCCTGTTAACTACATGAAAAACAAGGCTTTAATCGCGTAAATATTTGCCATAATTCTTGACTCTCCAAAGCTAACATACTATAATAGTTCAGCTTTTTGATTCCCGAACCAGGGTGTGTGAATGACAAATATAACCGGCGTGCCCGGCGTAAATATCGTTTTCGGCGAAGAGGACGAGGATAATTTTACCGACCTCGACGGCGCGCTGAAGCAATTGAGCGCGGCCGTGGTCGAAACGCAACCGGCGGAACTGCTGCTGGCAGGCGCGAAGGAAGGCGACCTCGACAAGGTCAAGCGCGCACTGGGCCTGGGCGCTGCCGTGAATACAACCGCCGCCAACGGCGACAGCGCGCTGCACCTTGCCGTGCGCTCGGGCGAGGCTCAGGTGGTGCGCCACCTTATCCTGACGAAAGCAGATGTAAATGCGGAAGACGCCCGTGGCTATGCACCCATCAACCTTGCTGCCGAGCGAGGCGAGCAAGTAATCGCGGGCATGCTGCTGTCGGCGGGCGCGAACCCCGAACATGCCATCCCCAAAATCCTCGAGACCCCCATCATCACCGCTGCGCACAAGGGCTGCGAAAAACTGCTGCAGCGCCTGATCACGCGCCGCGTCGACATTAACGCAACCGACTGCAACGGCGTGACGGCCGCGATGCGCGCGGCAGGCGGCGGCCATGCCGAATGCCTCGATATGCTGACGCGCGCGGGCGCAGACCTTGAAAAGAAAACGAAGGCCGGCAGCACGGCGCATGACTTCGCGCAACGCGGTCGCGCGCAACGCTGCCTGAACGTGTTGAACGGCGCGGGCGATGTGCAATCCGCGCTTGTGGCGGCCTGCGCAGATGGCGTCTTCAGCGCGGTCAGGGCCGCGATCGAGGCTGGTGCTGATGTCAACAAGCCTGACAGTGACGGCAAAATGGCGCTGCACCTTGCCGTGCGCTCCAAAAACATGGACATTATCGAATTCCTGCTGGAACAAAAACCCGAGCTTAACGTCCACAACGGCGAAGGCGATACGCCGCTCGGCATCGCGCTGCAGGCGAAAAATTACCGCGTGTCGAAACTGCTGGTCGAAACGGGCGCGGATCCTGACCAGCCGACCGGCGCGCAGAAACAGACGCCGCTGATGCTGGCCTGCCTCGGCAGTGACGACCGTAACGTCGACCTGCTTCTGGGTACAAAGGCGACGCTGGATTTGCAGGACACGTCAGGCCGGACGGCGTTGATGATGGTGCCGTTCAACCGCACCGATATGATGAAAAAACTGCTCGACCTCGGCGCGCACCCGGGCTTCAAGAACGCCGCAGGGCAGACGGTGACCGATATCCACAAGGCCGATTACCGTGCGGCAGAAGCGACGAAGTTCTTGCAATCCTACCTGCCCGAGCTTGACGCGCGCGTGCAGGACCAGGGCAGCCTGCGCGCCATCAAGACTGTCAGGGCCATCAAGGTGAAGATGAAAACACCGGGCGGTGACGGGCCATGAGTTACCATTACGAAACAAAGACGGAATTACACCAGAAATTCCTCGCCGCTGCCGCCAAGGGCGACCTGAAAGAGGTTGAGGAATGCCGCAACCGCGGCGCCATGCCGGAAGAAGCGCGCGACGCGCACTGCCGCACCGCGCTGCACCTTGCCGCGCTGAACGGCCATGTGCATGTGGTGAAATACCTGCTCGAAGATCAGGTCGATGCGCGCCTGCTCGACGAAGATGAAAACACAGCGCTGATGCTGGCCGTCAAGAATAATGATACAGCCGTTGTGCAGGCCTATATCGACTGTAAGGTAAGCGTAGAGGGCGAGGGCTATTGGGACGAGGTCACCCCCCTGACCGTCGCCGCCGCCAGCGACGCGGCTGAGGCCCTGAAACTGCTGGTGCAGGGTGGCGTCAAACCCGGGCGTGCCGACCAGCATGGCAAGACCGCCATCATGTGGGCTGCAGAAAATGATAGCGCAGGTGCATTCGACGCGCTGCTGGGCGCAGGTATCGATCCGCGCACGCCGACGAATAGCGGCAAAACAACGCTCGATTTCGCCAAGGCGGCAAAGGCCCTGAAGGTGCTGGCCAAACTGGAATCCTTCTTCCCCGATTATGCGGCCGAAGTGCAGGCGCACAGGGACGCGATCGCCGCGCACGAGGCGCATCTGGCGCGCATCGCGCTGACCGAGGCGACGATGATGGGCATGCATGACGGCCTGACCGACCGTGTGAGCGTGCTGCGCCCCCTGAAACTCAAGGGCCCTTAAGATGACCATTACCGCCGCGCAATCCGACGAAGACGAATGCCTGCTGACCTATGCCGAGGCAGGGCTGATTGACCATGCCGGCCGCATGCTGGAGGCCGGCGCCGATATCGACACGCGCGGCGACAAAGGTAAAACCCCGCTGCACCTCGCCGCCGAAAAAGGGCAGGGCGATATGGTGCGCTTCCTGCTGAAAAAAGGAGCGAGCCGCGAACCTTTCGACGATGACGGCAATACGCCGCTCATTTCAGCCGCGGCGCTGGGGCAGGATGCGGCGGTCGCCGCGCTGCTTCAATATGGCGCAGCGGTCGATACGCCACATAACGGCTCCGGCGCAACGGCCTTGATTGCGGCCGCCGAAAAAGGTCACGTGGGCGCTATCGGAACTCTATTAAAGTCAGGCGCCGATGTGGATGCGCGCGACCACGACTGGCAGACCGCCGTCATGAAGGCCGCAAAATCGAACCAGCTCGGCGCCGTCGAGGCGCTGATCCGCGAATATGCCGATATGTTCATGCTGGACAGGAACGGCAAGACCGCTTTCGACCTCGCGCTGGAGGCCAAGGCGGGCGCGGCCTGTGTCGTGCTTTATCCACATGTCGAGGCGCGCGAGCGCGATAAGTGGGATGCGCTGTCGAAACAGATGTACGCGCCCGACAAAGTGAAAATCAAACCACCGCTGAAATTCAAAAAAGGCGCAACCGCGCCATGATTATTGTCTCTTGCAGCGCTGGCGAAGAAGTCCTGATCGAGCGCGGCGGCCGCCATGTGAAAACAATTACCCGGCCCGGTATGCACCTGAAAGCGCCTTTTGACCGTGCGGTGCATGTCAGCACCTTGGCGACGCGCGAGGAAACCAATGTTGTCTTCAAGACCAGGGACAATGTCTTTGCCGCTCTGACGATCGCGGTCACACGCGCAGTGACAGATTCAAAAGCCTATCATTACGAAGCCATGGATGCCGGCCATCAGGCCAACTTGCTGATACAGGCGGCGGCGCGGGAGCAGCTTTCCACGCTCGGCGTTGTCGAGCTGGGCGATTGCGGCCAGGCGCTCGACAGCGTGCTCAAGCAGGTGAAGCCGCAGATGGACAGACTGGGCATCGATATCCTCAGCATCGGGCAGGTGCGGCTGGACCTTCCGTCCGGCGTTGCGGACGCGCTGGCCGCGGCAGGTGTCGCATTGCGCACACCCGAGGACAAAGCACGCGACGCGGAAGGCGCAAAGGCGGCGATGACTCAGGGCCTGGATACCGATGTAAAAGTGCGCAAACCTCTCGCTTTCAAGAAGCGTTAAGCGGCAGTGGTCGAATCCTGATTTCGGCCGGAAGCAACCATTATAGCAAATAACTTCTAAACGTTCAGTTTAAATAGTACGCGGTTTCTGGCGGCGATTTTCTGTATTATGTGAAACTAATAAATGGAAAGCAATTTTCTATCTGTAAATATCAATGTCGATATATTACAGCCGCATGGGGCGAACATCGTATTTTTATTACGGCAACTGAATGACGTTATGTCTTTAGCAGGCCTTGACGGTTTTCGGCTTCGCCTGCTAATCAGGACTCATGCACCCCGGATTCTTACGACAACCGTCTAAGCACAGCTTGCCAAAGGCTGGGGCGCATATTTGCTTATGCCAGAAAACACCATCCAGAAAACCCACAGGAGCACAGATAGAATGATTGTTGAGAGCATTATTATCGGCAGCGCGATTGTCGCCGGCGTGACCACCCTTTCAAGCATGATTTTCAACGTGAAGGAAAAAGAAGAAGTTATTATCGAAAGCTTCGGCAAATACACCAAAACCGAAAAATCCTCCGGCCTGCGCTTCAAGGCGCCCTGGCCCTTCGCCTCGGTCGCGGAACGCGTCTCTACCGCTCTCTATGAAATGAAGGAAGACCTGCAAACCAAGACCAAAGACGACATCTTCGTCACACTGCCGATCAAGATGCACCTGCAGGTCCTCGACACCAAGAAATTCCACTATGAATCGAACGACCCGATGAAGCAGGTGATGAGCCGCGTGGCCGCCACCGTGAAGCAGCTGACCTCGCAGATGGACTTCGCCGAGCTGTACCAGGCGCGCCAGACCATTTCCGACAAGGTGCGCGAAAACGTCGGCGCCGAGATCGAGAAGCTCTACGGCGTGTCGCTGGTTGATGTGATCGTGGACGAGCCGCATGCACCCGCCGAGATCCAGGCGTCCTATAACAACGTCAAGGCGTCCGAGCGTAACATGCTGGCCACCAAGAACAACGCCGAAGCGCGCAAGATCGAGATCATCGCCGAGGCAGAGGCGCGCAAGGAAGCGCAGCGCCTGGACGGTGAAGGTATCGCCGCCCAGCGTTCGGCGATCTTCGCGAACTACGCCCAGCAGTTCAACAACCTCGCCAAGGAAGGCCTGACGCAGGAAATGGCGCACCAGGTCATCACGCTCGCGATGCAGAACGACACGATCCGCGACGCCGCCAAGAACGGCAACACCATTGTGACGAATGCGAACGCGAACGACATCCTGGCGCAGATGCAGACGCTGAAAACCACGCTGACCAAACCCCATGGCGGCGCGAACGACGACCATCCCAAGCCGGCGCCCGCGCAGAAACCGGCGGCACCCGGCGCCTGATTGACCAGCCTCCAACCGATACGCGGCCTCGCGGGAATTTCTTCCGCGGGGCCGTACTTTCCAGCCCCTAACAGGAGATAAGCTTACTATGGCCTTTATTTTTACCGTCAAAGAAAAAGAAGCCGTGATCATGCAGAGCTTCGGCAAATACGTGAACACGATCACCCAACCCGGCATTACCGTCGTGATGCCCTGGCAGAACATCGCCGCGCGCATCCCGACCGACCTGCAGCAGCAGGAAGAAACGCTGAACACCAAGACGAAGGACGATATCTTCGTCTCCATCCCCATCAAGATGCACGTGCAGGTGACGGACGCCCGCAAGTTCTTCTATGACAGCGACAAGCCGATGGACCAGGTCAAGGCGCGCGTCGCCGCGACCGTGAAGCAGCTGGTCTCCGGCATGGAATTCACCGAACTGTACCAGACCCGCGAAAAAATCTCGGAAATGGCGCGCGAAAAGGTCGGCAAGGAAATCGAGGACCTCTACGGCATGAAACTGGTCGACGTCATCGTCGACGAGCCGCATGCCTCGGCCGACAGCCAGGCGTCCTTCAGCCGCGTGAAGCAGTCGGAACGTAACCTGGTTGCCGCCCAGAACGACTCAACGGCCGCCAAAATGCGCATTATCGCCGAAGCAGAGGCGCATAAGGAAGCGCTGCGCCTGAACGGCGAAGGTATCGCAGCGCAGCGCGCCGCGATCTTCGAAAACTATGCCGAGCAGTTCAATAACCTTGCCAAGAAGGGCATGACGCCCGAAATGGCGCACGAAGTTATTCTGCTTGCCATGGCGCATGACACAACGCGCGACGCGGCGGACAAGGGCAACCTTATCCTGTCTACCACCAACTCGAACGAGATGCTGAGCCAGATCCAGACGCTGAAAGGCTCGCTTGGCAAACCGGTCCGTCCCGCCAATGACGACGGCGGTACGGCGACGCCCGCCATCAAGGCGCCGAAGCCGTAATAATCAAGTTTTGTTGGGCGCGGATACGCCCGGCATAAGCAAGGGCGGTCTCCTGTTTCTACAGGGGGCCGCTTTGCTATTGGGCGGCAGGGATGCTATATAAAGGCTATGAAGGTAATGGGCATCGAAACCAGTTGCGATGAAACCGCCGTGGCGATTGTCACGGAGGATAAACGCATACTGTCGAACCTGATCCTCAGCCAGCGCGACCATGATAAATACGGCGGCGTCGTGCCCGAACTTGCCGCGCGCGCACACCTTGGCCATATCGACGGTCTTGTCAGAGACGCCGTGGCAGAGGCCGGGATTTCCTTGAAGGAACTGGATGCTATCGCGGTGACGGCGGGCCCGGGCCTGATCGGCGGGGTGCTTGTGGGCGTGATGACGGCCAAGGCGATTGCCGCCGTCAACGGGACGCCTCTGGTGGCCGTGAACCATCTTGAAGGTCATGCGCTGACCGTGCGGCTGACAGAAAACGTCGATTTCCCATACCTGCTGCTGCTGGCATCCGGCGGGCATTGCCAGCTGCTGGTAGTCGAAGGCGTCGGCAAGTATAAACGCTTGGGCGCGACGATTGATGATGCGGCGGGCGAGGCTTTTGATAAAACGTCGAAGCTGCTGGGCCTCGGCTATCCCGGCGGGCCGCCGGTCGAGAAAATGGCGGCGTCTTGCGGCAACCACGACCGCGCGCGCGGCAAATTCGCATTCCCGCGCCCGATGCTGGGGCGCCCGGGCTGCGATTTTTCATTTTCAGGGTTAAAAACCGCTGTGCGTCGCGCCGCCGACGCGCTGCCCGAAGACATCGCACAGGAAGACATCGTTGATATCTGCTTCGCCTTTCAGGACGCAGTGGGCGCGATTATCGCCGACCGTGTGAAGAACGCGATCGAACTGTATATGCAGCATAACCCTGCCGCCCCGACGCTGGTGGTGGCGGGCGGCGTCGCGTCGAACAAGGCGCTCCGCGCCGTGCTGGAAAAAACAGCAGCAGCCAAAGGCCTGCGCTTTGTCGCGCCGCCGTTGAAGCTCTGCACCGATAATGCGGCGATGATCGCCTGGGCGGGGGTCGAGCGGCTGAAGCTGGGGCTGACAGACTCCGCCGATTTCCCTGTCTATGCCCGCTGGCCGCTTGACCCCGCCGCGCAGCCCGCCGGCATGAAAACGCAAAAGGCCTGACATGACGAAACCCATCCAGAATATTTCCGTCATTGGCAGCGGCGCCTGGGGCACGGCGCTCGCGCAAATCACGGCGCAGGCAGGGCGCAACGTGACGCTCTATGCGCGCGACGCAGGCCTTGCCGCCACCATCAACCACGCGCATGAAAACAAAACCTATCTGGCCGGTTACCCGCTCGACCACAATATCCGCGCGACAGCCGATATTGCGCAGGCAGTCGAGGGCGCGGAGCTGATTTTGCTGGCTACCCCGGCACAGTATCTGCGCGATACCCTTAAAAAATTCCTGCCGCTACTGCCTCAAAACGCACCGCTGGTAAACGCTGCCAAGGGCATCGAGATGACGACGGGGTATCTGCTGTCGGAGGTTGTGGCGGAAGTCGCGGGCAAAAAGCGCCCCTATGCCGTGCTGTCAGGCCCTAATTTCGCGACCGAGGCGGCGCGCGGCCTCCCGACCGCGGCGACGCTCGCGACCAAATCCGACAACGCCCAAAGCTGGGCGGAAGCGCTGCGCGGCACGTCATTCCGCCCCTACCTGTCGACCGACCCGGTCGGTGCGGAAATTGCGGGCGCCCTGAAAAACGTTATCGCCATCGCCTGCGGCATTGTCGAGGGCCGCGGCCTTGGCCAGAACGCGAAAGCGGCCGTCATGACGCGCGGCCTCGCGGAAATCAAGCGCCTGGGCATCAGCCGCGGGGCGAAGCCCGACACCTTCCTCGGCTTGGCTGGTGTGGGCGATTTGACGCTGACCTGTTCTTCGATGACGTCCCGCAACTTCTCGCTCGGCTTCGAACTGGGGCAGGGCAGGTCGTTGCAGGAGATACTGGCCGAACGTCGCACCGTGGCCGAAGGCGTCACCACTGCTTGGGCGGTCGCCGATTACGCAGCCGAACACGATGTCGAAATGCCCATCAGCATCGGCGTGAAGATGATTTTGAAAGGAGAGGCCAGCGTCGATACCGTCGTCACCGGCCTCTTGTCGCGCGACCTGAAATCCGAAACGGATTAATTATCGCCACCACCGCGGAACATCATGGTGCCAAGGCCGACGGCCAGCACGATGACAATCACAACCAGCGCAATCAGGCTCACGGTTGCGGGCCTTTGGGCTCTTGCGGGAACTTTTCGGGGAACATGCGTTTATAATATTCAGGGCGCTCTTCCATCATGTCCTTGCGGTTGCGCTCCGCCTTGGCGCGCTGCTCGGACAGGACGGGGTGGCCCAGTACCGCCTGCAGCAGCTTGCCGCCGCGCCCTGTCAGCTGGTCGACCATTTCGACGACCAGGATATTTGGCGCCGCCTGCGGCCGGATGGCCAGCAGCATGTCGAGCAACTCTTTTTCTTCCTTGTCGGGATAAACCAGCGACAAAACGCCCAGCGCCACGCCGACCGATCGCGCCTTGCCCGCATGGCAATGGATGATGACAGGGCCCTTGCTGATATGGTCCATCACGAATTCGATGCCGGCTTTCACCTGCTCGACATCCGGCCCGTCTTTCACCGGCTGTTCGGAATCCCAGAAAACCAGAATCTTCTGCGGGATTTTATCATGTCCATTATCAACCAGACGCGGCGCGGCGCCGCTCTTGTCGAGCGCGGCACCCGGATGCTCGATCGACAATACTGCGGCCACGGGGTTTTCCGTGACTATTTTCAGCACCTCGCTCGCGCGGCAGATGATGATCTCGGCCATAGGCTTTTCCAACTGGTTGAACCCGTTTGTTATACCAAGCGCTCCCAAGTTATGCAAATGCAATAAAGCATAGATATAACAAACCCCTATGCTAAAAAAACGGGAGCGAAGAGGAGAATCCCATGGCCTATTGGCTGATGAAATCCGAACCCGATGCCTATTCCTGGGCGCAGATGGTGAAGGACAAGAAATCCGGCTGGACCGGTGTGCGCAACTATCAGGCCTCCAACAACATGAAGGCGATGAAGCTGGGCGACGAATGCTTCTTCTACCACTCGAACGAGGGCAAGGAAATTGTGGGCATCGTGAAGGTCTCGAAACTTTATCATCCCGACCCCACCGATACCGAAGGCAAGTTCGGCATGGTCGAGGTGACCGCGGCGAAACCGCTGCCCAAACCCGTGACGCTGGCCGACATCAAGGCGCATGCGAAACTGAAAGGCATGGCGCTGGTGAAGCAATCTCGCCTTTCCGTTTCGCCTGTCACGGATGACGAATGGCAAACGATCTGCAAGCTGGGCGGCGTCAAGTGAAGGACCCGCTGCAAAGCATCATCGAGGCGCGACACGCGATACGGCAGCACAGGGATGCCAAGGGCGACGACCGCTGCTGGCTCGATGACTATTTCATCTGGGCGCTGATACCGGGTTCATTCCCCGTGCCGCTGACCCCGCCGCCGATGGAAGAAGCAATGGATATGTGCCGAGGGTTTTATAAATTCCGCCGCGCCGATACCGCCGACGCCATGCCAATTGATGCGCAGCCCGACCGGCTGCAATGGGACAAAGATCTTGAAGCCATGGACGACAAGGCGCTTGAGGCCGAATTGCAGCGCATCCATACTGCCGTGCGCGCCTATCGTGATGCGGCCTGCCGCCACATCACGATTGAAGACGACCGCGCGCTTTACCGCATCCTGCCCGAAAACCTGCCCGCCGATTTCCGCCTGCCGCCCGAGGATGAATTTTTGGGCGAGGCGAAAGCGCCCAACGCCGGCTGCCCGTCCTTCTGGCGCAGCCATGCCAACTGCCACGTGAAATGCCACGACCTGCACAAATGGGGCCCCTGCCTGGGCGAAAAAAATGACGTTTAAATTCGATACCAACTGGGTCGTTATCACCGGTGCGCCGTCGTCTGGCAAAACGTCGGTGATCGACGAACTGGCAAAACGCGGTTACCCTATCCAGTCCGAAATCGCGCGCGAGCTGATCGAGGAATGCCTGCGCCACGGCATGACACTGGCCGAAGTGCGTGGCGTCGACTACGTGAAGGAATTGCAGGAAAAGATTTTGCGCTTCAAGCTTGGCCGCGAAAGGGCGCTTGATAAAAGTACGCTGGTCTTCGCCGACCGCGGCACGCCCGACAGCATCGTCTATTTTGCGCTGGCGGGGCTGGATGTGAAGCGGGCGATCGAAGCGTCCCAAATCTTCCGTTACCGGGCTGTTTTTATGCTCGACCGCCTGCCGCTCGTGAAAGACGGGGTGCGCAGTGAAAATGACGCGGCGGCGGCCAAAATCGGCAGGGCGATTGAGGAAGCCTACGAGAACCTGGGCTATAAACTGACCCGCGTGCCGGTCCTGCCGATTGAAAAGCGGGCGGATTTCATCCTGAACGCGCTTGGCGAAACAGCCAGCAAACCCCTTTAAATACGCATTTTATGGCATATTGCAGTGCAATAACCCGCTAATGACGGGCATAAATGCGATAGACGGTAAAAAAAACGCTGGTATTCTTGGACTCCCGAATTCCATTTGATCCGTATTTCAAGGAGACCGTTTATGACCGAGCATAAAGTACACCCCGCGCATCCGGAATATTTCCCGATCGCCGACAGCATGAAGGGCCGCGCCAAGATCACGCCCGAAAAATACGCCGCCCTGTACAAGCAATCGGTCGATGACCCCGTCGCCTTCTGGGCGGAACAGGGCAAGCGCCTTGACTGGATCAAGCCTTATACCCAGGTGAAAGACGTCGATTACAAGGACAATGCGCGCATCCGCTGGTATTTCGACGGTGTGCTGAACGTCGCGCACAACTGCATCGACCGCCACCTGCCCAAACGCGCCAACCAGGTCGCGCTCATCCGCGAAGGTGACGAGGCGAACGACAGCTCCACCATCACCTACGCCCAGCTGAAAGACGAGGTCTGCAAGCTTGCCAACGCGCTGAAAGAGCGCGGCGTGAAAAAAGGCGACCGTGTCACGATCTATATGCCCATGATACCCGAAGCCGCCTATGCCATGCTGGCCTGCGCGCGCATCGGCGCGGTGCATTCGGTGGTCTTCGGGGGTTTCTCCCCGACGTCGCTGAAAGACCGCATCCTCGACTGTGAATCGAACGTCATTATCACGGCGGACGAAGGCCTGCGCGGTTCCAAGAAAATCCCGCTGAAGGCAAACGTCGAGGAAGCGCTGAAAGGCTGCCCGAACGTGCATACGGTTTTCGTTTACAAGCGCACCGGCGGCCAGGTCGCCTGGAACGATAAGCGTGACGTCTGGTACCACGACATCGTCGGCAAGCAGTCCACCGACTGCCCCTGCGAGCCGATGAACGCGGAAGATCCGCTGTTTATCCTTTACACCTCGGGTTCGACCGGCAAGCCCAAGGGTGTGCTGCATACCACGGGCGGCTACCTTGTCTTCGCCTCGATGACGCATGAATATGTGTTCGATTACCATGATGGCGATGTGTACTGGTGCACGGCGGATGTGGGCTGGGTAACGGGTCACAGCTATATCGTCTACGGCCCGCTGGCGAATGGCGCGACCTCGCTCGTCTTCGAAGGCGTGCCGAACTATCCCGACTGGGGCCGTTTCTGGCAGACCGTCGACAAGCACAAGGTGAATATCTTCTACACCGCTCCCACCGCTATCCGCTCGCTGATCAAGGAAGGCGACGAATGGGTGAAGAAACACAGCCGCAAATCGCTCCGCATGTTGGGCTCGGTCGGCGAGCCGATCAACGAGGAAGCCTGGCTCTGGTACTGGGAAACAGTCGGCGAAAAACGCTGCCCCGTGGTGGATACCTGGTGGCAGACCGAAACCGGCGGTATCCTGATTACCGCGCTGCCCGGCGCGCATGAACTGAAACCCGCCTTCGCCTCGAAGCCTTTCTTCGGCGTCCAGCCCGCGCTGGTCGATAACGAGGGCAAAATCATTTCCGAGACGGAAGCAGAGGGCAACCTTGTGCTGCTCGACAGCTGGCCGGGGCAGATGCGCACGGTTTACAAGGACCACGACCGTTTCGTGCAAACCTATTTCTCGACCTTCAAGGGCATGTATTTCACCGGCGACGGCGCGAAACGCGATGCGAAAGGTTATTACCGCATCACCGGCCGCGTCGACGACGTGATCAACGTTTCCGGCCACCGCCTCGGCACCGCCGAGATCGAGGACGCGCTGAACTCGCACCCGAAAATCGCCGAAAGCGCCGTGGTGGGATACCCGCATGACATCAAGGGGCAGGGCATCTATGCTTATGTCATCCTGATGCAGGGCGAACAGCCTTCCGAAGAACTGCGCAAGGATATCGTCGCCCATGTGCGCAAGGTCATCGGCCCGATCGCCTCGCCCGACGTGCTGCTCTTCGCGCCCGGCCTGCCGAAAACACGTTCCGGTAAGATCATGCGCCGCATCCTGCGCAAGGTCGCCGAGAATGCGTTCGACCAGCTGGGTGATACGTCGACGCTCGCCGATCCTTCGGTCGTCGAAACCATCATCGCGAACCACAAGTCGCTTTTTAAGAAGGCTGCTTGATTAACGGCAGCCGATTCCCGATTTTAAAAGGCTCTCCCGCAAGGGAGGGCCTTTTTTTAAATTATTGATAAATAACAATACTTTTACCAGGATACCCCATTCAAATCTTGACATTATGGTAAATATCGGTTATCTTGGTGCATCTCTTATTCAAGGAAGACGATGCTCGAGAAACTTAAAAAATCGCTGAAAGATTTCTGGGCAAACCCCTATGTGGCACCGCTGACACAGGCGGTGGGCGGTGTGCTGCATTGCGCGCACAAGCCTATCAGGCACTTCACCGAGGGCGTCGCACGGGCGTTCGACGACGAAACCTATAAATGGGACCGCGAATGGCTGGAGAGCAGCAAGATGTCCCGCTTCTTTCACGAAGCAAATAAATACGACAGCGGCTTTGGCTTTATCGCCGTGGCTGGTGCGGTTGTCGGCGGCCTGGCCTTTGCGGGCGGCGGCGCGCTGGCGGGCGCTGCCATCATGGGCGGCCTTGCCGGGAAGATTACGGCGGCTGTCGTGCTGGGCCTTGCCTGCAGCGGCGTCGGCGCTGTCGCGGGGCCCTTTATCATGGCGGGCGTTGTAGCCACGGTCGGCGGCATCGTCGGCCTCGGCATCGGGCTGGTACCCGGATTTTTCAAAGGCTGCGGCACGGCCGTAAACCATTTCAAGGAACGCAAGATCCGCGCGGAAATCCAAAAATCCCTGCCGCCCCGCCAGGCGCAGGACGAGGCGCTGGCCGAAAACCTGGCGAAGGTCATGCAGGAATTCAACAAGCTGCCCAAGGAACACCGCGCGGCTTTCGTGCGCATGATGAACGAATGCTACGACAAGGAGGCGTCGGGCAACCAGTTTTCAAAGGCGCAGGCCGCCCTTGACGCCATGCCGGAAGACCACCGCGAAAATTTCATCCGTAGCCTGAAAGAACGCATGAAGGACGAATTCGCCGCCGTCGCCGACAAAGACGCGGCCAGCAGCGTCGTCCTGCAAACCCCCGTCGCCGCCAGCGGCACGATCAAGCTGAAGCAGGGGGCGTGAAGTTGTTCAAAAAGATAAAAAGCCTTGTCACACACCCCTATGCCGCTCCAGTGACCGAAACGGCAAAGGGCATCGGAAATTTCGCGTTTTACCCGCTGGCGGGCTTCATCGAACGCATCCGCGAAGGCTTTGACGACAACACCGACCGCTATGACGACGACTACCAGAAAAAGCCCAAGCTGCTGCGCATGTACAAGCGCCTGTTCTATACCGATGACAGCGCAGGGTTTATCAGCTTCTTCGGCAGCGTTATTGCCGGCGTCGGCGGCGGTATCGTCGCGGGCGTGACGGCTGCGGGCGGCGGTGCGGGCATACTGGGCATCGCCGGCAGCAGCGCGCTGGCAGTCGGCCTCGGTGCTGCTACAGGGCCTTTCCTCCTGGCCGGTGTGATTGCCACAGTCGCGGCCTGTACGGGCCTGTTTATCGGCGGCGTGCCGGGCCTGCTCAAGGGTGCCAAAATGGCCATCGACCATCGCAAGCTGGTGAAGGCGCAGGGGCAGGTTGCCGCGGCGCTTCCCGCCAAAGCGGCCGACCCCGATTTCACGCAGGCGCTGGGCAAGGCGCTTTCGCCCTTCAACGACCTGACGCCCGAACAACGCGCCGCTTACGTCAAGATGATGAACGAACAGCACGAGGAAGCAGCGCGCGGACAGGGCGAAAAGCTGCTGCAGGCCCTCGACAGCCTGCCGGAAAAGGAGCGCGACACATTGCTCCGTGGCCTGAAACCGCGCCTGAAAGACGAATTCGAACAGTTGGCCCAGAAGGATGCCAATAACTCGACCGTCCTGCAGAACGAGATCAAGATAGACGGCCCGATCAAACTGAAGGTCAAGAAACCTTAAGCGCGAGATCCCGGCGCGCCGCGTAAACCCCCGCCGACAGGCAAGCCGCCACAAAACAGCACAGGAACAACGCCACGCTTTGCGTCGACACGCCC
The DNA here is from genome assembly GCA_964575605.1 of uncultured Micavibrio sp. GTDB lineage: Bacteria > Pseudomonadota > Alphaproteobacteria > Micavibrionales > UBA2020 > JAPWJZ01. The sequence continues at coordinate 94,821 of CAZNRN010000001.1, read as the reverse complement.
AGATATGACGACAGGCGGTCGAGGTCGGCTTCGCCCCTCATGCCTTTCTGCACATAGTAAGACAGCCGCCGCGCTTCCGAAAAGGAAAGCCCCAGACCAAGCATCAGCACACGCGCCGACAAATGCAGGCTGACGGCAAGACTGACGAATGAATCAGCCGCGCGTCCCTGCAGGTTCCAGCCCGCAATGGCGCGGCGCAGCAGGATGCCCGCCACAATCGCCTCCAGCCCGTGGCCCATGAACAGGGTGACGGCGGGCTCCCATTCGGTATAGACCAGCGCGCCGTGCAGGAAGGCGGCGGCGACCGCGAGCAGCGCATAATCCTTGCGCTTCATGTAAAGCGCCAGAAGCGCTGCCCCCGCAAAAAGCACATAAACACCGGTCAGCACGGCATAGCTGCGTCCCAGCGAATAGGTCATGCCACCGCCTGACACGGCATCGACCAGCGGCAATGCGGGGATGCCGAAGAGCCAGTGCGAAACCGCATGACCAGGCTCGTGGAATATCACTGCCATGTAATGGCCGGCTTCGGCGACCGGCAGCAGTAAAAGCCGCAGCGAGAAGGGGAAGTATAAATTGAACTGGTCAAACCCATAGGCCAAAAGGCTTGTGACGACGGTCAGAAGACAGAGCGCAAGACGGGAGGGCATCATATCCTTGCGGTCTTTCATCCCGGCATAGATAACGAAAAGTATTAGCGGCAGCGCGGTAAAGAACAGTAGCCCCGCCGCATCCGGGACGTCGAGGCCTGTGATGTCCCCTATCCAGCTGAAATCGCCTTGCGCCTTCAGCCCTTTTTGCAGCTCGTAACTGAACCGCAGCGGCGCGCTGGCCATCAGCTCGAGGCAGAGCAGCAGGTTTTTCAATACAAGATAGAAACCCGCCGCCGCGCCCATGATGCGCAGCGTGAAATCGCCGCAGGCCAGGTATGGCGTTCTCGGCCGCTCCCCCATGAACAGGCACCACCATGCGCCGCTAGCCCCTAACGCGACTTCGGTCGCATGGCCTGCATAGAGGATGACAACCTCGTGCCCGCGGGTCAGGGACAGCGGTATGTGCAGCAGGACAAGCGCGCAGAGCGCTGCGAACGTAACGCGTTTTTTTAGCCGCCATGCCCTCACCAGTAATCCCGCCAGGATGAAGTAAACGCCTGCCTGCAGCGCCATCAGGCGTGATGCGGCATAGGTCACGCCGCCGCCATATTCCATGTCGAGCGAGGGGAAGGCCGGGTAGCCGAGAAACCAGCGCGCCGCTGTGTGTCCCAGCTCGTGCGCAATCGCGCCCAGAAGATGTATGGTATAGACGGGCAACCCGGTAAAATCGGAAACGGGCGTATTGATGTCGTAATATAACGAGAGGTAGGGCAGCGCCAGAAACCCGCAAAGGCCAAGCGCAAAGCAGGTGATGCGGGGCGGGCTATAATTCCTCACGCTTCTTCCCACGGCCGCCGGACGGCCAGCCAGCCGACAAGGATGCAGCACAGCAGCAAAAAGACGCTGGAGCCCGCCGCGACATACTGCACCTTGGTGTGCAGCAGGTCGGAGATGGTATCGAGGTCCATCTGCACGTGCCCGCCTTTGGCATTGGCGTATGCATCCCGTTTGGCGGCGCTGGTCATCAGTTCGATGTTCCTGATCATGTTCTTCATCAGCGTGAAAATGCCGAAGGTCATGTTCAGGTATTTTTCTGCCGTACCATGCGCGTCGCGTGGCCAATCCATCGTGGCGCGCAGGATGCAGAAGGCCGACACGATGATCTCGCCGCCGTGGCCCATGTAGACGGGGATAATCTCGCTCCACCTCGTCAGGCTGGCGACGATGTGCAGCGCTGCGCAAACGCCGACGATAATCAACATCCTTGTCTCGCCGCCCTTCCACTGCAGCCAGCAGGTATAGGCGAAGACAAGGTAGACGAGGCCGAGGACGATCTTGCTGCGCTCAAGCGCGTGATAGGTCATCCCGCCGCCAAAGGCGAAATCAAAAGAGGGGAATGCCGGAAAGCCGAAAAACCACCGCGTGAAGAAATGCCCCAGTTCGTGGAAAAACACGCCGATGTAATCAAGGCCGACGAAGGGAATGGACAGTATCCACAAGCCCTGCATATCGCTGCCCGCCAGCTCAGCGATAAAGGGCAGCAACAACAATGTGGAAACGGCAAGGCCGACAAGGAAAACGCGCATGGAAATAGCATCCCGCACCGGCCGGTATTTGTAAAGGGGAGGGGTTTTAAGCGCCGGGGCGCAGGTTGGCCTTGCGCAGCATGCCCTGCAGCTGGCCCATGGCGGCAGCGTGGCGGGCGGTCAGGTCGCGCATGGCGGTATCCAGTTTTTTGTCAAACCCGTCTACGTTCGTGGCGATGCGCGGGTACTCCTGCAACAGGGTTTGCTGCGGGACGTTTTGCAGGGGTTTGAAATCGGGCGCCAGCGTACCGAAGCCGCGTAACACGGCTTCGAAGCCGGCATCGGAAGGCGTCGCTGCCATGCGGCGCGACAGTTCCTGCAGCTTACGCGGGTTGCTGGCGGCCTGCCTCACGTCCTGCTCGAACAGCGATACCTGCCGCGTCACTTCCTGCAGCTGGTTCTCGTTGTAGATGTCGAGGTCGGCAAAGGCGGGCATCAGGCCCAGTTTCAGGAATTCAGTCGGCGTCAGGCCGTCGCGGCTGAACTGCAACTCGCCGCGCACCGCCATCGCGATTTGCGATGAAGCACCCGTGCGCGTAAAACCGTCGCCGATCCTGATACCCTTTTCCATGCGGTCCGCGCCGAAGAAGCCGGCATATGAAATTGCATCGGCCTCGAGGTAGCGGCGCAGCACCCAGCGCTGCCAGGGCGAGATCAGCGTGTTTTCAAGCTGCGTGACGCCCAGTTTTTTATCCTGGTACCCATGGCGCACTTCATGCGCGCCCGTGATGGCGAGTTCATCGGCCGAGAGCCCGGGACGCAGGCCGACGTTGCCCGTATCGGGATTGTACTCAGCTTTATGCCGCCGCGCCGCCAGCGTAGTGTCGGTATGAAAGCCGATATTGTATTGCTGCGTAAAGCGCAGGAGGTTCTGACCCAGCGGCGTCTTGTTAAACTCCGCCTGCAATCCCTGCACGGGGTCGGCATAGGTTTGCTCCTGACGCTGCGGCTGCCTTGCCGTTTGCGCCTGCGCGGGGGCCGCCATGCCCGAAGACAGCGTGACGGCCAACGTGACCGCCAACCATGCTTTCCTCAGGTAATGTGTGGCGGGCATTGCCATGGTTTTAAATCCTGTGATTCTCGACGAAAAATGAATAGAGACAATTATATGGAAAATAAAGGGGAAATGCAAGAACCGTAAAATAATATCTAAACTATTGTTTTTAAATAATAATATTGCAAATTCAGGCCGAAGAGCGGGGGCGGTCTCGGGTTGACATGATATGAAAAATCAGGCTACTATCCTGAATTAATTTTTGTCAGCCCGGTACAAGACCCCCCCCATGAGCAGCAGCGAAATTGACTGGAGTGATATGAAGGATTTCGCCGCCATGGCCTATCTGGGCGCTGCGTTCTGGCCTGTGGGGTTGACCTGCGAAAAAATCGAAGACCTGGCCCAGAAAAAAAGCAAAGATCCCCGCCGCGCATGGTTTGTGCGCCCGCTGCTCGCGGCCGCACAGAAAGCCGAGGGGCTGGTGCGCTTTGTCGACAAATATGAACGCCTCGCCTTATCGGCCGTCATCGGCAGCAGCCTCGCGGGCCTCGCGGGCGGTATCACCGCGCTCCATTTCGCTTGGTCTGGGTTGGGCGCCAGCTGGGGCGCTCTATTAACGATGAAGGGCTTTGGCCTTGCCCTTGGCGCTGTGGGTATCGGCGCAGCTGTCGCGCCCGTTGTTGCGACGGCTGTTTCCGCAGTCGGCATCATTGCAATACCCATCGCAGTAATGTGCGCGCGCGGTTGGCGCGATATCAAGCGCGAATATATCGCGGGTCGCGAAGAAACGCACGAATGGAAGCAGGAGCAAGAAGACCTGAAATCCGGCAAAAAGCCTCACCCGCTGATTGCCGCCGCCGAAGCGCGCCGCATCGATCTTGAATCCCATGGCGCGCATGAACGCGCCGTGCTGTTCCATCGCCTGCGCACAAAGTTCCCTGCCGAATTTGACGACGCCGTGCGCCGCACCGACCATGACACCGTGCTGCGCGACAAGGTGCAGGTGCTGAAGCAGATTAAACTGAAAATGCCCTTGCAGAAAAAACGGGGGGTGGCCTGATGCAGTACGAGAATTCGCACGGCCACTGGAACCGCGACCGCTACAACGAACATCTCGGCGAAGCGCGCCCTTACGGTCCGGCATGGCTCAGCAAGACACTGGGGCCGGTGACGCGTTTCTGCCTCGACACCTTGCCGCATAAGCTTGACGTATGGCTGGGGGAGAAGGAGCTGGCGCTTGATGCGGGGTTGCAGCCTTCGCCAGCCACGCATAAAACCATGCCGCGGGCGCTATTTTTGCAAAGCGTTATTGCGGGCATGCGCGGTTTCCAACGCTACATGCACCCCGTGATTTTGCTGCCTGCGGCCTTTGCGCTGGGCATGAGTGCGGCATCGCTGGCGGGCGCCGGCCTTGCCCTCGCGGGCGTTATAGGCCTTGCCGCCCTGCCGTTGACGACGGCCATCGCAGGCCATGGCCTGACCGGGTTTGCAGGCGTGGTGCGGGCAATTTGCGAAGTGCCGCGCGCGCTTGCCAATATCCATGTCGGTTACGCGCGCCGCGCCGAATATTATAAGGAACAGGAAGATTTGGCCGACAGGGCGCATTACGCCGAAAAACAAACGCTGACGCCGCTCTGCCGTGAACTGCATGATGACGAACGCCTGGCCGCCAAGGCGACATCACAGGAGCGCGCGAACTGGCTCTACGCCCTCGCAAAACAATTCCCCGAGGAATTCCAGGAAGCCGCAAAACGCAAGGAAGCACCCGAAGCGCCGAAGCAGAACGTCATCCGCGTCGGCGATATGAAGGGTCTGAAAATCTAGCGGTTAGAAACCGGGGCCTTTGGGGCGCTGGTTTGGCTTGAACTTGCCCTCTTTCACTTCCGCAACGCCTTCGATTTTTTCAATCAATGCGCGCGGCGCCCCGCCGTTGTAAATCACGGTGAGCTCGCGCGGGGTTGCGCCTTTTTCGCGCGGCAGGGCGTGGATGACGTGGTCGAGGTCTTCGATCTGGCGGATGATATCGGCCTGCTGTTTGCCGTCGACGCCCTCTTTCAGGGTCACAACAAGGGGAGGGGGCAGGATCATGGCGCGGTCCTTTCAGCCAAAGGCATTAAACAGAATTTTCGAAACTGCGCATGGTTTAGCATGCAGCCCGCGAAGCTGTCCAGAGGCCTAAAAGTAATAGCTGCCGGGCGTATCGGGCGGGCGTCCCTGTTCCCAGGGGCCCCGCGGCCCGCGGCGCAGGTTGACCTGCAGGCTGGGGATGGGCGTATTGGTTAATGCTGCAATCGTCTTGATGCGGCTGTCGATAGACGGGTGCGTTGCGAAGATGCCCATGAAATTGTGGCTGTTCTCGATGCACATCTGCTGTACTTCGTCTGGCATGCCCTGCACCTTATCCTTGCCCGAAATGCGCAGCAGGGCCTTCATCATGGCTTCCGGGTTCTTGGTGAGGTCGACTGCGCCAGCATCCGCCAGATATTCGCGTTTGCGCGAAATGGCGAAGCGCGTCATGACCGCCAGGAAGTAGCCGATGGCTAGCACCACCGCCGCGATAAGCACCACGACAATCTGCCCGCCGCCGCGTCTGTCGTCGTTGCGGGAATAATAATTCGGACGGCGGCCGTGCAGCAGCATGCGGAAAGCCATCTCGGCGAAAAAGCTGAAGATGCCGACGAAGATGACGGAGATGATCAGGAGGCGTACGTCATTGTTCATGATATGCGTCAGCTCGTGCGCGATCACGGCTTCCAGCTCCTCGTCGGGCAAGGTTTCGACAAGGCCGCGGGTCACAACGATTTTATAGCTGCTCTCGTTGATGCCTGTCGCGAAAGCGTTCAGCGCGGGGCTGTCGATGATTTCGAACTTTGGCATAGGCAGGCCGCGGCTGATGCAGAGGTTTTCGAGGATATTGTAGAGCCGCGGCATCTGCTCACGCGTTACGGGGCGCGAACCCGAGGCCATGCGCATCAGCGCGGTGTGTGAAAAGAAAGCGATGACGAACCATATGCCCGCCACGACAAATGTGACCGGCACGAAATTGAGCATGCCGTAAAGGCCCATTCCCAGCGCGTGTTGCACGCTCATATTTCCGTCCGGCTGGTAATTGGCGAGTGCGGGCGGGATTTCGAGTCCGCTGCCCGCCTGCCCGATAATGCTGTTCGCCGTCATGATATTGCGCATGCCGGGGTTCGCCTGCCACCACAGGTCATAGGCGAAAAAAAACGCACCCACCATCAGCGCCAGCAACACCGGAAAGCCCGCCAGCAGCAAAACCGACTTGATTTTGTTGTTCCAGATATGTGTCGCAAGACCTGCGGCCACTGCCCAATTCTCCTTTTACTTTCAGTATTCTAGGCCTAGTCCGGTGTCGCGGAAAGGCGGTTTTTCTTGACATATAAGCACATCGGCGTAATATCGGACGCAACGATCCTTGGGATGCCCGCGCCCTTTAATCATTTAAAGCCCGCGGCCCCGGACAAGACCCCGAAACAATCCCGTCTCCTAAAAAAGCGCTTTTGCTTCTTGGCCTTTTCATTCGCGGCTTTTGCCGCGCGCAAGGGTTTATAACAAAAAACATGTAATAGGAGTGTACTAACCATGAAAAGCTTTTTCCCCGACGACGAGAGCATCTTTGAAGCAGCCCTGCCGGATATCCGCGCGCATTTCGAAAATGCCGTGAATTCCCGCCGCGAGCGCTGCACCATCCTCTCGGCCATCCTCGACGACCTCAAAGGGGCCGAAAGCGATGTGTCGCGCATTCCCGCGACCCGTGCGCAGTTCGTGTCGATGACCGGCGCACTGCAGGATTTCCCCGTCCTGGCAGCCGAAGTCGAGGCAGCAGCGCATATCTGCCGCACGCACGAACAAAAAAGAAAAGGCCCCGGCGTTTAAGGCTCTCAGGTGCCGAAGTTAACCTTCGGCGCCGCCTTGACGGCGGCGGCTTCCGCCGGGTCAAGCTCGAAGAAGATCTCTTCGCCATAGCCGAACAGCTTCGCCACGATCACGGCCGGGAACTGGGTGATCGTCGTGTTGTATTCCGATGTGGCGTTGTTGAAGAAACGGCGCGACGCCGCGATCTTGTTCTCGATATCTGACAGCTCGCCTTGCAGGCGCAGGAAGTTCGCATCTGCCTTCAGCTGCGGGTATTGCTCCGCGACCGCCATCAGGTTCATCATCGCGCCGCCCAGGGCCTGTTCGGCCTTCATGCGGTCGCCGATATTTCCGCCGCGCATTGCACTGGCGCGTGCCGCCGTCACGTTTTCAAGCACCGATTTTTCGTGTCCAGCATAGCCCTTCACTGTCTCGACAAGGTTGGGCACCAGGTCATAGCGCTGGCGCAGCTGCACGTCGACGTCCGAGAAAGCGTTCTTGCGCCGCTGGCGCAACGCGACGATGCGGTTATAGATGCCGATGAACATCAGGATGCAGATAAAGCCGCCAGCCAGAATGCCCCAGAGAATCATGTCTTGCATATATTTCTAAGCCCCTTTCAAGGTGCAGTTCTTCCTCATTTTCGGTGAATTAATCGCAAAAGTGAACCGGAAAAGCGATACCCGCAGTGGCTTTGCTGCGGCATATATGGAAGGGCCGTTTCGCAAAAGCGAAACCGGCCATGCTCGACGCGTGGCCGGTTTGTATATGAATGGGCGGAAAAGCAAGGAAGACAGAGCCTGACATACCCCAACGTATAAGAGACAACTCCTCCCGCATCCGTCACTAACCCCCAAGGCGAGCCGGGAAACAAGATCCGGAGGGCTGCGCCGGGAATGATACCTCATGTATGAAGGTATTAATTCCATAATATCATTACAGGGTAAAAGAACCTTTAATGCGGCGGTGGGGCGATACCGCAGCAGAAGTTTTTGTGCGGAGAAAAATTATTTCGGTGCGGGCGGTTTGGGGGCAGCGCCAGCCGAGGGTGCCGGCGTTTGCGGCTTCATGCCGCTGCCTTTTGGCGACAGGCCGTTCGGGATTTGCAAAAACTGTTTCAGTTTTTCCGCGGCTGCCGCGTTTTCTTCCCAGATCATCATGTAATCCGCGGGCGTCCAGCCGTGCTTGTCTTTCGCATCGTCCTTCGCGCCGAATTTTTTCAGCAGGCCGATAACCTTGCTGCGCGATTTCATGCCGCCTGATACAGCGGCCGAGTGCAATGCCGTCCAGCCCTTGCCGTTATGCTGATGCACGTCTGCGCCTGCTTTTAAAAGCGCATCCGCCACTTCGCAATCGCCCCAATAGCAGGCGTGATGCAGCGGCGTTAAATTGTGATCATTCGGGATGTTCGGGTCGGCGCCGTCGCGCAGCAGGCGTTTCACGGTGTTGATGTCGCCGTTCTTAACCGCGCGATAGAGGCGTGTCTCGCCGTTCTTGTCGCGCTTGTCGATGCCGTTGCCAGTAAGCCTGTTGAAAAGCCCGTTCAATCCCAGCATGCAAAACCCCGTTTCCCCACTTAAAGGATAGATCAAGTTGCACGTCGCGGCAAATGTCCGCGCAACAAAAGGGTAGTAAACTCCCTGTTAAGATTCAGTTAATTGCATTGCAGCGCAGCAAAAAGAATCTTTGTTTCGCGCTTTTCCGATATGTGAAATCGTGGCCGCGTTGACATAAGGACATCTTCTGTTAACGTGGACTCTCCTTTTACAAAATGATTCTGAAGAACCCCGCGGCGTTGCCGCGTAACTTTAAGATGAGGCATGCGATGAAACACCGCGCCAAAACGCCCATGACGCCCGAACAGCAGCAGGTCATCGACCGCATGATGGCGGGCGCGATCAAGGCCTGGGATGCAGACCTCATCAAGGTGGCGGCGCAGTCGGGCGCGTCTACGCAGGAATTGCTGGTGCGCGCGATTTCCAAAAAATCGCCCGAGTTCGTGAACCTCGCCATCGAATACGGCGCGGACCTCGGCACGCTCGTGCAATCTTCCGACCGCAAATACCAGACGATACTGCACCATGCGCACGAAAACTTTGCCGAGCCCGTGATAGAGGCGCTGCTGTCGAAGGGCGTGCCCATCGACCAGCAGAACCCGCAGGGCGAAACCGTGGCGCAACGCGCCGCACGCTCCGGCGATTTCGACCGCATGCGCTGGTATATCGCCAAGGGCGCGCACCCGACGGGCCTTGCGCAGGATATTTTGTTCAAGGGCATCGAAAAGAAAGACCTGCCCGCCATGCGCTGGGCCGTCGACAACGGTGCCGATGTGCAAGGCCGTATCCGCGACGGCGAGGTCATGCAGACTGCGCTGCATGTCGCGCTGGCGAACTTTCGCGAAGACATCATCGATTATCTGGTCGATAACGGCGTGTCGATCAACGCGCGCAATTCGGCCGGCGAAACGCCGCTGCAACTGGCGGCGCGCTCCAACGACCTGAAAAAAGTAGATTACCTGCTGCGCAAGGGCGCCGACCCGCTGCAACGTTCCTATAATGGCCTTTCGCCGCTCGACGAGGCGCTAAAAGTGCTTGAAACGGCCACCAGCAGCAGCGACCGCTATGACAGCTACAACAGCAGTTCTTCCTATGGCCAGCGCACGCGCGACGCCAAGGCCGTGCTGACGCTGATGCTGAACAAGGTGAAAGACGTCCACGGGCTGGAGCCTTACAACACCGCGGTGCAGCGCGATATGATGGTCAAGAAACCGATTTCAGTGCAGGGCAAAAAACCCGACGCGCCCTGATCTCAGCTTCAGGGGCTTGCGCGCGCGGGTCTCGCCCACCGTTCCGCTGGTGAAAGATTCCGCCAGTGCCCTGCCGCTGTCGACACTGATCCGCTGCCCGTAAACCGGGTATTTTTCCATGAGGGCGCTGCGCATATCGGCCTCGGTCGCGACCGAGGCAAGGTCATCAACCAGCCTGTCGATGCTGCGCGCGCCTTGTGATGTGTCGTGCCCCGACGCGATAACGTCGCGGACGATCTTTTTAGCCTCGTCCTTGCACGCATCGGGAAGGCTTGCGTGCCTGTCGACCATCTTGTCGGCGATTTCACCAAGCTGTTCGGGCGTCAGGGGGTTGAATATAACTGCGTCCTGGAACATTTCCGCGATACGCTTCACCATCGCGGTCTTGCCTGTGCCGGGCGGGCCCGCCAGAATAATCGAGGCGGGCACCTTTTTGTCCGCCAGCGCCTTGGTGATTTCATCGAGGGCTTTCTGGTGGCCAAGGACTTGCCGCGCCATGGCTTCTTTTGCTTTCCGGAGTCCTTCCAGCGTCATGGGGTCGAGGCCTGCGCGCGCAGGCTGAACGGGCGGCGCACCGCGACCGGCTGCGCAGCGCCCTGCTGGAAGCTCTCGGCCAAAACAGTGCCCTCTGCCCGTGATTCAGGCGCTACGAAATGAATGTTTAAGGGCCCGAGCGTGTCGATGAGTTCGCGCATCTTCTTTACGATGTCATCGTCCGCGAGCTTGTCCATTTCATCGAAAATGATGATTTTCTTGTCGTTGAACTTGTTGCTGAGAAGTTCTTTGTCCCAGATGTTCTTGAGCGACTCCTTGTGAGGAATCTCATGCAGGCCATAACCGCCCATCGAACCGGACATGTCGAGCGGGGCAATGATGTAGGGTGACTCCTTGTGGCGTATCGGCTTCAACGGAATATTTTTCAGGCTTTCTGTTACTGCTGGATCGCCTAAATACTTTTTGAATTTGTCGGCAAGCGCGGCTTTGGCATTGCTGCCGAAATCCTTCTGCAGGTCGATGTCGACTGTGAATGGCTTTTTCTGGTCGTCCAAGGCGTTGCCCCCGCTTAAAACCGATAGGATATTATATACAATATGGAAAATCTAATCCAGCCTAAAATCTCGGCACTGAACTACATATTTTCAATGGCTTAGATGGCTATTTCACCGGGACGGCGTCGCCTTTGGCAAAAGTCTTGGATTCGAATAGCTTGCCCGATCCCGTCATGAATTCTTCAAGGTTGTCCGCGGGCGCAAGGCTGGCGAGATAGGGTTGCAGGCCGGAGGCATACTCAGGCTGCTGCGTGAAATCACGCTGCCCCGCGAAATTTAGCGCAAGGATACCCAGCGTCAGGCCACCCGTGAAGTAAATGGACGACAGGACACGGCGGCGCTGTGGCATGTCGGTTGTGAGGGTCAGGCAGCCGTAAAGCAATCCCACCAGCAGCGTCATATGCATGCCGTAACTGAGCGCGGTCGAGAACCAGTTCTCGTTGGTCAGGAAGTCGGCGTAGCTTTCGATCCACGAGATAAAGGGGATCGCGATCAGGAAGATGCTGAACAGCGCCACGTGGTTGCGGAAGCGTGATTTGTGGCGGATGAGCCGGCCCGCCGCCGCCCAGAGGCCCGACCAGATCAGCACCAGCGCGAAGGTGCCTGCCGCGACGGCGCCGAGGCGCGACGGGATATCTTCGGTTTCCGTCCAGACAGAAAGATAGGTCCAGAGCGTGAGGCCGGCGATCGCCAGCGCAAAGGACGACCAGACGATGTACGAACGCGCCAGCACGACCGTCAGCGCATGCGCGCGCGCGATGCGCACGGCGGGCAGAACGGCATGGCTGGGCTCATAGAATTTGAGCTCGGTGCGTCCGATGCGCAGGTGGTCGCCTGATTTCAGGGCAAATACGTCTTCGCGCATATGCTGGCCGTTCAGCGCGATGCCGTTCACGGGGCTTAAATCGCGTACCAGCCAGCCGCTTTCGGTTTTTTCGATAGACATATGCCGGTCGCCGACATGCGGGTCGGGCAGGATGATGTCGTTGTGATAGCCGCGGCCGATAGTGCAGGGGAAAGCCGCGACGCGCTGGAACGACAGGGCGCCGTCGCCCGCATGGGGGATGATTTCGATCACAGCCCCGGAAAATGCCTGTGTCATGGGGTCACCGCCTTTTCATCCTTACCCACGGCTTTTGTCTCCTCCTCCTTTTCGTCCTTCTTGGCTGCATCGGCAGGTTTCGCCGGTGCGGCGGCCGACACTTTTGATGCGATCGGGCGGATGTCTTCCATGAAGCGCTGCGCCATCTTCAGCGCGCTGTCCATCGACACGCCCTGCAGCGCCTGGCTCGCCATGAAGGCGTCGCGCGGCTCTCCCACCAGCGCCATGTAAAGGTGCAGGTCGTAAAGCTGCGGGTATTTCTTGTACTGCCTGACGCAGAAGGACGCTTTCCAGCGCTTGCCCTGCAGGTCGAGGAAGCGGCTGTTGCAGTCGAAATTGGTCGCGTCGTCCTCGCCCGCGTTGGTATAGGCCTGCAGCGGCATGCCGTATTCGCGCTGGTAGAGCGCATAGAATCGTGGCACACTTAAGGTATCCTTCGCCTTGTAGTAATCGAAGCGGTAGAGGTAAAGGCCGGTGTAGAACTCGCCCTCCGCGTCGCTGTTGGAATCCATGAAGATGCGGTCGTTGGTGGCGCAGGTGGAATGGTATTCGCTATAGGGTTTTTTCTCCTGCACGCTGGAATCGCCCCAGCACTTGAAGGCCGCCGTGACGTGCTTCGGCACCGAGAAGGGCCCGAAATCCATCGCCTCCCATTTTTCTGCCAATATCCGGTCGACGTTCTTCTTCTGCGCGGCCAGCAACTGCTGCTCGATATAGGCATGCGCCTTTGACTTGAAATCGAAATTGGGGCCTTGCTTCACCAGTTCTTCCTGCAATTCACGCAGGGGCTCGACCGGCACCAGGAAGGATATCTGGTTGCCGCCTGTCGATACGTTGATGCCGACCACCTTGCCGTCATGGCTGACGGCGGGGCCGCCCGACATGCCGGGGTTGAGAGAGCCGGAGAAGTGGATCTTGTCGAAGAAACTGTCGCGGTTCTTGCCGTTATAAGTGCCCTCGATAATCGAGAAACCGATATCGCGCGGGTTGCCGAGCGAGAAGAGGCGCAAACCCTTGGGCTGGTCGGAGCTGCCCAGCGCGATGAAATCGGGGCCGGGCTTATCCATTTTCAGGATGGCGAGGTCATGCACCACGTCGACCAGCTGGATGGTGAGCTGCCCGCGCCTGTCGTGTTCGTCGACGTATTCAAGGCGGTTGCTGTCCGGGCGCTGCAGCGCCTCGGCCACGACGTGATAGTTGGTGCCGATCAAGCCGTCGGTGGTGAACTGGAAGCCCGAGCCGATGCTGTTCTTTTTGTCGGAGGCAAGGTCGATGACCTGCACTTGATATATAGCGCCGGCATGGGCCTGGTAAATCCGGCGGGCTTCGTCCTTGGACGGCTGGCCGTCTTCGTCATCCTGCGCGAAGGCAGGGAAGGCCAGCACTGCCAGCAGCAGCGCAAAAAGCATGGTTTTCAGGCGCATCACATCCCCAAATTTGGTCAAAACAGTCCCCCGGTGCAGTCCCCCTCGACTGCTAATGCCCATACTGTGCGTTTAAGTCCCTTTAACGCAAGATAGAAAGCTGTGAGGTACAAACAGGGCAAGGAGGCAAGCCGCGGGGAAGTGCTGCAGCGCGCTAATGTCATATTTATGAAACAATATTGCGATATCCCATTGTTTTTGCGCGACATCTTTCTATGCTGCATAGACTCTGCATGTTAACCATGCTAAGTTTTGCAATCGAAAAATCGACTTCCTGCTTATGCGCCCGGGATAAAAGAATTGAAAAATTTCTTTAACAAGGTGGCCGGCATCTTCAAATCCGATCCGAACTCGGTTCAGGATACGGGCTACACGCGCCTGCAAAAGGCGATCGTGCAGAATGACCTGCCCTCGGTCGTGGCGCTGATCAAGGCGGGCGCCGACATCAACCTGCGCGGCAACCTGATGTACCCGCCGCTGCACCTTGCGCTCGACAAGGACCGCCATTCCATCGCCGTCGCGCTGATCCAGGCCGGCGCGGATGTGAACCTGCAGGATGCAACTGGCAAGACGCCGCTTCACCGCGCCGCAATGCAGAGCCAGGAAACATTTGTGCGCACGCTGCTGAAGCTGGGCGCAGACCCGAACATCAAGGACGAGCAGGGCAAGGCCGCGCTGCACGTCGTCGCGACCGCGCAACCTGATTTGGTTGACCTGCTGGTACAGAACAACGCGAATATCAACGCGCAGGACAACGACGGCAATACGCCGCTGCACACCTTCCTCGGCCGCGCGAATATGGTCGAGAAGCTGCTGAAAAACGGCGCCGACCCGAACGTTAAAAACAACTTCGGCATCTCGCCCTACATGATGATGCTGGAAGAAGACCGGATCAAAGAATATCCCAAGGTGCTGCAGCAGATGCTGGCCTTCAAGGCCGACGTCGGCTCGACCAACAAGCTGGGCGAGACGATTCTGCACCTCGCCGCGCGCCTCGAGATGAACGAGACCTTCGACAACGCGCTCAAGGGCTGCGACCTCTGCACGCGCGACATCAATGGCAACAACGTGCTGCACGCGCTGGTGCGCACGCAAAACACCGCGATGATCGCCAAGGTGCTCGAAAAAGAACCCTCGCTGCTGAAGGACGTCAACATCCGCGGCCTCACGCCGCTGGGCGAGCTGGTGCGCCGCGCCGAACGCCCGCCTTACTGGATCGACGATAAATTCATCGGTGCCGCGCGCATGCTGGTCAACGCGGGCGCGGACCCGAACGCGGCCGACGAACAGGGCCGCACGCTGCTGCACTATGCCGTGCATCAGAAACAGCTGGGCCTGGTCGAATTCCTGCTGCACAAGAAAATTAACCCCGACGCGGCCGATCGGGACGGGCGCACCGCGCTGCATATCGCGATCGAGAACAAGAACCTGACGATGCTGGACCGCCTGCTCGACCTCGGTGCCGACCCCGACCTGACCGACGCGCGCGGCTGGACGGTGCTCGACCGCCTCGCCGAAAAAGACGACCGCAACAGCCCCTATGTGCAGCGCCTCATCGTCGCCGGCGGGCAGTACAAGAAACAGCTGCCGCTGAACCCCGAGCTGATGCGCAAGCGCCCCGACAAGCTCGACAAGGGCAAGCTTACCTCGACCGGCTTCGGTCTCGATAAAGGCACCGACAAGCCTGCGGATAAAGCAAACGATAACAAAGAACCCGGCCTCGGCGGCGGCGGCCTCAACCGCCTCGCACCGCCTAAGCCGCGCCCGCCGTCGCTTTAAGGCCTGGCTGTTTTCAGTTTTATAGGTGAATGAACTTTCAGGCGCTTTGTAACGCCGCCTGCGAAGATGCTTGTCACATGCATGCCTTCAAGCGCGACTTCGGTTTCGCGCTGGCCGCAAAGATGCGCGTAATCGGCCGCCGAAAGCCCCGCATCATCGGTTGCCTTGATATCTGCGCCTTTTTGGACCAGTAGCCTGATAATATCAGTATGGCCGTTCATCGCGGCCTGCATGATCGGCGTGCGTCCTTGCGGGCCGCGGTAATCCAGCAGGTAGGTGCAGGCGGCCAATGTCTCCACCGTTTGCACGTCCCCTGAATCGCACGCGGCGTGCAGCGCGGTGCGGCCATCGTTATCGCGCGCGGCGGGGGATGCACCTTTTTCCAGTAATGTCTGCACCGCGCCCGCACGCCCGTTTTCAGCGGCGTGCAGCATCGCGCTGCGCCCCTGTTTGTCGCGCGCATGCACGTCGCCGCCAAAATCGCAGAGGTGAGAAATGCAGCGGCTGAAACCGCCCTTCGCTGCATGCATCATCGGCGTCAGGCCGTCGTCGTCGGCCATATTGGGCTTGCCGTCGGTATGGCGCAGTGCGCGCTCGAGCTCGAAATCCTCGCCCTCGGCGGCCGCCTTGCGGATCATGTCGTCGGTCAGGCCCATCGGTATCCTTCAATCGGTTACGCCCCGCACATCCTGCAGGCAGGACAGGATAACATCGACTTATGTAAACGACAAGCCGCGAGACTCGGCGCATCTAAAAGCGACGCCGACCGCCCATTTGCAAAAAATTATTGACGCAGTGCAAAAGATTTTTTATCATCTGTAATATACTGAAAAACAAGATAAATATGCCCCTAGGCTCCCGCCAGCAGCTCACCGCGCTTGACATAATCTGGATAGGGGTGCAAAAGTAGACGAATTTGAAAAACGAAATCAAACCCTTCAACGGTGGCGGGTAAAGAAATGCTCCAGAAAGTCACTTCACGGATGGCCGATCCGATACGCACGGCCAAAAAATCATTTCACCTGAACGAGATCCTCTCGCTCTACAGCGGGTTGCATCTGGCAAAAGAAGGCGTCGCGGCGGTTCATCGTCTCGTCGCCTTTTTAATGGAAACCGAAGCATCGTCCTATGCGACCGCGGAACACGAAGCCTCTGCGAAGAAATGCCTCGAAGAACAGCTGCCCTTCCTGAAAGAGCTTAACCTCGGCGGGCTGCAGCAGATTTACAATTACGATTCAGACGACAGCCCCAACCCTTACCTCGATGTATGGGTCGAAATGCAGGGCTTGCGCTACGGCACCGAACACAACCTCGTGCCCATGAGCCGCTGGAACAAGCAGAAGGCCGCAGCGCTCGCAACCGTCAACTGACAACCGGACAAATGAAAACCGCCGCCTTTTGCAAGGCGGCGGTTTTTTTATTCCTGTTATCAGGCGCGCGGAATGAGGTGCAGCAGGCCCTTGAGGCTCGCCATAACCTTTGTGGCGAAGCCCTTCTGTTCCTCTTCGGTAAGGCCCGCTTTTTCCGCGGTGAAGAAGTCCTGGTCGGGGCGCGGCGCATCGTCGTTGATGAAGCGCGACTGTTTCTCGTGATCCTTGAACTTCTCCTTGTCCTTGCCGCCGCAGAGGCTGGAGATGAAGTGGCAGATGTTCTCGTAAACCGAACCGACGTGCTGTTCTTCCTGCTCGTGGCGGGCTTTCTCGTTGAATTCCATCGAACGCACACGCTGTTCGATAAGGGCGACGGTGGCGAAATCGCCGCGCTCGCGCGCCGTTTCAAGCGCCAGTTCGGTGCCCGCGTTGACCAGTTCCTCGCCGTCAATCTTGTTCAGCAGTTCGCGGGCCACTTCGGGGTTTCCGCCTGCGGCCGCCAGCATCAGCGCCGCCATCGTCAGGTCCTGCTGCCCGGACATGCGCGAGATGCGCATCAGCTCTTCCACGACCTTCTCTTCTTTATGTTCCTGCACGGCTTCCATCAGCGCGGCCATGCCGGGCGTATCTGTCTGCGTCTCGGTATCATCGATATCGAGAAGCTCGCGCACCTTGACGGTATTGCCGTTTTTCACCGCGCTGAACAACTCGTCAGAGAAGCGCGACATCGGCACGGATTCACTGGCCGAGAATTCTTCGACGCTATCAAGCTCTTGGGTTTTCAGTGCGGCAAATGCTGACATGTCTTTTTCCGATGCTGAGTTAAACGCGTGTGCAACAAATTCCAAAGCTGCTTCTTTCAGCTTTTTAGCGGCATCTCTGAAATCTTCTCCCAGATTCGCCATGATTTAAGTATACCCCTATAATTCCCCGGCTTATGGCCATTATATACAAATCCGGAAAGAGAGTCAAAGAAATATGGTAATTTAAGAGGCGCAAGCGATTGAAAAGATAGTGTTTTTAGAATCGGCTCAAGGCGAAAAAATGTCCAGAAAACAAGGCCATGGGGTACCATAACAAGTTGTTTTTGAAGAGGTTGCGGTACTCAGGGATGTATAGGCATATTAAAACATTGAAATAATGGATAAAACAGACAACTCAACAGCAACAAGATAATTCTTTCCGTAAAACTCGGGCGGTGGTAAAAATACGCCCATGATCAAAGCCGTTTTCATCGATATGGACAATACGCTCCTGCGTACGCAACAGCTGTACGAGGATGCTCACGCGCAGCTGGCTGCCCTTGTCCGCGCACGCACGGGTGTGGACGCCGACGCCATTATCACCGAAACGCGCCGCTGCGAGATCGAGCTTTTCCCCATTTACGGCTACGGGCGTGAAATGCTGCCCTCGGCCTTCGAGGAAAGCCTGTTGCACTTCGTGCCCGATGCCACTGCAGCCGATATCGCCACCGTGCGCGATTACGCCAACAACGTTTATCGCCGTGAAGCCGAAGTGAAAGCGGGCGCTGAAGACGCCATCCGCACGCTCTCCGCGCATGTGCCCGTTTACTTGCTGACCGCGGGCGACCAGGAAGTGCAGGAATCGCGCGTTGCAAAACTTCCCTTCCGCGACCGCTTCCGCGAAATCTATATCGTGTCGGAAAAAGACGCTGCGGTTTATACGAAGCTGCTGGCGAAACACCGCATCAATCCCGAAGACGCCGTGATGATCGGCGACAGCCTGAAATCGGATATCGTCTCCTCGGTGGCCGCGGGCATGAGCGCCATTTACATCGCCGACCAGAACTGGACGGCGCGCGAAATGACCGGCCAGAAATTGCCCACTGAACGCGTCACCGAATTGAAAGACCTGACCGAGGCCGTTGCCTTCCTGCTGCCGCAAATCCTGCCGGCCGCAGATGTCAGCGCGCCGAAGCAACGCCCCCCGCGGGCGCCCGGGTTCTAACGGCCCTCTCCAGTAAGGATTTCTCAGCCTGTTGTGTAATCAAGTAAGCACGCATCTCGCGGCGCAGGCGGCTTTCATGCCGTGCGCGGCGCTCGGCGCGGCGTTTGCGCGCTTCCTCAGCGTCCCGCTGCTCGCGTGTTTTCTGGCAGGCAAAGGCCTTGCCCGATTTGATGCGCAGCGACGTGCGGCTGTCGCGCTGCGTCGACACCTGCTCCATTTCGCGTCGCAGACGTGTCGTCATATAGGGCTTGTGGCCGTTAAAGACGGATTGCAGCAGGCGCAGCACAACTTCCTCGTTGCCGCGGCTTTTGTCCGCGCCCTGGCACGACACCTGCGCGATCTGCTGCATCGCAAGCTCGATATCCGCCTGTAGCTTGCGGTCGCGCATGTCGCGTGCGGCTTCGGTGATGTTCTGGTGGTCGGCCGGATTATCTTCGTCGGTTCCGGCGGTGATGGTGAAGTTATGGCTAAGCCTGTCTTTGGTATTCTGCATGCAAAAATCCCCCGATGTTTTGCCTGTAGTCCTTGAATAAAGTGTATCAACGCCAACCAGGTTGCGCGCTTCCATAAAATTTCGACGAAGCTAACGCCTTGATGCGATGCGAAGAAATTTTTTGCGCACCGCGATTTTGAATTTCATAAGAAATCAAAATGCGCCGCAATATACTCAAGTTGAGCAAATATTGAAGAATCGCTTGTGCCGCAGCGATAGTCAGCACTTCCCTTTTTTCACCGTTAAGATAAGCTTTTTACTCCTAACGATGGGACTACCGCCGAAAGGATAAACCGTGGCTCAGCAAATGCCGCGGCGGTTAGAGGGGAAAAATCAGGACAACACTAAAACGCCCGCAACTTCCGGGCCTTCGCCGCGCACACTTAAAAATGTGTACGCAAAAGTTTCGCGTGCGCCGAAAAAGATCGTGTTGTCGCTGGCTGCCGTGGCCGCGTTCTCGCCTGCATTTGCATCGGCGGAACCTGCACCGCAACCCGCACACGTCTACGCTGTTGCAACAGACACGGTGCCGCAGAATAAAAAATCCGTGAAGCAGGATTACGCCCATTCAGAGGCGCGCCTCGACAAGATCATGGCGCAGCTGGCGCTTACTGAATCGGGCCGCGACCTGATCGCCTTCGGGCAGGAAGAGGGCATCCCGATCATCATGTCCGATTCAAAGGCCATGGATGACAAGCCCAAGGACCGCATTACCATCAAGGGCCTCAATTACGGTTCGCGCTATATCCTCTTGAACGGCGACACAACCCGCGACGATGAATTGATGCTGACCATCGTGCATGAACTGCGCCATTCGTGGCATGAACGCGGCATCGAAACGAGCGGCCTGCCGTCGTCGCCCAAACAGGAATTTTTAAAGCGCCGCATACAGGAAGCCGACGCCTTCGCCTTCGAAATCCACTTCGGCTATGAATACGAGAAGGCGACGGGCAAAACGCTCGACATCGGCAACCGCTTTGAAGGCTGCACGGGCAATTCCTTCCCCTGCCTGGCCGAAGATTACCGGCGCATGCGTGACAGCGGCAAGCCAGTTTCGGAATCATATGGCCGCCTGCTCGAAAAAACCATCGCTCATGTCCACAGCCTCGACTACGACAAGAGCTTCCTGGCCCAGAACGATAACGGCTGGGGCGTGGTGGCGGAGCGTCCCTGGCTCGGTGCCAATTTCCGCGCGAAATTCGAAAACACCGCAACCGACGCCGAATTCGCAGCCGCCATGCGCAAGGTCGCAACCGTCGGCACGAAGCCCGGCGTCGACCCCGCCGCACTGACCGGCTGGACGGATGCCGATTTCCTGTCGTTCAAGAAAACCGGCGGCGAATCAAAAAGCGATGTCAGGAAACTCGACGCGCTGGAGGTGAAGTTCAACACCGCGCGCCTCGCCTGGATAACCTACAACCAGCCGAAAGAGGCTGCACCGGAGGCACAGACGCCTGTCGTGCAAACCCCTATTATGAAGGACCCCGCCGCATGAAAGACGCATGGAACAAGGCCGCGCGCAAATTCCGCAAGGGCGTGTTAAGCCTGACCGCGGCCTCGGCCATGGCCTTCAGCGCCGCCGGTTGCGCGACGCCCTCGCAGGCGGCGATCAGCCCCGCGGCAGAACCGGTGCCGGTTGTAACTGTTGTCCCGAAACCCGCAACGCCTGCGGATACTGCCGTCACCATGACGCCGCAGGAACAGGCGCGGCTCGATACGCTGCTCACCAAAATGCGTAAGGCGCCCTTGGGTGCCGAACTGCTGGATTACGCCGAGGCCCGAGGCATCACCATCACCATGTCGAATTCGAAGGTGATGGATGACGACCCGAACGACAACATCATCATCCGTGGCCTCTTCTTCGGGAAGACGATCCAGCTAAACGCCGATGAAAAGAACGACGAAGAACTGATGCTGACGCTGGCGCATGAAATCCGCCACAGCTGGCACCGTTACACCCTGAAAACCGGCCAGTTGCACACGCCGCCAAAACAGGAATGGGTGATGGATCGTGTGCAGGAAGCGGACTGCTTCGCCTTCGAAATACACTTTGGCTACGAGTACGAAAAGGCCGTCGGCAAGAAAATCAACATCGGCAACCGCACCAACGCCTGCACCAATGCCTATGGCTACGCCTGCATGATGGAGAACTACACCGCCAACCGCGACAGCGGCATGAGCCGCGAGGACGCCTATGGCAAGCTGCTGGGCAAGGCCTTCGTCCGCGTCCACAACCTTGAATACGACGACGACTTCCTGGGCGACCAGGAAAAGCGCTGGAAGCTGGTGATCGACAAGCCCGTCGTCGGCGTATTGTATCAGGAGCGCTGGTCCAGCCCCGTCAGTGACGCGGATTTTGCAACTGCGATGAAAAACGTCACCACACCCGCGCTGAAGCTCGAGGGCAATACCTCGGGCCTATACAAATGGGAAGAGGTTGATTTCAAGTCGTTGGAAAAAACCGGCGGCATCGATTCAACCCTGCAAAAACGCTTCGACAAGGTCGAGGTCGATTTCACTGTCGCAGGCAAGGCTTGGGAAAAACACTGGGCTGATACGCTGGAAAAAATCCGCCTGCAGAATACGCCCGTGGTTCCCGCAACACCTTCAAACGTCGTGCCGATCACACCGCCCGCGAGCACCAAGCCCGCGGCCGCACGTATCCTGCCGCCTGCCGCTTAAATCACGGCTGCGGCGGTTTCTGTTTTTTGGGTTTTTTGATGGATTTGTTTTCTGGCGCGCCCGATTCAGGCGGAATGTTGTCGTTCGCCGCGTTTTTCTTGGCGCGGTATTTCGCGACGCGATAGGCGCCATAGCCGATCCAGCCGCCCGGGATAACGCTCGAGCCCGCCAGGATCGCAATCTCCTTGCCCTTGCGCAGGTCTTTCGCCGTATCCTTGATAACGCCAAAGGCTTCGCGCTTCGACACATCGTCGAATACGATCTTCGCGCGCTGGCGCCAGCTCAGCTTCTTCGGCTGGTTATCGTCCTTGGGTTTTTCAGACATGGCGCAACCATATCAGCATTATGGCACCAAATCAACGATAAGTAGGAAAAACCCAAGTAAATCAATATGAATTACTTGGTGAAGCTCGACTTGCCCGGGTCGGGTGAGACGCGGGCGAAAGGCGACTTATACTTGCCCGGGTTTTCCAGCATCGAGAGCACCGGCTGGTTATTCGTTTCGCGCGCGACATCGACGGCATTCTTGCCGAGGCTGTTTGTCGCAGACGGATTGGCGCCCGCCTCGAGGAAGGCCTGCGCAAGGTGTTCCTGCCCTTTTGCTCCCGCCGCCCAGGTCAGCATGGTCTGGCCGCTGCCCTCGTGCACATGGTCAAGGTCCATGCGCGAGGCGCGCAGCATATGGGCGAGGTCGGAGGTCGGGATGCGCGCGATGATGGTTTTCATCGGCTTGTTGAACAGTTCCACCAGCTGCGGTTCCGCCGTCGCAATCGCGTAATCCAGGGCTTTCTTGCCGTGGCGGTCTTCCAGCATGATGTCGGCTCCCGCGTCGATCACGGCGGAAGCGATTGAAACAAAACCCTTCATCGAGGCATGGATCAGGGCGGTTGCGCCGTCGGCATCGGGCGCATCGGTCGAAGCCTTGCGCGACAGCAGCATGACAACCATGTTCTCCTGCCCGTTTTTCGCGGACCAGAGCAGCGCTGTTTCGTCGGCAGCATCGCGCGCGTTCACGTTCGCGCCGCGGTCGAGGTAGGATTGCGCGCGCTTCTCGTCGCCGGCCTTGACCGCGGCGAGAAATTCGCGGTCTAGCGAGTCCTGGTTGGCGCCGTTGAAAGCATTGCTGGTAAGCACTTTATCCCCTCTTTACCCTTCTGGCGCCGCCAGCCCCACTCTTTGCCGGAATCACCCTAAGGGTCTTTGTTATTTAAAATTATAGGGGGTACCGCTTAAAGATATGTTAAATGAACAGGTGCTACCGGTAATTTAGGTTAAAGGCAGAGCGGAATGCCGAAAAATCCTTTAAAAACAATGTAAAGGCATTATTAACGTTTCGCCGAATGCGGTGAAACCTAGAGCCGCGGGGGCTTGGGCAGGCGCAGCAGCCCCGGCTGCGGCGGTTTGGCATCCTGATTGTTTTCGGGAGGTTTATTCTCGTTGGCGGCTTTTTTGTGCCGGTATTTCGCGATGCGGTAGACGCCATAGGCAATCCAGCCGCCCGGCACAAAACCGCCTGCGATGATCATGCCGATCTCTTTCGGCTTCTTCAGGTCTTTCAGCGTGTCCTTGAAAACCGCGGCCATTTCCTTGCGCGATACGCCGTTGAAGGCGGTGCGCAGCCGCTGCATGAACGGCAGCTTCTTCGGCCGGTCGTCGTCTTGCTTCTTCTTTTCCATGAAGCATCCCCCGCAGCCATACTAGCAGCGTCGCGCGGTTTGCGGGAAAAAATCAGGGATGCGGCGGATGTGGGTGCTGACCAGATGATTTTCCTAAGAACCTGCGGATGGCAGGGTCGTGGATATAGGCCTTCACCATCGCGCGCTGGTAATCGCGCGCGGGGTCGTCGCGCAGTTTCATGTAAGCGGCAGGGTCGATGCGCTCCAGCAGCAGCTGGCAGGCGAAATCGGTATAGTCGCAGTGCGGGTCGGTTTTGGGCGTCAGCAGCGTCAGCGTGCGGCCGATTTTGCGGCTGACAAGGTCAAGGTCGAACTGTTTCGCCGTCACCGCGCCCGTATCCAGCAGCGTTTTGGCAAAGCCGGGCGTGCGCTTGCCCAGATATTCATGCGGTTTCACGCAGCAGAAATTCGCGCCGCCTTTTTTAAGGGACTTCAGCTGCGCGATAACCTCGTCCGGCACCACGTCCTTGCGCACCTTGCCGCTGAGGTACTTCACGATCTTTACAGTCTGCTCGGGGTTTGCTTTCCATGCCCCCGCTTCGTGCGCCGCCACCAGCTCGGCGAAGCGCTTGTCGTTGAGGAATTTCTGGAAGCCCGTTTCGTCGATCGCCTTGGCCGCCGCACGCTTGTTAAAGGCCTCGGCCAGCGTTGCATCCGTGGGCGCAGCGGCAAGAATGTCCTTGAAATGCTGCGCGGTGAAATGCGGGCTGTCGAAAAATCCGCGTTTCAGCAGAACTTTTTCCGCTTCCTGCGCCTGTTCCGGTGCGGTCAGCATCGACAATATGTGCAGCTTCACGAACTGGCCGGCCTCGGCTGCCGTCGCGGGGTCGGACGGGCGGAACAGAATATTTGCCACCTTCGCCAGCTGGCCTTTTTTCTCCGCCTCTTTTTCACCCAGCGTCATCCAGGTGCCCAGCATCGCGGCGCGGTCTTCCATCGAGCCCACGGCCAGCACCTCGCGCTCCATCAGTGCGGGGATTAATGCGGGGCGCGCTTTCGCAACCTCGCCGCCCGCAATCATGGGCTGGATGTGTACGTCCATTTCCTTGAGGCGGTCGAGGAAGGCCAGTGCGGGGGCGTCGTTGCCCGGATTATCGCGCAGCAGCTGCGTCATCTCGCGCGTGATGTTCAGCGGTTTTTTCTGTGTCCCGTCGCCGAGGTGTTCGGGGCGGCGGCGCAAGACATCGTCCAGCATATCGCGGTCATCGGTCGCGGCTGCGTGGACGAGGGCAAGGCCCAGCACGGTCTGCAAACGCTCTTCTGCCTGCGGTGCGTCTTTCTGGTCGCGCATGCGCGCTTCCATCGCGCCGCGCTGCGATATTTTCACCATCACCATCGGGTCTGGCTTGGCCAGTTCTTCGGGCGTGAATTGCGTCTTGATGCCGGCGGCTTTTAGCACGCCTTCGACATCGTCGATTTTTTCCTTCAGCAGCAGGCGCGCGGCCTTGGCCTCGGCCTCGTTCCATGTCGCGCCGTAAGAAGTAATCAACTGCACCATCGCGCGCTCGCCCGTATTGACGGCCTGCAGCAGGTGGTAGAAATCCGGCGTGAAGGGAATTTTCTCCCAGAAGGCGGTGTCGAAAACCTGCCGCGCCGCTTTCAGGTCGCGCTTCAAAATCGCGCTCAGCAGCTCGAACGACAAATCCGCCGGGCCTTTCGGCGGCGGCGGGCCGGGGTCGTAGGGATAATAATAGAAAAATCCCGGGTGCATGCCCGTTCCTCGATCTTTTTGACGATTCTGGCTTTAGGGAAACAACTATAAACGCGGCTGATGCAGGGGTAAAGGCGGCTTAACACCTAAAAGATCCCGTCAGTCGCGAGTTATGTGAAAAAATGGCGTGCAGGCTTGCGCAGTTTCAGCGTTTCCATCACCTCGACCGGCTGTCCCGTCTGCGTGACCGAGGGGTCTTTATTGGCCAGCGCACGGGCGGCCGCCTCTTCCTCCTGCTTCAGGCGGAGGGCGTCTTCTTGCTGTTTGCGCAGCGCGTCGAGGCGTGCCTGCTGGCGGCGCGCCGGTTCATCGTCGATCATTTTCATGATATTGGCGAAGGCGTGGCGCTCGGCGATGCCGCGTGCGCTGATCGGGGTGATAAGCTCGATGTTTTCTTTCGAATGAATGCTCGTGCGGACCGATGTATCCGCGCCGAGGTCGAGCAGCAGACGCACCATCTGCGAATTGCCGCGTCGTGTGGCTTCTATCAGCGCCGTATGGCCGTCGTGGGTGTCGCGTTTATTGAGATCGGCGCCTGATTGCGCCAGCGCTTGCACCATACGCATGTCGCCACGCGCAGCCGCCCAGCTGACGATGGAATAGGATTCCGAGCCGGTGCCATAGCTGTAGTAAAGCTGCGCATCGGGGCTGGCGCCGGCCTTCACCAGGGCTTTGACTGTTTCGGGTTTGTTGTTCTTTGCGGCTGCGACCAGCTTGTCGTTCAGTTCCTTGGCGCTTTGCAGGCCGGATTTTTCCAGCTGCCGCAGGATATTCTCCGCGCTGCGCTTGTCCGCCCATTCCCACAGACTGCTTTTTTTGACCCAGCCGAACATGGTGCCCTTGGTTTTAAACCGATAAAATAGTTATGAAAATATACCGGATGGGGCGTTTTTGCGCAACAAATCTTTAAACACCTGAATTAACAGGCGCTTTTGGTATTCACAGCCAAAAGGGCAGGGGAATCGGCTGTTAAGCCATAGCCTCGAGAGCCTCGCGCAGGCGGTCGGAGGTGTCCTTGGCGCGCGACACGCCGTTGCTGATGGCGGCGATCTTGCGGTCGAGGTCTTTCTCGTTGCCGGCTTCCTGTCCCGCGAGAATTGCGGCGTTGAACAGGAAGATCTCGGTCTGGTTCTCGATGCTTTCCAGCAGGCTGCGGCCGTGGATCAGGTCGTTCTCGGTTAGCTTGTCGCCCGCGCGCGTGGCGGCGGAGACGTGGTTCATGAACTCTTCTGCGGCGGCAATCTGTTTTTTCGGAAGAACGGCGTTTTTCGCGAACTGTGCGCGGAGCGATGCATGCACGGAGGTCGGGTCTTTAGCCATTCAATTCTCCCAGTCGAAAAAAAGCCCTCGTGATTCAAAGCTAACAGGAGTTAGTTAATGGAATGTTAAAAAACCGCCGGTTGCAGCAGTTTTGCGCATTTTTTCAGGAAGGATGCGTTTTTTAGCGCTTGGGCGGGGTTATTTTATTGCCGGTCTCGGGCGGCTTGTTGGCCAGCAGGGCCTTTTTACGCGCCTCTTCCTCGCGCTTTTCGGCCTCGACGCGCATCATCCATTCGCGTATGCGCAGTTCGACAATGTATTCGACGCTGTCGCGCGGGAAGTTGCCCGCAGGCACAAGGCCGAGGTTGGCGCGCCTGCGTTCCTCCTGCCCGTCGAGGAAGCGTTTTTCCAGCTCCACGACAGGCGTGAAGATAGGATCCGGCTCGACGGATTTGATGAAGTCTTTCAAGAGGGGCGGCAGTTTGTCCATAGCCTTAGCCTAGCAAATGCCGCCCGTTCTGGCCAGCCAGCCTGTTTCTAGCTTTCCGGCCAGCCCCTCAGGCGGCAGTACAGCGACAATCCGGCCTGCAGGTTACGCTTGCTGCTGCCGCTGCGCAATTTTCTGTCCTTGTCCTGCGCGCGGCAGCTCTGGCCGAAGACAAGGATATCTATGATCGCGCCATGGATAATTTTCGTGCGCGCGCATTCCTTCACCCAGCGCGTGTAGAGCCCTGATAACTGCCCGAATTCGCCCGCAACATCATGCGGCATGTTGCCCGATACTTTTTCCCAGTGGGACTTCGCATAGCCGATGCCGCGCGACAGGCGCTGCGAGGCGCGCGCGATTTCATGCGCGGCGTCCTGCTGCGGCGGGGTCAGCGTCTCCCACAGCCGCTGGTCGAGCAGGCGGCGGCGCGGCGGCTGCGACGTGTTCTGCGACCCGCGCAGCAGGTGCGGCAGCGTGGGCGAATGGCGTTCCTGCAGCCCGTGCGGGCTGCCCTGCCAGTCGGGGTTCCAGCCCTCCTAGGCCTTGTTTACAGGCGGTTTCGGCGGTTCCTGCGGCGGCGTGGTGTGCATCATGGGCGGTCCCCTTTCATGGTGTCGTGTTGTTTGCGCAGCAGCAGTAGAGCTTCCGCGCGCGCTTCGTCGCCGCCGTGCGGGCGGCCGATGCGCGGGTCGCTGCGCGTCGCGTCTTTCTTGCGGCGGCGCTTGCGGTATTGCCCGGCGCGGTGGCGGCGCAGGCGGTCGTTGGCGCGGGGCTGTAACTGCTCCCAGCCGAAAATCGCGTTCTCGTCGGTGATAAAGCGCTTGGCGCGCAGGCAGTCGACCATGGCCTCGACCATCTCCGGCTCCAGCCCCAGCGCGGTCGCCACAGGCTCGGCGTCGAAGCCTTCCAGGCTGCCGCGCGGCACGTTGCGGCTGGCGTAATCCAGCAGCGCCACCAGCACGGCCAGCGCCTCGGCGCTATTGGTGTTCACGCGCTTGGCCACAACGCCCAAAATCGGGTCATACGGCATTCCGTGATAAGCCCTGAACCAGTCCATGACTGCTAAACCTCCGGTTGTTGAATCTGTCATCTTTCTATGTTGACATTCGGGCAATAAAATGTCCATCAATATTTAGAACATATGTAGAACAAATTAAAATTGCATTTATAATCAATACTTTATTTGTAACTAAAATTGCGCTTTCAACAATATCATATCTGTATTAAAATACAGATATGATGAGAATTCACGACAAGATCCGCTCGGTCATCGAGAACACCAAGGGACTCACGCAAAAGGGTCTCGCGGCCAAGATGGGGCTTAATCCCGCCGCCATCAACCGCATGCTCTATGGCGACCGCAATATCAAGGCGGAAGAGATTCCGATTATCGAGGATTATCTCGGCATCAAGCTCGACCTCGTGAACCCTGACGGCAAGAAACCCGCAAAAAAACAGGGTTTTTCAGACGGCGCGCCGACGCCGCTCGACCCGCCGACGCTGGTGCCGGTCTACGGCTATGCCGCCGGCAGCGACCATGCCGATGCGAAATCGGGCGGCCTCAACCTCGCGAACGGCGAGGTCATCGACTGGGTGCCGCGCCACCCGGGGCAGATCGGCATCAAGGACGCCTTCGCGATTTACGTTTTTTCGGACTCGATGGAGCCCCGCTACTACCGCGGAGAGCTGGTCTACATCCACACTGGAAGGCCTCCGGAAGCGGGCAAGGACTGCATCATCGAGATGATGAACGGCGATGCCTACATCAAGCGACTGGTTAAAGTAGGCGGCGGCAAGATCAAGGTCCTGCAGTACAACCCGGAGCAGGAAAAAGAATTTATAATCAAGGATATAAAGGCGATCTACATGGTCGTCGGCCGCGGCTGAGTGTCTATTTGACATAATATATCATAACAGTGTATAGTTCTGTCGCCGTCCATGTCGGACGGTTGATTGATTTTGGACAGTTTTATGCCCCGTTTGACGCCCACAGAATTGCGCATCGCCCTGATGGAAGAACTCGGCCACCCTCGCGGGCCCGACGAGGTGATTGCCGCGTCTTACGTGCGGCAGGGCGCGCCGCTGGGCTTTGACGAGGAACGGCGCTCCTCGCCGCTGCTGCGCGCGGCCTATGTCGATGCGACGGAAGTGGTCGAGGCGATTTTAAAACAGGGCGTGCCCATCGACCAGCAGGACAACCGCGGCTGGACCGCGCTGATGGTGGCCGCGAACCGCGGCAATTATAAAACCGTGAAACTGCTCTGCGACAACGGCGCCGATATGCACCGCTTTGGCAACAACGGCGAAACCGCTTTCTCGCTCGTGAACGAACCCGCACAGGGCCAGCCGCGCATGCCGCGCCACGACAAGGCGGAACAGGAACTGGTCTACGCGCAAAAAGCGCTCAACGTCAAACAGGCGCAGGCCGAGGCAGAGGCCGCGATCAGCGGCATTGAGTCGCCGATCGGCATCATGCGCCCCGTCACGCTCAAGAACAGGAAAGGCTTCGCCCCATGCCGATGACACCAGCCGAAGAACGCGCCCTCGACCAGGGCCGCATGCTTTACATGGCCGCGAACGACGGCCCCGGTTCGGACGACGGCGACGCCCGCTGGCTGGTCGAACAGGGCGCCGCGCTGAACCTTGCGAACGGCGAAGGTGTCACCACGCTGATGTGCGCCTGCGCCAGCGGCCATACGGATCTGGTCAAGGCCATGATGGAAAGCGGCCGGGACGCAGGGCTGGAAGCGCGAGACGGCCATGGCTGGACGGCGTTAATTACAGCCGCGCACCGCGCCGGTGCGGAATTAGTGCGTGTGCTGCTGCAAGCGGGCGCAGACCCCACGGCCAAGGATAAAATGGGCCGCGATGCGCTTTACTACGCGAAGGGCAGCAGGGATGCAGAGAAAATAAAAGTCATCGAAGACGCGCTTAACGCCGGACGTCTTGTCACGGGCGCAACAGTGCTGCAGCAGCCGGTTACGGTTAAAAAACCGCTGCAATACAAGCCTTAAGTACAGGTCCTGGAAATCAAGCTTACTGGAACTTCAGCCCGCCGCCGCGGCGGTTCTTGTTCGCGGCGCGTGCTTCGGCTGCCTTGCGGCGCTGTTCCGACAGGCCGTCGTCGTTTGCGGGCGGCGCCTTGTCGTTGAAGGTGACCGAGGTTGCCTTGGGCGTGAAGACCGTGTTGCGGTCGTTGCCGTCGTCGTTCGAGGGGGGCTTGGGGCCTTTCGGCTTGCCGAAGGTCGGGCGGTCAGCAGGCGCGCGGCGCGCGACGCTGGCCTTGAAGCCGGAGGCCGCCAGCATGCCGAGCGGGATCGCCGCAACGGCTAGGCCCGTCACAACCGCGACAGTCGCCGCAGCGGTCAGGCCGATGGCAGCACCCGCGGCCGCAACAGACGTCGCAACAGCCGAACCGGCGGCAAGGCCGGGCACGCCCAGATAATGCAGGCCTGCGCCCACAGCGGCGACAACGCCAGCGCCAGCCGCGCCGAAGCCCAGCCATTTGCCGGCCTTCGCCAGCGGCAGCGGAATTTTATCGGCAAGTTTCGCCATGCCGTCTTTCACGTTCTTCAGGCCGCGCTGCAGGAAATTACCCTTTTGTTTGCGCTCCAGCCATTTGTCTTCCGCCTCGCGCACCGAGCCATAGACGAAAGATGATTTCGCGAGCGCGCCGATCTGGCGCACGCCGTTCCAGCCGAAATAAAGCGCGGTTGAAAAACCGGCCAGCGAGATAAGGGTAGGGACGAGCGGCAGGGCAGCGATGATACCGACGCTCAACACAATCTGCGTCACGGCGGCGGCGCCGACAAAGATGCCGACGTTCTTGCCGATGTCTTTCGCCTGGCCCTGCGTTTCATAGTGGAAGGGCGTCTTGGCCATGGCCTTGGTCTTCTGCCAGAAGTACCAGAGCTTGGACGGTGACTTGCCATCGTAACGGACTGACATAATGGGCCTCTTCCAAAATAATATTGCGATGCCGGCAGTATATTTGCATAAGGGGCGATGTAAAGCCCCTATTGTGGTGTAATGAGAACAGAAGGAAGAGGTATAGTCTAGGGATTAACCTGCGTTTCAGCGTTAAGATATTAACCATAATCCATTAAAAGACGGGGGAGGGTTGGCTAAACGAAGGTTATTCCGGCGAAAAGCGGAATCTCCCGGGCCGGAGGCCTGCCTTTTATAAAAGTCCCGCCTCGGGGCGCGGGAGATGCCAGCCTTCGCTGGCCTGACAACGATTTATGGGGACTAGAGACGGGCTCAGGGATTGTTTCCGCCAGCAGGCTTAAGCTTCAGCGTAATCTTCTTTACCGGCGCAATGTCGTGGGACAGTACTGTTGCATCCTGCGCGTTATCGGCGATTTCTTTTTCGCGGGCGGCGGCCAGCTTCGCACGTTTTTCCCCCACCTCGCGGATGAACTGGGCGCTGTCGGCAGAGGTCAGGTGCTGCTTTGCGCGCTGGACGGCGGTGAAGCCCTCCTTATCCGTCAGCGTGTCCGCATCCGCGCCTGCCTTTAAAAGCCTGAAGGCTGCATAGGCGTCCTTGAATTTAAGCGCCAGCATCAGCGCGGTTTCGCCGTCTTTTGTTGTTTGTTTATCGAGCGGCGCCTTGTGGTTGATCAGCTGCTCGAGCGCTTCGTGCCGCTGCTGCATCGCGGCCACCATCAGGGGCGTCAGGCCTGTTTTCGAGGTTGAGTCTGCCTTCGCGCCCTTGTTCAGCAGCAGCGCCGCCAGCGCCTCCTCGCCGCTCCAGACCGCGTGGAAAACGACGGAGCGGCCGGCGTGGTCCTGTGCGTTGATATCGGCGCCTTCCGCGATGATCTCGAATGTTTCCTTCAGCAGGCCGCGGCTGACGGCGGTCATCAGCTTGGTCTGGCCTTCGGCGTCGCGCCTGTCGACGATATATCCCGGTCGCTTGGGGGGTGCCATCGCTATTCCTTTAAAATCAGGAAGATAGTATCAGCAATACGGAAAACAGGCAAGTAATCCGGATTCCGGCAGATGTTACAAGAACTTGAGGAATATCAGGGCTTGGGGGTTTTGGGCGCGGCCGGAGGAGTTGCAGGCGGCGTGGAATCATCCTTCTGCTCTTTTTCCTTCAGCTTGCGCGCACGCTCGGCCGCCTGTTTCAGCGCCCATTCACCGAAAGCGCCGCCCAAAGTTTTCTTTTCGGTTTTCTTTTCGGGCGCTTTTGTCTCGGCGGCAGCAGCTTCGACAGGCTTAGCCTCGGGCGCTGGTTTTTGCTCCGCGGCCTTCGGTGTTTCTACTTTAGGCGTTTCGGCTTTCGGCGCAGCCGTTTCTTCAACTTTCGGCGCGGAAGCTTTTGCCTCGGCTGCGGCCTTCGCCTTGGCGGCTTTTTCAGCCTCGCGCTGTTTGCGCTTTTCTTCCATGTTGCGCTGCCAGGCCTGCTTGAGCTCGGTCATTTTATAGTCGAGGTATTTCTTGCCAACTTCGTCGCGGATGGACGGCAGCGTCTCGGCCTTGAATTTACCGGCATAGCTGCGCGTCTTGTAACCGAAGAAACCGGCGACGGCGAGCGCGCCCACGCCAATCGCGATGGCAGGTGCGGTTGCGGCCACGGCCAGCACGCCGACGACGCCTGCGGTAATCGCGGCGATACCGGCCAGCGCAAACCCCGCCATGCCGCCCACGGTCTGGTGGACGCTCTTGTTGTCGCGGATCAGTTCCCAGGTGGTTTTGACGATCCAGCGGTCTGGAGGCAGCAGGGCGGAATCGGCGTCGATCTGCGGCAGCATCATGTGCGCGATACGCGTCTTTTTGCGTTGGGCTTTAGAATCGGGTGCCGTTGCCGTCACTTCTTTTCCGTCCTTGAAATAATGTAATAGCCGCACTCTAGCAGCATTTCATAATCCTGCAAGGGGCTTTCGAAAGTTGCCTTAAGGCGCAGGCGGGGCGGGCGGCTTGGCCACTGGCGCAGGTGCTTCGGGCGCGGGGGTGGATTCGGCGGGTTTCGCGGCAAGTTCCGAGAAGGGTCCCGAGACGTTTTTATCAAACTGTATCGGCGCGCCGATGGGTTCAAGCGGGCCACCGAGGCCAAGCGGATGTTTCGTCGCCGCAAGCCGCGCCGCGCGTTTTTCCTTGGCGCGGTGGCGCAGGCCGGTAATGCTGAAGTAAAGGCTGGAGCAGCCGCCGATGAGGGTCGAGGCCGTCATCACCGCGGCAAAGGTCACGATCGTGCCGACCGCGATGAAGGGCAGCGCCAGCGCGCCCACGACGATCGACAGGGCAGCGCCGCCGACGGCCACGCCGCCCAGCACGTTGTCTTCGGTCTTGCGCGTGAATTTCTGCACGGTCTTCCACGTGTGGCTGGCGGCCATTTTTTTCGCCAGCGGATGCGCCGCCATTTTTTTCACAAATTTCGTTTCGGCCAAACGCTGCAGGATGTCTTTCTTTTCTTTATATACGTGCTGTTTCGGCGCGCGGCCCATGGCGCGGTTCCATACCTCTTTGCCGCCTTCCCATGCCTTCGCGCCGCCCGCGATAATGCCGAAGAGGCCGACCGCGGCAAGCCCGCCGCAGAGCGCAAAGCCGACTGCGCCCAGCAGGAAGGGCATGGCGACAAGGTATGACGCCATCACGATGCCGGCTGCAACCACTGCGGTTACGCCGCCCTTGACGGCCAGCGCATCGACCCAGAAGCCGTGGTCGTTGAAGAGTTCTTTGGTGAATTTGAAGATGTTATTAGAGACCCGTTTGGTTTTATCCCAGTTGCGGCGGAAATAGCCGGGCGGCTTGTACGGGACGTCGGCCGCGGGCGGCTGCACGGGTTGCGCCTGCTTCTCTTCTATAATGGCTGTCGCCTGGTCTGGGGGGGTCTGTGCCATGGGCCCGTTAAAATATACTTGTTAAGATAGTTGCTGGAATAATACGCGGCATCATAGACGGGCGGGCCGTCTTGCCAAAGTATTTTCCATTCAGAATCAAACACTGGGCTAACACACTGTAACTGTAGGTAATTTATTAACATAAGTCAATGTTCGGGGGCTGATTCACGCCCCTCTTTCCCCCTGCAAAACCGCAAAAATCCCAAAAAAATCAGTTTGGTAACCATTCATTAACTTTATTGCCATAAAGTCTATATAGGCTTAAAGAAAACACCGAAAACTAGATTGGATTTTAGTGAGTAGGGAATGAACTACCTGGAGGATAAAATGGGACAAGATAATCAGATGAGTTTCGCCAAGACCTTCGAGGGCAAGGACAGCAACGGCCTCCCCGAATGGAAGGCGCAGTTCGTGAAGGGGGACAGCGCGGTCGCTGGCGCCTTCAAGAGCGCGGCGGCCCGCGGCGAGCTCAAGAGCAACGGCGGCTTCGCTGTGATGAACCTCCACCAGATCGAACAGCGCATCGACCAGCTGAAGGCCGCGGGGGGCTTCGACAGCACCATCGCGCAGCTCGAGCTTGGCCGCCATGCGATCGAAGAGCGCACCAAGGCGCCGCAGCATGCGGCAACGGGACACGCCGGCGCCAAACTGCAGGTGCGCGTGCTTTAAAAATTCAGGGAACTGCCTGCTTGAGTGACTAAAAAAGTTGGGGAAAGGGCCGCGGGTCAGGGGACGAGACCGCGGCCCTTCGCTTTTCAAGACAGGTTTGTTTTGCTAGGCTGTCAGCGTTTTCAAAAACGGAGTGACGCCATGTCCAAAGCTTACGACAGCAACAATATCTTCGCCAAAATCCTGCGCGGCGAAATCCCCTGTAAGAAGCTGTACGAGGACGACCATGTGCTGTCCTTCCACGACATCCACCCGCAGGCGCCCAGCCATATCCTTGTCATCCCCAAGGGCGCTTACGTCAGCATGGACGATTTCACCGAGAAGGCGAGCGACGCCGAAATCGCGGGCCTGATGCGCGCGCTTGGCAAAATCGCGCGCGAACAGGGCCTCGATGCCGAGGGCTACCGCGTGATTTCAAACTGCGGGCTGCACGGCGGGCAGGAAGTGCCGCACCTGCACCTGCATTTACTGGGCGGGCGCAAGCTGGGTCGGATGGTCCAGGCGGCTTAAGCGCCGCAGGAACCCGTCGGTTTCGTGCCGCAATCGCCCTTGGTGCCGCAGCTGCCCTGCGCGCAGCAGCCGAGCTTCATGCCGTAAACGAACTTGCCGACAATCGCGCCCGCCAGTGTAAAGGCGATGACGCAATCGGCGATGCCCACCAGCGTGTATTTGATGGGGAAGCCGAACCAGATGAAATGCGGCATGTAACCCGCCAGCCCCGCGATCAGCCCGACCTTGATGCCAAGCGCGCCGGGGCAGCCGCTGCTTTTCTTCAAGAGGCAGGCCAGCAGCCCCGCCATGAAGAGGCAGACGAAGAAATCTTTCAGCATGCGTTCGTTCATGCCGTTTTTCACGTCCATGCCCTCGGCCTTCACAGACATGAAGACGAAGGGTTTTTCGGTTTTTTGTTCCGTCTTGCCGAAGTCGGTCCAGGGCGCGACATAGACGCCGCTGGCCGTGGCGTTTTTCGCCAGCACCTTCACGACGGCAGCTTCGTCCTTGAAGCCCATCATCGTCGTCTTGTGCCAGGGCAGCACCATCCACGAAATGCCGAACCAGGCGAAAATTAAAATGCCGCCCAGCAGCATCGCGCCAAGGCATTTGCTGACGCCGCAGCCTTTACCGTTACCTGAACCGCAAGAACCCGTTTTTGCCGCATCGCCGGCGCCCGCCGAACAAGACCCTTTTTCCATGCTGATAACTCCCCTGGTTGAAACCACTACCCATATATTATGCGATGCAGCATAGGCTGTGAAGGATTAAGATGTTGAAAAACCTAATCTATTCAGCGTCCAGATAGAATTGACAGAAGAGCATGCGCCGCCTATACAGGCGTATCAGACAATTTATCCCCCGGTGACCTTGAGTCGCCGGATCAACGGCGGCTTCGACGGCCTTTCGACAAGGTATGCCCTTGCGAAAACCCGCGCGCCTGAAGCCCGTAACAGGAGAAGCCATGTCAAATTTCTTCACCCGCAAGGCCCGCACGCTGGTCGCCGCCTTTGCCATCGCCGTGGGCGCCGGCAGCGGCGCCTATATCGCGCATGAACAGGCCAAGCCCGCGCAAAGCGAATTCACCATGGCCTCGGCCGAACATATCCGCGGCATGGATGAAGACAGGCTTTTCAACGGCCGCATGCCCATCTTTGCCTCGATGGATGACGCCGCACAAAAAGCGCGCGAAAAAACCCTTGCCGACATGACCCGGCAGATCACCTCGATGGAACGCATGAAGGGCGCGCTGGACCCCGAAACCGCGGGCGCGCTGCAGACAGCGGCGGTCGATTTCGTGAACAACCTGCGCCTTAGCGAAAACCTGACCGAGGGTGATTACGCCAAGCTGCTGAAAGATTACAACACCCGCGTCGGCCTCGACGTGACGGCGCAGGCCGGCAACTACAATACCGGTATTATCCGCGCGCAGGAGTGCAATTACGTGACCGCTGTCGCGAACATCTTCAGCTTCGACGACGAAGATGAATCGTCGCCCGCGCAGCGCGCGAAAGACATCGGCATGTGCATGACCGACCCTGAAGGAGAAATGGACGCCTATATCCAGGACAAACAGGATAACGACAAGACCGAGCTTGGCGGGGGCGCCGCGGGCGCTGCGCTGGGTGGCCTTGGCATGCTGGCGCTGTTCCGCCGCCGCCGTACCCCGCCTATCCAGAAAGGCCCGGGCAGCAAATAGATGAAAGGGGATAACCGCAAATCGCTGCGCCAGAGGTTTAACGACCGCGCGCGCCGCGCTTCAGCGGCTGTCTTTGCGTCTTTTGCGCTTTTCTCCTACACCCATGTGGAGGCGGCCACAAGCTATGCCAAAACGGAAGCCGCTATTGCGTCTCCGCCGGTCACGGCACCGCCGCCCTATGATTTCGATATCTTTGACAAGAACGCGCCCGAGGTGCCGCCCTCCGTCCTGCTGCAGTCCATGACCATGCAGGAACGCCGCACCTACCTTATGTCGCGGCTCTGCTTTGGCGCGGGCGCTAAACCCGGCGAAGAGGCGCGCCAGCAGGAACTTTACGACGCCCTCGAAGACCTCTCGAAAATGACCGTGATGGGCAAGCCGCTGGTTGATTACGCCATCGAGAACAAGGTCAAGGTCTGTGCGCTTAAAACCCTGCCCGCCGGCATCGCCGCGCAGTATCTGCCGTCGGTCGGCACGGTCGTCGTCTCGCATCAGGACCCGCGTGAGGAACGCGCGCTGAAAATGGCGCATGAAATCCTGCATGCCGCGCAGGATGGCCGCGCGCTGCTCGGCAACGGCTACACCTGGGACATTGAAAGCCGCGTGCGCCGCACGCTGGTGACTGAAGCGGCGGCGCAGGCCGTCGAACTCCTGATCGCCTTCGAAGCGCATGTGGAAGGGGACGATAAATACTGGAAGCATGTCCAAAGCCTGGGGGGCACCACCTATGGCGATGCGAAAATATATGCCGACATGCAAAAAGCCTACGACGACGCGATCGCCGCGCAAAAGACCAGACAACAGGCGCTGGCCGCCGCGGGCGGCGCCGCCTTTACCCGCGTGTTCGAGAGCGACAGCTGGCGCAATTTCTACCTCGACCGCGAGCTTGATTCATACCTCTCGGACATTACCCATCAGGCCTTCAAGGACCGTCCCGAAACCGTCAGTGCCTTTACGCGCAGCGATATCGATTTCGCGGGCAGCCTGGGTGCAGGGGCAAGCTTCACCGTGGGCGCGCCGGTGCCCGATATGCATGACCTGATATCCCGCAACCCCAAAATGGCGTTTTCGTTCCAGCTGCTCGATATCGCCCGGCACGAACAGGCCTTCGGCGCCGACGCGCCCGAAACAGTGGCGCTCTACAACAAGGCGGTGGCCGACAAAAACCCCTATCTCGGCCTTGACCTCAAGGAACTTTACGCCAAGACCGCCGCTCCCGTCTGGTCGGGCGCGCAAAAGTATAAATACATGCACGAGGCGCTGGACGAAATGGCCGCAGCCAAACCCCAGGCAGTGCTGGAACCGCGCAAAGCGGCGCCGCGCCGCCCGCCTGCGCCCGTCTGGCGCGATATGTCGTCTTAATATGGCTTGCCTATCTGGCGGGCGAGTTTCGGTATTTTTGCGGGCGTTTTCTGCGCGGAGGTCTTTTTCGCAGCGGCCTTGAAAGCCTTTGTTGCAGCCGCTTTCTTGCCCCTCTCGTGTTTGCCCAGCAGGTCGGTCACGAAGACGCCCTGTGCAAAGCGCGCATGGTCGGCAGCGCTGAGGCCAAGGTTGTCGCGGATATCCGTTTTTGCCTTGGCTTCGAGCAGCACCTCTGCCGCGTCTTCCTGTCCCGCATGGGCGGCCGCCATCAGCGGGGTCATCCCGCGCGCGTCCTTCGCGTTCACATTGGCGCCCAGCTCGATCAGGCGCTGCATCATCTGGATGCTGCCATAGCTGGTGCTGGCGGCAACGATGTGCAGCGCGGTCTGGCCGTGATTGCCCGCGGCCTTGATATCCGATTTCCCCGCGATGGTTTCGGCAAAGCCGTACATCTTATTGCGCAGCGCCGCGATCAGCGGGGTATCGCCGGCCGCGTTGCGGGCATCCAGGTCAGGACGCTTTTTCATGTAGCTTTCCATCGCATCCTGCGCACCTGCGCCGATAAGGCCGAAAAGGCCTGTCTCGCGCTCGGGCAGGTTCGCGGGGGCGGCGGCCGCAACGGGGGGCAGGGCGGGCGGTTTCGCGCCCAGGACCGCATCCAGGAAATCCGACACATAAAATTCCGGCGCGTCATGCCCGCCGCTGGATCCGATTGCATCATCATAGGCCTGCCCCATGTCTTTTTGCACGCCTCCTGCGTAGGCCAGCGCAAAAGCGGCGTCGAGCGCTTCATGCTTCAGCGCATCGACGAGAGGGGAATCCCCGGCGAGGGTCCGGATGGTTGGCGACACGCCGCGCGCGACCAGCGCCTCGATAGCTTCGGGCAGATTATAGTGCGCGGCCTCATGGAGGGCATGGCGGCCGTCCAGCACCTGCGCTTCCGGCTTTTCTTCGGCGCGCGCCAGAATGCCGCTCGTTTCACCGTCCCTTGCGCGCAGCGCATAGAACAGCGGTGTCACGCCCGCGTTGTCGCGCGCCCGCGTGTTGGCGCCGGCCCGCAGCAGCTCGCCCACCAGTTTCCTGTTTTGCTCCTGCACGGCGATGTGCAGCGCGGTATGGCCAAGCTCGTTAACCGGGAAGTTCACATTCGCGCCGGCCTTCAGCGCCTTTCTTGCCGCGGCCGCATCGATGACGGTTTCGGTATCGGCGAAGGCACCGGCCAGCACCTGGTTGGCCGCCTCCTGGCGGGCGCGCATCTGGATAATTTTGGGATCGGGGGTTTCGCCCGCTTTCCGGCCGAAGCTTAACGGGCGCATGACCACCAGCCGCTCGGGCTGCACGGTGTCGTTTGTCGTGGTGGATTTTTTCGCGCGCGCCATGTTCTTTCCCGAAAGGGTTGAGACGCCCGAGATTAGCCTGCATTACGGAAAAGTCAATTGAAATTAGCAATAATAGAACAAAGGCTTACCAGCCGAAGCCCATGCCGCCGCCGAAGCGGTAGCCGAATCTGCTTTCTTCGCGCCGAAGGGGCTTCGGGCGTTTGCGGCGGGGTGTCGTTTTCGCTTCCTGTTCCACGGCGGCGATATCGGCTTCGGCGTATTTGTTCCTGTGCAGGTGCGCAATCTGGCGCGCGGTCAGGCCCAGCTTGTCCTTCAGCGAAATATCCGCGTCGCGCTTCATCAGGAAGGCGACGTAATTGCCGCCCTTGGTGGCGAACATCAGCGCGGTGCGGCCATAGGTTTTATCCTGCGCGTCGACATCCACGCCGTTGTCGACCATGTAGCGTACGGTCGCGCCCATATCCACATGCTGCACGGCGTAATGCAGCGCCGTGCGGCCGCTGTCATCGACCGCCAGCAGGTCGCTATTCTTGGCCAGGTATTCGCAAGTATCATCACTGCGTGCCTGCATGCAGGCGAAAATCAGCGGCGTCTGGCCCGCGTCGTTGCGTGCGTCGAGGCTGGCGCCTTCCTTGACCAGGGTGCCGATATGCTCGTTGCTGCCCGAATTCTGCAGCGCCTGGAACACGCGGCGGTCGATATCGCGAAGCTGCTTTTCCGTGCGCCGCTCCAGCCAGACGGCTTCTTTCGCCAGCTTGTCCGATTTCGGGAGGGCGCGGTCGATG
This sequence comes from uncultured Micavibrio sp., assembly GCA_964575605.1. GTDB lineage: Bacteria > Pseudomonadota > Alphaproteobacteria > Micavibrionales > UBA2020 > JAPWJZ01. The sequence goes on along the minus strand of CAZNRN010000001.1, from coordinate 54,773 downwards.
ATACCCGGGATATTCCAGTGCCAGTATTCGTAACCTTCCTTGCCCTTGGTGCGTTTCTTTTTATAAGTTTCGATTTCCTCGTCCGTTGCGCCTTTCAGCGCGCCCGCGTAGATCAGCGCTTCGGCCGTACCGTTGCCCTCGAACGCGGCGTAGTAAAGGGGCATATGCCCCTTTTCGTCTTCGAGGCGCGCTGGCACGCCGTATTCCAGCAGCTTGGTTACCGTGCGTTCACCATTACGCGATTCCGCGGCGTAATGGATGGCGTGCTTGCCGTCCTTCCAGTGCTTCATCAGGTTCGGGTCGCGCGCGATCAGCAGGTCGGCCGATTCCAGCAGGCCGTTATGCCCATCTAGGGCGCAAAGCAGGGGCGTTTTGCCGTATTTGTTCTTCAAGTAAAGGTCCGCGCCCTTGAAAACCAGCCACTCGACATCGTGGGTGCGCGAACAGTTGACCGCATGGTGCAGCGCCGTGTCGCCGTCGCCGTTCTGTGCGTCGAGCGAGGCGCCGCGGTCCAGCAGCATCTGCATCATCTCGCGGCTCTTCCACATCGCGACCTGCAGCGGTGTATAGGCACGCTCCCCTTTGCCGCAGGCGTCGGGGTCGGCGCCCTGGTCCAGCAGCCAGCCGGCAAAATCAAGGTTATCGTTTTTCAGTGCGATCGACAGCGCCGTGCTCCCGTCGCCGCTCGCACCGTTCAGGGGCGCGCCATGCCCGATCAGGTGCTTGGCAAGGTCGATATCGCCGGCGCGAAGGGCGTCCTGCACGACATCGTGCGCTGTGCCGTCACGGCGGATCGCGCCGGCCAATATTTTGCTATCGCCGAAGCTCAAGTCGGTTATGCCGGAGGTGGAGGAAGCCGTGATATCCGCGCCGCATTTCAGCAGCAAGTCGCAGCCCTCCTGGCCCAGACCGTAATCGATAGCCAGAGACAGCGGCGTTACGCCGCACGCGGTTTTCAACGCCGCATCCGCGCCGTAGCCGAGGAGGCTTTCAACTGACGCCATATCTTTTTGCATCAACATGATATGCAGGGGCGTATAGCCGCCGCTGCTGCGTACATTCGTATCGGCGCCCGCCGCTGCGAGGCAGACTGCGAGCGCCGTGTCTTTCTGGCGGAGTGCGTCGTGGATAGGCGTTGATGTCGCGCCCCTTTTGCGGCGGGTGCCGATCCACAGTTCTGTTTCTTTTGCGTATCTGTCCAGTTCGGCGTCGGCGGGCACTTGACAGGCCTCGTTCACGTCCGCGCCGCCCTCGATCAGCAGCGTGGCGCCAGGTACGCCGAGGCCAAGGCCGATTGCAAGCGACAAGGGCGTCTGCCCGCTGCGGGTTTTTTGCCGCGGGTTGGCGCCAGCGGCCAGCAGATCCTTGGCCAGCTGGAGGCTGTTGAGGCGGAGCGCGACGTGCAGTGGCGCATCGCCGTCTTCTCCAACCCACGACAGGTCTATACCGCTACTGACAAGGCGGCGCATGTCGGCGATGCTGGGGTTATCCTGTTTGGCGGCGGCGAAGAAAGCCAGCGTGCGCTGGTGGCGCTTGGCGGTCGTCGCCAGTTCGTCGCCCGTAACTGTCGCGGCATCGGGAACGGCGGCGCGGTTGAAGGCAAGCGGACGGCGCAAGGGCACGGCCTGTCCCGTCACAGGCTCCTGCCCGTCTTTTTTGCCTTGGTTAGACATCGCGCTACACACCCGCCGTTGTTTTTATTGGCAGTTCGAAGGAGTGTATCATAAACAATTATGTAAAGTCAAAGATTCCGTTTAAGCTTAACCATTTGAAAAACAAGGAAAGCATGTCCGGTTTAAGGTATTTATGCACCTTATATATAGTATTGCCCAGAAAAGAAGGTAGCCCACGAGGGCACGCAGCTTCGCTGCATCAAAAAGAAGGGGCCCCGTGAGGGGCCCCGTCAGTTTCACCAAAACACTAAGTGAATAGTCTTGTCGATTACGGCTTCAGCTTTTTAGCCTTCGGCTTGCCGGTATCGTCTTTCACAGCCTTGTTGTCGTTCGACACGGCGGCCGCAGCCTCCGCGGTAACGGCAGCAGCCTTTTCCAGGCGCGGCTTGAAGGCAGCACCACCGACGGTGTCGATGATGATCTTCGCGCCGCCGTTTTCGGCCACGAACTTGACGATCTCCGCCTTGTTCTCGATGACCCACTTGCCCAGCGGGTTCGAGACTTTTTCGCGGACGACCTTGCGCAGCGGCCTCGCGCCCATCTCGGGCTTGTAGCCGTCTTTTGCCAGCTGGTCGTGCGCTTCGGGGCCGATTTCAAGGGTGATGCCCTTGATGTTGGCGCCGGTCGGATCAGCAATGCGCTTGTTGATCTTCTCCACTTCGCGGTTGACCAGGTTCTTGATGACCGAGGGAGCAAGGGGAATGAAGGTGACGAAGCCACCCAGTTCCTCGATGCGGTTGACCATCTCGGGGCGGAAGAACTGGCCGCGTGCGGTTTCGTACTTCTTGGCGAGGATGGCTTCCTGCTGCTCGGCAGGCATTTCGGCGGTGCCCTGGTCGAAGGAACCGTTGGCGCCGCCACGCAGGGCCGCCATCGCTTCTTTCGCGCCGAGGTTCGTCGTCATGACCACGATCACGTTGTTGAACAGAACCGTCTTGCCCTGGTTGTCGGTCATCTTGCCGTCGTTGAGGACGGGCAGGAGGACGTTGAACACATCCGGGTGCGCTTTCTCGATCTCGTCCAGCAGGAGGATCGAGTAGGGGCGCTGGCGGATTTTTTCGGTCAGCGCGGGTTCTGCGCTGTCGAAGCCGACGTAGCCCGGGGGGGCGCCGATCAGGCGGGAGACAGTGTGCTTCTCGCTGTACTCACCCATGTTGAGCTGGATGAGCGCCTCTTCGGTGCCGAAGAGGTAGCGCGAGAGCGCTTTGCAGAGTTCGGTTTTACCGGTACCCGTGGGGCCCTGGAACACGAAGGCAGCCCAGGGCTGGTTCGGGTCGTTCAGGCCGGAGCGGGAACCGATGAGGCCGTCGACGACGCGCTGGACGCCGGGCTGGCCCAGCACCTGCTGGGGCAGTTCCTGCTCCATTTTCAGGAAGCGGTCGTGGTCCGACTGGTTCAGGAAGTCCGACTTCAGCTTGGACATCTGGGCGACTGCCGTGATGATGTCTTCGCGCTCGACAACGTTAGAGTGACGGAACTTGGCCGATGCCGCCGCCATGTCGAGTGCCTTTTCGCCTTTGCGGGGCTGGCTCTCGTTGGGGGCGTAGCGGTTCGTCATCGTGATGATGTAGTCGAAGTCGTCCTGCGCCAGATCTTCGGCGATGCCGTGGTGTTCCTTGATGAGGGGCCACAGCTTGTTCAGGATCACGCGGGTCGATTCAGCGTCGGGCTGGCCGATCACTTTCTGCTCGAAGCGCGATGCCATCGCGTTGTCCTTCTCGATGTGCTTGCGGTATTCCTCGGAGGTGGTGGTACCCATCACCGAGATGCCTTTCGAGGTCAGGAACGGCTTCATCATGTTGCCGGCGTCGGTGCCGCCTTCGGCCTTGCCGGAGGTCAGCTGCGAGTGGATCTCGTCGATCGCAAGGATGATCTTGCGGCCTTTGAGGTAGCCTTCGCGTTCTTTCAGGCCGTCGATCAGGGGCTTCAGTTTCTCTTCGAACTGGCCGCGGAATTTCGCGCCCGCGTTCATGGCCTGCAGGTCGAGCGACAGCACGCGCGCACCGCGGAGAGAATCCGGCACGTCCTTGTCGTCGGCGATATACTGCGCGACGCCCGAGAACATGGCGGTTTTACCGACGCCCGCGTCACCGGTGAAGCAGACCGAGGCCTGCTTGCGGCGCGAGAGGATCTTGATTGAGTCCACGACTTCTTCATCGCGGCCCACAACAGGGTCCAGCTTGCCGGCGGCCGCTTTTTCGGTCAGGTCATCGCAATACTGGCGGATGACGCCTTCGATCGAGGCATCCGAGATCTTCGGGCGCTCCGGCGGCTTCGGGATGTTCGAGCCCGAGGTGTTGAAGGGCTTGGTCACGGTCGGCCTGGTGTCGGTCGGTTCCGTGGTCGGCTTGTCCGAGGGCTTGTCGGTCGGGCGCGGGGTATCTTCCGCGCGCGGCATCACGGTCGGCTCGGTCGAGGTCATCTCGATGTTCTGGCGTGCGATGATCGCGCCGCCGTCGTGGTGCGGCGGGAACGACAGGTTACGCAGGACCGAGGGGTCGATCAGGATGTTGCCGGCGCCATCGCGCTGCAGGCCGCGGCCCGAGGGGTTCAGCTTGTCGCTGAACGATTTCGGGAAGGACGCGTCCATGCCGATATCGGCCAGCTGCGCCTGGGATTCTTTCGACAGCGAGTATTTCACGCGGAAATCGCCCGGCTGGAAGTCGAAGGTGACATCATATTCGACGCCCACGAATTTCAGGCCGCGGGGTTCGCCGGCTGAATCGGTGGAAATCTGGTAAGCCGTCGTCGAAACGCGCGTCTTGCCGCCGACCGTCTTGATTTCGGTCTCGTCGTCGAGCGCGAAAACGGTTTCGTTGGGCTTGAAGCCTGCTTCGCGCGGGTCGAGCGCGAAAACGCTGAACGGCTTGGTGGGACGGCCGTTGTCAAAGCGGATCGCATACTGACGGGAATCTTTCGCGTCCGTCAGGTAACGATAGCCATGATAGCCGTTTTCACTGTCGTCTGATGCCATGTGTATGGGCTCCTCGGTGAGAGTGTGTGTGTTTTGGTGTTTTTTATGTTTTTACAGTTTATGTAACGTAAAAGTGACCTGACTCATAATCAAGATAAAATTACAGAATGTCCGCGATGAAAGTCGCGAAATTATATGCAAAACTGATTATCTAAAATAACGTTTCAGGATTATCGCTAATCAGCGCGTTATGAAAAAGCTTTGCGCAATGAATCCAAAAGGTTGCACTGCACAAAACTTTCGACTCGGCAAGACTCGGACGGCCGTTGCTTTTATGTGAACAAAATCAACGCTGTTCGGATTTCGTAGTCGCACGAAGTTTCACGCAGCCAAGCGCGGTTTATCGCGGTGAATTGCGCATAAAATGCATGTCGGAGGCAGTGAAAAAACTTTAGCCCGCGTTCACATCGCGCGGTGCGAAAACCGGATTGATGATCTTGGTGTAGTAGTAACCCGTGATCATGCGTCCCTGCACCATGGCATAGGCGGGGTTTTCGCCCCAGCGGCGGTAACCCATGCTTTCGTAGAGGCGGATGGCGGCGTCCTGCGTCTCGCGCACGTCCATCTGGATAACCTTGAAGCCCATTTCCTGCGCCAGTTTCTCGGCGGCGGAGATAATTTTCCGGCCTGCGCCGCGGCCGCGCGCCCAGGGGGCGACGAAGCTTGCGAGAATTTGGGCGGAGAATGCCTGTGCCTCGTTATTGCGGGACGGCTCGACCAGTTGCGCCGCGCCGCAGACGCTGCCGTCGATGCGCGCCAGCAGCAGGTGGCGCTCCGGCACTACCAGCACGCCTTTCCAGTAGCGCTCCAGCACTTCGCGCGCGGGCAGGTTGACCCAGCCGAAGCCGCCGCCCGCTTCGATGGCAGCGTCGGTCGCGTCGCAGAGGTCGTGGAGG
>CAZNRN010000001.1:0-49220 GCA_964575605.1 uncultured Micavibrio sp. | reverse complement strand
AGAAATGTGAGGATTGTCCAGTGTGGACAAGCGCGGATGGATGGCTTGCATGGTTAAACCTTGCCCCTTCTTCAGGCTTGCGCCTGCGATGTATAACCCCGTCTATCGGAAAGCCGTTCCGAGAAGGAGTATATCACACCACAAGCGGGTGAATAAACCGTTAATCCCACACCCCTCCGTTGCCACCGGAGGAAAGAATTTTATTTGCCGCCCTGCAGCAATTTTATTTACCGCCCGGCGCTGTCGGGCCAAAGGGGCCGCCGTAGTTCCAGATCGAGAACGGGCCCGTTGCCGAACCGTTGTTGCCGAACAGCATGTAGCTTGAACTGAACGACGGTAGCGGCGCAACTTCGGTGCCGTCGGTCGCGCCCGCGGCTTTCAGCACGCTGGCGACATTTTCAAAGCCGTAGGCCTGCGCCTGTTTCAGCGCGGCGGAATTGTCGGCGGTCGCATCCGCGCCGAACAAGATCAATGTCTGCGCCATATAGCTGTTGCCGGTTTCGGCGGCGATCATCAGGCCGCGGTTGTTCTGCGCCGATGCCTGCGCGCCGTAGCCGATCAGGCGCTCGGCGATGCTCATCTGCCCGCCCTGCAGCGCGGAGATGAGCGACTGGCTGTCGTTCGCCGTCGGGTCCGCGCCGTTGCGCAGGAAAACCGACACCACGTCGTTATGGCCCCAATAGGCCGCGGTCGCCAGCGCGTCGATGCCGTCTTGCGAATTCACCTTCACCGCGCCCTTGTCGATCAGCGCCTGAACCTTCCAGCTGTCGCCGTCGCGCGCCGCGTTCATCAGGTCGACGGTGTTCTGGTAGTCGCTGCGCATATTGATCGTCTGCTTCCACATCTGGTCAGAAGGCGAGATGTTATAGCCCGACTGGTTATACTGGCCGACGTTATATGAGGTAACGGTCTGCGTATCCGTCTGCGGGTTCTTGGGCAGGTTGTCGAGCGTCGCAACGCCGCCACCGATGCCCAGCGCTGCCGCCGCAACAATAAAAGCCCTGCGCATGCGCGAGCCGAAGGGTTTGCGTGGTTTTGCCATGGCGGATGATCCCTGAAAGAAGGCCGGATTGTTTTGATGGCGCATAAGTATAAGAGCATCCCAACGCTGTCAAGACAGCATGCGGGCGCAGCCATTCAGTGGTGTTGGATTATGGATTAAGCGCCAGGCTTCGGTTCTTGCTTGCGGCGGCGGAGGCCGGCGAAGAAGGCGAGGCCGGTGGCGGCCCCTGCGAGCGCGCCGCCGGCGGCTGCGCGGTTTTGCGAACGCTGTTCGCTTTTTTCTGCCGCGACCATGGCGTCTTCGAGCCGCAGGGCAGATTCAACGCGGTCGCGCGTCACGGCGACGTCTTCAAGCGCTTCGTCGCGGTGCTTCATCTGTTTTGCCGAGTTGCGGAAGACGATGCCGTCTTCGGCCGAAAGCCCGTTGAAATCGCGCGCGATGGAGGCGAGGTCGGTTTCGCTTAAATTCTTGTCGAGCAGCGCATCGGCGACGAAGGTGCGTTTTTTACGGTCGAGGCGCATGGCGGCTTCCTCGTCGTTGCCGTCCTGCAGGGCTGCCTGCGCGCTGCCCAGCGTCGTCAGCGTGGTGCGGTAATGCATCTGTGCGGTGACCTGCTCGGGCGTCTTGGTCTGGGAATTGCGGTTCGACAGGGCCTGGTTGAACACGCCGCCCGCACCTGCGCCCGCGAGGGTAAAGGCAAGGACAGCTGCGGTACTGCGCAGGGTCTTTTTGATGTCGAAGGCCATAGAATCACCTGAGGGGTAAAAACCGGTATAAGTTAATATTCTTGACATAATCTGACAAGGTTAATCTTCAGTGTACCGCGCTATAGGCTAAGTATTTGAATTATATAATCTTAACAGCGCTCTATATCATTGACATAACGTCATCACGCACTGTATTATAAGGGCCAATTCCCCAAGGCCTAACCGGCGGCCAAAGCCGGACCAAAAACGGAGCGCAAGAGAAGACAGACCAGATGGCAACGTCCCTTCCCGGCAACCAGCAAAGTGCGCTGGACGACCTCCTGAAAGACGCCGTGCGCGACAAGAACCTCTCGCGGGTCGAAAGCTGTATTTCACGCGGCGCGGCACTCGACTGTTCCGTCTTCCACCAGAGCTACGGCGGGCGTTATAACTACAGCCGCCCGCTCGCGGTCTATGCCTATGAATGCTACGACCCCAAAATCTTCGAAACTCTGGCCAAGGCGGGATTGCCGCTGGAGGCCAAAGGCATCGACGGCAAGACCGCGCTGCACCGCGCCGTCATCGATGTTAACGCGCAAGCGGTCGAACAGATGCTGAAACTGGGCGCCAGCCCCTTGTCCGAAGACGCGTCAAACCGCACCATCCTGACCGACGCGCGCCCCGCCGAAAACGCCATGTATAACGAGAAGCGCGAGAAAATCCTCGACCTGCTGCTCGCGGCGATGCCCGCGAAGGACGCTTTCAACGGCGCGGCCAAGCCCGCGGCGCCCGTCGGCATCGAAGACGACATGACCGTGATGAAACCCATCAGCGTGAAGAAAAAAGACGGCGGAGGGCTCAACCTGTGACGCGCACCGCACAAGAACAGGAAACCGTGAACAGGCTGCTGCTGGAGGCGCTGGAATCTTCCGACCAGACGCGCATGCAGGCCTATATCGGCATCGGCGGCGACGTGCACCAGAAAATCAATTCCACCGAACGCACGCGCATCAACGGCAGCGCCTACAGCAATTCGGGCATTATGCCGCTTTACCATCACATGTATTCCAACTACTGGCGCGAGAATATTTCCGACTTCATGCTGGCGCAGGGCGTCGACGTTGATGTCAAAAACCACCGCGGCAACACGCCGCTGATGCTGGCCGTGAAATCGGGCGACTATAACAAGGTGAAGTATTTCCTTGCCAAGGGCGCGGATCCTCTCGCCACCAACAACCAGTCCGAAATGGTGCTGGAAGAGGCGCGCAAGCTCGACAGCAGCTATAACCCCGAGCGCCAGCGCATCATCGACGGCCTCGTCTCCGCAATTTCCGCGCCGGTCGCCAAGCCGCAGCCCGCGGCGCAGACACAAGTGGAAAAAGACCTCTCTGAGACCAAGGACGACATCACCGTCATGAAACCGCTGTCCGTCGGGCCCAAAAAGCCGGGCGGCGGAGGTCTGAACCTCTGATGCCGCAGAAAACGAGGGAAGAGATGCAGCTGGATATCGTGAACCGCAACCTGCTCGAGGCGGTCAGCTATAACGACATGGATAAAATCACGCTCTGCCTGAAAAAGGGTGCGGATATCAATACCCGCAACACCAGCCAGCAGGACCGCACGCCCTTGATGATGGCGGTTCTATCGGGGCGCGAACCGCTCGTTAAATTCATCATCGCGCAGGGCGGCGACCTCCTTGCACAGGACAGGGCGGGCAAGACGGTCTACGAACTCGTGCATGACCTCAACGACTGGAACGCGCAGGAGCGTATTAACAGGCTGTTGCTGAACGCGCTGCCCGATATGCCCGCGCCGGGTCAGCAGCCCGCGGTCTCCGCGCAGCTGGCCGAAACCAAGGACGATATCACCGTCATGAAACCGCTTGACGTCAGCAAGGGCAAGAACGCCCAGCCGGGCGGCAAGGGCTTTTCGCTGTAAAGGATGACGATGGCAGCAAATCCCGACAGGCTCTCCGACGAAGACCAGAAGGTGCTGGACCTGATGCTGTTCGACGCTACCGAGGCAGGCGCTTACGACCGCGTGCGCCTCGCCGTGAAGAAGGGCGCGAACATCAACGCCCGCGGCGACGACGGCCGCACGCCCCTGATGAATGCGGCCTGGGCCGAGCGCGCGACGATGGTGCAGGTGCTGCTGCAGCTGGGCGCCAGCGTCTACGTGAGGGGACGGGACGGCAAGACCGCCTACGACCTTGCCCGCGAGGCGCGCGACGGCTCCATGCGCAACCAGATGGCCGATCATATGCTGAATTCGCTGCCCGACCGCCGTTACCTGCCCCCGGGGCAGGAGCTGCCCAAAGGCGTCAATGACGACCAGATGAGCGAAACGAAACAGGACATCACGGTGGGCAAACCCGTGACATTGCAGGGGCAGAAGCCGCCCAAGGGGTTCTCGCTATGACAGCCCTGACCGCTCAGCAAAAGGAAGCGCTGGTAAAGCTGCTGATCGAGGGCCTCAAAAAAAGCGACCCTGCGATGGTCAGGGGCTGCATGGAGCGCGGCTGCGACCCGCTGGTGCAGGCGACCGAACCCGGCAAGAACACCTGGCGCGCGGGCATGCACTGGGCCATGGTTCATTTCAGCGAAAAGTGCGCCGACGAGATTTTCACAAACGGCATCAGCGTGAACGCGAAAGACAACGCGGGCGAAACGCCGCTGTTCACCGCCATCCGCCAGAGCAAACCCGAGGCGGTGGAATACCTTATGAAGAAAGGCGCGAACCCGATCGCGCAGAACAACAACGGCAACGTCGCCTCCGACCTCGCCATCGGCCTGCCGGCGGACAGCAACTGGTCGCGCGAGATCCGCGACCGCATCCTGAAGGCGCTTGCGGGCCCCGTGCTCGGCGAAAACGGCGCGGTGGCGGCGCAGTTCGATGCGGCTGCAGGCAAGGACGTGAAGGTGATGAAGACCATCACCCTGCAAAAATCCGATGAGCCCTCGAACGACGACAATGCCCCTGCCTCCGGCAAGGGCCCCGGCTTCAAGCTTTAAAGGGCAGGCATGTTCGATATCTTCAATTCCAAAGCCAAGCGCCGCGAAAAACTCTGCAACGCGCTTGTAGGCGCGGCGGGGCGGGGCGATTGGACGGGCGTGCAGGATGCGCTCGATGCCGGTGCCGAAATCGACGGGCGTGACCGCGACGGCATTATCGCGCTCCATGCCGCAGCGGCAGGCGGGCAGGTGGGCACCGTCAAAAGACTGCTGGCCGCCAAGGCCGATATCATGGCGCGCGACATTGACGGCCATACAGCCCTTCACCACGCGGCGACAGACGGCCAGGTGGACAGCCTCCGCGCGCTGCTCGACGGCGGCGCCGAAATCAATGCGGCGGCTTCGGACGGCTCGACAGCATTGTTACGTGCCGTGCAGGCGCGGCGCTTTGACGTGGCTCAGCTTCTGATACAAAAACAGGCCGACGTAAACCTTTCCGCCCGCGGCCGTACGCCGCTTTATGCCGCGGTCGAAGCGGGGCAGCCCGATATGGTGCGCCTGCTGGTGCAGGCGCAGGCCGACGGCGCAAGGCGCGACACCGACGGCGTGACGCCCTTAATGCTGGCCGCGCAGCAAGGCCGCACCGATATCGTCGAACTGCTGCTCGATGGCGCGGCGGCGGCGCATGCAGGCATCAACGCGCGCGACAACGGCAACGACACCGCGCTCTCCCGCGCCACCGACCACGGCCACTATGACATCGTGAAGATGCTGATCGACAAGGGCGCTTCCGCCGACACCACGGGGCGCGACGGCATGACTCCGCTGGCACTGGCCGCACAGGAAGGCCGCACCGACCTGATGCGCCTGTTGTTCGTGGCTGGCGCGCGCCTCGACGCCCGCGACGACGACGGCGACACGCCGCTGATCGCAGCCGTGAAGAACGAACATTATGATGCCGTCGCCCTGCTGCTCGACTGGGGCGCCGATTTAAAACCGCGCAACAACGACAACGAAGACGCCATTGAAATCGCGCGCAACGAAAACAGCGACACCGACATCGAAAACCTGCTGCGCAAGGAAAAGAATCGCCGCACCCGCGCGCCGAAGGAAGGCGACGTGACCGAAGAAGCGCGTGCGGCCCTGAAGACGCAAATGCCCGCACCGGCCAATACGGACGAACCCAAAGAGGCCGAAGACAAGCCGGGCAACACCATCTTGTCGCGCAAGCAATTCCGGCTTTGAGATTTCCCTTTGATTTTTAATGAAATTTTTGCCAGCTGGCCGCAAACGGCCGCAGCACAATATATTATGTATTCAGTCTTTACGCCGTATATCAGCCTTTAAGCCACGGCCAAATATATTGTGGGGATGGGCTTTATTGACTACGTTGATCTTTCTGGGCTTCACCAGATGCCGTTATGACAGGCCTTGCGGCCTGATGGGGGGATTAAATGAACAGGTATCTCGCAATTTTCATGGCTTTCGCGCTTTTCGTTGGCGCGCCTGCCTTCGCCGCGGAAGAGGCCAAGCCTGCCGCTACCACCAGCAACGCCTTCAAAAAGTTCGAGCAGGACGGCGGCAAGATGGAGTTCATAGGAAATGCTTACGGCGTCGACGGCTGGGCGCTCATCAACAAGAACAATGTCGTGCAGACCACCATCTACACGACGCCCGAGGGCGGCATGGTGCGCGGGCTTCTCTTCGACCCGAACGGCAACCCGCTGACGCCCGGCCAGCTGGCCGCGATGAAGGCGAAGAAAGAAGGCTCTCAGGCAGCCCTGCCGAACCTCGAAAAAGCCAACCCAGCGCGCCTCAACGGCCAGTCGAAAGCCGAGGCATTCTATGCGCAGGTTGAAAAGCTGGGCGGCTGGGTGCAGGCCGGCGCTGCCTCTGCGCCATACATATATATGTTCATGAACGTCGGTTGCGTCGAATGCCAGGACACCTGGAAGAAACTGCAGGGTCCCGTGAATCAGGGCACGTTGCAGGTCAGGCTTGTGCCCTTCGGCAAGGAACCTCTGAACCGTGACGGCGGCGCGGCGCTTTTGTCAGTCGACCGCCCGGGCGACGCCTGGACCAGCTATATCGCCGGCAAGACCGAGGCGCTCGACAAGGGCAAGATCAAGTCGGGCGGCTGGGACAAGATCGACGCGAACACCAAGCTGGTCAGCAGCTGGAAGGTGCCGAACGTGCCCTTTATCTTTTACCGCAAGCTGACGGACGGCACACTGGTGGGCATCCCAGGCCCGCCCCAGAACATCATGCTGCTGCAGGCGGACCTGATCCGCCAGCAGAACTAAGGGGGATAAATGACCGCTGCCGCGCAGGCATTGGCGATGTGCATCTTTACCGCGGCGCAGACCTATTCCGTGCCGCCCAGCGTGATTCTGGGCGTCTTGCAGGTGGAAGGCGGCAAGCCCGGCATGGCCTCGCCCAATACCAACGGCACCTATGACCTGGGGCCCATGCAGATCAATACCATCTGGATTCCCGAACTGGCGCGCTATTGGGGCGTGCCGCATAAATCCGCGCTGCGCTGGGTGCGCGACGATGCCTGCGTCAATGTCGGCGTGGGCGCGTGGATACTGCGCAAGAAGATGGACCAGGCCGGCAGCCTTGCGAAGGGCATCGCCTGGTACCATTCGGCGACGCCGGAACGCGGCTCCGCCTATCGCGACAGGGTTTTGAAGGCCATGCGCCGGTATAACCTTGTCCGTGCGCCCGGTGTCACGGCCGCGCGCCGCCGCGGCTGATTTTTTTGAATCCGCCGAAATAATTTCTCATTTTTCGAAATCCCAATTCTTTCACTTTCCAGAGTGCGTCCCGAAAAAACCGCTAAATACAGGCGCTTGCCTGTTTGCATTGTGATTAAAAATGTTTACTATCGTCACAAATGCATCTCATCTGTTTTGGGCAGTGATGGAACAATTATCATGAAACGTTTTCTTACTACTGTTAGCGCCGCTGTCATGACGCTCGCGCTCAGCGCCTGCGCCGTGCATGGCCCGGTCGACCAGCAGCTCGTCGCTGAACCCGATCCCGTCGGCCTGCGCATCGCCGCCGCCGTCGACAAGGCATCGGCCGCGCTGCAGACGCTCGCCTCTGTCGAGCAGGCGCGCAACCCCGGTTCCTCCATCCAGCAAGTTCCCTATGCGCCGCAGGAATTGCGCCGCAGCGTGTCCGTTGAATGGGTCGGCCCGATCGAGCCCATCATGCGACGCCTTGCCGACCGCGCAGGCTACGACATGCAGGTCAACGGCGACCTTCCGCCCGCGCCTGTGGTTGTTACTGTCAACGCGCGTCAGAAATCGGTCATCGACGTGCTGCGTGACCTCGGCCTGCAGGCCGGCCAGCGCGCCGACGTCGTCGTCGATCCCGAGCACCACATTGTGGAGTTGAACTATGCCCCTGTTTCGGCAGACTGATATCATCCGTTTCGCCGCAGCGGGCATGATCAGCCTCGTGCTGTTCAGCACGACCGCCATGGCGCAGCAACAGCAGCCCGGCGGCGTAACGCTGCCGACGACTGCTGAAGAGGCGCAGGCCTATGCGCAGCAGCTCAGCCAGATGATGGGCGGCCAGCAACAGCCGGCACAGCCCGGCATGCAGCAGCCGGGCGGCCTTGGCGTCCTCGCCCCTCCGGGCTCCCTGCCGCTTGGCATGGGCCAGGAACCTCCCAAGCCCGGCATGACGCAGGCGGAACTCGATGCCCAGCTGAAGGACAAGGAGAGCCCGCAGTACAAGGCGCACCAGCTCGCCAAGGAAGCTAAGAAAGACCGCGACCTCTTCGGCAAGGCGCCGAAGGAAGAAAAAGAACCGGATCCTGCTGATCCCGCAATCCCGGTGCCGCCGACGATCGAGCAGCTGCAGAACGTCGAGCGCAGCTTCGGCCAGAACATTTCCGACGACGTCGTCGACAAGAAAGAGTCGCTTGATATGCGCCGCGACAGCCAGCGCGAAGCAGCGCTGTCCTACGGCGCGCGCGGCGGCCTTGCCAAGCGCAGCTACCAGGTGCTGGAAGAGCTCAAAGCCTACGAGCCGACCCTCGACCAGGTCTTCAACTTCCGCGCGCTCCTGATGCGCGCACCCTCCGGGCTGCTGATCGAGCCGCCGATGGTGCGTGAATCGCTGGATGCCCTTGTCATCACCGAAGGCGGCAACGAAGCCGCCGTCGCCGACCAGATTTTAAAAATCAACAAGCAGGCGAAGATCGTGACGGCGCCCCGCGACTGGCGCACGTACCTCAACATGAACTATGCCTCGGACATTCCGCCCCCGCCCCGCATCCTCTGGCCCAAGACCTCGAAAGAGCAATCTATGTGGAACAGCTGGGTGAAGCAGGGCTGGAAAGAAGGTTACGAGCAGGGCGAACAGATCTTCCAGACGCAGCTGGCACAGCTGGTCGCGGACTACAGCGCCATGGTCCGTTACCGCATGCTGCTGGCCGAGGGCAAGATTTCCCAGCCCTATGCGCTGCAAGAAGACCGCGGCGTCACGGGTGGCCGCAACGAAATGCGCGTGGGCGACCGTGCGCTGCGCATCACCGGCCCCTCCCAGTTCCTGACCGGTTCCGACCTCTGGAAGCCGGGCGACCGTTAACCTTTTCTTTAACAAAGGTGCGGATACTGGACTTTAGCGGGGTTCGGCCTATCTGCTCTGGATAGGCTGTTATGCAAATAGTTTCAGGGGGCCTGAATTAAATGGAAGCCGGCAGACCGGTAAGCCTACTTAAAAAAGGTGTCGACGACCTGAAGGAAACATGGCCGGGCGAACCCGACCGTTTTCTTGAAATGCACATCGACCCCTTCATGCTCTGGTGCGTGAAGAAAGGCGCTTCCGACATCACCTACCAGTCGAACAGGCCGGTGATGTGCGAGATTTACGGCACGCTCTATCCCTCGACCTACCGCGCGCTGGACGCTGCCGACATGGCGGCCATCATCACCAAATTGTACGGCACTGAAGCGCTCGCCATCCTCTCCGGCGGCGCCGACATCGACTTGTCCTACGAGATCATGATCGACCGTTTCACGCGTACGCGCTTTCGTGTGAACATGACGGCCATCCTTGCAGACGGCCGCGACGGCGTGCAGATAACGTTGCGTACGCTGCCTTCCGCGCCACCTACGTTTGCGCAACTGAAAATCGAAAAAGAGATCCAGGAGGCATGGCGCCCGCGCCAGGGCCTCGTGCTGGTTACCGGCCCCACGGGCTCGGGCAAATCGACGCTGCTGGCGGCGGGCATCCGCGGCCTTATCGAATCCGCGCACGGTTGCGGCAAGCTTTTGACCTACGAAGCGCCGATCGAATTCACCTACGATACGATCGTCGCGCGCCGCTCGCTCGTCGCGCAGACCGAAATCCCGCGCCACCTGCCGACCTTCGCGGCCGGGGTGCGTAACGCGCTGCGCCGCAAGCCTGAAATTATCCTGGTGGGGGAAGCCCGCGACCGCGAAACGATTTCGGCGGCCATCGAAGCCGGACAGACGGGTCACTTGGTCTTCGCGACCGTCCACACGACCGGTGTCGCGGCGACCATCCGACGCATGGTCTCGACCTTCGAGCCCTCCGAGCGTTCCGAGCGCGCTTTCTCGCTTATGGAAACGGTACGCCTTATCATCACCCAGACGCTGGTGCCTAAAATCGGCGGCGGCCGCGTGGCGCTCAGGGAATTCATGCCCTTTACCGAGGAAATCCGCGAAACGCTCCTCAACATGACCTTCGACAAATGGCCCGCGACGCTGATGGCCATGGTGCCGAAATACGGCAAGACCATGGAATATTCCGCCCGCATGGCCTACGAGGCCGGACTTATTGAAAAGCGCTTCTACCTCATCTATGCTCAGGGCACCAAGGCGCAGGAAGAGGCGATGAAAAAAGCCTCGGCCGAGCTGAAGGACGAGAACAAGCCCGCGGAAAAGTCAGGACACTAAAACTATGTCAAAAGCGCAGGAACCTATTCAGGTACAGGTCAACGCCAAGCAGTGGCATTGGCGCAATACCATGAAAACCGTGCGCTTCTTCATTTTCGACGCGCGCGCGGGCTTTTTCGTGGTCCTCGTCCTTGTCCATGCCCGCCTCTGGACGCTCTGCCTGATGATCCTCATCATGGCCTTCTTCTGGCTGCTCGAGCGCAAGCAGCTGACCTTCCCGGCGGCGCTGCGCGCCATCCGGGTCTGGTTTATCGGCCCCCGCCGCCCGGCCTGGATATGGACCCGCAGGCGCAAGCTTCAGGACACCGGTTCCCGCTAGGAAGCGGCCCAAATCCCTGTATTTCCTGCCGTGATGCTATTGATTAGTCCGTGATTTTGGGGCTATAACTGTAGCATCTTGTTTATATCCAAAAGTTTCCAGGCAGGGACATCCATGACAAAAACGTATTCCACGAAAATCGCCCTCATGCTTTCGGGCGTTGCGCTGATCGCGCTCACCACCAGCGCGCAAGCCGGATTTGAATGGAAGGGGCCGCTGGAAACGCCGCCCTCGCTGCCGCAATCCGCGGCGCCCGCCGGCGACGACGGCATGTCCGACCTTCCGCCCATCAACGGCGAAGTCCCTGCAGCGGCAGCGCCCGTCGCAGCGCCCGTTTCTTCTCCCGCGCCCGCCGCCTGGAGCGCGCCGCACCAGAACGCGCTCGCACCCGCGCCTGTTGCGCCCGCGCCGCAACCCGCAGCGGCACCCGCACCCGCACCTGAACCGGTCGCGGCTGCGCCTGCAGCTGCCCCGTCTGCCGAACCTGCAGCACCCCAGGGTGGCGATGTGCTGGCCGGTTTCGGCTCCGACATGCCGCTCGTGATGGCGCTGCAACAAGTTGTGCCTCCCGGCTACCGTTACTCTTTCTCCGGCGGCGTGAACCCCGGCGTCCTCGTCTCGTGGGAAGGCGGCAGGCCGTGGCAACATGTGCTCGCAGACATGCTCGCGCGCCAGGGCCTCGGCTACACGCTGCATGACAACACTGTCATCATCGGCTATCACGCAAGCCCTGCGCAGCCGCAACAAATGACGCAGGCGCCCGCGCCCTCTGCCGTCCAGGCAGAAGGTACCGACGACATTCCCGCGCCGATCGACGGCACGCAGCCGATCGCGATCACGCAGCAGGCGGATGCCAAGCCTGCCGAAACCGCACAGGCTCCGGCAACTGCACAAGCCGAAGAGCGCGTCGAAGTGCGCCGCAAGAAAAAACCCTTCTGGAAGAAACTCGCCTGGTGGCAGAAAGCCGACGAACCGGCCGAGCAGGAAAACGACGACACCGGCGAGCGCACCGCCTCCGAAAGCAAACAGGCCGCCTACTGGGGCACCGACGAAACTTCCGACTGGCGCAACGAACCCTCGACTAACGACCGCACCGCCGGCGGCGCCATCCCGTCCTACCGCCCCGAGAAACTGATCTCGCAGCCGCCCGCGCCGACGCCGAAAGAAGAAGTGTCGCAGCCCTCGTCCGAGAGCCTTACGATGCCGCCCGCGGACGTGACCAAGCCGCAGAAATCCTATCCGCCCGCGCCGATGACCCCCGCGCATGGCGACGACCAGTCGTCGGCAGCGCCGTCGTCTGCCATGTCGTCGGATGCCGCGATGTCGGCTTCCGCTGACGGCGAAACCGGTTCTTCCGCGCCGGTGCAAATCGCTTCGGCACAGACTACTGCCTCGCCCGATGCCGTTGCCGCGACCGACAGCGCCTCCGGCAGCTGGCAGGGCGCCAAGGGCCAGACCCTGCGCGATGTCCTGAAAGGCTGGGCAGACAAGGCCGGCGTCGAGCTCTACTGGTCAATTGATTATGACTACCGCCTGACGGATGCCGTCGGCTACCCCGGCACCTTTGACGAGGCCGTCGGGCGCCTGCTCGACAAGTTCGCAGCGGTCCGTCCGCAGCCCTACGGCCAGCTTCACCAGGGCGGCACGGGTCCCAGAGTCTTGGTCATAAAGTCTTACGACCTCGCGCAGTAAGATTCTCGCCGATTTTCCAAGTCCCTGAATTTACTTAACTATTCCGAAATGTATCACATTTTAACTAAATGTGATACTATAGAGGATATGGTCGAAGCAGGAGTGTTGCGCCGTATTGTGGTGGCGTGATTCTCGCGAGAGTTTTGGGGTAACTTTGGTCATGATGCAGCCTGGGAACTTGAAGAAATCCATTATCGCGCTGTTTTTCGTGGCCTTCCTCGGCCTCGGGTTCATGAGCGTAAACGTCATGACGTCCTGCGAAACGCAGGCACAGTGTTTCTCCTGCGGTAACAACCTTTGCATCAGCCCCTTCCTCGGCACCGCCTTCGGCATCGGGCAGGTCGGCCTGCTCGTCACGATGCCCGATATCGCGCTTGCAGTAACGCAGCTGGGCGCTGTCTATTTCCCGCTCGCCATGGCCGGCTTCGTCGCAGCCATCACACAGAAAATCATACAGGTTACCAAGAACTTCAACGACTGGATCGATACCTTCTGGTGGTACAACCTCAGGCCCGCCATGCAGGCGATGACCGACCAGCTGACGGCAATCGACACATTCAAACATACGCAGCTTGGCATGATGGCTGACGCCACGGGCTCCAACCGCGTCGCCCGCGAACACATGAAAAACGATATCCGGGCTCACCGCGAACAGCGCCCGGGTGAAAACGTATGCGTCGCCGGTACGGTCGTGGGCGGCATGACCCGCGCCTCCACCTTCCGCCGCGCTTATGAAACGGCAGCAACGCTCGAAGCCGCGCCCCGTACCGCAAACCGCGCAGGTACACCCGCTGCAGGCGGCGCCGCACCCGACATGAACAGGGCCTGGGAAAACTACGTCGCAAACTATTGCGACCCGAACGATAACGCGGGCGTGCCGGGCTGCACCGACGACACGCCGCTGATGGGCCGCGACATGGACGTGACCGCGGAAATCTTCATGAAGGACACGATCGACCTCAAGAATCCCCAGATCAAACAGGTTATCGATGACATGATCATCAACCTCGCCGAGCCGATCGTGAAACAGCCGGTTTCCGGCGCGGCGCTTGAGAGCGAGCAGGGCCAGGAAGCCTATCTCGACGGTCAGGCCTACAAGGCGAAGCGTCAGGCGATTTATGACCTTCTCTATTATGTGGTCGCCCGCCGTTCGCCCGGCACCGACATGCAGCAGTTCCTGCAGCCGATCCGCCAGCTTTCCGGTATCGACGCTTCCTATATCTCCGCGAACCCGTCGCATAACGAAGTCCTCAAGGTGATGACCTCCGAGCGCTTCCGCTCCGGCCAATACTCCATTGACCAGATCGACGAGCCTGAAAACAACGCCCGCGAACTCGTCATCCAGCAGGCCTTCCAGGCAATGTTGATGGCCGACCAGCTCGACCTTCTCGACCGCTACGGCCTTATCCTTGCAGCCCAGGTGGGGCCGCAGGTGCGGGACGCAAAACCGTTTGACCAGCATTCGCTGCAGCAGAGCTTTGAATGATGACAGTGTGGTCTAAAATAAAGGGCAACCTTTCCGCGTTCGGACAGAAGCTGAAGTCCGGACGTTCGCCGCTGATGGCGATTGTCATCTTGTCCTTCCTTGCGGGCTATAACATCGTCCTTTCGTATGACAGCGAATGTAAAGGCCAGGCGGTGCTGCCGCCTGCGCCGCCCATTTTCGTGTCGCCCGGTTTCTGCCTTGGCTTCCCGCCGGCCTGCCCGGTTTACCCTTGCGACAACCCGTCGATGTCATCGACCGCGCAAACCGCCATCC
Source organism: uncultured Micavibrio sp. (assembly GCA_964575605.1). Lineage (GTDB taxonomy): Bacteria > Pseudomonadota > Alphaproteobacteria > Micavibrionales > UBA2020 > JAPWJZ01. The sequence goes on along the minus strand of CAZNRN010000001.1, from coordinate 34,874 downwards.
AGACGGCCTTTGACCAGCTGATCGAGCAGCTGGCCTCGGTCATCCCGCCTACCATCATGTTCGGCATTTCCAGCACGTCGCCCTACGGCCAGACGGGCGCCGCCAACCAGACCTACCTCGGCCTCGAGGGCTTCCTGGGCGGCATGATCGACAACATGATGGCGGCGCTGCTGTCTAACCTCAACCAGTTCGAACTTAACCTGATCGACTGGTGGGACACCATGTGGTGGTACAACCTGAAGCCCGCACTGATGGCGATGACCGACCAGCTGAACACAGCTACGACCCAGCAAAGCCACGACTTCCAGGCGGGCATGGACGCTTATCTGGAGAACAAGCAGAACCTCGCCAACATGGTTGACGACACCAAGAACGCCAACCAGATGAAACCGCCCGAAAACGCCTGCGTCGCCGCGACTAACGTCGGCGGTACGGGCCGCCAGGCAGCCTTTGCAGCCGGTATGCGTAATGCATGGGAAGACGAAATGACCCAGGCAGCATCCAACCGCGCGGGCGTGCCGCAACAGCGCAACAATGACGCCGTGATCAGCACAGAAACCGACGTCTTCGAACGCCTCTTCTGCGACCCGGCCGACAACGATGGCGCGAACACCTGCGCGGGTTCCGACCCGAACTACTACAACGCTGATACGCAAGTGACCAAGCGCCTGTTCAACGCCCTGACGATCCCGGTCGACAACGCGGCGAATACGGTCACGGCGGGCTCAGCTACGCGCCAAAAAGACGCGGAGATGACCAAGCAGATCCTGAACAACTTGATGGGCGACCCGACGGGCGACCCCATGCCGATCGACAGCTTTAACACGCCGCAGGGCCATGAGCGCTGGATGGATCGCCGCTCCTACCTTGCGCGCTATGCCGCCATCCGCTCCGTGCCGCAGCTGATCACCTCCTGGCGTATGCCGGGTACGCGCGCCGGGACATGGGTGCAGCAGCTGCGCCGTGACGCGAACATCCCGCTCGGCGAGATTTCGAACAACCCCAGTTACCGCGAAGTCATCCATGCGATGACCATCGACCGCTTCAACAGCCAGAAGTACGCGCTCAACCTGATCGGCAACGAAGGCGAGATCGACATGGAGAAGCTGACGCAGGGCACCTTCTACCTGATCGAACTGCGCGACTATTACGAACTGCTGGAGCGTCAGGCGCTGATGCTGGCGGTCCAGGTAGCGATGATGGCCGACGACGTGCCGGTGACCGAGGTCGAAACCCTCAGGCCGCAGGAGTAAGGGAACATGGGTATCAAGCCGCTCATTACACTGCGTTTGAAGGACAAGGCCGGCAAAGCCCTCTTCTTGCTGTCTGCGCTTGGCGTCGCTGGGCTGCTGGTCGCGGCGACCGTAAAACCCGCCCGTTCCCAGTTCTGCGAAGTCGACGCGATGGTGATCGCCGCACAGGCGGCATCTATTGCGGCCAACACCGCCGCCCTGAACGCCGCCTTCCTGGCGCCCGTGGGCGCGCTGCCCGTCATGTACCAGGCGACGATCACGGCGGGGCAGGCCACGCTTATCACCGAACTGACGCTGATGCAGACCACCATTTTGAACAAGCTGGCCTGGTTCTGGAACAGGTGGCTGGAAGCATGGCAGCAGATGACGCAGCAGCTTTCGGGCTCGACATCCGAAGGCTCGCGCAAGCTGGGCGCGCTCTTTGACTCCGACGACCTCGGCGAAAACTCGCGCGAGGTGGAAGAAACCGAACTCAAGGCCAAGAAGCAATACCAGACGACCGACCAGACCTGCCGTTTCGACACAACAGCGCGCGGCATGAACTCGGCCATGCGTACCGGCAAATTCGTCTCGCAGGGTATTGCGCAAGACGCCAGCATTAACGCGAACAACCAGACTGGTACGCCCGGCGCAAGCGGCCCGCCCACCTTCGCCAACGCGCGCTTCCAGGAATATATCGCCAACTTCTGCGACCCGGCCGACAACGACAACTCGTCCGGCTGCTCTGCCCCTGCCACACCCGGTGCGCTGCCCGGCGGCGACGTGAACGCAGGCCGCACGCTCTTCAGCCGCGAAACAATTGACATGGCGGCTGCCGGCGCGCTGGGTACGGCCAACCGCCTTTCGATGCAGCACCTGACCTATAACCTGACTGGCTTCGAAGTACCTGCGCCCTTCAAGCGCGAGGTCCTGCTGAACCCGCAGGGCCGTGAACAGCGCATGCAAAACCGCGAATACCTGGCCCAGATGGACGCCGTCACCTCGCTCGTCACCTCGCTCTTCGGGGAACGTACGCCCGGCCAGTCGGCACCGCAGATCCAGCAGCTCAGGCAGAAACTGGGTGTGACCGATGCCTCGGCCACGCCGTCGGAACGCGAATTGCGCCAGTCAGTCATCGAGCAGCTCTGGGATCCGAACTACTATGTCGAGCTGAACGACAGCCCGGGCGCGACGCAACAGAAAGAAGTCTACCTGCAGGCTTATAACGTGATGATGCTGTTCAAGATCATCGAGAAGACGGAAAAAATCTCGACGGTCTTTGCCATCCAGACGGCCAACATGCTCGAGCGCAAGCATGGCCAGGCCAAGGAAGGCGGCGCAGAATGGCAACCTCAGGAATAACGGCGTAACAAACGGTCAGGTCCGGTATGGGTAAAGATTGCAAAAGAGGGGTCGGTTTCGCAGGCGCGGTTTTCGCCTGCTTCCTCATGGCGTTCTGCCTGATGCCCGTGACGGCCGCACATGCGCAGTGCGAACAAGCCTCGAACGCGTCCAACAACCTTTCCGACCTTGCCTCCGACATCCGCGACAAGATCCTCGACTTTATCAACCAGGAAATGGATTTCATCGACGAGAAGCTGACCAATACCGCCACATATGAAATGCTGCTGCGCCTTTACGAATTTGACACCAACATCCGCCGCGCGCTTTCCGAATGGTGGCAGAATGATTTCCTGCCCACCTTGATGGAAATGACGAAGCAGCTTTCCGCCGCCCCGATGGACCAGAGCCGCCAGCTGGGCTCGCTGGTTGACGCCGAAATGGTGAACGAGGCGATTGCCGCCAAGCAGGACGCGCAGGTCGACGCCTGGCGCCGTTACCAGCCCAACGAATTGACCTGCCAGGTCGACAGCATGATGCGCATGAGTACCGCCTGCCCGGCCACGGGTTGCGGCCCCTCCAAGGTCGAGCGCATGGCCAACGCCATGACCCGCGGTTACGCGAACGAAGACCAGATGCGCCGTAACAATGCTGTCGGCACCTCGGGCGAGTTCGGCGAGGCCGTGGAAACCAACACGCTCTGGGAACAATTCTGCACGCGCTATTACGACCCGGCGCGCGGCAACCAGGGCTGCGGCACGCTGCCTGCGGCCCCCGTTGGCACGCGCCAGCGCCACCTGAGCATCCCCGACATCCTCTGGGGCGACAAACAGACCTATGACATGAGCAACGCCGACAACCGTACGGTCTTCGTCGATGCGCAGCGTTTCCTGATTTCGCCCACCACGCTCAACCCCATGCCGCAGGCCTCGCTGGATACACCGCAGGGGCGCGAAACCTACCTCTACCGCCGTGCCCGCAACGCGCGCATGAACACGATTTACAACGTCGTCGGCCAGATGATGTCGGAACGCGCCTCGGGCTCCGAGATCGATACGGCCCCGTTGCGTAACAAGTTCGGCCGTACAGCCGGCACCTATTTCGACGCTGCGCTTGAACCCGGCGCACATGGCGCCAGCTATCGCGAGCTGATGGAGGCACTGACCAAGGACCGCTTCCACAACCCCGAATATGTCGTCCGCATGGTCAACGCCCCTGAAGAAGTGGTGCGTGAGCAGGGCGCTATCAACGCGCTAAAACTGCAGCAGATCGGCGACATCTACCGCCGGATGGAAGAAATGACGGTGATGGAAGCCTCCGTCTACGCGGCAGAGCTCGACTTCGCAAAACCGACCGAAGGTAAAGAAGGCGAGCGGCAGGAATAAGCCGCTATCCCGTACATTGCTATTATGACATCCGTTAAAGTTTCCTAAGAGCTTGAAACATAGACATTTTCTATTAAATTTTGATTTACCGTATCGACACCCCTCCGCCCCCCTGCTACTTTACGAATCACAAAACAGATTTTTGTAATCGGGAAAACGATGCAGCTGTCCTGGCAGGATCGCGAGGCAATCGCACGGGAGCTTATGCAGGCTTACCCGGACACCGACCGTATTGCCCTGACCCTTGATGCGCTGAAGGGCATGGTCACATCACTGCCGCAGTTCCAGGGGCCTGCCGAACCGCCGCGCAAGATATACCTCGAAGCCATCCTCTGGACCTGGATGCGCCTTGCGGGCGAGATGCAGGAGGCCGGCTGATGAATCCCGACCGGCCCGACAGGCCCGAAAAAGAAGAACCCGCGCTGCACTGGCACCTGCTGGGCGGCAACAACAAGAACCGTATCGGCGCGAACTCGTCCATCTGCAGCTATGCCGAAACCAACAGCCTGGGCGAGCGCAAGACCACGCGCATCCTGTTTGACGCGGGTGTGCTGATGGGCGATGCGCGCTACCCCGAATATCCCGAGCTGTCGGCCTGCGACACGATCGTCGCCGATTATTCGCGCTACCTGAAAAAGCGCGGCGCCGACGGCACGGTGACCGAGCCGCCCGAGCCGCTTGACGCCATCTTCCTGACGCATAACCACAGCGACCATATGGGCGCGATCGCCTTCATGCTGCTGCAGGGCTATGAACTGCCCAAAATTTACGGCACGCCCTATACGCTCAAACGCCTCGAACAGGATTTGCTGAATTCCGGCCTCGACCCCGATGAATGGCCTGAAATGCTGTCGATCGCCCCCGGCAAGCCGACGCAGGAGGGTGCGCTGAAGGTAAACGCCTTCTGGGTCAGCCATTCGACGCCGCAGTCGGTAGGCTATTTCATCGAAAGCCCCGTTGGCAATATCCTGCACCCCGGCGATTTCAAGCTTGATTCAACCGTTGTCTGGGGCCCGTCGTGGAACGAGGAACAGTTCAAGAAGACGGTGAACAAGCCCGTCGACCTGCTGCTGCTCGATTCAACCGGCGCCGACCGCGACGTGCCGCTGACGACCGAGGAAGACGTGCGCGAAACGCTGCACGAACTGATGGAACAAAACCCGCGCAAACGCTTCATCATCGCGGTGATGAGCGGCTACGAAGAAAACGTCGCCTCCGTCGCCAAGGTGACGGCCGAGGACGGCCGCACGCTGTGGATTTCCGGCTGGGCGCATGAACAGGCGCTCTCCGCGCTGAAAGAAACCGGCCTGTCGCTCTCCGATACGGTCGGCACGCCGCTCGAGGTGCGCATGCTCGACCGCGGGAAGGCGGCGAAAGACCTGGCCGAAAGCAAGCCCGGCGACAACGTCGTCATCGTCACGGGCGCGGCGGGCCAGCCCAATTCCACCCTGCCGCGCGCGGCGGAGGGCAACCACCCCTCGCTGAAGCTCGACAAGAAAACCGACATCATCGTCTTCTGCGCGCCCAGCATCCCGGGGCAGGAAAGCTCGCGCGAGCGTTTGCTGTCGGTGCTGCGCACCAAGGGATTTACGGTATTGACCAAGGCCGATTTCCCGCTCTATTCGCAAGCGCATGCGCGCCTGCCCGAACTGATGCAGTTCGCCGCCATGGTGAAGCCCAAAACCGTGCTGCCCATCCACGGCGACACGCACCTGCGCAACGCGAACAAGGAAGCCCTTGAAAAGGCGGGTGCGACCGTGATTGCCGCCGACAACGGCGACGTGCTGAAGGTGACCAGGGACGGCGTGACCTCGACCAACCCCGCCACCAAGGGCAAGCCGAAACTGATCGGTTTCAAGACCCTGCAGGGCCAGAACTGGAACGACCGCAACTATATGCAGATCAACGCGCCGCAGGAAAAACCCAACGACCAGCCGGCCCCTGCCAATAGCAATACCAAGGTCAAGCGCCCCAAAATCTTCAACGTAAACCCGAAATAACCTAAGAACCCGGCGGCTTCGGCGTCGAGGGCGCCAGGTGAGGGTCGGAATAGAGCAGCGATTTCAGCTGCGCTTCCGACGTTTTGCGCGCGGTGCTGGTGGTGAATTGCTCGCGCAGCTTGTCCATCATTTCCTGCCGCGCCTTCAGCTGGTTGGCGAAGCTCTGCCCGCCCAGCTGCTCCGCCCGCGCGCGCAGCGCGACGACAAGGGCTGAATCGCCCGCCGCGGCAATCTTTTCGGCGGCGGCGCTGTCCTGCTGCATCTCCAGCTTTTCCGCGGCGGTGGGCAGGCGCAGCGTTTTTGCGGAAATATCCTGCAGCTGCTCGACTGCGGCGCCGGCGCCTGCGGTGATTTTACCGGTGGTGTAATAGGTCTGCAGCGACGCCGCCTGCATAAAGGTCAGCGCATTTTCGGATGTGATCTCATAGGCCATCTCGCGCATCTCGGCGCGGCTCATGGCGCGGAACTTGTCGATGCCCATGTCCTGGATGCGCGCCTTCAGCTCATACAGCGCGGGGTGCGTGTGGTAGACGATGCTCTTGAAATGCTCGGGGCTGGTGTCGGGCACGTGCTTCGCGCGCGCGGGGCCGGTCGTGTAAATCCATGTCGCGCGCATCGCCGCCACCTTGTCGATGATGGTCAGGTTCGCGCCGTGTTTAATGCTTTCCATCACGCCGCCCAGGTCGGCAAAGGTTTCGGAACGATTTTCCTTGACCGCCGCGATAAGGCCGAAGCCGTCGTTATCAAGGCGGAATTTCATGTCGGTGCAGTGCCAGGCTTCGTGCGCGTTGGCGTAGTCGCCGAATTCCTGCGGCGTCATGTGCAGGTCCAGTATCTTCCCGCCGCGCTGGTCCTTGCCGCCGACGTTGAAGCCTGTGGTGATGAAATCATGCAGCCCGAAGCCGGGATATTCCGGTACGACGATACAGGGGCCGGGGTTGTTCTTGCCGGCGGTAAAGGCGGTCGGCTGCAGCGCATCCATCGACTGCGCCAGCATTTTCAGCGTTTCGGCGTCGTAGGTTTTTCCTGTGCGCACCAGCAAATAGTCGCCGATCGCCTTGTCGAGGCTCTCGGGCCCTTCCTGCAGCGCATACCATGTGCTGACCTGGTCGTAGTCGAGGATAACGATAGACGGCGCGCCGGGCGCGCGGGTTTTGTTGAATTCTTCCTCGAGGCTGTGCAGGCGCTTAGACGACGCCGTGTTATAATCGCGCATGATGCTGGTCATGCTCGCCTTGGTGCTGGCGGGCGGGGCGGGCAGGTTCACGCGCGCGGGCGCGGTGTCGGTCGTCAGCATGGCGACGGCGGCGGGCGGCGTTTCGGCCGGCTGGTCGGCCAGCGAGGCATAGGTGCCGAATCCCGCGATCAGGAGGGCTACCCCCGCGGTCGTCGCCAGCAATAATTTCCTGATCGATTTCATTTATGCCCTTTGCATCGGAATCTGTTTTGCGGGCGGCGGTTCCGGCCTGCCGCGTTCCAGCCAGGGGTCGGAATTGAAAATACCCTGCATTACCTGCATGATCAGCGAGCCATGCGCGGGGTCGGCGTCGGCCTTCTCGCGCACCTTGTCCATCAGCTCCTGCCGCGCCTTCAGCCGCGCGCCGATATCATCGGGGTTGGCGGCAACCGCTTTGTTGCCTTCAATGGCCTGCTCGACCATGGCGAAAACCAGCTCCTGCGGCACAAGTTCGACAAACACATCTTCGGGCTTCGCGGCGCGGACGGAGCGGTCGATGGCGGCCTTGCGCTGCTTGTAGACGCCCGTCACGAAATCGCGCGCCTCCTGCACTTTTGCCGCCGGCGCGTCGCCGGCCTCCAGCGACTTGAAGTAATCCGCGCCCATCAGCGCGACGCCCATCAGCTGCATCGCCTGTTTTTCGGTGAAGGTTTTCCCGGAAACGATATCGTTGGCCATTTCGCGCATCTGTTCGGGCGTCATCTGGCGGAATTTGTCGACGCCCATTTTATCGATACGCGCCTGCAGCTCGAACAGGGCAGGGTAGGTCGCATAGACGACGGAGCCATAGAAGGGCGTTTCGCCGCTCTTGAACACCTTGCCGCGCGGGCTTTCGGTCAGGCCCGTCATGGCGGCGCGGAAATCGGCGAATTCTTCAATTAACTGAGTGGGTGCGCCGTCCTTGACGGCCTGCATCAGCCCGCCAAGGTCGGCGAAGGTTTCATGGCGGTGCAGCGCCATCACGCGCTCGAAATTCTGTTTCGCCAGGATATCGGGCGCGTTCACGTTGTCAAAGCAGCGCCAGGCTTCGCGCGCATTGATGATTTCCTGCATCTGCGGGCGGCTGATGCTCACGTCGAGCGCGCGGCCCGCGAGTGCATCCGCCTGCTGCCCTGTCGAGGGGTTGCCCAGCAGGAATTGTTTACGCAGATAAAGCTCGGCCGGCATATTCGGGTTATAGGCGTTGACGATGCAGGTGGCGCTATCCAGCGCCTCGCCCGACACGCCGCGCAGCTGCGGCACCGATGCGACAGGCTGCATGGCCAGCGAGGCCGAGGTCAGCGTCGCGACCTGCGGCATGGTCAGCCCGGTCACGTTCTTGCTGCCAAGATATTCCGCGATCATCGACGGATAAGCGCTGGCGCTGCTGGTCAGCTGCAGCCATGTACCCATGTGGTCAGGGTCGACGTAAACGATGCGCGGCGTATGCGCGGGGCGGTTCTTGTTGATGCGCGCTTCCAGCGATGAAAGCTCTTTGGAATCTTTGGTGTTGTAATTCTGCGTGACGGTTTTCAGGTCGTGCGGGCGTTCTGTCGCGGTGGGTTCCTGCGCATAGGCGGCCGAGCCGAAAGCAAGCGTCAGCCCCGTCACTGTGGCCAGAAGTTGTTTGCGCAGCAGCTGCATAAAACACCCTAAAATTGCCAGCCGGTATACCGGCCTGGAATCGTTATCGCCCCTGATTTGGCTAACTGTATTATATGTAAAACTTATAAAGATGCAATTAATGCACATTATCCATGTATTTCAATGGATTAACCCGCGACCACGGGTTGCGGAGGGCGCTAGAGGCCTGATTCCACTAGAGATAATTCACCAGTGACAGCTGGCTGACGATGCTGGTCACCTGATACGACGCCTGCAACTGTGTTTGCAGCGACTGGATTTTGGCGACCACTTCGGTCGTATCCGCATCCTCGACGCCGCTGATAAGGCCGGCCAGCGTCGCCTTGTCCTGCGTGTGGCCTTCCTCGACCGACTTGATGAGGTTGAAGCGCGAGCCCAATGCCGTGGCGGCGGTGTCGAGGTCTTCGACGCCCTGCCGCGCGATGCCCAGGATATGCGTCATCACCTGCTGCAGGTCGGCTGCGGTCGGGATATCCCCGCCGCCCGGCGCCGTCATGTTCGCCATGAAACCCAGCGCCTTCATCATGTCGGGGATGCCGTTGCCGTCGGCCTTGAAGGTGTAATCGATTTCGGTGTTTTCATTCACGCGCACGGCGACATTGCCCGAGGCCGACAGCGACGGGTCAAAGCCGAGGTCGGTCGTGGTGAAGGCGTCGACGTTGGACAGCAGCTGCGCCGTCGAATTGGTGCCGTTCAGCCAGTCGGTGACTTCCTGCTGGAAATTGGTGTTCAGCAGGTTTTCATCGGCGAAGGGCTGCGTCGTCGTCGACGAGCCTGCAAAAAGGTAGCGGCCGTCGATGTTGAGGTTCACAAGGTCCTGCATGAAGGAGAGCGTGTTGCGCGCCAGCGCCGCCAGCGTCTCCACATCGTCGCCGCCGCCGTTAACCGCGGTGGTGATGCCGTCGATCAGCTGTTCCGCGCTGTCACGGGCGCTGGTAATCGCCTGGTTCATCTGCGTGATGCGGTTCGTCACATGCGTGATGTTGCCGAGGTAGCTGTCGAGGCGGAGAGAGTCCATCCGGTAACGCTGCACCGATTGCGCGGCGAAGCCCATGCCGGCCATGTCCTCGTATTTCTTTTTCGTCGCCATCTGGCGGGTCAGGTCGGCCAGTGTCGCGCCCATGTCCTTCAGCCGCCCGATCTGCGCGTTGGTCTGGCCGAGGAAAGAAACGTTGTTAATTACCATGTTTCACCTTCATCAAATCGAATTCAGCAGGTCGTCCAGCAGTTTTTCGGTCGCCGAAATCATGCGGGCCGCTGCCGTATAGGCGGATTGCACCCTGACAAGTTGCGCCACTTCCTCGTCGATATTCACGCCGCTTTCGTCCGAGAAGCGCTGGTCGAGCGTCGCCAAGAAGGTTTCTTCCTTCGAGGCTTCGTCCCTTGCGCGCGCTGCGTCCTGCGCCTGGTCGGTCAGCATGCTGCGCACGTAATCCTCGAGCGAGCTGTTCGACAACAGGCCGGTCGACAGCGCGCCGTTCGGGCCCAGGTTGTTCTGGCGGAAGGGCTCCTGGGCGACGCTGGTGACGGTCACGCCCATGGCGGCCAGCGGCGTGCCATTGGTGTTATGCAGCGTCAGGTCGCCGCCCTGCGTCAGTTCGATCAAAAGCTCGCCGCCGGTGCCAAGGCTTGCCGAAATGCCCGGAATGGCGTTCAGCTGCGCCAGCAGTTCGACAGAGGTATCGGTCGAATTGATCGTGACGGTGACAGGGCTTTGCGAGCCGACCTGCACGGTGAAGGAGGGGTCGGCGGCCGGATAGGTCGTGAAATCGAAGCCAAGGTCCTGCATGCCGGCAAGCCCGATATCAACGTCGCCAAAGGTGATCGGGCCTGGCGCGTCGATGATCAACTGCCCCGTGCCCGACAGCGAGGCGACGTTCGAGCCCACGGCCGCGTTGATGTTGTTGACAAGGTCGGTCGCCGTATCGCCGGGGTTAATCGTCACGTTCACCGCGCCGAAGCCGACGTCGATGGTAAAGTTGGCGGGCGCGGTGATGTTCGGCGCGGCGTCGAGGTCGGGGGTGTAATCGGTCAGGTCGGTCGTGCCGTGGATGCGGTTGACCTGTGTGATGCCAAGCGTGGTGAACAGGTCGCCCGCGGAAATATCGACGGTGCCCGCGGCCATCTGGCTGGCGTAGGGGCCGAAGGCGAATTCGGAAATTTTGCGGATAATCTCGTTCGATCCGGCCGGCACAACCTGTCCGTAAGTGCCGCTGCGGATAAGGGTCGGGTCGTCCATCACGTCCTGGTTGACGCGGATCTGCCCTGCGAAGCCGACATAGCCGACAAGGCCGGGGTCGGGCACCGAGGCCGGCACGTTGCCGTTTTCATCGGTGAAAAGGCGCAGGCCCTGCGCGTCGAAACGCTCGGCCAGTTTCTGCGCCAGTTCGTCCGCCTGCGCCTGATAGGTCGCCAGCGTATCGTCGCGCAGCGTGAACAGCGCGCCCAGCTCGCCGCCGATTTGGCCCTGCGGCACTTCGGTGCCCGTCGCGCTGCCGACGTGTAGCCCCGACGCGCCGCCGCCCGGATAATAGGAAGCGGGGCCAAGGTTGCCGTTCGAGAAGAACAGCGGGTGAGCCGAATTATCGGCCAGCACCTGTCCCTGTTTCGTCATCACGACCAGCTGGTTGTTTTCGGCCTTATATGTTGAAACCTGGATGTATTGCGAAATGGTGCGCACGGCGATGTCGCGCTTGTCTTCCAGGTCGGCGGTCGATTTGCCCTGCGCGGTCAGGGTCTGGATTTGCAGGTTCAGGTTAGCGATCGCGGTCAGCTGGGTGTTGACCTTGGCGACGCCGTCGGAAATCTGGTCTTCCGCGTCGTTGCGCATCTGGTTGATCAGCTCGCTGAAATCGTTGAAGCCCTCGGCCACCTGCTGCGCGGAGGTCAGCGCCGCCGACAGCGCGACCGTATTGTCGGGCGAGGTGGACAGGGTGGAAAACGCATCGGCCAGCTTGCCGATTTTCGCCGACAGCGAACGCTCCGCCTCGGTCGAGCCGTGGAAATCCTGGATGCGGTCGAGGTAGCTGGTGGTGACGGAGGCGCCGGCGCTGAGGCTCGCCTGCTTCATCACGTCGCGCAGCAGGCTCATGTCGACGCTGCGCATGATCGCGCCCAGCTGCACGCCCATGCCCACGCCGCCCACGACCAGCGTTTCCTGCGGCAGTATCTTGCGCGTGTAGCCCGGTGTCTGGGCGTTCGCGATGTTGTTCGAAATGGTGTCGAGCGTGCGCTGCGCCGCCTTGAGGCCGCTGAGGGCAGAGTCGAGTGACAATGTCGTGCTCATGGAATTATTCCCTAATAAACGCACTTCTCCGACAGATGTAGAAGCAAAGCCCATGCCACCTTTTTCAATCCATTGATAAATAACGATAATTCCGGGCGCATTCTGGAATGGCACAGGCTTTGCAACGTCACATATCAAGGAGATGCCAAGAATGATCTCGTCAGGGCAATACACCAGCAGGTCAGTTTACGCGGGCGAAAGCCGCACCGCCGGACAAGCCTATGGAACGGTTGCGAAAAAAGCGGCAGAAGCCGCCAGTTTTTCGAAATTGCTCGACGAAGGGGCAGAAGCCCCGCCCTCCCGCCGCGTTTCCGGCGATGACCGCACCGCGGGCGTGCCGGCAAAAAATGCCGGGACCTCTTCGGGGAAATCGGGCCATTTCAGCTTCAAGGATTTCATCCTCGGCCTGATCGACATCATCAACCCGCTGCAGCATATCCCGGTCGTCAGCACGATTTACCGCAAAATCACCGGCGATGAAATCAGCCCCATGGCGCGCGTCGCGGGCGATGCGCTTTACGGCGGGCCCATCGGCGCGGCCGCCGGCCTCGTCGACGTCGCGGTCGAACAGAAAACCGGCAAGGATATCGGCCAGAACGTCATGGCCATGGTCAGCGGCGGCAAGCACAAGGGAAAGCATCACGACAATGCGGCAAAAACCGAACTCGCCTCGGCCGTTTCGCCTGCCGCACAAACCGGCCCCGCAGGCGCAGCGCAGCGCAAAGCCGCAGCTGCCGATGACGGCATCATCTGGGACGACGACATGCAGCAGGCCGCGCTGAAACTGACCGTGCGCCCGCAAAAGAACGCCGAAGCGCCCGCCACGCCCGCTTCAAATGACGCTCCCGCGCCGCAGCCGACCGGCCTGCGCGACAACATGCTGAAACAGAAAATGCACGGCCCCCAGCAGTCCATGCCGGCGCAGGCAAATGCCGCCGCCAAATCCAACCGCCTGTCGTCCGCCACCGCGCAGGCCATCCTGCAGGCGCAGCAAGTGCCGAAAGAAGATATCGCGCAGAAGATGATGGAAGGGCTTGATAAATACCGGGCCATGCGCGGCACCGGCGCGGCTTTTTAATTTGCGGCACCGGCGCGGCCTTCTAACTACAGTAATTTTATGCCATCATAGGGCATGAACATCATCGTCCAGACAAAATCATTCGAGGCCACGACCGGGGTGCTGATCGCGGGCGGCCAGCGTTACGACTGTACGCTGGGGCGCGCGGGCGTCACGATCGACAAGGCAGAAGGCGACGGCAAGACGCCGATCGGCACCTATCCGCTGCGGCAGCTGATTTATCGCGCCGACCGCCTGCCCAAACCGGAAACACAACTGCCCGTCGAAATCCTCACGCCCGAAACGGGCTGGTGCGAAGACCCGTCGCATCCCGATTACAATACCAAGGTTATCCTGCCGCATGCCTCGGTCACCGACCGCATGACGCGCGACGATCATCTTTACGACCTCACCGTCGTCATCGGCTATAACGACAACCCGCCCGAGGCCGGCAAGGGCAGCGCGATTTTCATGCACCTGGCGCGGGAAGATTTCTCGCCCACCGCGGGTTGCGTCGGCTTGAAACAAAATGACCTGCTGGAAGTTTTGAAACTCTGCGATTCTTCCAGCCATATCACCATCTTGCCGCCCCCCTGATTCTCACCCTTGACCTTGGACGCCGCGTGATTATTATGGCGCATTCCAAATTTCCAGAAGGGGCAGAGCATGTCGAAAACCAACCTGAAATCGAAATCCGTTGAATTCGAAGGCGAAGAGGCAGAAGAAGCCCCGGCGAACGTTTCCGGCGCCCGCCTGAAATCCTTCCTCGAGCGTATCGAGCGCCTGGAAGAAGAGAAAAAAGCCACGGCCGAAGACATCCGCGACGTCTATGCGGAGGCCAAAGGCACCGGTTTCGAGCCCAAAATCATGCGCAAGATTATTTCATTACGGAAAGCCAACGTCGAGAAACGCCGCGAAGAGCAGGAATTGCTCGATCTCTACATGGCCGCGATTGGCATGGTCGAATAACCCGACGGGGCATGATTTCATAAGCCATAACCCGATAAACCCAAAAAAGTTAAGGATTTAACAGGCAAGGGCTTTTATACTGGCCATTGCCGTACTATCTTTCTTTTGTTGGGCTTTTTTTTATTGGGGGCCTCCTGCCGCATCCGGCTTAGGGGGTCAGGGTTACCAAGATTCAGGGGTTGGCTGCCGCCGTCATGAAATACCGTTTTCTCGCCGCCGTCGTATTCGCATTTCTGGCCGTCGCGGCGCCTGTCGCCCCTGCGCCTGCGCAATCCAACGTCCCGACTTTCGAAGAGGCGATGAACGCCTTCAACTACGGCGACAACGAACTGGCCGCCCGCCATTTCATGCGCCTCGCCGGTGAAGGCGACGCACGCGCGCAATATTTCCTCGCCTACATGATGGGCTCGGGCCTCGGCATGGGCAAAGACGCCTTCAACGCCGCCGCCTGGTACGAAAAATCGGCGAAACAGGACTACCTGCCCGCCATGGTCTACATGGGCTATATCCTCTCGGCGGGCGAAGGCACCGCGCGCGACGACAAAAAAGCGTTCAAGTGGTACACGCGCGCCGCCCAGATGGGCGACGCGATCGCGCAGAACAACCTCGCCACCATGCTGCGTAACGGCAAGCCCTATACGAAAGACCTGAAGCTTGCGGCGCAGTGGTTCCTGCAATCCGCGATGCAGGGCAACATGCGCGCGCAATACAACCTCGCCACCATGTACCGCAAAGGCGACGGTATCCGCGTGAACATGCCCGAAGCCATGAAATGGTATACCTATGCCGCCAACCAAGGCGATATGTATGCGCAGAACGCGCTCGGCTACATGTATTACAAGGGCGAGGGCGTGGAGAAGCAGGACCTCGCCATGTCGCTGGAATGGTACCGCCGCGCGGCTGAACAGGGTCACAAACCCTCGCAGATGGCGCTGGCGCGCATGTACGAACGCGGCGAAGCCTCGGAAGGCAAGCGCGACTACGAAAACGCGGCCATCTGGTATTTCCACGCGGCAGACAAGGGCGACGAAAGTGCGATGTACGCGCTCGGCCGCCTCTACATGCTGGGCACCACCGCGGAAGGCAAGGGCCTGCCGAAAGACGCGAAATCGGCCTGCGAATGGTACCGCAAGGCGGCGGAGGAAAAGAACCACCTGCCTTCGATGGTCAAGCTCGGCTGGTGCTATAAAACCGGCGAGGGTGTGAAAAAACTGGACGCATCGAAAGCAACCATGTGGTACCAGCGCGCCGCCGATGCAGGCGACGCCGAAGCGATGCTGGAGATGGCTGATATGTACGCAACCGGCCTGAACGGCAGCAAGAGTCCGCAGCAGGCCTACCGCTGGTACCTGCTGGCGCAGAAATACGCAACCGGCGCCGAGGCCGAAGAGGCACGCGCCGCCGCCGTGGCCGCCCGCACCAGGCTGGGCCAGGTGCTGACGCCGCAGGAACGCGAACAGGCCAAGAGCGAGGCTGAAAACTGGCGCCCCTATGTCATGCCCATTTACGGCCGCCCGGCAGAGCCCGAAAAACCGCTCTACTCCGAAGAATAGGCAGTACGCCCATGGCTGACCCCAAAAACAGCAAATCGAAATCCGCGGCGCAGGACGCGGCGGTCGTTATCGGCCTATCCGCCACCATCGTCGCCGTGCAGGGCCACGAGCCCAAGGTATTCATCGTGCGCGGCGCCGAACACGAGCTTTCGGCCGGCATCCAGCCCACGAACGAGGAAGGCGATGCACTGCCCTTCGGCCCCTTCGACCCCGCGCGCCATGCGACGCTGGAACAGGGCCTGCGCAGCTGGGTGAAAGACCAGACGCCGCTCAACCCCGGTTATGTGGAGCAGCTTTACACCTTCGGCAACCGCGGCCGCCATGCGGGGCAGGCGGGCGAGGGTGCCCGCGTCGTCTCCATCGGCTATCTCGCCCTCACCAACCAGGAACAGGCCAAGACGACCGATAAAGTCTTCTGGGGGGACTGGTACAGTTACTTCCCCTGGGAAGACTGGCGGCAGGGCAAGCCCAAGATCATCAGTGACGTCATCGAGCTCGGCCTCAAGCGCTGGGTCAACGCCGCCGAGAGCAAGGAAGAAAAAGCAAACCGCCGCCACCGCGTCGGCCTCTGCTTCGGCGTCGACGACACGCCCTGGGACGAGGAAAAAGTGCTCGAGCGTTACGAGCTGCTGTACGAAGCGCGCCTCGTGTACGAAAGCATCCGCGACAAGGGCATCAAGGTCGACTACGTGCTGGTGCCCGGCCGCTCGATGCTCTACGACCACCGCCGTATCCTGGCGACCGCCATGGGACGCCTGCGCGGCAAACTGAAATACCGCCCGGTTGTGTTCGAACTTGTGCCGCCCGAATTCACGTTGTTGCACCTGCAAAAAACCGTCGAGGCGATTGTCGGCCATACGCTGCACAAGCAGAATTTCCGCCGCCTGGTGGAAGGCTCCGGCATGGTCGAGGAAATCGCCGGCAAGAAATCGGCCGAGGCCGGCGGCCGCCCCGCGGCGCTCTTCCGCTTCCGCCGCGACGTGATTTTCGAGCGGCCGGCGCCCGGCGTGAAGCTGTCCCCCGCTGTATCGTAATTTTCAGGATTTTAATTTTAGCCGCAGCGGTTTCTTGACCGCGACAGGCGTATGCGTGCCCTCGGTGCAGACGGCGATGGCTTTCTCGGTGTGCTGCTTTTTTTCTGCGGCGAGCCGTTGCTTTAGGCCGATCCTCTCGCGCACTTGGCGGTCGCGTTCTTCCTGCGCTGCGTCTTCCTTCTTCTCTTCGATCAACGTTTTAAGACTGGAGTCTTCGTATTCGTCGCACATAGCCAGGCAGGATTGGAGGGCGAGGCTGTCGAAGTCGATTTTCGCGCCAAGACCGATCAGCTCTATCGCGCTCTCGACGTTATAGCGGCCCAGCGCGATGTTAAGCGCGGTTGTGCCGTCATCGCGTATGGCATCGATGTCAGCGCCAAGGGCGGCAAGCCGCTTGATCGTTGCGCTGTCGCCGTCACGGCTGCCGGCCGCGGCCATCAGCATGGTTTCGCCTTTGCCATCGCGCTGGTTTATATCGGGGTCCAGCTTGTAGAATTCCTCCAGCATCTTACCGCCGCCGTTTCCGGCCGTCAGCATCAGTGGTGATTCTCCATTATTATTGCGCGTCTTCGGGTCGACACCCTCGGCCAGCAGCAGCGGGATCATCTCGGGGTGGAAGCGCGCCCGTGCCACCACATGCAAAAGGGTGTTGCCGTTATCGTCCACCTGCCGCGCATCCGCGCCTAGGCCGCGCAGAAATTTGAACAGCTCGACCTCTCCGCCCGACACCGCACTTTGCAGTACGCTGCCGCCGCTATGCTGGGTGTCTTTCAGAATCGTGGGGTCTGCTTTAATCAGCGCCTCGGCAGAGCCAAGCTGCCGCTGCCAGATGGCATAGGCGATGGGCTGCATGTCGCCTTCCTTTTCCCAGCGCACGGCGTCCGGATATTTTTTCAATATCCGCTTCAGCTCTTCCTCCCGCCCCGGTTGGCAAAGGCAATAGCGCATCTGGTGATAGACTTTCTTCGGCGGGTAAAGGCCGATTTTGTGCAGGGCCACCTTCAGCGGCGATGTCGTGCCGATGTTCTTCATGGTGCGCGCGGCTTCAGGCGGATGGGCTTTACCCTTAGTTCCTCCGCCGTTCCCGTTTCACAAATCTCTTTGATCGTCATCTGCGCCAGATCGTCGTGGCGGTTGCGGCTGATGTCATACTGGCTGTTCAGCAGACGCAGGAAATCCCACTCTGCTTCGTGTTCGGCGACGCGGCGTATGCGCTCGATGGCGGGGTCAGTATGATCCAGCACTTTGCCGCCTTGTTCCATCAGCAGATGCGCTGCCTTGATGTTGTGGTTGTTAAGCGCGTGCATGGTGGCGTTGAGCCCCTTCGCATCGCGGACCGCGATATCCGCGCCGAGGTCCAGCAGCGATTTAGATGCATCGGCAGTATATCCTGTCGTCGCCAGCATCAGCGGGGTTTCCCCGTTTTTGTTGACGGCGTCGACGCTGACGCCGTGACTGACGAGGGCGGTGGCGAAAGTCACGCTGCCGCAGGCGGCCGCAACATGCATGGAGGTGTTGCCCAGGCTATCCTGCTCGAGAAGACTACAGCCGTGCCTTTTAAATAATTCAGCTTCGTAAGCAGGTGCGCCGTCGCGGATGCGGCGCATCAGCAGCGTTGTGCCGGCTGGTTCGGCTTCGCTGCGGGAATAGTCGCACTTGAGCAGCGAAGGAGCCGCCGTCAAGAGGGCCTTTACCGACTTCCATGCGTTGTTATTTAGCGCCGACTCTATCATGGTGTGGCGTGTGCCGTCCTCGGCGCTTGTGAAGCCAAAAGCGGCGTCGGGAAATTTCAGCAGTATATCGACAACGGCCGGGGCATCGTCGCTTTCGATTGCCGCATGTAATTGCGTGCGCGCCAGTCTCTGGGAAATGATCCCCGCGGCAAGCAATGCTTTTGAAAAAATGCTGGTCAGCGACATGGCAGATAACTCCGAAACACGCCCTTTACGAGGAGTGATGGCGATTATTATACGCCTGATTATGTAAATTGACAAGGTGCCATAAAGCGACTCAGGGGCAGAGGTTTGATTCGAACGAAAATTACCGGCGGGTATCGGTTTTAACCAGTTTTAACGCCCGAAAATGCCATGCAACCCTCTGATATCGTTTATGAATAAATTATGCTCATTTTAACCATATCTTCATTGACTTATGCTCAAATGGATTATATAAGATATACTCATAGAGAGCAAAAAGCCTCACCCTCAAAAAGAGGCCCCTAAAGGAGACCAAAAGATGTTCGATACCATGACCCAGGACCTGCAACTCGCTTACACCCCGGCGGTCGCCCGTGAAACCGCCCCTCTTTACGATAAAGTGAAGCGCGTGGTGAGCGAGCTCGACTGGGCGACGCATGCCCCCTACATCCTCGAAATCAACCGCCTGAAAAAACAGATGGGCGCGGTCGTGCTGGCGCATAACTACATGACCCCCGAGATCTTCCATTGTGTCTCCGATTTCGCAGGCGACTCCCTTCAACTGGCCCAGCAGGCCGCCAAGACAGACAGCAATTTGATCATCCAGGCCGGCGTCCATTTCATGGCCGAAACCTCGAAAATCCTCTCCCCTGAAAAAACCGTCCTGATCCCCGACATGAAAGCCGGCTGCTCGCTGGCCTCCTCGATCACCGCCGCCGATGTGCGCCTGCTGCGCCAGAAATTCCCGGGCGTGCCGATCGTCACCTACGTGAACACCTCGGCCGATGTGAAGGCTGAATCCGATATCTGCTGCACCTCCTCGAACGCGCTGAAAATCGTGGAAAGCCTCGAGAGCGACACGGTGCTGATGATCCCCGACCAGTACCTCGCCCGCAACATCGCCAAGCAGACGAAAAAGAAAATCCTGACCTGGCAGGGAGCGTGTGAGGTTCATGAGCGCTTCACCGCGCAGGACATCATCAAGTTCCGCAAGGCATACCCCGGCGCAATCGTGCTGGCGCACCCCGAATGCCCGCCCGAAGTTTGCGCGGAAGCGGATTTCAGCGGCTCGACCAAGGCGATGAGCGATTACATCATCGGCAAGCAGCCGAAAAAAGTCGTCATCATCACCGAATGCTCGATGTCGGACAACCTGTCGGCCACCAACCCGAACGTCGAATTCCTGCGCCCCTGCAACCTCTGCCCGCACATGAAGCGCATTTCGCTGCCGAAAATCCTGCAGTCGCTGATGACCCGCACGACCGAGGTCCATGTCGACCCCGCCGTCGCGATCCGCGCCAAGATGGCGGTCGACGCGATGCTGGAAGCATCGAAATAAAGACTGGAAGCAAGCAAGTAATAACAAGAAACTAAAGGACTAAAGCCATGACAGCCCAATTAATCGACAAAGCAGATGTGGTCATCGTAGGTTCCGGCGCCGCCGGCCTCTTCGCCGCACTTACGCTGGCACCCCGCCGCGTGATCGTGCTGTCCGAAAAAGAACTGGGCGGCGTCTGCGCCTCGGCCTGGTCGCAGGGCGGCATCGCCGCGGCGGTGGGCAAGGAAGACACCACCGAAAGCCACGTCGCCGATACGCTGAAGGCCGGCGCGGGCACCACCGACGCCGCTGTCGCCCGTACGCTGGTCGAAGCGGCGCCCCGTTACATCCGCATCCTCGAAACCCTCGGCGTGAAATTCGAAAAAGACGAAACCGGCGCGTACAAACTGTCGCGCGAAGCCTGCCACGCGCACCGCAGGGTTTTAAAAGCCGCTGCCGGCGACGGTTTCGGCGCTGAAATGATGCGCGCGCTAGTCGAAGCCGTGCAGAAAACCCCCTCGATCGTTTTCGCGGGCGGTGTTTCGGCCGAACGCCTTGTGAAACGCGATGGCACCGGCGCTGTGCAGGGCGTACTCTGCCGCCGCCTGTCGGATAACGCGCCTGTTGTTTACGGCGCACCTGCGGTGCTGCTGGCCACGGGCGGCATCGGCGGCCTCTTTGCCTCGACCTCCAACCCCCTTCACGCCATCGGCCGCGGCGTCGCGCTGGCCGCGCGCGCGGGCGCAACCCTGTCCGACCTCGAATTCGTGCAGTTCCACCCGACCGTGCTGGATATCGGCGAAGACCCGGCCCCCCTCGCCACCGAAGCGCTGCGCGGCGAGGGCGCATACCTCGTCAACAGCCGTGGCGAACGTTTCATGCTCGATTACCACGAGGCCGCCGAGCTGGCCTGCCGCGATATCGTCAGCCGCGGCATCTTCGCGCAGATCCAGAAAGGGCAGAAAACCTACCTCGACTGCCGCCATATCGATACCTCGCATTTCCCCGCGCTGCTCCGCGCTGCGGCGCGCGCAGGGCTGGACCCGAAACGCGACCTGATCCCCGTCATGCCCGCCGTGCACTACCACATGGGCGGCGTGGCGACCGACCTCGCGGGCCGCAGCTCGCTCGACGGCCTCTGGGTCGCGGGCGAAGCGGCCGCGACCGGCCTGCACGGTGCGAACCGCCTGGCCTCCAACTCGCTGATGGAGGCGGTCGTGATGGGCGCCCGCGCTGCCGAAGACATCGAAAAATTCATCACGGCGCGCCCCGCGCCGATCCGCATCGACCTTGGCAGCCTGCCGCGCCTGCCGGTGGCCAACATGGACGCCGAACAGGGCGAACTGCGCCACATCATGACCGACCTCGTCGGCGTCATCCGCAACGAAGAGGGCATGAAAGACGCGCTCCGCCAGCTGACCCGCATCGCGCAGGCGGCAGAGGGCCGCGACACCAAAACCGCCGATATGGCGCTGGTCGCCCGCATGATCGCGGTCTCGGCGCTTGCCCGCACCGAAAGCCGCGGCGGCCACTGCCGCGCGGACTATCCGAATGCGCAGAAAAACTGGCAGAAACGCACGTTCATCACCCTGAAAGAGGTTGAATCCCTCGCCGCTGCCGCGCTACCCTCGCGCAAGCCGGTCAAAGAGACCGCCGCGTAAGGAGATTTCAGGATGAACGTCGCACCCCTTCCATCGGTCATCATCGAGCCTTTGGTGAAAATGGCGCTGGCCGAAGACCTCGGCCGCTCCGGCGATATCACCTCGAATTCGACCGTGCCTGCCGAAACACACGCGCGCGTCGTTATCGCCAGCCGTGAAGAGGGGCGCATCGCGGGCCTCGACCTTGCCGAGCTGGCTTTCAAGAGCGTCGACCCGACCCTGTCGGTCAAGCGCCTGAAAGCCGAGGGCGCGGACGTGAAAAAGGGCGACGAGATCATGGAGATCGAGGGCAGGGCGCGCAGCATCCTCACCGCCGAACGCGTCGCGCTCAACTTCGTCGGCCGCCTGTCGGGCGTCGCGACGCTGACGCTGAAAATGGTGCGTGCCGCAGGCAACCACAAGGCCCGCATCGCCGCGACCCGCAAAACCACCCCCGGCCTGCGCGCCGTTGAAAAATACGCGGTGCAGGTGGGCGGCGGCATTCCGCACCGCTACGGCCTCGACGATGCGATTTTGATCAAAGACAACCATATCGCCATGGCTGGCGGCGTGCGCATCGCCATCAGGAACGCCAAGCAGAACATCGGCCATACCGTCAAAATCGAATGCGAAGTCGACACGCTGGCGCAGCTGCAGGAAGTGCTCGAGGAGGGCGTCGATATCGTGATGCTCGATAACATGAGCCTCGAGGACATGGCGACGGCCGTGAAACTGGTGGCGGGCCGTGCAACGGTGGAAGCCTCGGGCGGCGTGACGCTCGACCGCATCCCCCAAATAGCCGCGACGGGCGTCGACCTGATATCCTCGGGCGCCATCACCCACAGCGCGCCGAATTTCGATGTGGGACTGGATTTTAAATCAGCCGCCTGAGCCGATAGCCGCACATATATTATAAAGGCCGCGCCCTAACCAACGGGCGGTTAAGGCTTTTTTTATAAATTCTTGCCATAATGATGCTAATTTGGGAGACGTGTCTTTATGGCTGATGACGCCAAAAACGCCGCTGCGCCATTGCCTGCCTTTGATTTGCAAAAGGCGATTGCCGATGCGCGCGCGGAATTTGCGGGCGAGGCAGACGGTTTTACCTTTGTCGACCTCGCCGCCCCCGATGCCGCGCGGCAGTTCAGGGAGTGGCTGGCCGAAACAGATTCCAGCTTCCAGCAGGTGATGTCGCGCCGCGTCACGCTCGACCAGCTGGCGGAGGCGGGCGCCAAGAACCTCGGCTTCTGCTGCTATGACCCCGTTACGTGCAAGACTTTCATCGGCGTACGCAGTTCGCTGGGCGAACACAGGGGCCTGCTCGGAGACGAGCCGAAAAGCCTCGCCTATATCTTCGCGCATGAATTTGGCCACGCCATCTGCCCGGGCGGCCTGCCGGTCTATTCCCTGCAGGTGAAGACGATGGGCGGCGCCAGCAGCCCCTCTATCTACTGGCGTGACCTCGCGGAGGTTAACGGTGCCGAAAATACAGCCAACAGCTTTGCCGCGATTTACGGCCTCGCCAAGGGCTGGTACGGGCTTGACGATATCAGCCATTATTCGGCCGTGGGGGCGACCGAATCCGTGCTGGGTTGCGACTTCACTCATTTCAGTTCAATCGCGCTCGACCGCATTGTGCTCGGCGCCGATATAAACGCGATCCGGTCGCTCACGCCGCGCGAAATGCGCATGATCGCCTCACGCCATGCCTATGAATCCGCCGCGAGCGAAGAAGCTTTGAAGTCGGCTATCGGCGTTCTTCATCCCCTTGTCCTGCAGCAGATCGATGACGAGGCGGAGAAAAAGGGCGGCACAGGCGGCCTGAGCGTTAGCGTGAGTGACTTGTCGCAGCGGTTGATCGACGCTTTCCATCACGCGCCGCACCATTCGCTCGAATACTTCCTTGCGCGCAAGCTGCTGGCCGACCTTGCCGGAACTGGAACCCTGCCCGGGCTCAGCCATCAATTCAACACCAGCGGCCAGCAATGGGTCGACCTGCGCCTCGCGCTCGAACAGGCGAAGCAGGATGAAAAGCCGGGCGACACAATCGCCGCTTTCCTGAAAAACCAGCAGGATGTCACAGTGCAGCCGGGTGCGCCGTCCGCGCCCGTGCAGGTGACGCTGAACCTGCGGCGCTGAAAATCAGCCCAGGATTTTCGGCAGGATAAAGGCAAAGACAAATCCCGTCAGGCACAACCCCAGCGAGATGAAGTAGAGGATGCGTCCATTACGCCGCAGCAGCGCGATAATGCCGATATTTTTCATCACATTGCCCCTGCTGCTTTTTTCGCCCGGCAGCCGCAACCGGCTACATTTAAGATTAGGCCTTTAAAGCGCCCTGTTCATGCTGCAGCGCAATCAACTACTTTTCGCGTAGTTCATTGAAATAGCTAACTTATTTTAGCCCCCTGTAACAGTTTATGAAAACTTAAGGGATGCTGTCCTAAAATAGAGCCAACATCAAACAAGGCCTTAAGAGATTCTGGAGGGCATATGCCGGATACTTTTGATCCCACGTCCGTGACGGAATTCGAGCAGGGCATCCTCAAACACGATACGGGTTTGGTGGCCTCCGCGCTGAAAAAAGGGGTCAGGGCCGACACATCCGTCGGCGGCAAGCACCCGCTGATCGCGCTGATGCTGAGCGCCTATGAAGACCTGCCCGAAGCCGACAAGAAAAAAGTCGCCGAAGCGCAGTTCGAACAGTCGACGCGCGACATCGTCAAGCGCCTTTTCGACGGCGGCATGAAAGTGGCGGAGGAAGGCAAGCACAAGACCGATTTCCTGCCCTACCTCGCCGACCGTTTCCTGCTGAACCCCGACACTGAATCGGTGGCCGACATTGTTATCCACGCCATTGCCGAAACGCTGAAGGACGGCCGCCCCGTCTACCAGCCGAACATCCCCAATTTCGTGGCCAATTTCCTCGCGGCGCACGGCGACGAACAGCTCGACGTGCCGGGCGTCGCGAACGCGATCGTCAATTCCATCAGCGGCGTGTACGACGCTGTGCGCGAAAGGCTCGACAACCCGAAAACCCCCCTCGAGAAAGAGGTCGCAGCCAACGGCAAGGTGGAAATCTGGAGAAGCCCGCTCGACCGCCCCGGGCTTGACGACCTGCTGAAGCAAATCGGCCTGAACGGGGGCCGCTACAACGCGGCGGAAGGCCCCCATGCGGGGCAGGATTTCGAACAGGCCGCGCCCGCGCGCGGCATCCCGGTCAAGGATTACCTGACCGTCATCGAAAAACGCGACCCCTTCGAGATATTGAAGGAATTGAAAGCCGAGGTTGTCGGACACGCCGCGTTGCAGCGTGAACTGAAACAGCTGGCGCTGCACCACCTGCTGGAGGAAATGACCACGGCGCGCGGCCTGCCTGCGGATGACCTGCCCCAGCTCAACACCGCCTATGTCGGCCCAGAAGGCGTGGGCAAGGGGACTTTGGCGCAAAAACAGGTGGAATTGCTGGTCTCGCTCGGCATCGCCGGCCCCAGCCATTTCGCGATCACGGAAGAAAACCTGGCGCGCGTCGCGGGCAGCACATCGCCCGAATCGCTGGCCAAGATTTTCGCGCATGCGGATACGATTATCGTCGAAGTGCCTCCCTCGCCCGAGGCCCCGTCGCAAGGCGCGCCCGAGCTTGGCAAGACGTTTATGATTGCCCTGCAAATGTCGCTGCAGCCGCGCAAGCAACTGGGCAAGGATGACCCCATCGTCTTTATCACCGGCGCGCGCGACGACATAGAAACGCTCTACGACCAGGTGCCCGCGCTGAAAACGCTGGTGCCCAACGTGCGTCAGATGGCGGAACTGTCGGACGAACAGCTCTGCGAGGCGCTGACCCGCAAGCTGGGCAAGAAGCATTATAAAATCGACGCCGACGGCCAGACGCTGCTGCAACAGCAGCTGCACGAGGCGCGCCAGCGTTTCGGCAACGATTTCCGCAACGCCAAGGAAGTCGACGTGATCGCGAAAAAACTTCCCTATGCCATGGCCGAACGCCTGCTGGGCGACGGCGAAGAGAATGAGGCGACCATCATCACGGCGCCCACAGACGAGGCGCTGCACCAGGCGACCGCCGCCGACATCAAGGCGCTCAATATCCCGAAAATCATCGGCGGCCTCGCCCACGTCCGCCGCCGCAAGATCGGCTTCGGCGAATAGCTGCACTGCAAAAAGACATATTAAAAGAAAAACCCTCTCCCCCGCATGTACCGCATGCTTCGCATGGCCGGGAGAGGGTTAGGGTGAGGGGTGCACGCGTCTGCGCGATGTTTAAGTTCGTGTTCTCTGCTGGGGCGTGAGTTTATAGGCACGCAGACGCGTGCGCCCCTCACCCACCCGCGCAAGCGCGGGCACCCTCTCCCGCAAGGGCAGAGGGAAGTTTTTTGCATTTTTAAAGCTTTCGAAGGGACCCAATCAGGCCTATAGTGCCCCCAGAAACGAGGCCTATTTTGGATTCCACGACAACCATGTACATCCTTCCCCCGCTGCTGCTGGCGCTTGGCGCGGCGGGCGGGTTTTTGTCGGGGCTGCTGGGCGTGGGCGGCGGGATTATTTTCGTGCCGGCGCTCTTCTTCACCATGACGGCGGTCGGCACGGCGGCGGAGCAGGCGATGCACCTGGCCGTCGGCACCTCGCTCGCCGTCGTTTTCGCGACGGGCGCCACCTCGGCGCTCGGCCATCACCGCCGCGGCGCGGTCGATGCGAACATCCTGCGCAACTGGGGCGCGTTTATCGTGGGCGGCGTTGTCGTGGGTTCGCTCTTCGCCTCCTCCGTCAACGGGCAGCTGCTGAAGGAAATTTTCGCGGTCATCACCTTCCTGATTTCGATTTACATGGCCGTGGGTTCCGAAAACAGGGAAGGCCGTGCGCATAACCTTGCGCTCAATATCCAGCGGGGAATCTGCACCGGCATCGGCATGGTATCGTCGATGATCGGCGTCGGCGGCGCGATTTTGACCGTCCCGATGATGAGCTATATCGGCGTGCCGATGCAGCGCGCCGTCGGCACGGGTGCTGCGCTGGGCATCCTGATATCGCTGCCCGGCTGCCTCGGCTACATGGCGGGCGGGGCTGCGCATATGGCCGACTTGCCGCCGTTTTCCATCGGCTATGTCAACGTATTGGCAGCGGGCATGATTATCCCGTCCTCCATCCTCATGGCGCCGATGGGCGTCGCGGCTTCGCACAAACTGCCGCGCAAGACGCTGCGCCGCGTTTTCGCCTGCCTGCTGATGGTCGTCTCCATCCGCATGTTCATGACGTTGGGTTAAGACGATGGCCCGTATCGCCCGCCGCAGCTTTGATGACCCTTTCCGCCCGAAAGCGAACACGATGCGGCCTGTCTCGACATGGCTTTTCGTCTGCGCCTTCGCCGTCATGCTGATGGCGCTGATCGGCGCGGTGACGCGGCTCACCGAATCCGGCCTCTCCATTGTCGAATGGAAACCCGTGACGGGCGCAATGCCGCCGATATCCGATGCCGACTGGCAAAAGGAATTCGATACCTACAAAACCAGCCCGCAGTACAAAAAAGTAAACAGCGGGATGGAGCTGGGCGAATTCAAGAAGATTTATTTCTGGGAGTGGGTCCACCGTTTCTGGGGGCGTTTCATCGGCATTATCTATGCGCTGCCGCTGCTCTATTTCTGGAAGCGCCTGCCGCCCACCACGCGGCCCGCCTTCCTTGGTATCCTCGCCCTTGGCGCGCTGCAGGGCGGGATGGGCTGGTTCATGGTGAAAAGCGGCCTCGTCGACGCGCCGCAGGTCAGCCATTACCGCCTGGCCGCGCACCTGCTGCTGGCATTCCTGATTTTCGGCTCGCTGTTCCGCCTTGGCCTTGCTTTCCGGCTGGAGCCGTCGAAGGACGCGGGCAAAATCTCGCACTTCCGCGGCATGGTGCGGGGCGCCCTGGCGTTGACCAGCATCGTGATGGCCTGGGGCGCCTTTACCGCGGGGCTGGATGCGGGCATGGTTTATAACGACACCTTCCCGATGATGGGGCAGACGGTTTACCCGGTCGAAATGCTGCAGTACAAGCCCGTCTGGCGCGCCTTTTTCGAGGAACCGGCCACAGTGCAGTTCGTCCACCGCACGCTGGCGATATTGCTGTTTTTAAAAATCCTCTGGATTGTCAGCAAGACCAAAGGCTTCCACCTGCCGCAGCGCCTCTCCCGCCTGTTCCGCGCGCTCTGGGTCGTCGCGCTCTTGCAAATCACCCTTGGCATCTCGACAATCGTCACCCATGTGAATATCATTATTGCAACCGCGCACCAGGCGGGCGCCATGACCGTCATGGCCATCCTCGTCTGGCTGCTGCACGAAATACCGATTATCGAAGGGCATAAAGAAGACTGATGGACCCGGCACTGCTCGAAACCCTCAAACATCCGCTGGCGCTGCAACTGATATCCGGCATCCTGATGCTGGTGCCCGCGTGGCGCATTTTCAGGCGCGCGGGGCAGCCGCCCTTCATGGCGTTGCTGGTGCTTGTCCCCTGGGCGGGGCTTTTGCTGGCGGTCAGCGCGCTGGCCTTCCGCCCCTGGCCGAATGTCCACCCGCTGCCGAAGAAGGAGAAGCGGGCATGACCGAAATCTGGACCTCGCTGCCCGACTGGGCGCAGCTGCTGGTGCGCGGGCTTTACCTTTGCGGGCTGCTTGCCGCCTCGGCCGTCGCCGCGTCGCGCGCGGGGCGTACCCCTTACTGGGGGCTTTGCGCGGTCGTGCCTTTCCTTGTCATCGCGGTGACATGGGCGCTGGCCTTCTGCGAATGGCCGCTTGAAAAGAAGGAAAAGAAAAATGGCTAGGGATGTCCTCGTCCTCCATGGCCTTGGCATGAACCGGCATTTTATGTCGGGCATTTCCGGCCACCTGAAGCGCAAGGGCCATACCGTCCACAATATTTCCTACCCCTCGCGCGCCGAAAGCTTCGAGGAACTGCGCGACAAGCATATCCTGCCCGCCATCGACAATATCAAGGCGGATAAGTTCGACGCCGTCGTGCATTCGATGGGCGGTTTGCTGATGCGCCTTTATGCCGAAAAATACGGATCGAAAAAAATCGGCCGCGTCGTCATGATCGGCACGCCAAACCACGGGTCGGAGGTCGCCGATTACCTGCGCGACGTGCCCGCCTTCAAATGGTTCCACGGCCCCGTCGGGCAAAACCTCGGCACCGCCAGCGGCGACGTGCAGGGCCGGCTGAAAGATTCCGTCGATTTCGATTGCGGCGTGATTGCGGGCGATAACCACTGGTTCCATGCGCCGACGTCGCTGCTGGCGAATATCCCGCGGCCGAATGACGGCATCGTCTCGGTCAATTCGACCAAAATCAACGGCATGAAAGACCACACCACCGTCTGGGGCGACCATACCCTGATGTGCTGGATGCCCGGCGTCTGGCGCCTCGCCTCCACCTACCTTGAAAAAGGCAAGTTCAAGGATTGATTACGGCTTCGGCGGCTGCGGTTTCTGCCAGAGTTCGGTATTGGCCGTCACGCTCCAGATGCCTTTTTCGTTCATCGCGTAATAGGGGCGGTATTTCGCGTCGCGCGCTTCCACCAGCTTGCCGTCGGGCGAGCCGTCGTTGTCGAGGATGACGAAGTTCGAGGGCGCGACGGTGCCGAAGGCCTTGTTCTTCGCCGCGTCCCAGGCATAGGTGAGTACGCCCGTTTCGCGCGTATCGACCATCAGCGTAGCGTGGTTGAGCGTCTTGGTGTTCTCAGGCCCGACGGCGACGACGAACATCTTGTCGGCAGGCACGCCAAGGTATCTCAGGCTGAAATATTTCAGGATCGCGAAATCGTCGCAGTCGCCCTGTTTTTTCGCCAGCGTTTCAAGGGGGGCGGCGAAATGCTCCTCGCGGCCATAGGTCGCGACGTCGCTTTCATAGCGGATAGTGCGGTCGACCAGCGCGTCGACGCCCTGCGCCTTTTCGGCGATCGACTTGTTTTTGAGGTTATCCAGCTGCGACAGCCATTTATCCATCGCGGCGGCGTTGTCGCTGTTCTGCATCAGCAGCGTGTGGCGGCCGAGCGCGGCCATCCATTCGTCGGGCATGTTGGTGCCGGAATTGTTGAAGACGCCCTGCGTCGAGGAGCCCAGCACGGTCGGGCGGTTGGGGCTCTCGAGCGCGATTTGCAGGTTGTTGATGTCGACTTCCTTCTTCGCGGGCTCCATGCCGACGACCGCCATCGCCTTGTGCTTGACCCAGTCCTGCGCCGTATCGGGCATGTAAGCCTGATAGGCGGGCGCCAGCAGCACGACGCCGAGCGTGGCTTTGAGGAACGCTTTTTTCAGGCGGTGCTTGTTCGCGGGTTTGCCGTAGGTATAGGCCATGGGTCTCTCACTCCTGTTTACGTAAGATGGCAGGAGCGTAGCGCGGGGGTTGGGTTATGTCAATCCACGGCGAATTCCTACGAATTCAGGGGGTTATCACCGTGATCGTCGGCAGGTGGTCGCTGCCGGTCGGGCTGCCCAGGGCGAAACCCTCGACGGGGATTGCCTTCGACACCAGAACATGGTCGATGGGCAGGCGCATGAAGGCGGGCAGCCAGCGCGGCCAGCTGGGGGCAAGTACGCGGCCGCCGCGCGCGTTGTACAGGTTCAGCGCGGCGCAGAAGCGGCGCATGGCGGGGCACCAGGGCGTCGCGTTGAAATCGCCCATAAAGACCAGCGGGGCAACGCCCGCGAATTTCTCCGCATGCGCCAGCAGCTCCGCATCGCGCGCCGCGATATCGGCGACGGGCGTGACGGTATGCAGGGCGACGAAAGTGATGTTATTGATTTTGAACGCGATGGATGTCGCGCGCGCGCCTGCGGGCTTCATCGTCTCGATGGAATCGAAAGCCAGTTTCGAAAACACAGCGAGGCCATAGCCTTTTTCATCCATCGCAAGGCGCTGGTGCGGGTGGGTATTTTTCAGCGCCTGCAGTTTTTCGGCCATCGCGGGCGAAACCTCGCAACAGGCGATGATATCGGGCTCTTCCTGCGCCGCAATTGCCAGCAGCGGTGCGGCGTCGCTGTTTGTTTTCAGCAAATTTGCCTGAAGGATTTTAATTTTGTTGCCCGGTTTACCCGGCGCGGCGCCCGTGCCCGGCTTCAGCGTTTTCACCTGCAGCGCCAGCGCGAGCGCAGTGGCGAGGACGGCAGGCACCAGAGTGGTATCGAAAGTCATGCCCAGAATTACGTTGATGCCGCAAATCATCACCAGCGAGGCCAGCGCACCCTGTATAACGAAATGCGACGGCAGGTCGATGATGCGCCAGGGCTTTGCGGGCAGGTAGGGCGTGACGGCCGAATAGAGCAGCGCCAGCGCCAACAGGGTGCAGGCGGTGGTCATTTCTTCACCGCAATTTCAACGATGGAGGGCAGATGGTCGCTGCCGATATCGGGGCCGAGGCGGTGGGAGAGGGCGGTGAGTTTTTCGCTGACCAGCACGTGGTCGATAGGGATACGGAAGAGCATGCCCGGAAAAAATTCCGGCCATGTGGGCATGATGCCCTTGCCCACGCGGGAATTTTTCAAACCCAAATCGACGGTCAGTTTTTTCAGTGCGGGGCAAAAGGGCGTCGCGTTGAAATCTCCCAGAATGACGAGGTTATCGGGCTTTTCCTTCTGCATCTTTTTGAAGATGTTCTTGAAAACATTGTCGCGGCTTTCCAGCCTGCCCTCCAGCGGCGTCGAGGGGTGGACCGAAACGAAACGGATTTTCAGCCCCTCGTATTCCATCCAGAACACTTCGGAGGGGATTTTGGCGTAATCGTAATAAACTTTCTCGTCCTTGGTGAACGGCAGTTTCGAAATCACGGCCAGCCCGCGCGGGTTGTCGCCCTGCGGGTGCAGCGCCTGGTAGGGGTATTCTTTTTCCAGCGTTTTCAAAAACGCGGCGAATTCGTGGTTGACCTCCGAGCCCACGACCATGTCGGGCTTCTCATCGGCGATCAGCTGTTTCAGGCCGTCCGTGTCCTTGTTCAGGAAAAACGTATTCGTCTGCAATATTTTCAGCGGCTTGCCCGCGGGGATATCCGCCTGCGGCGCGAAAAACGGGTAAAGCTGCGCCGCGTTCAGCAGCAAAACGCAGAGCAGCGCGACCACGGTCTTCGGCAGTTTCAGCCATCCCGCCAGCGGCAGCATGACCAGCGCGGCCACGGCATACTGCACGACGAAGTGCGACGGCAGGTCGATAAAGGCGACGGAAAACGCGGGCATAAAGGGCATCAGGCTGAAGACGATCAGCACAGCCGTTACAAGCGCATACATTGCCTTTAATGCTTTCATGGCAATAACTTAGCCGTAAACGCCGTGCAAAAAAAGCCCCGAAGCGCGAAGCATAAATCCGGAATTCCAAAACAACATCAGCTACATCACCCGAGTCGTCAAAAACCGTGTGCGTTTCAGAGCGTTTCAGAACGTTTCACCTATGGGGTATACCACAGGAAAAAATAGCAAAAAATCGAATTATTCTGCTGGACTGTATTACTGTGATGTCTTTCAGATCCCTATTATGCGTTTCAGGGCGTTTCAGAGCGTTTCAAAATGTTTCATTTTTTCGGGGATCAAAAGCTGCCATACTAAAAATATGCTCTTCCTGTGCACGCAGGGAGGGCGGGAAGAAAAAGACGAGAAACAGGAACCCGCGGAAAGCGGGTTTTTTAGTGCGCCACATTCAGTTGTTGCCATAAGCGGGCTGCTGGACGGGGCGCGGTTTATCGCGCAAAATTGCAGGGTTATAAAAGGCAGGGGTTTCAATGCCGGCACCGACGTTTACCGATACCGTGATGGGATTTTTACAAGGCCTCTGGGGCCGCCCGATGGGGGCGATGTTCCTGCTGGTCGCGCTGGCGGCCGCCGCGATCATCGTGGCCGTCCTGCTGCGCAACAACCCGCGCTTCCAGCGCTGGCGCGCGTCGCAGGGCAGCCTGCGCGCCCTGTTGCGCCTGACCGAACCGCTGGTGCGCGCCGACCCTGTGGCCAAGGCCGAATGGCAGACGCTGAAGGAATATTCGAAACGCAATGTCAGCTGGGCGATGTTCGCGCTGGGATCGAAACTGTCGTCGCAGGCGCATAGCAATTTCCAGTATGACCGTCTGGTGGGCTACCTCTGGATTAAAAAAGCCGCCGAATTCAACCACCCGGGCGCGCAGGATTTATTGCGCCGCGCCAGCATCAGGGATGAGCCGATGTATGCCCCGCCCGCGCCCGCCGGCGGCGGTGGCGCCAAACCCGCGACCGTCGATACGCGCGACACGGCTATCATCCACCAGCCCAAACACGGCAGCGACCCGTTCAAGGAGCTGGCGGGGTTGATCGGCCTTGCGGGGATTAAAACCGCGGTCGCCAATATCGCGCACCGCGCAAGGCTGTTCGAGAAACGCAAAAGCCAGGGGTTGGCGAATACCGTTCCCGCCATGCACCTGATTTTCATGGGCAACCCCGGCACCGGCAAAACCATCGTGGCGCGCATTATCGGCGGCGTGCTGAAACAGGCGGGATACCTGAAGCGCGGCCATGTGGTCGAGGTTTCTGTGCCCGAGCTTATCAGCCAGTACGTCGGCGAAACGCCCCTGAAAGTGCGCGAGAAAGTCGAGCAAGCGCTGGACGGTGTGCTGTTCATTGACGAGGCCTATGGCCTGATGGGGCATAACACATCTGCCGGCTCATCATACGGCGCGCAGGCGATTACCACGCTGCTGAAACTGATGGAGGATAACCGCGAGCGTCTTGTGGTTATCGCGGCGGGCTATCCGGCCGAGATGCAGGCTTTTCTGGACGTGAACCCCGGCTTCCGCTCCCGCTTTACCGATATCATCCATTTCGAGGATTACAGCCCGGAAGAACTGGTGCTGATTTTCACCAAACTGGTGACCGACCAGCAGTTCACGCTGTTCCCCTCGGCCGCCGTCTTTTTGGGCGACGTGATGAAACAGGCGCGGGCGGAACTGACGCATAACTTCCCCAACGGCCGTTTCGTGCGCAACCTGTTTGAGAATTCGGTCAAGAACCTCGCCGCGCGCGTCGGGCAGATGGAAAAACATTCGACCCGCGATTTGCAGGTGATACGCCTCGAGGATATCAAGCTGGCCTTCGAGGAAGTGCGCCGCAACCAGAAGGGCGACGTGCCGGACGCGGATAACGACGACGGCGAAGCCCGCGACAGGCAGCAAGGCGCAGGGGAGGACTCATCGCCGTGGGAGCCGCCGGTGCTGCCCGTGCCGCTGCCGCTGTCGGCCGTAGACCCCTTTGCGCAGCTGGACGCGATGGTTGGGTTGGAGGATATCAAGCGCGCGGTATCGGACATCAGCAACCGCGCAAGGCTTTTCGGCGCAAGGCAGGCGCAGGGCCTGCCCGCCGTCCGCCCTGTCATCCACATGGCGCTGCTGGGCAACCCCGGCACGGGCAAAACCACGGTTGCGCGCATCATGGGCGAGATTTTGCACCAGACGGGCTACCTGACGCGCGGGCATGTGGTGGAAGTGCTGGTATCGGATTTGCTGGGGCAGGGGCATGGCGACACGGCACAGCGCGTGCGCCAGCATGTGATGCGCGCGCTGGACGGCGTGCTGCTGATCGATAACGCCTACCGTCTGGCGGGCGACGGCGAGGCGGGCGCTTTGGGGCGCGCGGCCACCACGGCGCTGGCGAAACTGATGGAGGATTATAAAGACCGTCTGGTCGTGATCGCGGCAGGATACGCCGATGAAATGCAGCACTTCCTCGACAGCGACCCGGGGCTGCGCTCGCGCTTTACCGATGTGGTTTATTTCTCCGATTACAAACCTGCCGAGCTGCTGGCGCTCTATGCGCAGATGGCTTCGGCGCAGCAGTATAAAATCGCGCCCGCCGCACTGCAGCTGCTGGAAGAATTTTTCCGCCAGCCGCCCGACGCCGCGACCAACAGCTTTTCGAACGGACGGCTGGTGCGCAATATTTTCGAGGACAGCGTGAAATCACTCGCCGCGCGCACCAGCGGCAAGATGATGTTCCCCTCGCGCGAGGACCTTGAAACAATCAAGCCCGAAGACGTGCAGCCGGCCTTTGCCGAGGCCCTGGCGCAGGCGAAGCGTTCGGCGGCTTAATAAAAATAACCCGTACTATAGTACACCTCCCCCTCGGGGGAGAGAGGGGCCCGCGTCTGCGCGGGAGGGTGAGGGGAACTTCGTGCGGCAGGCACCCTGATAGCGCCCCTCACCTCCCCCCGCGACGCGGGTTCCCCCTCCTCTCCCTCTGGGAGAGCATTATTTATCTAATTAATTGATATTTAAGAACATTCATAGTACACTA